>NZ_JAOSZD010000002.1:0-594970 GCF_034438835.1 Nesterenkonia sp. HG001 | reverse complement strand
GACGGAACCGCCGGAAAGCGATGACATTGCCCGCCATCGGCAGATAACGAAAGATCAGCAGAAACACCAGAGGCAGGACCAGCAAGCTATAAAGCCGCCAATCCTTCTTCAACGCATACCGCCAGGTATTCGTATTGTTCGTCCCGGCATACAGACTCCGCCGCCGCGACCCACGCCGGGGCTCCGACACCAGATCATCGACGACGGCGGCCTCCGCCCCGCCGCGTCCCGGGAGGGTGCCCGGACCGGGCTGGATAGTCGTCATCACTCGCCCTCCCCATGCCCCTCGGCCTCGTCGAGCTCGTCGAGCATCTCCTGACCCCGCTGGTATGCCTCGTTGGCGAGCTCGACGTACTCGTTCATGTTCCGCGCCTCGAGCTCCGCCACGTAGGTGTCCCAGTCGTCCAGGTCCCGCTGGCCCAGGATGAACTGGGCGGTGGCCTGATGGACCTGGTCCGTCAAGGAGTTCTGCCACAGCGCGGCCTGTTCCAGCTCGAGCTCGTCGAACGGGATGTTCGGCTGCAGGGGCAGCTCCTCCTTATCTGCCATCTGATCCTGCAGCTCGACGATCTCCTCGCTCATCAGCGACAGGAAGATCTCGGTGTCAGACCCGAAATTGTGCGTGAACACGCCGTTGTAGAAGCCATGATCGATGGAGAGATGCTCCTCGGCACCGGAGTTGAACCCCTTGATATCCACGTCCTCGGCCAGCTGCCGCTCACCGTCGTCGTCGATCTCATAGGTCTCGCCCTCCACACCCCAGGTGGCGAAGACCAGTCCCTCGTCGGAGTAGTAGAGCCAGTCGAGGAACTGCAGCATGGCGATGAAGTCCTCGCGTTCGGCCGTGTGGGCTCCGATCACCATCCCGACGTCGAAGCGACCGCCGCTGGCCACGTTGTCGCCTGCAGGACCGGCAGGCACCCGGATCATCCGCACCTCCGCGTCGTCCTCACCGATCTCCTCGAAGGCGGTGCGCAGGGTCTCCAGCTCCTCCTCGTTGGAGGCGACTGCCGCCGACTGCCCGGAGGCGAACTTCTGCACGGCCGAGTCGTCGTCCTGGGTCAGCGACTCGGAGTCCAACAGGCCGTCCTGAGTCAGTCCCGCGAAGTACTCCAGCATCTCCCGGTATTCGTCAGTGGCGCCGGTGAAGACCAACTCATCAGCCTCGGCGTCGTAGTAGAGGCCGTTGCCCAGCCCCCACCCACCGGTGGTGTTGAAGTTGGGGCCGGCAAGGTTGAGGGTGGCGTTCATCTCCCACCGGTCAGACCACGGGATCATCTCCGGATGCTCGGCACGGATCTGCTCCAGCTGGTCTTGGAACTCGTCCCAGGTCTCGGGATCCCCGAACCCCATGTCCTGCCAGATGTCATCCCGGATGGCCACGCTCCAGTTGTGGAACGGGTCCTCCCGCATGCCCGGCAGGATGTAGGCCCTTCCGTCGTCCTGTCGCAGGTTGTCGAACTCCTCCTGCAGGTCCCACCGCTCAAGCTTGTCGGTGAAGTTCGGCATGTACTCCAGGTAGTCGCTCACCGGCAGCAGCGCCCCTCCGGAGATGTAGGGGATCTCATCCCCCGGCCACATCACGGGCACATAGTCGGGGATCTCCCCGGAACCGATGAGCACCGAGCGCCGATCCTCGAAGTCGCTCAGCGGCGCCACCACAGGATCCAGGGTGACCCCATGCTCCTCCTCCAGATGTTCCAGGATCAGCCAGTCGTCCTGCAGCGGGTAGTTGGGGTGGTCCCGATACAGCAGCGAGACGGTGATCGGCTCCTCGGCGACGAAGGTCTCACCGACGGAGTAGTCCCCCATCGCGCCCACTCCCTGGGCCTCCTCGTCGATCTCGGCCAGCTCGGAGGCTGCTCCGGAACCGCAGCCGGCCAGCAGCAGGGAGGTCACTCCCAGCGCGGCCACCGGTGTCCTCCAGCGTCGCATCTCAGGCATCGTCCTCACCCTGCTCCTCACCCTGCTCCTCTGCCTGTTCCTCGATCTGCTCCTGGGCCCGCTCATAGGCCTCGTTGGCCATGTCCACCAGGCTCTGCATGTTCAGGCTCTCCAGCTCTGCCACATAGGCGTCCCAGTCGTCGACGCTGCGCTGCCCCAGGATGAACTGAGCGGTGGCCGTCTGGACGTGATCCGTCAGGCTGGTGGACCACAGGCCCAACTGCTCCAGCTCGAGATCGGTGAAGGGGTACGCCGGTGTCACCGGGCGCTCCTCCTTGTGCTGCATGCTTTCCTGCCACTCGATGACATGCGGACGCAGGCCCGAGTGGACGAACTCCGTCAGCGAGCCCGCGGCGTGCATGAACGGCTGGTTGTGGAAGCCGTAGTCGCGCAGCAGATGCTCCTCGGCATCAGGGTGGAGGCTGTTGAGGTCGATGTCCTCACCCAACGTGATCGCGCCATCCTCATCACGCTCGTAGGTCTCGCCCTCCACTCCCCATGTGGCGAACTCGAGCCCGTCGTCCGAGTAGTAGAGCCAGTCGATGAACTGCAACAGCGCCAGGAAGTCGTCCTCGTCAGCGACCGAGTTGGAGATCATCAGCCCGGAGTCGGTCCGCGCCCCGCTGTGCACGAAGTCCCCGTCACGGCCCCCAGGGATGGGGATGAGCCGAGCTTCGGCTCCTTCGGTGCCGAGCTCCTCGAATCCACGGTGATAGATGGTCGTGGACTCGTCGTTGCCTCCGATGACGAAGGAGTCCCCGGCGGAGAACTTCTGCTCCGCCATCTGGTCGTCCTGGGTCATGGTCTCGGCATCCATGAGCCCTTCCTCCACCAGACCGGCGAAGAACTCCACGAGATCGCGGTACTCGTCCGAGGCACCGGCGTAGATGAACTCGTCGTTCTCATGGTCGAAGTACAGACCTTGCCCGTAGCCCCAGCCTGCCACGGTGTCGAAGTTGGCCGAGGCGATGTTCAGGGTGCTCTGCAGCTCCCACCGGTCGGACATCGGGGTCACATCCGGGTAGGCGTCCTTGACCTCGCGCAGCTGGTCGGCCAGCTCGTCCCAGGTCTCGGGGTTCTCCAGCCCCAGCTCGTCCCAGATGTCTCCGCGGACCACCATGCTGAAGATGTAGAAGGGGTCCTCACGGAGCCCCGGGAGCATGTAGGCCTTGCCGTCCTCCTGACGCAGCGCGTCGAACTCATCCCAGAGCTCCCACTGGTCCAGCTTGTCGGTGAAGTTCGGCAGATACTCCAGGTAGTCGCTGACCGGCAGCACGGCGCCCCCGCCCAGATAGGGGACCTCCTGGCCGGGATAGGTCACCGGGACGTAGTCCGGCATCTCCCCGGCGCCGATGAGCAGGGAGCGCTGCTCCTCGAAGTCGCTCAGCGGCGCATCGACCAGGCTCAGGGAGACGTTGTGCTCTTCCTCGAGCTGCTCGAAGAACATCCAGTCCTCATCGAGGCCATGATCGGGGTTGTTGCGGTAGAGCACGGAGATGTCCACGGGCTCGGTGGCGACGAAGGTGTCGCCGACGCCGAAGTCCTCCATGGCGCCACGGCCGACATGGTCCTCGTCCACCTCGACGCCGTTCTCCTCAGCGCTTCCCGCTCCCCCGCAGGAGGTCAGCAGCAGGGCCCCGGTGATCGCCAGGGCTGTGGTGGTCCTCCACGGGCAGATCCCCCCGGATCGGTTGTGCGCAGCATGCCTCATGGTGCAGTTCCCTTCAGGTGCGATGGAAGGTGCGGTGCCACGGTCTTATGTTTTGTTGTGACATGAGGCACAATAAGCGGAGACCTCACACTGTGCAACAGCTCACAGTGCGGAAAGAGCGATTCCACGCCCGGCGACGCGGGGCGCGGTCAGCGTGCCTGGAAACGGCCCTCGCCGGGCAAGCAGATTCGCCGGGCAAGCAGAACAGCCCCCGCCGTGACGGCAGGGGCTGCTCCTCGGAGACGTTCCGGCGGAGGGAACACGCGTGCGGAGCAGGCTCACCCCGCTCAGTATCGGCCCACGGCCCTCGGATCGGCCTGGATGTCACGGCCGACGACGCCACCGTCATGTGGCTGACGGTGCGGCGGCGACCTCCTGGCTCCTCACGCGGGATTCCACCGGCGGAACCAGGAGGCGGCCGGAGGAAGCGCCTCAGCCAGCGGGGCGATCTGCGGGTGCCAGCGACGCTCCCACTCCAGGGACACCCAGCCCGTGAAATCCTGCAGCAGGCGCGCCTGCTGCTGAACGGGAACCTGCCCTTCGCCCACAACCACCGGCACCCACGCCCCGTCCCTCCAGACGGCGTCCTTGACCTGGAAGTACGCGAGGTGGTCGCCGAGCAGCTCCCTGGTCTCCTCCGGGTCCTCTCCGCTGCGCCAGGGGTGCAGGCCATCCCACAGCACGGCCGCCAGCTGGGGCTCCCTGAGCTCCTGCACCAGCCGCAGGGTCTGGCGCCCCGTGGGGTGGCTGTCATGGGTCTCCACCAGCAGCCGGACCCCTGCCGCGCGCAGCTGCGGAAGCACCGCAGCGATCCGGTCCTGCGCGCCCGCGTCAGCCTCGTCCTCGCCGCCGGGGAACACCCGGACAGCCTCAGCCCCGGTGACCTCGGCCAGCCGGATCATTGCCCGCAGCTCCTCCACCACCCTCGCGTCCTCGCCAGGGCGGCAGACCTGCACGTACCCGGCCAGCGCGGAGATGACGAGGCCCGCGGCTCGGACCTGCTCACCGATACCTGCCGCCTCCGGCTCGGAGACACCCAGATGGAGGAACTCCTCCTCATGGACACGCAGCTCCACCCCCTGGGCATCGTTCTCGACAGCCAGACCCAAGACATCCTCCAGGGAGGCTCCGGGGCAGCCCAGCGTGCTGAAGGCGAACCTCCAGCTCATGCCGCACCCCCGGAGCTTCGGGTCACGGCCACCGGATCCAGGGACACCACCGTGTCCTGGGTGTCTCCCGTCCAGCCGAAGAGGACCGAGTCCTCGGTGATCCGCAGACCACGGATGATCTGCGCCGGGTCGGAGACGGCGCCGTCCTCATGGGTCAAGGCCGCCAGTGCGACGAAGACCTGTGAGGAATCCGGCTCCGTGGCCGCTCGCAGCCGCGGCACCCGTGCCGAGGCGACATGAGCGGTGCCAGTGGGAGCAGCCACGTCGTCGAGCTGCTCCCATCCGGCCAGCGGCAGCAGCACCGAACGCAGGTCCGCCTCGAGCTGAGGACCGGCGACGGCCCAGCCTGTGGACTCCACCGTGGCACCGATCGGGCAGCCGGCGACCTGATGGATACGCAGCTCATAGGCTCCTCGTGCCACCACGATGCTGTCCACGCGCAGTCCCGGCACCGCGGAGGAGGCTCCTCCGCCGAAGATCGGCTTGTGCCAGGAGGCCGCCCACCCCCAGTCGCCGTGTGACGCCGCACCCAGGCTGCGGGCTCTGACCCGAGAACCGCGACGCTCGCGCCAGACGACGGCGAGATCGTTGTCCGGCAGGTTGTGCCGGGCAGTGGGGCCGGTGTGCGAGGAGTAGGACCAGCGGGCATAGAGAGGGTCCGGGGCCGCGGCGGCCTCGCCGGACTCCTCGCGCAGAGGATCGGTGCCGTGGTTGTGCATGCGGGCCACACCGTCGGCCACAGTGGACTGCAGCAGGAAGCCGGCGCTGGGCACCGCCACCACGTGGTCCTCCAGCTCTGTGGGCATCGGCTCCTCGGTGGCCGTCCACAGCGGATGGTCCGCCGGAGCCAACAGGGCGGAGAACGCCTTCGAGGCCCAATACGGTGAGGCCGGGCCCGAGTAGGGCTGCAGGCTGGCCTCATGCTCGCCGAACCAGCCCAGGCTCAGCAGCCCGTGCTCGTTGAGGGCCCCCTTGTCCAGGAAGCAGCGCAGCGTCCCGGACATGATCCGCCGGGAGGCGCCCGGGGTCAGCGGGGAGACGTCAGCCGCGGCTCCGAGCCCCACCGCCGAGGCGGCCGCGAACCGGTAGGTCATCGACCGGCCCATATAGATCGGCGCCCCGTTGGGCGCGAAGAAATGGCTGAAGGTCTCCAGGTGCTCGCTGAGCCGGTCGCCGTAGATGCCGGCGATCTGTTCCGGGGCGGCACCGGATTCACGGGCGGACATGACCGCGTCCAACACCGGGTAGAGGTGCAGGGCCCAGCCGACGTAATAGTCGATGCCGCCGCGGTCGCCGTCGGTGTACCAGCCCTCTCCCTGGTACCAGCTCTCCAGCAGGTCGAGACCACGACGCCGGATGCGGGCGGTCTCCGCATCGCCTCGTCCCACCGATTCCAGGAACCCGGCCACCGTGTAGGGGAAGAGGTACCAGTTGTTCGGCGCAGGCAGGGAGCGGAGCGAACCACGCAGCCAGTGCTCGATCTTCTCCTGCTGGATCTCGTTGAGCTGATCCCACAGCCAGGGCCTCGTGAGCCGCAGGCCGATGGCCACCGAGGCGGACTCCACCATGGGCTGGCCGAACACGTCGAAGTCGCGGATGATCGGCCAGGACTCGGGGTCGTCGGCCCCCGCGTTCTCGGTGCCTGCCACGACGCCCGAGGCGTAGCGGTCCACCCAGTTGTGCGGGTCCGCGCCGCCGGCTCCGGCAACCCGGAACGCAGCAGCCAGGAAGGTGCGGGCGTAGCCCTCGAGCCCGTCGGAGCGCACGCCGGAGCGCGAACTGCGGCCAGGCAGGTCCAGACGACCTCCGCGCGGCGAGGCCCAGCGCCACGCGTTGGCCACCATGCCGTCTGCGGCGGCCTCCCAATGCTCGCGTGTGAAGCCTGTGTACGGGCTCAGCGTCCGGTGTTCCGCCGGCAGAGTGAGTCCCGTGTACTGCAGGGTGTCCTGGGTGGTCGAGGTGGTCATGCGGTCAGCTCCAGAGTCTCGTGACGGACAGGGTGAAGGAGGGGTTCGCCGGCGACGGCGCGCGCCAGGTCGGCCAGGGCGGAACGGCGCATTCGGATCAGCTCGTTGCCCTGTGAACCGGCAAGATGCGGTGTGATCAGTACGTTCTCGCATCCCCACAGGGGATGCTCCGGCGGAAGCGTCTCGGGGTCGGTGACATCGAGCACCGCACGAATACGTCCGGCCACGGCGGCCTCGGTCAGCGCGTCCTGATCCACCACCGCACCGCGAGCGGTGTTGATCAGCGTGGCTCCAGGCTTCATGGCTGCGATCAGCTCCGCACTGACCAGTCCGCGGGTGGCCGCGAGCAAGGGGGTGTGCAGGGAGACGATGTCGCTGCGTGCGAAGAGGTCCTCATTGGTGACCAGCTCCGCGCCCCAACATGCGGCTTCGTCCGCCTCGACGTAAGGGTCCGCCACGAGCAGGTCCATGTCGTGCCATGCAAGACGCTCCAGCACCCCCCGGCCGATGAGCGAGGCGGAGAGGACCCCTACCGTGATCCCGTGATTGCCCAACCCCGGGGGGATCTCCCCCAGCGACGGCTGGCGACAGGTCCGGGCGTAGGCTTGGGCTCGAGGCAGCACCTTCTTGCCCTCGAGAAGGATCATCGCCAGGGTGTATTCGATGACAGGCTTGGCATTGGCCGCCGCCGCCGAGGAGACCACGATCCCGCGGGCGAAAACCTCCGGTCCCACATGCCCGCGCACCGAGCCGGCAGTATGGATGATGGCGCGCAGCTTCGGTGCCGCGGCGAGCTGTGCCTCCCCCACCGGAGGGCACCCCCACCCGGTGATGAGGACCTCGACATCGCCGAGCAGCGCCTCGGCCTCCGGGGTGCTGAAGTCGGTCAACGGCGTATCGGTCAGCAGTCGTGCGTGCTCGGCGATCTCTGCCCGCCCGGCCTCGCCGATGAGCGCCTCATCGGTCGCCGGGGCCATGGCCAGCAGGGCGGTCGGCGTCGTCGTCATGTTTTCCATGGTTCCGTTTCTGCGCGGGGTCTGCCCTGCGCTCATTTCACCGACCCCGCGGTCAGGCCGGCCTTCCAGAACCGCTGCAGCAGCATGAACGCCAGGATCAGGGGCAGCAGGCCCAGCAACGAGCCCGTGATGACCACCAGCTGGTACTCCGGTGAGACCGTGGCCATGGAGTTCCAGTTGTACAGGCCCAGAGCCACCGGGTAGAGCTCCTGGTCGGAGAGCATCACCATCGGCAGGAAGAAGTTGTTCCAAATGGCGGTCAGCTGGAACAGGAAGACGGTCATCACCCCGGGGGCGAGCATCTTCAGCGCCACGGTGAAGAACATCTTCACCTCTCCCGAACCGTCCATCCGTGCGGCATCAAGCACCTCGTCGGGGATGTACCCCTCGGAGAAGATGCGGCCCAGGTAGACGCCGAAAGGATTGAACAGCACAGGGATGAACACCGACCAGAACGTGTTGACCAGACCGATCTCTGAAGCGATCAGGTACAGAGGCAGCGCCAGCACCGTCTGCGGGACCATCACGGCCAAGAGCACCAGCCCGAAGAGCTTCTCCTTGTGCCGGTAGTCGTATTTGTCGAACGCGTAGCCGGCGGCCACACTGATCAGCGAGGCGAGGATGCCGCCGAGCACCGCATACAGGATGGTGTTGAGATACCAACGGGCGTAGAGACCTCCATCGGTGGCGAACAGCTCCCGAATGTTGTCGAAGAGTGCGAACTCGCGGAGGCTGAACACCTGTGCCGAGGAGAGCGCGTCCGCATCGGAGGCGGCGGCGAAGAACAGCCAGGCCACCGGGGCCAAGGTGTAGATGACGAACACGCCCAGGACCAGGTAGACCACCGGCCGCCCCAGCAGGAACGGGCGGCGTGGCCTCGTGGTCATCGGCGCGGATCCTCCCGCACCGGAGCTGGAGCGCTCAGCGCGGGCTGCTTGCCCGCTGCGAAGCGGATCAGTGATGGTCGTGCTCATGTCAACGTCCTTCCTGCCGCTGGAGCCGATTCGACAGCTTGGTCAGCCCGAAGGACAGTGCCATGGTCGCCACCATGAGCACGACGGCGGCAGCTGCCGCCAGGCCGTAGTTGTTGCGGGTGAAGGCGGCGTCATAGATGTACATCGACGGGGAGAACCGAGAATTGATGGCCGGCGTCGACTGGCTCAGCAGCATCGGCTCGGTGAACAGCTGCAGGGTCCAGATCATGGCGAAGAGCAGCACCATCACCAGCGAGGACGTGATCATCGGCAGCTTCACCAGGGTGGCGATGCGCACCGGACCGGCGCCGTCCATGCGGGCAGCCTCCAGCACCTCCCCGGGGACCGCCTGCAGGGCGGCGTAGAAGATCACGGAGAAGTAGCCCAGCGAGGACCACACCGCGATGTTGATGATCGAGGGGACCACCATGTTCACGCCCAAGAAGTTGATCTCCAGATCCAATCGGGACAGCGCCTCCGTGACCGGGCTGATGCCGGGGGTGTAGAGGTAGAGCCAGATGATGGCGGCGATGATGCCGGGCACGGCATGGGGCAGGAAGAGACCCAGCTGGATCACCGAGCGCAGCCGGGAGATCCCAGAGTCCAACAGCAGCGCCAGCAGCAGAGCGCCCACGGTGACCACTGGAATGTAGACCACGCAGAAGAGCAGGATCAGCCCCAGCGACCCCATGAAGGTGGGGTCGGAGAACACCGCCACGTAGCTGCGCAGCCCCACGAAGGTCTGTTCAGGGGCGCCGAAGCCGAGCCCCGTGTTGTCCTGGGTGAAGAAGCTCATATAGAGCGCCATGACCAACGGGGCGACGAACACCCCCGCCATGAGCAGGAAGAACGGGGCCATCAGCATCCCGGAGGCGCGCAGCTTCTGCCTGCGCCCCGGGGATCCGGCGGGGAGATGTCCTCCCCCCGGCGCTGTGGACCGCGACGGCTCAGGCGGGGCCGGCGCCGTCCTCGGGCGGTGGTCTGTCACACTCATCCTGTCACCTCACTGACCGACAGTCCCAGGGCGCGCAGGTCGGGCACGGTGCCGGCCTGGGAGGCACGCACCGCATCCAGCAGGGTGTCCTCACCGGCGGGGACACGGGCGAAATTGTCCTGCATCACCTGCAGGGTGGATGTCATGCGTGGCCCCCAATTCCAGTCGTCGCGCACTTTGGGCGCCTCCTGGGCGAAAAGGCTGTAGATGTCCTGGCCGCCGTAGTAGGACTCGTCGAAGGCCTCACGTGCCACCTCCACCAGCTCTTCGACCACCGGGAACATGCTCGAGGTCCCGGCAGAGAGGCGCGCGGCCATGGAGTCTGGATGGCTCACCTGCCACCGGATGAACTCCAGGGCGGCCTCGGGCTCGCGGCTGTCTCCGGTCAGGGCGAAGGTCGATCCGCCATGGTCGCCCAGAGATGCTTCGCCCTGGGACCACTGCGGCAGCGGTGCTATCCGCCAGAGCCCGGTCTGCCCGGGCCGTGCGCCCATCTGGGCACCGGCGTCCCAGGCGCCGGAGAGCCGCGTGAGGATCTGGTCGGAGCTGAGCAGGGCATCGAACTCCTGGCCGTCCGGCATGATGCGGACGATGTCCTCGTCGATCATGGACTGCCAGAACTGGGCGACCCTGCGGGTCTCCTCGTCGGCCATGTGGACGTGCCACGCATCGTCACGGGTGTCGAACCACCGTCCTCCGGCCTGCTGGCTGTAGCCGGCGAAGTACGTGCCGCCGTTCGTCGGGAAGATGGCGATGCGTCTGCCGTCGCGCTCGTCGCGGATGCGTCGGCCCAGTTCAGCGAACTCGTCCCAGGTGCCGGGGATCCCGTATCCGCGGTCCGTGAAGATGTCGTCGCGGTAGTGCATCACCAGCGGTTCCAGGTCATTGGGGACGGCGTAGATCCCGTCCCCGTACGTGGTGCGGGCCAGCGCAGCAGGCAGCAGCTGGTCATGGAAATCCGGGCTCATCATCGAGCTGATGTCCTGGGCGATGCCGTCCACCACGAACTCGGGCACCTGGGGGTACTCGAGGGTGACCACGTCCGGAGCGTTGCCAGCACGGGAGGCGTTGCGCAGGATCGCGTACCCGCCCTCGCCTCCGGTGGGTATCTGGTTGAAGACGACCTCGATGTCATCGTGGGTGTCGTTGAAGACCTGGACCACCTCGTGACTGCCGCGCAGCGAGGACCAAAAGGTCACCTGCGTCTTCCCTCCGGGGCGCGGACGGGTGCCGGATGTTCTTCCCGAGCCGCAGGCGGTGACGCCGCCCAGCAGCGGCAGGGCCAGCCCCATGCTCAGCAGGCTCCGGCGGTTGACGGCCTCTGACATGTCGACCTCCACGTCCTTTCCTCATCATGTGATGCCCGACACAGCGGACGGTGACAAGTATCATTATCGATCTCATATCAGTCAAACGATCAAACAATCTCTTATGATGGCGTGAGACCGCAGAGAAGCCGAGTCACTGGGCGAGGGAGACGCTCATGCGCATCGACCCGAACCTCACCTCATCCATGCGACCCGCGATGGCGAGGCCTCGGCTGATCGCACCTATACTTCACTCAAACGATCATCCACGGAGGGAAGGAGCCGAGGTGCGAGAGTCTGCGGAGGATCGACGCCAGAGGATCCTGGAGATCATTGACCACCGTGATGAGGTCAAGGTCGCGCATCTGGCCGCCCTGCTGGGAGTCTCCATGGTGACCGTCCGGCGGGACCTGGAGGCCCTGACCCGTCAGGGCGCGGTGGTGAGGCTGCACGGGAAGGTGACCGCACCGCGGCGCACCTCCGGAGAACCGGCACCTGGCGACGGCGCGGCGGGGACGGTGTCGATCATCTCCCCGGAGAGGCATCCCTACCTGAACGAAGTGGTGCAGAGCGCACGACAGTCCCTGCAGCATGCCGGATATCGCGTGGTGCTGCATCTCACCCCGAACGAGCGCTCCCCCGCGGCCCACCAGTGGCGGCATCTGATCGACGACGAATCCGACGGGCTGCTGCTGGCCCCGCGGTGGCGCTCGGCGGAGGTGATGCAGGCTGAGGCACAGGCACTGAAGGACGTGGCGCTCCCCACGGTGCTCATGGAGCGCCGGCCGCCCCGAGGTCCGGCATGGCAGCACTTGGACGCGGTCTCCAGCGACCATGAGCACGGGGTCTCCCTGGCGGTGGAGCACCTTGTGGACCTGGGGCACCGCAGGATCCTGCTGGCGACCCGGCAGGACTCCCCCACGGCGCGCGCCGTGAGCACGGCCTTCGCCTCAGTCGCCGCCGCGCACCCTCAGGTGGAGCACCACATGAGCGTGCTCAGCTCGCCCGATGCTGCCGGAGAGGACCATGGTGCGGTGGTAGGAGCGGTTCAGGTGGCCTACCCGGACCACGACGACCCGTCATGGCTGCCCCGGCTGCTGAAGGATCAGGGATTCACCGCCGCACTGATCCACAGCGACGAGAACGCCTTGGTGCTTGCCCATCGCCTCACCGCGGCAGGGCTCTCCCTGCCGGGGGACTGCGCGGTGGTGGCCTATGACGACGTCGTCGCCGGACTGGGCTCCGTGCCGCTGACGGCAGTCGCCCCTCCGAAGGCGGCGGTGGGCCGGGTGGCGGCACAGCTGCTCATCGAACGCATCCGCACCCAGCGCAAGGAGCAGTCATGGACCCCGCGCCGCATCGAGCTGCTGCCGACTCTCGAGGTCCGTGACTCCACCTGACGGCCAGCCACCGGCCCGACGATCCCGCTGAGCACGCCGTTCAGCACCTCCGGACCGCCTCCGGGGTGGTGTGGACGTCGCGGCGCACCTCGGCGGCGAACACGTCATGCGTCCGAAGAGCTCACCGGCTGGTGCCCGGCTGGATCGCGGCGGGGACCTCCGGAATCCAGACTCGCATGGTGGAGGGGCCCCGATTGGCCCAGCGGTGATAGGGAATCATGGGCACATGAGCCAGCGGCGTCTCGTCATCGGGCTCCTGGGGGCGCCGCGGGGGGAAGGGCCACTGCGATTCGGAGTTCCGGTGCCGGCGCACCGGCAGCATGACCTGCCCCTCGGTGAGGGTCAGGGGGTGGCGCGGATCGGCACGGACCGTCGCAACATCGGCGTCCGCTGCCTCGACGGCGTCCGGAGCCGCTGCCGCAACGTCCGGCGACTCCAGCGCCATGACCAGAGGCCCGCACTCGACGGCGACGTGGCCGCGCACCGCATCCACGCGCGGATCTGCCCACGACCACCGCGGGGCCACCGGCAGGTCCAGAGTCACGGCTTCGCCGACGCGCAGAGGTCGGGGCAGCTCAAACATGCCGGGTTCGACCATCTGAGGAGCTTCTCCCGTGATCCAGGCCCTGGCACCGTCGGCCCAGTTCGGGATGCGCATGCTCAGCGTCCACGTCTGAGGGGCCTGTTCCACCCGCACCTGGATGTTCCCGTGGTGGGGGTACTCGGTCTCCACCAGCAGTCGGAGGGGTTCTCCGTTCAGCTCCGTGGCGATCGTCCCCTGCGCGTACTGGTGGATCTGGAGGCCCTGGTCATCAGCCGTGGCGACGTAGGCGGCCAGGGAGGCCAGCGTGCGGGTGACGTTGGTGGGACAGCACGACACGTCGAACCAGGGGGCTCGCATGCCGGAGGCCGCACGCGGGCTGGCCTCGCCTGCTGGAGGCCTCCTGCCTGCCTCGCGCTGGTGCAGGGTGTTGGTGTAGAAGAAGCTGTGCCCGTCCTCGGCCACGGCTGCAGCCACCACATTGAACAGGGTGCGCTCCACCGCATCGGCATGCAACGGATCTCCGGTCGCCAGCAGCAGCCTGTGGTTGAGCTGGACCGAGGCGATCCCGGCGCAGGTCTCCGAGTAGGACCTGTCGGGGGGCAGCGCGAAGTCGGCCCCGAAGGACTCGCCCTCATGCTGTGCTCCCATCCCTCCGGTGATGTAGGTGCGTCGGGCGAGGGTGCGCCGGACCTGCTGCGCCGCGGCGGTGAGCAGTCCATCGTCATCGGTGTCCATGGCCACGTCCACAGCTCCGGCGGAGAGATAGAGGGCCCGCACCGCATGACCGCGCAGTGTCTCGGCTGCACGTACGGGGGTGTCATCCTGGAAATACTCCTGGCCGAGGAAGATCTTGCGCAGGCTCCCGTGGCCGCGCCGCTCCACGAACTTCTTGGCCTGCTGCAGGTACTTCGGCCGACCGGTGGCCCGGGCGAGCTCGGCCAGCGCGGTTTCGATCTCCGGGTGTCCGCAGACTCGGGTGTCACCCTCATCGCCGAACTCCCTGCAGACGTGGTCTGCTGCGGCGACGGCGGTGCGCACCAAGAGGTCCTCACCGTAGGTGCGCAGTCGTGCCACACCTGCCTGGATCAGGTGCCCGTAGCAGTAGAGCTCGTGGCCCCATTCCAGGTCCGAGTATCTCGGCCGTTGCCCTGGACGGCCGAAGGCCGTGCTCAGGTAACCGTCGGCTTCCTGGGCCGAGGCTACTCGCCGGCTCAACCTGGCGAACCGTTCTTCCAGCTCGGGATTCGGACGGCGCCCCAGCTCCCAGGCCATACCTTCGAGCAGCTTGTAGATCTCCGAATCGGCGAACTCTCGGCCGCTGCGGCCCTCGGGGAGTCCCCCCGTCATGGCCAGGTCGAAGTTCCCCGCCCACCCCTGGCGCTCCAGCCAGTGCTCCACATGCGGAATGATCTCCTCCGCGTTCAGCTGCTGGCGGTCGCCCCAGAACCCGGGGGCAAGCGTCACTTCATGGATGCCGAGGGGTCGCAACCGGGGATGATCGGGCATGACAGGTGCTGGGGTGCTCATGGTGGGGGCTCCTTGTGTCGGCACTACTTCACCGCGCCGACGGTCAGTCCGTCGCGCAGCAGGCGGTAGCTGGAGATGAAGACGATCAGGATGGGGATGGAGGTCAGCACGGCCAGCGCCATCAGGCCCGGCCAGTCGATTCCGAAGGCGGACACCTGCTGGGACAGCAGTGCGGACAGCGGATACCCTCCGGGGCTCAGCATGAAGCTCACCGCGTAGAGGAATTCGCCCCAGGCCAGCAGGAAGGTGATGGAGCTGATGGTCAGCACCCCGTTGCGCGCCAGCGGCAGGACGATCAGCCAAAAGATGCGGAACAGTCCTGCCCCGTCCAATGCCCCGGATTCCTCCAGAGACATAGGCACGGCACGGAAGAACGGCCGAAGCAGCAGAGTGGCGAACGGCGTGAGCAGCGCGGCGTCGGCGATGATCACACCGACCAGCGAGTCCAGCAGTCCCCAGTTGCCGAAGAGCCTGAACAGGGGGATGACCATGGCTGTCTGAGGCATCATCTGCAGCACGATGAGCGCGATCAGCCCGATCGTGACGGACCAATGCGTCACTCTGGCCAGCGCGTAGGCGGCGGGGACCGAGATCAGGAGCACCAGGACGGTGGCCCCGACGGCGATCGCCACGGACTGACCGAGCGCATCGATGAGATTGCTGTTCACGTTCCGTGTATAAGCCTGGACTGTCGGTTCGAAGAGCAGCGCCGACGAGGGGTCGAACACGTCCGCGGAGTCTTTGAACGAGGTCAGAACGATCCACAGCAGCGGCACTCCGTAGAGCACCGTGAAGAACAGCTTGGTGACGATCGCCACCGGCCCGGCGTGGGGATTCATGACCTCTCCTCCCGACGGATCGTCCAGGCGTAGGCGCCGGCGAGCGCCAGCACGCCGACGACCGCCAGGAACGAGGTCGCCGATCCGAGCCCATAGTCGTAGCGGTTGAACGCCTGCAGGTACCCGAGGAACGGCAGGGTGGCTGTGGCAGTGCCCGGGCCTCCGAAAGTCATCACGTAGATGTAGTCGAAGCTGCGGAATCCGTAGACCACGGTGAGCACGAACAGCACCAGGGTGGTGCCGCGGACGGCCGGCATCATGATGAAGCGAATCTCCTGGAACTTGCTTGCCCCGTCCACGGCAGCAGCCTCGAACACCTCCGGGGGAATGGCCATCAGCGCGGCTCGGAAGACCAGGGCGTTGAAAGGGATGACGGCGAAGGCCGCCACGGAGGCGACCGAGATCAGCGCCCACTGCGGGTCGTACAGGAAGGGGAGGGTGTCCAGTCCGAGGGCGCCCAGCACAGTGTTGAACAGGCCGCGTTCGGCCAGCAGGAACTTCCAGACCGAGCCGTTGACCACCGGCGGCAGCGCCCAGACGAACACCATCAGCGCCAGCAGCGCCGCGGACCACCATCCGGAGGTCCGCATGGCGATCGCCGCGACGAACCCGAGCAGCATGCCCGAAGTGGTGACCACCGCGACGACGACCAGGGTCCTGTTCACCGCGGCCGCGCTCTCACCGGCGGTGAAGCCCCTGATGAAGTTCTCCAGACCCACGAACTCCCACCCTGGGACGTTGAGCGTCGCCTGGGTGACATCGTGGACGCTCATCCACGCCAACTGGAGCAGCGGATAGACCGCGAATGCGGCCATGAACGCGGCAGCGGGGATCAGGAAGACCAGGTGCCGCCGCGAATTCTGGAACCCGCGGCGGCTCCTGGAGGTCGTCAGAGGTGCTGTGGTCACTGGTCGAGCAGACTCTCGAGCGTGGCCATCGCCTCGGCGGCGGCGTCCTCAGGTGACGACTGCTTGCCGATCACCGCGCTCCACGCCTGTGCCATGCTGACCTGCACATCTCCCACCGCCTCGGGGGGCAGCACCGTATCCGGGTAGTTCGCCCCGAGCTCCGTGACGGACTCGCTGAAGGCGGAGAGGATCTCATCATCGGTGACCAGATCGTCTTCGGCAGAGTCCGAGCGAGATGGCAGGGACCCTACGATCTCCAGCGCATGAAGCTGTCCCTCGGCGTCGAGAAGGGTGCTCTCGAGGTACTCCCACGCCAAGTCGGGATTCTCACTGTTGACGCCGATGCCCTGGCCTTCGCCGCCCAGGTACACCCCACCGCTCTCACCCAACGGCAGCGGCACCACACCGT
This sequence comes from Nesterenkonia sp. HG001, assembly GCF_034438835.1. Classification (NCBI taxonomy): domain Bacteria; kingdom Bacillati; phylum Actinomycetota; class Actinomycetes; order Micrococcales; family Micrococcaceae; genus Nesterenkonia; species Nesterenkonia sp. HG001. The sequence continues at coordinate 578,261 of NZ_JAOSZD010000002.1, read as the reverse complement.
AGTCGAAGTCAGCGTCGGCTTCGGCGTTGCCGCGCTGCCAGTTGCCGTTCACGGCGAAGGCGGTGTCTCCGGAGGCCCATTCCTGGAATGGCACCGTCTGGTCCCACGTCACCGCTTCTTGGGAGAGCCACCCCTCGTCGACCCATGTCTCCGCACGGGTCAGAGCCTCGACCAGCGCTTCTTCATCGGGGGACTCGTAGCTGAAGCCGGCAGCCGTGAGCCAGGGGTAGGCCTGCCATTCCCCCTGGGAATTGGGCAGTCCGGTCAGCGTGATGCCCCGGTATCCGGCCTCCTCAGCGGCGCCCATGGCGGATTCGAGCTCGTCGATGGTGGTCGGCGGCTCCTCTCCGAGTTCGTCGAGGATCTCTGCGTTGTACCACAGCCCCAGTAGGTTGACGTAGCCCTGGACGGCGTAGATGTCCCCGTCGATCTGGTGCAGCACGGATTCTTGGACGAGGTCGGCGTCGTCGAAGGTGTCCCAGTAATCGTTGATCGGGGTCAGCGCGCCACCCAGGGCGATGATCGACGTCTCTGCGCCGTTGAAGAAGGCGACGTCGGGCCCTTCTCCGGCGCCTGCGGCGTTGACCAGGCGCGAATTCATCTGGTCATAGGGGACGTAGACGTTCTCGACCGTCACGTCGTCGCGCTGCGCTTCGAACTCCTCGGCGTAGGTGTCCATCAGCTCCACCTGTGCATCCTCGGACTGGTAGTGCCAGACGGTCAGCGTCTGCGGACCCTCCTGGGCTCCCGAGTCGCCGGACGCGTCATCATCGCCGTCACCTCCGCAGGCAGTGATCGTGAGCAGCGTCGCAACGCTGGCGATGCCGAGAGCTCGGACGCCGTTGTTCGTTGACATGAGTTCCTCCGGGTGCGAGTGAGAGCGGTGATGGAAACTTTTAGAAAACGTTTTCGGTTACGCTAGCAGTGACATCAATCACATACAAGGGTCGCTCTCCGGCGGTTCCAGGCTATTCTTGACTGACCAGCGATCAAGGATGGGCTCAGTGAACGAAACAGAAGCACCGCTTCGACGGCGGGTGACGCTGCGGGATGTCGCCGCCCTGGCAGGCGTCTCGCCCAGCACCGCGTCGAAGGCCCTCAACGATCGTCCGGGACAGGTCAGCACCTCCACGAAGGAACGCGTTCGAGAGGTCGCCGAGAGGCTGGGCTTCACCCCCAATGCACTGGCTCAGGCCATGCACAGCAGCCGCACCGGAACGGTGGGGCTGATCACCGATGATCTGGAGGGCCGATTCAGCCTGCCGATCCTGATGGGTGCCGAGGATGCCTTCGGTGCGGGACGAACCTCAGTGTTCCTCTGCGACGGGCGAGGTGACCCCATCCGGGAGAGCCACCACCTCAAGGCCCTGGTCGGGCGGGACGTGGATGGCCTGATCGTGGTCGGGGCGCGCCCCGACGCCCGGCCGTCGGTCAGTCACCGTGTGCCCATGCCGGTGGTCTACGCCTACGCGCCCTCCGAGGACTCGCAGGATCTGGCCGTCGTGCCGGACAATACGCGTGCCGGCGAACTGGCAGCTGAACACCTCGTGGCGATGGGCCGTACCCGTATCGCCCACATCTCCGGTGACCCCACATATTCTGCCGCCCAGAACCGTGCTGCCGGCATCGCGACGGTTCTGGACGCCCATGGCCTGGAGCAGGTCGGGCCCACCCAGTTCGGCGCCTGGGATGAGCCATGGGGACGAGCAGCGACTCGCAACCTCCTGGAGCACCGCACCGCAGTGGATGCCATCATCGGAGGCAGCGACCGCATCACCCGGGGAATCATCGAGACCGTGCGGGCCTCGGGCAGGGAGATCCCCTCCGACATCGCCGTCGTCAGTTTCGACAACTGGGAGCCCCTGATCAGTGGGTCACAGCCCAGTCTGACCAGCGTGGACTTCGGCTTCAAACAGATCGGCCGACGCGCGGCGCATCTGTTGTCTGCCGCGCTGGACGGGCAGCCCCCTGCACAACGTGTCGAGACGGTCACTCCCAAGCTGGTGATTCGCAATTCCTCGACCGGAACATAGCCATGCCAGCTGCCCGACGATCCCGCTGAGCACCCCGGTCAGTACCTCCGGACCGCCTCCGGGTTGGTGTGGACGTCGCGGCGCACCTCGGCGGCGATGCGACGCTCGACGATGAAGCTCAGGAACGGCACCACCCCGCCCAGCACGATGGTCACCAGCCGGGAGAAGCGCCAGTTCATCAGGAACCAGAGGCGGAAGCCGGCGATCACGTAGACCACATAGATCCAGCCGTGCACCACGGCCGTCCAGTAGGAGATTCCCGTGCCGCCGACCACTGACTCCTTCGGATGGAAGCCCAGCGTGTTCTCCTCCCCTGCAGCCGTGGTGCCGCCGGCGTAGAGCTCGTAGCCGAAGCCGTAGTCCATGATCATCTTGGCCACCAGGATCAGCAGCATGATCCCGGTGGTGAAGGCGAAGATCTTGTAGAAGGTCAGGGAGCCGTTGATCTGCTGCATCGTGCCCTGGAAGCGGCGCTTCTGCGGGCGCTTCGGCGCGGCGGGCACCTCGGGTGCGGCGCCCTGGAGGGATCCGGTGTTCTCGGTCATCGTGCGTCCTTCTCGTCAAGCGTGCGTGCCGCCTCATCCGTGGCGGTCTGTTCGGCCTGCTCCGGGCTCTGCCCGGACTCGATCGCGGCCAGGTACTCGAGCCGCCACTGCTCCTCCCACTCGGTGTCGAGCACGGAGGCCTCCTGCTCCTTCTCGTGGGCGTCCTTGACCAGGCGCCACCAGAGATAGAAGGCGAAGCCGGCGAAGACCACCCACTCCACGGCGTAGAACAGGTTCAGCCAGTTCACCGAGGAGCCCTCCGGCTGTGGCCCCACCCAGACAGACTCCAAGGGCGAGGCCGGGTCCTCGGCACCGATCTCCTGACCGGAGGCGTCGACGACGTCGAAGGCCACCAGGAACCCGGAGTAGGAGGGCAGGTCCCAGACGTTGATCAGCTCCGCCGGAGAGAGGCTCGAGAAGATGTGTGCGGCCTCGCGCTCCCCCGGGATCGGCGCCTCCGGGGGCAGCAGACGCCCCTGCAGCTCGAGCTGCCGGCCGGCGGGCAGGGAGTCCACCGCGTCGACGTCGTCGGTCCAGCCGCGCACCACCGGGATCACCTCATCCGCCGGGGCGCCGTCGACGGCGAATGCCCCGACGACCCACCAGCCAGACTCGCCGTCCTGCAGGCGCTCATCGATGAGCACCTGGGTCTCTTCGATGAACTCGCCGGAGAGGGTCACGATGCGGTCCGCCTGCTCCAGGGCCATCGGCTGCTCGGGCTCGTGGACCTCGGTCAGCGGGACCGGCTCCTCGGTGATCTCCTCCGAGGGAGCACTCTCCGTACGGGACTGGCCGAACTGCCAGGCGCTGAGCACCACGAACACAGTGGCCAGGATCAGGGCCAGGGCGAGCATCGCGATCCACTTGGGCTGCAGCGCGGTCTTGAGCACCGCACCAGGATACGCGTGACAGCTGCGACCCGCTCCAGAGGCTCCGATTATTTCTACCTTCGGTAGAAGAAACCCCAGGTCGTCACGAAGATGACCCCGATTGGTGACGAGGAGCACGCTGGTGTCAGTATGGACCCATGATGCGCTTGGATCACGTCTCTTATGCGGTCGGCCCGGATGGCATGGACGCCACGGTCGAGAGGATCGTCCATGAGCTGGGCGTGGAACGAGTCAAGGGTGGCATCCACCCGCGCTTCGGCACACGCAGCTCGATCATCCCGCTGCGAAACCGCCAGTACCTGGAGATCGTCGAGGTTCTCGACCACCCCTCCGCCAACAAGGCACCGTTCGGCCAAGCGGTGCGCAACCGCTCCCAGGTGGGCGGCGGCTGGATGGGCTGGTGCGTGACGGTGGACGACCTCTCCCACTTCGAGGAGCGGCTGGGCCGGAAGGCCGTGCCGGGCAATAGGAAGTTTCCTGACGGCCAGGAGCTCACCTGGCAGCAGATCGGCATCAAGGGGCTCATCGCTGACCCCCAGGTGCCCTATCTGCTCCGGTGGGATGAGGGCACCGAAGACCTGCACCCCTCCCAGGCCTACCCGCCGCAGGCGGAGCTGGTGCGGCTCTCCATCGCCGGTTCTCCGGACCGGGTGGCCGACTGGCTGGCCTGTCCCAACGGCGATCCCTTCCAGGACGTCGCAGTGGACTGGGTGGCCCCCTCGGGCACGCCCGGGCTCATGTCAGTCACCTTCCGGACCCCCAAGGGCGACATCACCATCTGATCCGTCGGCCCCTGCGAGCCTCGCCTGGACTTCAGGCGGGGTCGGACAGGTGCCGGCGGGCGCGCTCGAGCACAGCCTGCGCCGCCTGCTCGGCACCGTCGGAGAACGGCTCACGCGGGCCGGCCAGCTCCGCGCCGCGAGCGTCCATGGTCTCCAGCGCTGCGGTGAGCCGGGCGCGCAGACGGTCGACGTCGTGCGGGCCCTCCAGCTCCTCACGCAGACCCCAGCCGGCATCGGCGGCGCGCACCGCTCGAGTGCGCAGCGCCTGCTGCTGCTCGGGGCGCAGGCGACGCCGCGAGCGACGGGCCGCCCCGCGGAGGGGCTCCTCACCCGCAGGCCCCTCGGTGAGCCATAGGGCCGGCACCCCGGCGGGCACCCAGGTGTGCAGGGCCCGGAATCCGGGGACTGCCAGCGCCGCCACGGTGCGAGCCACCAGCTCAGGGGTCAGCCCACCGGCGACCTTCTCGGCTCCGGCGGGCACGCGCCGAGCCACGGCGCTGTCCAGCAGGGCGACAGTCCACTGCCTCTGATGCGCAGCGAACCACTCCAGGGCCAGGTCCTCGGCCGCGGCGGCGGTGTCCGGGCTCAGCCCGGCCAGATCCACGACCACCGTGGGCCGTGCGGTGGCGTCTCCGGCGAGGTTCGCCTCGGCGTTCTCTGCGCTCCCCGCGGCGGCATCCAGCACGGCGGCCTCCAGCACGGGGTCCACCTCGACGCGGCTGTGCTCGGCGGTTCCGGAGGAGCGTGAGGTGAGGCGGCCGTTCACCAGCTCACCGACCTCGATGGTGAGTTCGGCGGTGCGCGGGGCCGCTCCGCTGCGCTCCTGGGCGTCCATCGCGGAGACGACGTCGACCCGAGACACACCGTGGGTGCGACGCAGCCGGTCCAGCAGCCAGGCGGGGAAGTCGCCGTCGACCACGAGCACGTCCGGCTCGAAGCCGACGGTGAGCCGGTCCAGGCGAGGAAGGAGGTAGTCCTCCGCCCACGTCTCGGGATCCATGTTCAGCCGGCGCGCCGAGCCGATGCGCTGCAGCGGGAAGGGCGGACCCTGCGGCCCGGGCGGCTCGGTGGAGGACAGCGTCGCCATGACCACGTCGGCCTGGCTGTGGAGCTTCTCTCCGATGCGCGTGAGGCGGCGCAGGGTGCCGGTGACGGCGTCGTCGTCGCTGAGCAGCAGCACGCGGGGACGGGTGTGCGGCATGGTTCGTTCCTTCGTCTCGGCGAGATGTCGTCCAGCCCTGGGGCTCAGAGGCGTTCGATGCCCTCAGCAGTGGTCGCTCCACGAGTGTCGAAGAGCAACTCCGCAGACTCAGCAATAGCGTCCAAGTCATAGACCGCATGCGGCTGCAGAACCACCACGATATCCGCCTCCCCCAAAGCCTCATCCAGATCCGGAACCCGCTGCAGCGACCCACCACCCACGAACCAGGTCTCCACATACGGATCATGAAAAGACACCACCGCCTTCTTCTCCCGCAGCACCTTCGCCACCGGCACCGCCGGAGACTCCCGCTGATCCGCAATATCCGGCTTATACGTCACCCCCAACAACAACACCTTCGACCCATTCAGCGGCTTACGCACCTCATTGAGCGCCTCACCGATCCGCGCAGCCACATACGTCGGCATCGAGTTGTTGATCTCCTGAGCCAACTCCACGAACCGGAACTGATACCCCAGAGTCTTCCGCACCTGAAAACTCAAATAATTCGGATCAATCGGAATGCAATGACCCCCCACACCAGGACCAGGAGTGAACTTCTGGAACCCGAACGGCTTCGTCCCAGCCCCCCGGATCACCTCCCAGATATCAATATCCAGATCATGACAGAACCGCGCCATCTCATTGACCAACGCGATGTTCACATGCCGATACGTATTCTCCAGCAGCTTCGCCGTCTCCGCCTCCTTGGTGCCCGAGACCGGCACCACCTCCTCGACGAACCGGCCATAGAACCCCGACGCCACCCGCGTAGCCGCCGCAGAAAGCCCACCCACCAGCTTCGGAGTGTTCCTGATCCCATACCTCGTAGACCCAGGATCCACCCGCTCCGGCGAATAGGCCAACAGAAAATCCTCACCATGGACCAGCCCTGAAGACTCCAGAATCGGCAGCACCACATCCTCAGTGGTCCCCGGATACGTCGTCGACTCCAGAATCACCGTGGTCCCCGGCACCAGATGCTCAGCAATCGTGCGCGCAGAAGCCTCCACCGCCCGCAGATCCGGACCACCCTCCTCACTGAGCGGAGTCGGCACACAGATCACAATCACCGAAGCCCCCGCCAGATCCCCCGGATCCACACTGGCCCTAAACCCCTGGGAGAGCATCACCGCGACATCCTCATCACTGAGGTCATCCACATGCGAGACACCGGCGTTCAGCTGATCCACCAACGACTCCGAGACGTCGAAACCCACCGTGGGAATCCCCACCGCCACCGCCGCCTGAGCCAACGGAAGACCCACATACCCCTGCCCCACAATCACAGCAGGACGCTCGTGGGCGTGCCCGCCATCAGCGGCTGAGGGGGATCCGGCAGTTGGATTCGATGCAGGTGTCACACGTGTCCTTCGGTCTCGTGGCGTCCTCGTGGGGCCGATGCCACTCTATCGGGCCGAGCGTGATCCGGACTGGGCCTTCCTCCCCGTGTCACACGGGGAGGAAGTGTTCCAGGACTGCCCCGGCCATGTCACGTGGCTTCCCTTCCACAGGAAACTCAGTCATCGGCATAGGTGCAGTCTCCACCTCGGTCACCAGATGGTTCTCGGGAGTCGGAGCTTCGGTGATGGATGTCGCAATGAGGTCCACCCCGAGGCACTCCACCCCTGGGATCGCCTCCACGGCCTGCACGGCGATTTCCGCGAATCCAGGGTGGATGGTCTCAGTGAAGTCGATGCTGTCGCCTCCGCTGGCGAGGTTGGAGACGCGACGCAGAGTCACTCGGGTGTTCTCTGCGGGGACATCCTGAAGGCACGCCCCTGAAGCGGCGAGGTCGTCGAGGTGTTCCAGAGAGTCAGGAATCGGGTACCTGTGGAGCATCGGGTGCTCAGCACGTCGCCTGTTCTTGGCCTCGATCAGCTCGAGAATCGTCGAGGACCCGTCCCCCACGACAGAGGCTCGTCGGCGCATCGTGACGGACACGAGACGGCCCCCCACCACGAAGCAGCGATAGTCGTCCCCAGAGAAATGCTGCTCCACCAGAGCCAGTTGCATCTGTTTGGACGTGCCGTAGGCATTGAAGGCTCGGTTCCAGGCCTGGTGGAACTCGTCCTCGGTCCGGATCCCAGTGGTGACTCCCCGCCCCCGGGAAAGCCTGGTCGGTTTGATCACGGCGGGCTCGGTGAGCGTCTGCGCCCATTGCCAGGCCTGGTGCTGCTCGTCTCGGGTGAACGTGCGGGATCTGGGGACACTGATACCGGCCTCCGCGAGGAGTTGCCGGCTGAGCTGTTTGGTGTCCGCGAGGTATCCCCCGGCGTGGCTGGTGGAGGGGCCGAGCATGTTGTAGAAGATGATCGGGAGCCGGCCGCCAGGTTCGACGACGATCACATACCGGTTCAACCGACGATACGGCAGGCCACGGCGGATGACGGCATGCTCCATGACCGCACTCTTCTGGTGGATACCCTGCTTCTCACAGGTCGCGAGGTGAGCGGCCAGACCCTCCATCAAAAGGCTTCCATCTCCGAACCGGTCCTCGATGACGCCTCGTGGATGACACGATTCGCCAGCAGGACCGCGGGGTCGATGAGCGGACGTGCCGACTCCTGCGGATCCAACGCCAGAGGGATCTCTGTGCAGGCACCCAGAACAATGTCTGCTCCTTGGGCCGCCATCCACTCCGTCACCTGAATCAGGGCCCGGCGCTCCGTCGGACCGAGGGTACCGGACTTCACCGCGTAGATAGCCTCCATGACGGTCCGCTGATCTTCCACCCCAGGAAGGACAGGATCAACTCCCACAGCTCGCAGACCGCGCTGATACAGCTGAGCTGTGATGGTCGCGTTCGTGGCCAGCACACCTGCCTTCTTCACGTGGGGCAGTGATCCAAGATGCTCCGCCGCAACATCGACGATGCTGAGATACTCAAGGTCGACCCGTTCGCGGACCTCCGGCAGAAAAGCGTGGGCTCCGTTGCAGGTGACGACGTAGAAATCCGCTCCAGCATCCTTCAGGGCCTGAGCTCCGCGAGACAGCGCAGGGACGGGGCTCTCCCCCTCACCTGAGATGGCCATGGACCGATCTGGCACTGAGGGGTCAGACCAGATCATCACTTTAAGGTGATCCTGGTCCCGGGTAGCAGGTGTCGCGGCGACAAGCTTGGAATAGAAGTCCACTGTCGCGGCGGGACCCATGCCGCCAAGAATACCTACCAGGGGTGTCTCGCCCGCGTGCTCCATCGCTGGGCCCTCCTCCCGAACAAGCTTGCCATCCGATACCCCACCTGCCGGTCGACGGCCCACTGATCGTACCGCAGGTCACCGTCGAGATCGGTGTGACACCTCGACGGTCAGCTGAGCTGCTCGGAGCATAGGATCATCAGGGAACAGTCCCGCCCACACCAACCATCACACGCTGTCGGATCAGCTGAGGGTGTTGGTGGGGCCCGCGCGTAGCTCCACTTCTGAGTGGGAGCTCCTGGGAAGGATCACATGGTGAACGATTGGCCCGCAGACTTTCAGCCAGACGTCGTACGAGACGCCTTCGGAGGCAAACTCACCAGCTATGTCATCGCTTTGGAAGCCTGGCGGAGAGGCCTGAGCGTCACGTTCCTCAGCGCTGACATCAGCCGGTATCGGATCACGGACGGCGCCGGGCGTTCGGTGCGTTTCATCAGATCGCGCCCGAACCTGACGACACTGCAGGCCGTCAGGACGGCTAACGACAAATCTCTCACCAACGAAGCGCTCCGAGCTGCGGGCATCCCCGCACCGCGATCCGTACGGGTGGACTTGGCCTCCGCAACGCCCGCTACACTCATGCACCAGGCGGACAGTCTCGGCTATCCGGTGGTTCTGAAACCCACGAACGGCAGCATGGGGCAGGGAGTCTTCGCCAACATTCGCACCCCGGAACAGCTCTGCCGGAGGTTCGAGGATCTGCGAAGCACCGTCAAGACCACGGATGCCGTCCTCGAGACTCATATCGCAGGAGAAGACCACCGAGTCCTGGTCGTCGGCGATCGCTACGTGGCCGCGTGCCGGCGGATACCGGCGAACGTCACTGGCGACGGTCGTTCAACAGTCTCCGAACTGATCCGACGGAAGAACGCGGCTCGACGCCGAAACCCGTTCCTGTCCAAAGGACTCATACGTGTGGATGACGAAGTCAGAGACTTTTTGGAGTCCCAGGGGCTCGAGACAGACTCAGTACCCGCACACGGAGCCCGCATCCAACTCCGCAGCGCCGCGAATGCCAGTGCCGGAGGAGACGTCGTCGATGTCACGGAGTCACTCCCGCAGGAGATTCGAGAAGCCGCAGTCGCAGCTGTCGCGGCCTTTCCGGGACTTCACACGGCGGGTGTCGATGTGCTCATAGACCATGATGAGGCTCACTCCACCACCTCCTACGCCGTCCTTGAACTCAACGCGCACCCCCAGATCGGAGTGAATATGTACCCGACGGAGGGACGAGGAGCCGACGTCCCCCGCCACATCCTGGATGTGCATTTCCCCGACTCGCAGCGCGGAGGTCGACAAGAGGACGCAGAAATCTGCTTCCCCCTGTCCGCCATCCAGCCAGCATTGAGCAGTGGCGTGTCTGACGCCGTGACTCTGGCGCCGCTCCCGCATCACGGATTTCCCGTGCGGCAGGTGCACGTGGGGCCAGGCTCGACCTCCCTCACGAGGGGGCAGCTCATCCAGGTGCAGCGGGCGGCCCGTGAAGCCGGAGTCGCCGGGTCCCTGAGACAGGAAGACCAGGAGATCACCTTGCGTCTCGCCGGAGAAGCCGCAGGAGTCGAGACCGTGCTGGCTCGGGCAGAAGCTGTTCTGTCGACGTGCTTCGACCGCCACCGTCCGTGGGTAGGACCGGTCAGAGTCGGTTTCGTCACGGGTGGATGACGCTGCACCTCAGAGGATGAGCCTGCACGGAGGTCACGACGATCGTCGTCTCACTTCTCCAGCAGCCTTGTCGACTCCAGATAGGGGCCGAACGTGCGCCCATGGAGCAGGTCGGCCAAGATCCGGGATTCAGCACGGACCCAGGCCTCACCCAGCACCCTGTCCCAGTGGTCGTTGAACTCATCGAAGTTCCCCGGCCGTGGAGTGAACTCTCCGAAAACGATCCCGTCCTGGCCATTAAGCATGTCAATACGCATGAATGGGTGAGGGATCGCCCGGCTGATCGCTGACACCGTCTCCAGATGTTCCGAAGTGACGCCGATCCCGTCGAAGACGAGATCCTCGTATCGCCCGGTCCTGGTGGGCTGGTTGTCCGCCGTCCAGAAGGCAACTTCGAGGTCAGGCTCGCGACGCGACTCTTGCATGAGCAGGATTTCGCCGTAGAACGCGTAGAACTTCAGGTTTCGCGCGGCGGTCCCGGCCGAAGCGTCTTCGAGAACCAGCTCCTCCACCATCCAGCGGTCTGGAAGAGGGTTGGGATTCGTCGTGTCATCACGAGCCATCAGAGCTCGCGCGTGGTTCTCGAAATCCTCCCAGGAGGAGAAGGTCTCGTTGTCTCGGACATGGACGATCCTCGACTCGCTGAAGAGGAGATAGCATCCCCGGGCACCGGTGGACTTGGTCGCCTTGATCACCCCGGGGGTCTCGCGGGGCAGCGCGTCGAAGGAGTAGGTCTGAGTGTCCGACTGCGGCCTTCTGACTCCGAGACCGTCCAGAAAGGCGTAGGCCGAGTTCTTCTGGTCGAGGGCCCACGTGGGACGCAGGACTCCGAGTTTCCTCGCCTCAGACATCTCCAGCATCTTCGCGCGGAAGGAGATCCCCTTGGGGACCCGCAGGCCTCGTCGCTCGATGCGCCGCAGGACGTTGTGTGTCACGTGCTGGGGGCCCGCCTGATCCAGCAGCGGCTGCACCTCGTCACGGAGGTAGCCGCTGCTGACACCGCGCAGGGCTCGCGGCGACAGCTTGCTGTTGATGGTGCTCTTGAGCAGGGCGTCTGCGGACTCACTGACCGCCAGGGTCGACGCCGTCACCTTCTTGATCGCCACGGATCATCCTCTCTCAGGAGAGACCTCGGCGGTCTCAGCCAACATTGCACGTTGTCCCCCCACACCAGAATCGAGGGCTTGCTCGATCAGTGCGGCGACATCGTGTGCGCCACCGCGCAGCGTCATGGTCACTGTTCCCAGGGCCGTGTCGGCGACCTGCCCCATGGCCTCCAGATCGAGCGTGTCGGCTGCTCCGATCATGGCGTCGAGGAATCCCTGCGCGTTCACGGCTCCTTCGAGCCGCGTCTGCACATGTATGCCCGTATCAGTCGGAGTTGGAAGAGTTCTGGCCACGCCGGATTCCAAGATCGCGACGGCCAACTCCTCTGCCGTGTCCGAAGAGACAGCTCCCTGGACTGCGAGCCACGGCCTTTCGGACAGTTCAACGATCGGGACCTCTTGGCGAGTCACCTCCGTCCGCCAGTCCGGGACAACAACGTCAACCGCGGCCAGAGACAGTCCCTGGAATGCTGTGACGACATCGCGCGCGACTGTCTTCAGCGACTCGTGCACCTCGTCCGTGATGTCCTTGCCCTGGTCCCCGGAGTTCCACGGGCCGTGCGGAAGGTACATGGCATTGACGATCTGCCCCTCCAGGACGAGCAGTCGGACATAGGCGCCCCGCACCTGCTCCTCGATGAGGAAGCGATACCCGGGAGGCACGACGATCTGCCCGTTGTGAATTCCTGGTTCACGAAGCTCCGTCAGGGCATAGGCCGCGCGCACGTAGTCGGCTCGGTCTCCCGGCGGGGCGAAGAAGTACTCAGCTCCGCGCACGAGGGCCTCTTCATCTCGGATGTCCGCCTGCGTCTCGATGGTGTTGTCACCCTGCGCAGGCTTGAGCACGACGGGGTAACCGATGCGTTCGGCGTACCGCCGTGCGGCCCCGCGGCTGCGTCCCACCGAGAACGTCGCCCCCTTGGGGACCTTGAACCCGGCCTTGGCCAGGATCGCACGCCTGATGCGCTTGTCCTGGGCGAAGGTCGCGCCGGACAACGTCGTCGTCTGAGGTATGCCGTGAGCGAAAGCAGTCTCACCCGCCGGGCGCCCGTCGCCGCCGACGATCAACACCTGCCTCGGGAGGAGCGTCACGCTCATCCGGCGCGCCAGGGCGGCGGTGTGCACTTCAAAGCCATCTCGCAGTGCAGAGGGCATCTCGGCGGTGCGCTGTCGACTCGTCATCTCTGTACTCACTTCTCTCGGGCTGTCAGGCTCGCGCTGCGGGCTTGGTCTCGACCGGTGCCTGGTCGACGATCTCGAATCCGCTGACGCCCGGATCCTGGATATGCTCGGTGGTGTAGGTCGTCGGCAGGGACCTCCGGGGCCCGAGGATCGTCGACGCGACGAGCGCCGTCGTCGCATCTGTGGACCCCACGAGGACAGCTTCGACAGTCTTCCGGCTCACATTTCTCACCCAGCCCGTGACGCCGGACTGGAGCGCACGACGCCGCAACCAGTTCCTGTAGCCCACTCCGGTGACCTTCCCACGGACGGTCACCTTCAGTGCCACCGAGCTGGACCGCTCCGTGTGGGCGTCCAGGGCATAGTGATCGATGGTGGCCTGCATGAGCGTGGCCGCGACCTTCCTCGGGGTGCCGTACATAGGGTATTCGCAGTTGCCGATGGCGGCATGCGCGTTGAGCTCGCAGATGCCTGCGTCCTGCTCGTCCAACGGCCTGCGGTGGTCCTCGAGGAGGAAGTCCACCCCGCAGTACACGAGTCCCGGAATCGCCTGGACCGTCTTGACGCAGGCCTCCTGGATCGAGGGATGCAACTCGTCGAGGACATCGATCGAGTCGCCGCCCTGGGACAGGCTGCAAGTGTTGGCCAGCTGGACACGTTGACCGGGCGAGGGCACAGAGTCGAGGCTGAGTCCTGCCTTCTCCAACTCATACCTGGCGGCCTCATCGTACTTAGCCGGTCGCGCCCAGAGGTGGGGGTTGCGCCGACGGGCCACGTTCTTGTCGATCATGAGCTCCGCCACCGTGCGACGACCGTCTCCCATAACCGAAGCAGGCTCGCGGAGGATCGCGGCGACTACGCGGTCCCCCACCACGACGATGCGGTAGTCCTGACCATTGACGTGCTTCTCGACGATGAAGTCCTGGGTGCCCAGTTTCGAACCCGACATGAGCCGGAAGGCGGAATCAAGCTGGTCACCATCCTGGATGCCTGCCACCACACCGATGCCCCGCACTCCCATGGCGGGCTTCACCACGACGGGATAGCCGATCCTCTCGGCGAACGCCCTCGCGGTCGCAAAGTCTCCTTGCGCGAACGTCCTTCCCTGCGGGACGGGGATGCCAGCACGCTGCAGCTGCAGTCGGGTGGCTTCCTTGTGCGTGCACAACGCCAGCGACACAGCGCTGCTGAGAGGGTTTCGGCTCCACTTGAAGGCCACCGGCGGGTGCGTGCCGTCGGTAGCGCTGAACGCCCCTTTGGAGAAGCGTGTCGTCTGCAGACCCAGGGCCAGCGCTTCGCGTTCGAGCAGGTGCCCCTTAGAGCCGTTCGGGCCCAGCGGATGCAGGTTGTCCACGTCGTCGTACACGGTCGGCGCCATTCCAGCGTTCATGACCACGGGGGCCTCCGGAAAGGTCACCATGTTCTCGATGTCGCCAACGAGCGCCGCTGGAGCCAGTGACACACCAAGCCCTTCGGCATCAGCGCCGGCGACCTGGCGGAACGGCAGCCGCCGCAACGCGCCGAGCCCCGCCCAGAGGTCCTGGTACGAGGAAGACGAGTCGTCGTCACCTTCGTAGGCACCCGAATCTGAAGTTCCCGTGGATTCGGCCGACTCCTCGTCATCCGTCTCGTCCTCGGATTCCTCCGGCTCGTGGGGCGTCATGACGACCTCAGCACCGACGAGTTCCTGATCGATGAGCGGCTCCGTCTCAAAGCCGTCCAGCTGGGTGAACGGCAGGTGCTCTTCGACGACGGCGGAGACCGTGGCATGATGCACCGCCGGCAGCGACAGGGCGAGCTGGCTGAGGGCAGATGTGGTCACCCGACTTGCGCCGATCATCCGGCTCAGAAAGATCTGCATACCCGGGTCATGGGCGACAGCCCGTTCAGCGATGTCCAGGCTGGCGAGCAGACCCCCTACCTGCGCCGGCCGGAGGTGAATAGCCCTCACTCCGCCCTGAGAACACAGGCTCTCGAATGACTCCATGTCCCACACGGACTCATCCGCCATGATGCGGACGTCCAGATCGGAGCCAGCGGTCAGCTCGTCGGCCAAGATCTGCAGCGAAGCCAGCTTATCGCCAGCTCCACGCTTCACAGGCTGATCCATGACGACGGCGGCAGGCAGGTCTCCCTGACGAGCACCCACGACCACTGACCGCACGAAGTCCCGGGCGGTCTCGATATCCATGCCCGACGTGAAGTCGAGCCACAGCGGCGTAGCGGGGTCATCAGCTTCTCGCACGGAGGCCAGCACCTTGAGAAAGCCACCTGCTGCCTCGTCGGCGTCTCGGCAGGCGAGCCGGATACGACGGTGCGCTCCAGGCTCCAGATGACGTCCGTCAGCGTAGTCACTCTCTCCCGGTTCGCCATGAGAGGCGATCGGCAGACCGGGACCCCCTTCACGGCACTTCCCCAGCAGGCCGCTCAGGGGGATGCCCAGCGCGCGGGCTGCCAGATCCAGCAGCGCCTCCTCCACGCCGAGCAGCGTCCCGCGGAAGGGGCGGACATAATCCGAGTCGACAGAGTAGTCATCCGCCATCTCGACGAAGCTCGCCATCAGACGTCTCACGGTCCGCACGGCATCCTCCGCCTGGCCGATGCCGAGAGCCTCCCCCTCGAGCCTCTGCACCACGGCGCTCAAGAACGGCCAGGACGAGCCAGTCTCATCACCCGTCACGGCTCCGCGTGGCTGCCCTTCCCCCAGGCCCTCGACGATCCCTCCGTCCGAGGACTCCGCCTTGAGGTGGACTACATAATTGAACTTGGTGCCGCGGCCCACCACCTCGCGCGGGACTCGATACGAAAACGCCCGAGTGCGAACGATTCGGATAGCCGGGGAGGTGTCTGTGGATGTGGAGGAAGTCATATGTGGTGGCGAACTCTCGTCCATCGGTCGGCTGAGGTGCGGGTCAGATCGGACATGGACCAGACCGCAGTGATGCTATCACCGCGACCTCGCTGAGTTTCGGCACGGCTCGGCCTCAGCGACCGATGAGCCGACGAATCCGCCGCGCTGCGGCGGCGATGAATCTGCCCCCGGCAAGGCCGGTGGGGGCACGCGTACGGAGACTGTTGCCCGCAGGCGTCATCGCGGCATGGACAGCCTGCAGAGCCTCCTCGGGGCCGTCGGCCCGCAGCACCCGCTCGGGTCCGAAGCGGCCCAGCGCCTCCTGATGCAGCTCGGTGAGGGAGCCCGTCTCCGACGCAGGGACCGCGATATGCGTGACCAGCACCGCGGCGGGGGCGTCCAGGTCCGCGAGACTCTCCACCCAGAGCACGGACGGGCGGCCGGTGTGTTCGGCGCGGATCAGCGCTTCCAGCGTCTGCGGGTCCGGGGCGTCGTCGAGACCTCGCGCCGTCTTCCCCGCGTGCAGCAGCAGCGGCAGTACTCGTGTGCTCATCATGTCTCCTCAGCCGTGCCGCAGCGGGGTCGGATCGGTCTCGGTCAGGCGGTCCTCATGCCGACGCAGCCACAGCGCCATGAGGGCGAGTCCGCGGATCAGGTGCTGGGCACGGGTGCGAGTGAGCTGACGGCGCCACAGCTCGGCGTCGCCCTCGCGAAGCTTGTCCCCGAGCAGGGCAGCCGCCGGGGAGGTCATGACGAGCTCCCGATACCAGGCCGCCGCGTCCAGCGAAGCACCGCGGCGCACATGCTGTCGGCCCGTGGTGAGGTCCGCGGCGGTGGGGATGTCGTCGAACTCAGGACGCACCCGGCGCAGCAGGCCCGGGTACCAGCGGCCGTCCCGTTTCGCCGCGTGCTCCACACGCAGAGCCTGCGAGACCACCTGGTGGGACATGATCGGCACCGCCGTGGGCCGGCTTCCGCCCAGCACGGCGGCTGGGGCCATGCTGATGCCGGGCAGGGTGCGGGTCAGGTAGGCCGTGAGCGTCGCTCCCTGCGGGTGCTCGGCCAAGGGTTCGGCGATCCTCATGAAGTCATCCCGCCCTGCGGCGGTCAACGCGCCCGCCACTCCTGGGGCGAGGAGCTCCTCGGCCACCTGCAGGTATCGCGCCAGGCGGCCGAACCGGGAGGTCATCAGCTCCTGCGGTCCACCTCCCTCCTGGAGCACGGCTGGATCGTCGGGGAATCCGCCTCCCAGGAAGACCCCTCCGCCAAGACCGTCTAGCACGGTCCCCTGCTGACGGGCCAGCTCACGTGCCACCGGCATGAGCCATACATGGAAGGAGGCCTGATGCCCGGTCACCTCAGCGTATTCCGCGAAGTCCTGCGCGAAGCCGTCATGCCGGCCGGGCACGATCCGCTGCCGGATTCCCAGACGAGAGGCGATCCGGGCCGCGGTGAGCTCCTCCAAAGTCGTGCCGGTGTCGGAGCTGGTGGTCCAGGCGGTCAGCCCGCCGGGCTGGCCCAACTCGTCTGCGAGGCCGGTCAGCAGCCGGGAGTCACGGCCTCCGGAGAGCATCGGCTGCAGCGGGCCGCTCTCGCCGAGCGCGGCGACCTGACCGCGCATCGCCTCCAGGACGTCGCCGGTGAGGCTCTCCGGGCTCAGGCCCGGTTCCGGGGTGATCTGCTCCCAGGGCCAGGCCACACGTCTGCCGCGCGGAGCGCCGCCGTGCTCCAGACGCACCTGCTCCATGGGGCCCAGGCGGCGGATCCCCTCCACGGTGGTGCGCCCGGCCAGGGGCGCGCCGATGCCGATGATCTGTGCCCAGCCGGTCCAGTCGGGGGCGAGCAGCCCCGGCGCGGTGTCCACCAGCAGATTCAGCTCGGTGGCGAAGTAGACGACGTCCTCATGCTGCTCCACGTAGACGGGCTGGACCCCGGAGATGCCGGTGTGCAGGACCATCGCGCCGTCAGGCTCCAGGACCACTCCCGCGACGTCGGCGTCACGGGCGGCGTGCTCCCACCGCACCGGCGCGGTCCCGAGCCCCGCGGGCTCCGGAGTGGCGGTGGAGAACATCCAGGCCTCGCCACCGACCTCGGGACGGGCCCGCAGCGCGGTGCTGCCGATGAGCAGCGCCGCAGGACGGTCGACGATCACCGCGGTGCCACTCTCTTCCGGAGCGAGTCCGGCCGCGCCGGCCATGCGCCGCACACGCGCAGGATCGCCGGCTCCGAGCATGCCGCAGACTCGGGTCGTCTCGGTCACAGACATCTCCTTGCGCGCCCGGTGCCCGGACGCCGACTCTTCGGGAACCTCGGATGTACGAGGATGGCAGAGGCCCGGGGCGTCGGCGAAGCACGGCGCCTCCGGCTTGGTACGATCCTAACGCTCGTGAACCCCTGCACCTGGAGGCGACCACACCGATGGATTCCGCGGCCGACCACGGACGGCACACCGTCCCAGACGGTGCGGCACAGCCCGTGCCCTCTCCGACGCCTCCCCCGCCGTCCTTCTCCCGGAAAGTGGTGCGGAAGTCCCGGCAGATCGCCCGCAAGGCGGACCACAAGCGCCGCAATTGGCGCAAGGAGGTGCGCAAATCACGTCGCTGGGCCGAGGACTACCGGAAGTTCCTCCGCAAGGAGTTCCGGTGGGAGACCTCACCGGCTATGCGTCGCCCTCAGTGGTGGGCCCAGGGTTTCCTCTCCCGTTCCGTGACCCTCTACGACCTGCCCAATGAGGACCAGCAGGACTACGTCACCGACGTCCAGCGATACACCCGCACCAAACGCATGGTGCACCCCCACCTGCAGGAGATCCTGGACAACAAGTTCTCCTTTTTCCTGCTGATGAATCAGCTTGGGCTCGACTCCGACGTCGTGCCGCTGCTGGGCCTCTACTCCCGAGGAGAGGTCCATGTCTTCCCGAACGACGACCAGGTCCCCCTCCGGGAGTTCCTCGAGACCCGCTTGGAGGTCGGCCAGCGAGTCTTCGTCAAGCCCCTGCGGGGTGCGGAGGGGCGGTTCGTCGTCTCGGTCCGCCGCACCGCGGACGGTTGGCGGATGAACGGCCAGGATCGCAGCTTCGAGGACGTCGCCTCCTGGATCGAGGCTCGCCCGAAGCCGATGATCTTCGAAGCCGCCGTCCCGCAGGCCGAGTCCCAGGCCCAGCTCAATCCGCATTCCACCAACACACTGCGGGTGCTGACCATGCCGGACCTCACCCAGGGCAAGGAGCCGTTCATCGCCGTCGCGGTCCAGCGCATCGGCACCTCCCGCTCGGCCCATGTGGACAACTGGACCCAGGGCGGGCTCAGCGCGAAGATCGACATCGCCACGGGCACCCTCTCCCGCGCCGGGCAGCTTCCCGACGACCACACCCCGGTGTGGCACACCGTGCATCCGGACTCCGGGGCGCAGATCGAAGGCGCGACGGTCCCCTTCTGGGAGGAGACCAAGGCGCTGGTGCTCGAGGGCGCGAAGCGGCTGAACTTCATGGAGTACATCGGCTGGGACATCATCGTCAGCCCCACAGGCCCGGTCATCCTCGAGGCCAACGTCAACTCCGGGATGAACGTGCTGCAGGTCCACGGCCCCCTGTTGAAGGACGAGCGCGTGCGGCGCTACTTCGAGAAGCGCGGAGTGGTTCCCAAGAAGCGCAACTGAACCTCCCCCGCTGAGCACCAGCGGAAGTGGACCTCAGAGTGTGGTGGCCAGGTGGATCCTGCGCAGCCGGTCCAGGGCCGTGGGCAGCTCGGCGGCACGGATCCGGGTGCTCGCCCCATAACCCATGAGCAGCTCCGCGCTCCAACCGGTGCCCGGCTCCTCCGGACGGTGCAGCACGACGACGCCGTCCAGACCTTCGGGCACCGGGTGGTCCTCCTGCGGCTGGTCGGTGATGAGCAGCAGCGGCCCGGCGGCACCGACGGCCCGAGCGGCGCCCTCCCCTGCGGCACGGAGCAGCGCCTGATGCAGCCGCTCGGCCGTGGGCCCGGCGGCCTCAGCCCGGCCGATGCGCACCACTGACCATCCGGACTCCGAGGCCCAGCCCTGCAGCGCCTCACCGGCGGTGACGCCGTCGGCGACGATGACCCCGGCAGAGTCCCCGCCGGTGACTGTGACCGTCGGAGTGAAGCCCCCACCGAGGTCCAGCTGACGGGCGAGGCCGTCCTCGAGGGCTCCCCGCCACCAGCCGCGCAAGGCCCTCTCCTCCTGTGCCACCGGCCCACCAGGCTGTGGGCCCTCGGGCAGCGCCTGGCGGGCCAGCTCTGCGGCGGTGGACATGAGCTTCTCCGGCGCCCGAGAGAAGGCTCCCACCCGGGCGATGTCCTCCAGGACCTGCTCAGGGCTCTCGGGTGCCAGCACCAGCGAGGCGCCGTACTGCCGGCGCGCCCACTCCAGGTGGTCGACGGCGGCCGGGAGCCAGTTCTCCCCCTGCAGCGCGGCCCAGTCGGCCTCGCCGAGCAGGTGTTCCACGGTCCAGTCCACAGTACGCACGGGCGCGCTGGTCGGCACATCGGTGACGACCACCATGCGGAAAGCATAGGTGGCCTCACGGATGATCTCCACGGCCCGAGTCAGCGCGGCGTGCAGCGAGGCGCTGCGCCGTGTCATCACCGCCATCACCACCGGCAGCTCGTAGAAGGTCTGGGGGCGCAGGGTGCCCAGCGGGGCGAAGTCCATCGTGCTCGCCACGGTCAGCACCTTCTCACCGTGACGGCCGCGGGCCCAGGTCTCCAGGCTCGTGGACCAGGAGTCCGCGGAGGCGGCGCCGGCCGGCGCCTGGCCGACGCGCGTGTCACTGGTCGGCGTCGAGCTGCTCGACGTGGAGGAGGTCTGCATCAGCGGGACTCCTGTCCTTCTCTGGGTGCATGGTGTGCGAGCGGGGCCTCCGCGGCGGTCCCGGGGGCCCTCGGCAGCTGGGAGGGCGTCATCACGCGACGGAAGCAGCTGGCCACCCGCGGCTCGGGGGCGACGTCGTCGCCGGCACGGCCACGCACCCAGGTGCCCGGGACATCGGCCCAGGCCAAGGCCCTGAGCACTCCTTCGGGGACCTCCTCCCCCACCACGAGCACCTGCCCGGGACGGTGAGTGCGCAGCAGCCGTCGCAGGCTGCCGTGGAGGTGGCTCTGCCAGGTCTGATCATCGGTCTGCAGCGCCGCGGCGGTGGGCAGCTGCACCGTGGGACCAGAGCCGTCGGGTCCACGGCCGAGGCGGTCGGTCAGGTCCACGCGCAGCACAGGACGGTCCCCGGAGGCCCGCAGGTGGGCGAGCGCCCGCTCCAGGACATCCTCCTCGGCCTGGGCGGCGACCAGCAGGGTAGGACCGGGCAGGGCCGGGACCTCCCCCGGCTCGGCGTTGACGGGGGTGCCGGGTGCCTCGACGCCGAGTTCTTCGAGCCGCCGGATGTGCATCTCCGGGCTGAACGCCAGGGCGAAGTCCTGGGCACGTGCGGACTGCTTCAGGAACTTCGCCGGGTCCGCGTAGTACTCGTCCACGGTGCGCTGGACCTCCCGCGGCGAGGCGTAGAGCGCGGCGTCGCCGAAGAGCTCCTCCATATAGGGCGGCATGATGGCCACGCAGCCGGCCGCCAGCGCCTCCATGGCCGCCCGGCCGAACGCCTCCTTGAGGTCCGGGTGGTGCATGTACACCCAGAAGTCGATGCGTTCCAGGAAGTGCTCCGGCTCTTCGCCGCCGAACTCCACCACGTGCCAGCGGGAAGGCACGTAGCCCAGTTTGTGCTCGGCCACCTGCGCTCCGCCGAGGATCTCCACCTGATAGCGCGGCGAGTCCGGGTAGGCCTGCAGGATGTCCCGTCCGGTGGCCGGCCACTTTCCCGGCTGCGGGCGGGAGTGCCGGCCGATCACCGGCCGATCCGCGATGAAGCCGGTGCGGCGACGGATCTCCCCGGAGATGCGGAAGATGTTGACCCAGTCCTTCTCCCGCAGCGGGACGCGGGTGGTCTGGTCCAGCACGGTCTGGCGCACCACCGGGCCGATGGGGGCCCACACCGGGGTGACGCCGAAGAGCCGGCGAACCCGCGCGTCGGTGGCCTCCACCGGGTAGTGCCAGGTGTCCGCGGCGTCGACCGCGGCATGGTTGACCACGATGATCACGTGGTCTGCGCTGATCCCCTCGCAGGCGGAGAGCGTGCTGTAGATGACAGTGGGGTGCCTGATGACCAGCACCTTGGCGTGGATCCGTTCCCGCGGGGAGGCGATGCGCACTCCGGGCAGGTCCAGGATGCGCTGGATGTGGGTGCTCCAGGGATTCGGGTAGTTGGTGATCGAGCCCGCGGCGTGGACCAGGGCCGTGCTGATCCCGGCCTCCGCCTGGGCGCGGACCTCCTCGGCGATGCTGCTGGTGGTGCCGCCGGGCAGTCGGAAGTCGGAGAGGATGACGACGTCGACGTCGTACGTGTCAGCTGGCCCAGCCAGGACCGATGCCATGGCCGCCCTCAGTCCTGCTCGGGCGCCCGGGAAGCGTCCGGGGAGAAGGACTCCTCGAAGAGCCGACGGCGCAGCTGGGTCTGCGCGGCCTCCTGCTGCTCCAGCAGCCGGGCCAGGCGCTGCTCGTTGCCGCCGTGGGCCTCGAGCTGCTCGCGCACACCTTCGATGACGTCCTCCGGGGAGATCTCCGGGCGGGGCTCACCGACGCGGCCTTCTTCGGACCGGGTTCGAGTGCGCAGCACCGCCCGGTGCAGCACCACGGCGCAGCCGGCGATCAGCCCCTGGGTAGCCAGCAGCAGGATGACCAGACCTGCGGTGTCATGGCCGAACAGCACCGCGAGGATCCCACACAGGGACACCACCGCCGCGGCGGCGCAGACCGCGAGCATCAGGCGCATCCGGCGCAGCCGCCGACCGATCATCGTCACCCGTCCCACTCCCCACGGTTCGTTCTGCAAGACCACATCATTCATACCAGAGCCGGGCACCTGTGCGGCGTCGGCGCACCGGGCGACGGACACCCTCGCGGCACGCACCATACGATCAGCTGATCACCAGCGATCACCCAGTCTCACCGCGCATCACGGCACCTGTGCCAGAACCTCGCGAGTACGACATCTCCCAGCATATGGCCTCCTTCGGGAGGCGGCCGCTGAGCACCGTGCTGCTCGAGCGCGAATGCCTGCGGCACGGCCTGGGCACCCTGTGCAGCGGCGGGCTGACCTTCACCGCCACGGACCCCGCGGGACGGAGCACGGTCTTCTCCCGCACCGGCTCAGTGCTGAACTCCAGCCCCACGTGCTCCCCGTCCACACGCCACCGATAAACGCCGGTGACGCCGTCTTGTCCCTGAGCCGCGCTAGACTCTGCCTGGATCGACCTCGGTCATGCTCCCTGTCCGCCGCCTGTCGGCGTGCGGGGGGAGGTTTGTAGACTGTGGGGCAACTGTGGCTGGGCGCACGCGTCAGCCCCGGTCGCAGCGATCACGCACGCAGCAGTCGGAGGCTCCCCGCACGGGACGCACCAGGGAGCACACCGTCACAGATGAGGCCGACCACGAGGAGTCCAGCAGCGATGACGGGAACGGTCACCGAACCCTCGAATGAGCGCACCCAGGAGCTGAAGCCGGTTCCGGATCTTCCCGCGCCGCCGCAGGGCGAGCAGCTGGACCCCCTGGTCGTGCAGCTCCTCGAGCAGCACCGCGCCCTGCTGCGCGAGCTGCAGTGGGCCTATAAGCAGCTCGACACCTTCCACCGACTGGAGGTCGAGGGCGTGCTGAAGGATCTCTCCCGCAGCATCGACGAGAAGATGGCAGACCGCCAGCTCGCCAAGCAGGTGGAGAGGCTCTCCAAGGACGTCGAGAAGCTCACCCGTGACGTCAAGTACGTGAAGAGGAACACGCCGGAGCAGTCCGCCCGGATCAGCCACTCCGCCCGGCGCGCGGTGAAGGTCGCGGCGACCGACCCCAGGCGCGCCGCCCGGGCCGCGGCGCGTCGTCTGCCCCGCCCGGTGAAGGATCAACTCAAGCGGCTCTCCGGGGGCGCCGGCAGATGACGCCGGAGCCGAACACCCTCCAGTACCGCATCGCCCAGCTCGAACAGGGACTGGAGCTCTTCGAGGACCTCGGCACCGAGCTCACGGGCCACAAGGCCTCGCTCGAAGGCCTGCTGCAGGACACCCGATTCCGCCAACTCTCTCCGTTGCGCGCGACCCCCTTCACCCACGGCGCGCTCAACGCCGAGCAGCTGCTGGAGGACGTCCGCCCCGCTGTCGAGGCCCTGCCGCCCGGGGAGATGGGCATCTCCCGCCCGCACAGTCAGCTGAGGATCGCCGTCGTCTGCGACAGCTTCTTCCACCAGTCCATGGACGGTCTGGTGGACCTGGTCCCGCTGAAGCCCAAGGACTGGCGCAACCAGCTCACCGAGGAGAACCGCCCGGACCTGCTGCTGGTCGCGGCCACCTGGAAGGGTGTGGACGGCAAGTCCTGGATCGGCAACGCCCGCCCCGACTCCTGGCGGCGTCGGCAGCTCACGGACGTGATCATGCGGACCTTCCGAGAGCACGGCATCCCGGTCGTCTACTACGGCAAGGAGGATCCGCCCAACTACGAGCTCTTCCTCTCCCTCGCCCAGGCCGCGGACCACATCCTCACCACCGCGGAGGAGATGGTCCCGCACTACGAGCGGGACTGCCCGGACGCGCAGAGCATCGGGGTGCTGCCCTTCGGGGTGAACCCGCTGGTCCACACGCCCATCGGTTCCCGGCCCGCCGCCAGCGACCTGATCCACTTCGCCGGCTCCTGGCTGCCGGAGAAGTACCCGCAGCGCACCACCTACGGCTCCTGGGCGCTCAACGGGGTCATCCAGTCCGGCTACCCGCTGGTGATCATCGACCGCCACTCGGCCTTCGAGCCCAGCCCCTACGACCGCCGCTACTCCTACCCGCGCGGCTACACCCCCTACATCGCGCCCGCGCAGCCGCGTGAGGACCTCATGGAGATGCAGCGGGTGACGGATGTCGCGGTGAACCTCAACTCGGTGGTCGCCTCCCAGTCGATGTTCGCCAACCGGGTCCTGGAGCTGCAGGCCTCCGGCACGATGGTGATCTCCACCTACAACCAGGGGGTGAACTCGTTCTACCCGCAGGTGCACATCGCCAACTCGGCCGACGACGTCGCCGCCATGCTGAACTCCATCACGCTGGAGGAGCTGCGCCGGGTCCAGGGCGACGGCATCCGCAAGGTCTTCCTGGACGATCACGCGATCAACCGGCTGGCCAGCATCGCCCGGGCCGCCGGCGCCACCCCGCCGCAGGACAGCGAGCGCATCCTGGCGGTGACGGACAGGCCCACCGACGCCCTGGCCCGGGAGATGGCCGAGCAGACGCATTCCGCCGTGCCGCTGACCAGCTGGGAGAAGCTGCGCGAGCACGACGGCGACTACGACATCCTGCTGCCTGTGACCCCCTCCCGGCACTACACGCCTCGCTACGCCGCCGACCACGCCGCAGCCTTCACCTACCAGTCGGCCGCGGTCACCACCAAGCTGGCGGGCACCGCCGCAGAGACCGACGACGACGCCCACCGCCACCACACCGGCATCCGTCGGCTGGACCTCACCGCCTGGTGGCGTCCGGACCTGGACGGCGTGGACTCCCCGACCAGTCTGGCTCTCCGCGCCCGCCAGGCCCGGGTGTACGCCGTGGACCATCTGAACCATCACCCGGCGGACCGCACCGTGACGATCTCACCCAACACCGGGGAGCTCTCCGGGGTAGCCCAGGCGCTGAAGGACATCCAGGAGGACCTGGTGTTCTCCAATGCGGACCCTGCCCAGCTGGACCACTCCGCCCATGCTCCGCTGGCCCGGCGCATCCTCACTCCCCGCCGGCCGGCCCCTGACCGGCTCCGCGGCGACGACCTCGACTTCGCCGGCCGGGAGTTCCGTACAGTGGCGGAGAAGTACGGCCTGCAGCTCTCGGTGGTGGTGCCGGTCTACAACAACGGCGATCACCTGCGCCACAAGGCCTTCGCCTCGCTGCGCCGCTCCACGATCTTCGACATGATGCATGTGCTGCTGATCAACGACGGCTCCACGGATCCGGCCACCGCCGACACCGTGGAGGACCTGGCGCACACCTATCCGAACGTCTCCGCCTTCCACCACCCCGAGGGTGGCTCCGGCTCGGCGTCGCGGCCGCGCAACACCGGGTTGGCGCTGGCCTCCACCCCGTATGTGACCTATCTGGACCCAGACAACGAGGCCGTGGAGTCGGGGTACACCCGGCTCTACCAGGAGTTCGTGGAGCACCCGGAGGTCGACTTCGTGCTGGGCCACATGACCTTGTGGCGCAACGCCCCGACCAAGCGGCAGCAGAAGAACGTCAAGACGGTGAAGTTCCTCAACAGCCTGGCCAAAGGCATGGAGGAGGATGAGCACGGGAACCTGATCAGCCCGGGAGATGTGCTCTCCCGCACCGCCTTCATGCCCTTCAGCATCCAGGCGATGATCGCCCGCACCTCGTGGCTGAAACGGCTGGGACTCACCCAGCCGGTGGGCGGCGTCGGGCAGGACTCCTACTTCTCCCAGCAGATGCTGCACTACGCGCGTCGGATCCGTCCGGTGCGCACCAAGGTGCACACCTACTACAGCGAAGTCAGCGACTCCACCGTCAATGCCGTCAGCGCCAGGCTCTTCCACCGCTACGTGCCGTTGGAGCGGGACCGTTCCGAGTGGCTGCGCTCGGTGGGCCTGCTGGACGAGTACCGCCGGACTCGGCTCGAGGGCTTCCTGGTCAGCTGGTACCTGAAGAAGCTCGACGCCGTCCCGGCCGAGCAGTGGCAGGAGGCGGCTGAGACCCTGGCCTGGATCGTGGACCTCTACGGAGGCTACGACGGCGACCATCCGCGGATCCTGGACTTCTACCGATCGCTGCACGACGCACGGCCCGATGCTGCCCAGGAGGATGCTCGATGACCCGCCCACCCGCCGGGGAGTTCTCCTTCCGCGTCGCCGAGCTCGACGCCGGTCTGGAGGCCTTGGAGTCGCTGATCTCCGGAGGAGGGTCCCAGCGGGGGCTGCGCCGGACGCTGCTGCGTGAAGGGTCGCCCCACCTCTCCAGCCCCTTCATCCGGGACGCTCAGGACGTCGGCGAGCTGATCGATCGTCTGGCGCCCGTGCTCCAGGAGCTTCCTCCCGGCGAACCGGGGATCGCGAAGCCGCACACCGGGCTGCGCGTGGCGATCATCTGTGACGAGCCGCTGCATCGGAGCTTCACCGGGCTGGCTGACCTGATCTACCTGAGCCCCGAGTCCTGGCAGGAGCAGCTTGCCGAGTCGGGGCCCCCTGACCTGCTGCTGGTGACCCCGGTGGTCTCCGGGATCGACGGCGGCTGGTCCGGCGTCGAGCGGCTCTCCTCCGCCCCGCGGACCGCGCTGACCGGACGCATCATCCCGCACCTGCGCGCCCGGGGTGTTCCGGTGGTCTTCTGGGGCACCCAGGTGCCGCGCTTCTACCCGCACTGGCAGGGCATCGCCGAGCAGACGGATCACATCCTCACCGCCACCGCGGAGCATCTCCCCCGCTACGCGCAGGACTGCCCGCGGGCGCAGTCGATCGGGCTGCTGACGATGGGGGTGAACCCGGTGCACCACTCCCCGATCGGCACCCGCCCGGCGGCCACAGACCTGATCCCGTTCTTCGGAACCTGGCACGAGCAGCTCTTCCCCCAACGACGCGAATACGCCGGCTGGCTGCTGGACGGGGTGCTCGAATCCGGCCGGCCGCTGGCGCTGATGGACCGCCGCTCCCAGGATCCGGCCCGCACCGGCGAGACCGCCTGGCCCCCGCGCTGCACCCCGTACCTGACCACGACTCGTCCGCGGGACCTGGTGGCTCGGCTGCACCGGGCCACGGACCGTGCGATCGCACTGAACTCCGCGGTCGGCTCGCAGACGATGCTCAGCGACCGGATCCTGGAGCTCGAGGCCTCCGGGACGATGGTGCTCTCCACCTACAACCAGGGCGTGAACTCCGAGCACCCGCATGTGCACATCGCCCAGTCTCCCCAAGACGTGGCCGCGGCCTTGGAGGTGCTCACCCACCGGGAGCTGCGCCGCACCCAGGCCGAAGGCATCCGGAAGGCCTTCCTGGACCACCATGCCGCGGACCGGCTGATGACCATCGCCGCGGCCGCCGGCGTCGGGACGCTCCCACGCTCTCCACGGCTGCTGGCCGTCACCGAGGAGCCCAGTGAGACGCTGCGCCGGGACCTCGCGGGCCAGAGCCTCGGCCCGGTGGAGCTGATCGACTGGGAGCAGCTCTCCCGCCGCGCCTCCGCCGGCATCGCAGAGGTGGACATGCTGCTGCCGGTGAGCCCGCAGCACCGCTACGCCCCCACCTACGCGGCCGACCACCTGGCCTCCTTCGCCCACCAGCGGGACTGTGTGACCACCAAGCTCACCTCCCCGGGCGTCCCGACCGGAACCCTGGACGGCACGCGGCCCGGCACCACCGCCGACGACGACGCCGTCGCCCAGTCGGATCGGCACTCCCACCGGCACCGTGTGGGTGTCGAGGACCTCGCACTCAGCGCCTGGTGGCGCCCGGCCGCCGACCGGCTGGTCTCCGCCGAGCGGCTGGGGCAGGTGGCGCGCAGCGTGCAGGCCTACGCGATCGACGGATTCGGACATCACCCGGCGACCACGGGGATCACCCTGCGGGATGCCGCTCCGGATCTCGACGACGCCGTGGAGACCTTCGCCGCCGAGGTCCGCGAGACCGCCGAGACCCTCAGGCTGCGCCTGAGTGTGGTGATCCCGGTCTATGAGAACGGCGACCACCTGCGGCACAAGGCCTTCGCCTCGCTGCGCCGTTCCAGTCTCTTCGACCAGATGCACATCCTGCTTCTCGACGACGGCTCCAGTGACCAGGCGACGCTGCAGACCGTGGACGAGCTGGCCGGCGAGCACCCGCAGGTCAGCGCCTACCGCTTCGCCCAGGGCGGCTCCGGTTCTGCCTCACGCCCCAGGGACTTGGGGGTCCGACTGGCCGCCACCGAGCAGATCGCCTTCCTCGACCCGGACGATGAGATGGTCGAGGACGGGCTGGCCCGGCTGGTGGCTGAGCTGGACGCTCATCCGGACGTGGACTTCGTGCTGGGCAACTTCACCCGTTGGTCCACCCGGCATCAGCGTCTGGACCACCATGCGGAGATCCAGGAGACCTTCGCGGAGCACCTCGATGCGGCGGGCACTGTCGTGCTGCCGACAAGCCCGCATGAGCTGTGGGGGTTCCGCTCGCTGCGCATCCACGCCGCGGTGGTGCGCACCGCCTGGCTGCAGTCACTGGAGCCGGTCCAGCCGGTGGGCGCGGCCGGGCAGGACAACTTCCTGGCCCAGCAGATGATGCACCGGGCGCGCCGGATCCGCTCTGTGGACACCCCGGTGAACGCGTACTACAGCGAGGTCAGCGGGTCGATGGTGAACTCGGTGTCCCCCCGGTACTTCCGCAAGTATCTGCCGCTGGACCGTGCCCGCGCCCGCTGGCTGCGCGAGAACGACCTCCTGGAGACCTACCGCCGCACCCGGTTCGAGGGGTACACGGTCAACTGGTATCTGAAGAAGCTGCGCACCGTGCCCCCGGAGCAGTGGCTGGATGCAGCCGAGACGATCGCCCAGATCCTCTCCTGCTACGGGGAGCACGAGTGGACCGACCCCGTGGTGGGGCAGTTCTTCTCCGATCTGGAGACCGCCCGGTCGGGTCAGGGTGGGAGCGGCGCCGATGGTTGAGCCGCCCGCACGTCGGGGGCCGGATGAGCCGACCACCGACGCGAACCTCGCCTTCGTGCAGCGGCACCTGGCGCACCGGCATCTGCAGTTCACCCCGCTGGCCTCATGGCCGGGGCATCGCGGTGCCTTGACACGAGAGGCCAAGCGCCGGGGCCTGACGGTGCGCGAGCAGGACAAGTCGATGTACTTCTTTGAGGCCGGCCGCTGCATCGGCGGCACGGTGGGGCTGATCAGCACCCTGGTCGGGTACTCCGCGGCCCGCACCACCCGCTCCAAGACCTTCACCAAGGATCTGCTGGCCCGCGCCGGGCTCCCGGTGCCCCGGGGCCGGCACTTCCCGGCCACCCGGCTGGAGACCGCGGTGAGCTGGTGGGCGGAGCAGACCACCGACGGCGGACTGGGCGAGGTCGTCGTCAAACCCGCCGACGGCAACGCGGGCCGGGGGGTCAGCGTGGAGGTCCGCACCGAGGATCAGCTGCGCAGCGCGTGGCAGCGTGCCCGCCGCGAGTCCACCAGAAAGCAGGTGATCCTGGAGGAGCAGGTGCGCGGGGTCGACACCCGGGTGTTCGTGGTCGGCGACAGCGCCGTCGCGGCGACGGTCCGGGTCCCCGCCCATGTGATCGGCGACGGCTCGCGCAGCGTGGCGAAGCTCGCCGAGGAGTACGAGCAGGCCCGCACCGTGCACAAGTACCTCTCCTCGCGCCCCACGTTTCTGGACGTGACGCTGCTGGGCCGGCGCGGCATCGGACTGGACGACGTCCCCGCCACCGGTGAGGTGGTCTTCCTCAACGGGACGGCGAACGTCTCCCAGGGCGGGGTGACGGTCGACGTCACCGAGGAGATCCATCCGGAGCTGCTGGAGCTTGCAGTGCGCGCGGTGTCGGCCTTCCCGGACCTGCGATGCGCCGGAGTCGACCTGCTGGTCCCTGAGCTCGGCTCCCCCGAGGACGCGAGAGTGATCGAGCTGAACACCTCGGCGAATCTCTCCATCAACCAGGTGCCCGGATACGGGACATCGCGGGACGTGGCCGCGGCTCTGCTGGAGGAGATGCAGCGCGGCCGATGAGCGAGGGTCCAGGAAATGAGAAGCCCGGCGGCTGCCGAGCGAGCAGGCCCTGGGGCATCTAGACTGATGACGGCCGGGAGCAGGGGGTGCTCTCGGACGAGACCATACCGATCACACATCACTGAACGTGGACTGGACGAACAAGGAGTCACCCGTGACAGCAGGGGCAGCGGCATCGGAGAGTGAAACGACCACCTTCGAGGGCAGGACGGACATCACCGCCACGGACGACGTCGACGGCAGGGGGCCGGTCGCCGTGGAGGAGCCGCTTCCTGACGTGGTCGACGCCCTGCTGGACCAGCAGCGCGCCCTCCTGCGTGAGCTGCAGTGGACCTATCAGCAGCTGGACACCTTCAACCGCAACGAGACCCAGCGGGTGCTGAAGAACCTGGCCTCGAAGATCGCCAGCTCACCTGCGGTCTCCACCGAGACCGTCGAGAAGGCCGAGGATTCGCTGCGCAAAGAGGTCCGCCAGGTCGGCAACTACGCCCAGCGCGTCCCCTCCGGGTTCCCCAAGCGGTTCCAGCAGCTGGAGCGCCGTCTGGACGGCGTCGAGAAGCGCCTCTCCTCCATGGAGCAGCGGCTGGAGGCGCTGGAGGATCCCCTGACGAAGCTGTCTTCGACGATGACCCGAATCGACCGTTCTGTGGCTCGGCTCTCCCGTGCCCAGGACCAGCAGGGGACGGTCCAGCGCCGGGTGAAGACGGTCGTGCGGAACACCGTCCCCAGCCCGGTGGTGCGCCGGATCCGCCAGGTGATCTCCCGGGCGGGTGCTGACCGTTGAGTCCAGCGCCGCACTCGGTCAGGTTCCGACTTGAGCAGGTGCAGCAGCGCCTGGGCCAGTTCGAGGAGGTCAGCAGCGGCCACCAGCCGCGCCGCGCCCTGCTCGCACCGCAAGGGGCTGTCACCGCGGCGGCTTCGGCGCCGTTCGTGCATGACGCCCGGGATGCCCGGGAGCTCTTCGAACGCCTCCTCCCGTCCCTGCATCAGCTTCCCGCCGGGCAGATGGGCATCTCCCGGCCGCACACCGGGCTGCGCATCGCCATCATCTCGGACACGTTCCTCTTCGAGTCCTTCGCCGGCCTGGCGGAGCTGATCCCGCTCACCCCACGGAACTGGGAGGAGCCGCTGGAGCAGGAACAGCTGCCCGACATCCTGCTGGTGGCCGCGACCTGGCGAGGGCTCAATGAACGCTCCTGGCGAGGGCTGTCGAATCCGGCGTCGAACCGGCGCCGGCTGACGGTCGAGGAGATCATGCCGGCCTACCGGCGCCGCGGCATCCCGGTGGTCTACTACGGCAAGGAGGACCCGCCGAACTACTCCTCCTTCGTGGGCCTCGCCCAGGCCGCCGACCACATCTTCACCACAGCTGCAGAGATGATCCCCGACTACCGCCGGGACTGCCCGCAGGCCGCCAGCGTCGATGTGCTGCCCTTCGCCGTCAACCCGCTGGTTCACACCCCGCTGGGGTCGCGCCCGGCCGTGAGCCCGATGATCCATTTCGCCGGTTCGTGGCTGCCGGACAAGTACCCGCAGCGCAGCCGGTACGGCACCTGGGCGCTCAACGGCGCGGCGCTGTCTGACCGCCCGCTGGTGATCTTCGACCGCAACTCGGACCTGTTCCTAGGAGACCCGCGGTATTCGTTCCCCACCGGATACTCGCCGTATCTGGCGCCGGCGCGGGAACGTGAGGACCTGATGCTGCTCCAGCGGGGCACGGACATCGCGGTGAACCTGAACTCGGTGGTCGCCTCGCAGACGATGTTCGCCAACCGGGTCCTGGAGCTCCAGGCCACCGGCACGATGGTCATCTCCTCGTACAACCAGGGGGTCAACTCCTACTACCCGCAGGTGCACATCGCCAACTCCACGGCAGACGTCTCCGGCATGCTGGAGGCGCTCACCACCGAGGAGCTGCGTCGCATCCAGGGTGATGGGATCCGCAAGGTCTTCAGCGATGACCACGGGGTGAACCGCCTGGCGGCGATCTGCCGGGTGGCGGGGGTGCCGGAGCCGCAGGATCATGACGTGGTCCTGGCGGTGGCCGAGCATCCCACGCCCCAGCTGGTGAGGGATCTGCGGCATCAGACCCACTCCGCAGTGGACGTGGTCAGCTGGGAGCAGCTGCCCCAGCGGCATGGCACCTATGACATCCTGCTGCCGGTCTCCGCTTCCCGGCGGTACTCCCCCACTTATGTGGCTGACCATGCAGCCTCCTTCGCCTACAGCGCGGCCGCGGCGAGCCACAAGCTCGACGGCGACGCCGAGGCCGCGGACCCGCTGGCACACCGGCACCACCAGGGCGCCTCCGCGCTGCCTGACCTGTCGCTGTCGTCCTGGTGGAGGCCTGAGGCGGAGCAGGTGAGCTCCCCGCAGGCCCTGCGCCGCCATGCGGAGCAGGCCGAGATCTACGCCATCGACCATCTGGGGCACCGGGCCGCGGCCGAGTCCGTGACCCTTCAGCCTCAGCAGGAGACCCCCGCCGAGACCGGCGGCACCGAGGCGCCGCTCTACACCGGGGACGATGTCGGGGCCAAGGCCGCGGAGTTCCGCGCGCTGGTGGAGGAGTTGGATCTCACGCTCGCGGTGGTGGTCCCGGTGTACAACAACGCCGATCACCTCCGGCACAAGGCGTTCCAGTCGCTGCGCCGGTCGCGGAACTTCCACCGGATGCACATCCTGCTGGTCAATGACGGCTCCACCGACATGCACACGGTGGACACCGTGGATGAGCTGGCGGCTTCCTGGCCGAACGTCTCTGCCTTCCATCACTCCCCCGGCGGTTCCGGATCCGCCTCGCGGCCCCGGAACACCGGCCTGGATCTGAGCTTCACCGAGTTCGTGACCTATCTGGACCCCGACGATGAGGAGTACCGGGACGGGTACTCGGTGCTCATGGAGGCGCTGGAGGCCCGGCCGGACGCCGAGTTCGCGGTGGGTGACATGATCCGCTGGCGTTCCGGCCGGAAGCACATGCACTATGTGAACCACATGAACCGCCACATCGAGGAGCGCGACGGTCTGCTGCGCCCCGCGCAGGACTCGCTGCGCCAGATGCGCTTCGTCCCCGTCTCCATCGAGGCGGTGGTGGCACGCACCGACTGGCTGAAATCGCTGGGTCTGACCCAGCCGGTGGGCGCCACCGGCCAGGACACCTACTTCTTCCAGCAGATGCTGTACTACTCGACAGCGATCCTCACCATCTCCAAAGCGGTCTACACCTATTACGGCGCGGTGGACACCTCCATCGTCAACGTGGTCTCTCCGCGGTACTTCCGCAAGTACCTGATCCTGGAGGAACACCGCACCCGGTGGCTCGAGGAGACGGGCCTGATGCAGGACTATCGGGACACGCGCCTGGAGCCGTTCTTCCGCTCCTGGTACCTGAACAAGCTGGAGAAGGTCCCCGCGGATCAGCGCCAGGAGGCCGACGACGTCGTCCGCGAGCTTGCGGCGCTCTATGGCGACCATCAGTGGCAGGATCCGGCGATCCGCTGCTTCCTGCAGCTCGAGGAGGTCGCCCGATGAGCGTGGAGACACCCCGGAGCCCGGGTGCGGACATCACCGCCCGGCTTCACCAGCTCGAGTCAGCCGTGTCCCAACTGGACCAGGTCCATGCAGGCAGGCTCGCCGCCGCGGAGTACCTGGCCGACGCCGCCCTGGCCGGGCCGCACCCCTCGACACCCTTCGCCCACGGCGGGGTCAACGCGCAGGATCTCGTAGAGGAGCTGAAGCCTGTGCTGTCCGCCCTGCCCGAGGGTGAGCCGGGGATCAGCCGTCCGCACACGGGGCTGCGCATCGCCCTGATCGCGGATCCGCAGCTGTTCCAGATGCTCGAGGGGGCCGCAGAGCTGCACCATCTGGCTCCCACCGCCTGGCGCGGGATGCTGACCGCCGGAGAGGACGAGCGCCCGGATCTGCTGCTGGTCACCCCGGTCCAGGAGGGCCGGAAGGGCAGCTGGAGGAACGCGGACATTCCGGGCACCTACCTGCGCCGCCGGATCACCGAGAAGATCATGCCCGCCTTCCGAGAGGCCGGCATCCCGGTGGTCTTCTGGGGGACCCAGGAGGCCCGTTTCTATGACGACTGGGTGGATGTCGCCCGCCAGGCGGACCATGTCCTGAGCACCGGGGAGGAGCTGCTGGACCGGTACGCCGCGGACTGCTCCCAGGCGCAGTCGGTCTCGCTGCTGCGGACCGGGGTCAACCCGCTGCGACATTCGCCGATCGGCACCCGACCGGCGGGCTCGGATCTGATCTCCTATGCCGGCACCTGGCATGCGAAGCTGTTCCCCCAGCGACGTCAGTACGCGACCGCCCTGCTGGAGGGAGTCATCCGTGCCGAGCGGCGCCTGCTGCTGGTGGATCCCCGCTCCCAGGCGGCCACCCGGGACGACCGTTTCGCCTACCCACGAGGCTTCACGCCCTACCTGGCTCCACAGATGGGCAGAAAGCGCCTGCTGCGTCTGCAGAGGGCCTCGGACACGGCGGTGGCGCTGAACTCCACCGTGGACTCGCAGACCGCACTCTCGCAGACCGTGTTGGAGCTGCAGGCCTGCGGCACCGCGGTGCTCTCCACGTACAACCAGGGGGTGAACTCCGAGTATCCGCATGTCCACATCGCCCAGTCCGCAGATGACGTCGCCGCGCATCTGGAGACCCTGACCCTGGAGGAGCTGCGCCGCACCCAGGCCGCCGGGCTCCGCCGTGTGTTCCTTCAGGACCATGTGGTGGACCGTCTGCACGAGCTGGCCCGGATCGCCGGCGTCGTCCCCCGTGGTGAGGCGCCGGTGCAGAATCTCCGGGTGCTGGCAGTCGCGGAGGAGCCTTCGGAGGCGCTGCAGCGCCAGATGGCACAGCAGAGCATCGGCCCGGTGGAGCTCGTGGCCTGGGATGAGGCCGCCCCCTGGCGGCGCGCAGTCGATGTGCTGCTTCCGGTCTCCGCCGAGCGGGTCTACGGGCCGGAGTACGCGGCCGATCATGTGGCCGCCTTCGCTTACCAGTCCGCACCGGTGACCGCCAAGGTGGAGGGGCCCGCCGAGGCCGCAGATCAGCTGTCTCACCGGAGGATCGACGGCAGCTTCGTCCCCTTGGAGCTGAGCGCATGGTGGCGGCCCGTGGCCGCGCTGCTGGTGAGCAGGGAGCGGCTGGGCATGGCACGCCGGGAGTTCCCCGTCTACGCGATCGATCATGGCGAACATGGCCGGGCCGATGGTCCGCTCACTGGGGTGTCGGACGGTGCAGGCGGCTCAGGTACAGACGATGACGTCGAGGCGGCGCAGCAGGTGATCCGCAGAACGGCGGAGGAGCTGGGGCTGAAGCTGAGCGTCGTCGTGCCGGTCTACAACAACGGGGCGCATCTGCGGCACAAGGGCTTCGCCTCGCTGCGGCGATCCTCGATCTTCGAGCAGATGCATGTGCTGCTGATCGACGACGGCTCCACAGATCCGGTGACCAGGGCGACGGTGGATGAGCTGGCTGAGGAGCATCTCAATGTCTCGGCCTATCGTTTCGCCTCCGGCGGGTCCGGCTCGGCCTCCCGCCCCCGGAATCTGGGGGTCCGGCTGACCGCCACACCGTATGTGACCTACCTGGATCCTGATGACGAGATGGTCGAGGACGGCCTGGCCGCTCTGGTGACCGAGCTGGACGCCCATCCGGAGGTGGACCTGGTGATGGGCAACTTCCTGCGCTGGTCCACCCGGAAGCTGAGGATCAATCATCATCGGGAGCTCCAGGAGGCGTTCTCCGAGGTCCTCGATGATTCCGGCACGCTGCACCTGCCGGAGGATTCCCTGGCACAGTGGGGCTTCCGCTCCCTGCGCATCCACTCGGCGGTGATCCGCACCGACTGGCTGAAGCCCCTGGATCTGCAGATGCCGCACGGCGCGGTGGGCCAGGACAACTACCTCTCCCAGCAGATCCTGCATCATGCCCGGCGGATTCGGACTCTGGACGTCGACGTCAACGCCTACTACTCCGAGGTCACCGGCTCGGCGGTGAACGCGATCTCGCCGACGTACTTCCGGAAGTATCTGCCCCTGGAGCAGGACCGTGTCGCCTGGCTGCGGGAGCAGGGGCTGCTGGAGGCGTATCGGCGGACCCGCCTGGAGGGGTATGTGACCAACTGGTACCTCAAGAAGCTCAGCTTCGTGCCGGCGGAGCAGTGGCGTGAGGCGGCGGAGCACATCGCCGAGATCCTCGCCCTGTACGAGGACGGCCCGTGGCTGAGTCCGGAGATCGAGGAGTTCCTGACCACGCTGCGCTCCGCCCTGGACGGCGCCTGACCTTTCCTGCTGGACATCTGCGAGGAGACTCCGTTGACGATCACCCATCTGGCCCCGCATCGCCGCTTCATCGAGAACCATGTGGTGCCGCGCTACCGCGTCATGAACACCTGTGCCGTGTGGCCCGGCCACCGCGGGGGCATCATGCAGTGCGCCCGAGAGCGGGGCATGGAGGTCATCGAGCATGGCAAGACGGCCATGTTCTTCCGGGACGGGCGGCTGATCGGCGGCCTGAACAGGTTCGCGCCCTCGCTGACCGGGGGCCTGGCGGAGCGGGTCTGCCTGTCCAAGACATTGACGAAGGTCGCCCTGGGCCAGGCCGGCGCCCCTATCCCGCGGGGGGTGTTCCTGACGGTGAAGCAGCTCGACGCCGGGCTGGCGCATCTGCGCGGCGCCGAGGGCCGGGCATTGGTGCTGAAGCCTTCTGATGGCAATGCCGGTCGTGGTGTCACCACGAACATCACCACCGAGGAGCAGCTGCGGGCGGCGTGGGCCGAGGCCCGCCGGGAGACGGCGAACGGGCGGCTGATCCTGGAGGATCATGTCGAGGGGGTCGACCTGCGCACCTATGTGGTCGACGGCGAGCTGATCGGAGCCGCTGTGCGTGTCCCCGCCCATGTGGTGGGTGACGGCACGGCCAGCGTCTCCACCCTGGTGGAGGAGCTGACGACGATGCGCGCCTCACACGCCTACCTGCGTTCCAAGAAGCTCCAGGTGGACGGCCGCGTCCTGGCGGCTCAGGGGGTGGAGGCGGAGTCGAGTCCCGAGAAGGGTCAGGTGGTCCTGCTGAACTCCGAGCCGTATCTGGGCTCCGGCGGGATCAATGTGGACGTCACCGATGTCCTGCACGAGGATCTGCACCGGCTCTCCCTGGAGACGGCGGCCGCCATTCCCGGGCTGCATGCCGTGGGGCTGGATCTGATGGTCCCGGACGTGCAGAGCGGCGAGGGGGCCTTCATCACGGAGCTGAACTCCCGGGCGAACCTGTCCATGAACCAGTGGCCCGCCTATGGCCAGGAGCGGCCGGTGGTCAGCCGGCTCGTGGACGCCATGGAGCGGCTGGGAGCCGTTCAGGGAGTCTGAGGGTCCTCATCTTCCGGGGTGGGCTGCCCCCGCAGTGCCTCAAGGTCGGTCTGGGCCTGCTTGAGCTTCTTCTTCAGGACCGCGTTCTCCTTCTGGAGCTCCGTCTTGCGGGCGTAGGTCTTGTCTCCGCGCTGGAACTCAGCCACAGGGATGCTGAGGTCGGGGGTGCGCCACTTCTTGCCGTTGACGTAGAACTTCACTAGCTGTGGTTCGCTGCGCTCAATGATGGCTCGGAAGAGGCCCTTCTGGGCACGGACCGCTTCGGGGACCTGCAGCATGAGCTGGATCATCCGGCGGGAGCCGTAGAGGCTGTAGGTGTCGAACGTGAAGTCGGACTCCACCAGGTGCGCCAAGCCCCAGTAGGCGGTCCGGTGCTCCCACTGGAAGATGTCACTGATCAGATAGCCGTTGGGGACGCTGCGAAGCTGCGTGGAGTCGATGTACTCCTGGAACGCGTCGATGCCCGGTCGGAATGCTGACCGGGGTTTCTTCGTCCTGCGCAGGGCCCGACCATGTTTGGTCAGGGTCGCCATGCGTTCGGCGCTGAAGTTGTGGTCCTCGGAGTGGTGCATCAGGTGCCCGTAGTGCCATTTGCCGATGCCGTTCACCTGGGATCTCAGGTGGATGGCGTCATGGGGAAGCTTGCGGTGGTAGACCCACGCCAGCTTGCGCATGTGTGCTCGCGGGCTGGCCTCCTCCAGCACAGCGCGGAAGGCCTCCGGGGTGGCTTCCTCCTCGTCCAGGTGGAAGACGGTGTGGTCCAGTCCGTAACGTTCTGCGATGCGCCCGGCCAGCTGCCCGTCTCGAGAGAGCATGCGGGAGGTCGAGTCACCGGGCCGCTTCTCCTTGGAGTAGGTGAAGGTCTTCAGTTTGTCGTAGTGGCCGTTGAACGCCGCCAGCGATGTTCGGGTGTCCACGCCGGCGCTCATCGAGAGCAGGATCTGCCGGTCCTCATCCAGCAGGAGGTCCCGCTGGATCTCCAGCTGGGGGAGCATCCTCTCCACGGCCTCATCGACGGTCAGCGGGTCGTAGGGGCGCGGCCCGACACGGGTGATCGCCCCGGTGCCGACGGTGACCTCGGTGTTGGGCATCAAGAACCAGACGTCCGCGTACTCCGTGGAACGCCCGGGCATGTCGAAGGACTGGGTGTCCCCGATCCACTTCGCGATGCGACTCAGCGGGGCTCCGACGACCATCCCGACCAGGTTCACGTGTGAACCGAGTACTCGAGCTTCGGAGTCGTGGAACATGGCACGGGCTCCGGAGGCGTCGGTCTGCGCCTTGACGGTGCTGCCCTGACGATCCAGCACCACGTACTGGCCGAACATGTCCTCGAGGTCGTCCAGGAACGCCTGTCGACTCTCGGCCAGGGAAGCCACCAGGGCACGCGCGATCTCTCCGACATCGGTCGTGCGGAAACCCGTGTGGACCACGTGCCCGCTGAC
Source organism: Nesterenkonia sp. HG001 (assembly GCF_034438835.1). Classification (NCBI taxonomy): domain Bacteria; kingdom Bacillati; phylum Actinomycetota; class Actinomycetes; order Micrococcales; family Micrococcaceae; genus Nesterenkonia; species Nesterenkonia sp. HG001. The sequence goes on along the minus strand of NZ_JAOSZD010000002.1, from coordinate 539,200 downwards.
CAGCACTTCAGTGTCGTCGAGCCGCGCGATGGCCAGGGCATTCCGGGGGTCCCAGTGAAAGGTCCCGCCGGCGAACTCTACGCTCTGCCAGTGGTCCGCCGGTGCTTCGACGGAGGGCCCAGCGCTGTAGAGGTAGCCACGGCTGAAGCGCAGGTGGGTGAAGGCTTCCTGCGGTTCGACAGGTTCGCTCTGACGCGGCCGGTAGTCGACATTGACTTCAGTTGATTCGGTGCGCGCTGTCACAGGTATCCCTCCACTCGGATTGACGGGCATTCGATGTCTATAGGAGAGCTCATATGGTCAGCGCAAGGGCGGAGCGATGAGCGAGATTCAGCTTCTGCAGTATCAGGCCGATGTCCTCGACGTTTGCCTCTGTTGAACTTCCGAAAGCAGTCGCCACTAGGCCAGTACCTATATTGACAACAGCAAGAACTTTGGGATGTTGAAGTGTCTCTTCAACCCCGTCCGGGAACAGGCCTGCCACGACAGCTGGTCCGTCTGAATCGAGGAAGGCATCACACGCCGCTCCAGCCAGAGAAGCAAGGACTGCAGGACTCACTTCTCCGGCGACACTTGTAACCTCGATGGAAGACCAACCGGCCTGTTGGGCCGCCCTGGTCCACTCTCCACTGTCGTGCCCGATGAAGACTCCTGGCGCGTCGCTCTTGGTGATTGTCAAGAACGCTTCACCACCAGGAAGCGAGATCGGGACCTTGCTGACGCCCTCCTCCACCTGATGCAGCCATCCACGGAGACCGTTGCGCGACGAGGACGCCGAATCCCCAACCGTCCCGCTGAAGTGCGCGATCGCTGTGCGGAGCGTGGAGTCGGGAATCTCGAAAACTCTCGCAACTCGACGGAGGGCGGCCGGCACCTCTCTGGCATCTGTGGGCGCAGTCAAAAGTCCGACGCCGTAGGCACGCTGGGCCCACTGCACTCGAGCGGCTGCCATCTCTAACCAGTTTCGATGCGAGATCTTGTGCCAGTTGCTCTCAGAAAAGCAGTGTTCAATAGCCCAATCGAAGTCGCGGAGTCCAGCCCGGGTGACATCGTCTGTGAACACCACGACTTTAAAGGACGACGTCACCTGTTGCATCATCTCAAGGGCTTCGTAGAACGCCCTTTGAAAGGACTGCGTGGCTTCCGTGGAGATGACCATGAGTACAGGAACAGCATCATAAGCGCGAGGATTCAATACATGTCGCGGCGCAAACGGCAATGGCTTTCGACCGGCTGGCCGCAGTCCTGAATACTCTCCTGCGGCGACTTGCTCGAGACTGCAAGACCAGGACGCCGCAAAGACACGGTTCACTTGTGATTGTGTCACAGTGATTCTCTCTTTCCCATGATCATTCGGGCCGCTTCCACGGCACCATTCACTTTCGGCAGCGCGGCCAGCTTCTCGCGCATCAGGTCAAGGGTCGAGTCCTGGGTCATGAGCTCCAGCGCCCGGGCGACAGAATTGACGTCCTCGCTCTCAAGCTGAGCACCCACGCCCGCATCTGCAGCCCAGCGGACTCGCGCAACCTGGTCATCAGTCATCGTCGCCTCGTTCGGCACCCATAGAGTCGGAAGGTCTCCGGCAACCCACTCGTGGAAGGCGTTGTAGCCGGCAGCGGATACCGCGACGTCAAAGGCCTTCGTATAGCGGGCAAGGGGATAGACCTGCAGGGTCTCGATATCGTGAATTGAGTCGCCTTGGGCGATGGGCGGCTTGGTCATGACTACTCGCCAGCCCGGAGCATTGTTGGTGAACCAGTTCAGGAGGGCACTCTGCAGCCCACCTATGTCATTGATATTGCCGGCACCCAGGGTGATGAGTACTACTCTGTCATCCTGGCCGTAGCCCAGCTCGTCGCGCGCCGATGTCCGGCTCAACACATCATCCCCTGAGAGCAATGTGATGGGCGCAACCCGTGCCGCGTCGGTCAGGTTCGTTGTCATCCCCCTGTCGTAATCCGACGCGAACTCCCCTGGCTCAATGATCAGATCGAAGAACTTCGCGTGGTCGAGCTGCTTGCCGGGAACTTCCGGCCGCCACATGGCTCGCCTCATCCAGATCTTCTCCACTGGCCGATGGCGCAGGACGGCCATCAACCCCTTGTACGGCCATGTGCCGTCGAAGACGAACGCGTCCGGCTGAACGTCGTCCAACAGCCGTTTGAAGCGCTCCTTGAAGAGATCGTTCCACGGCGACGTCTCCATGGACATCGCCCCACTCGACCCTATGTACTCGAATGGGATCCCATACTGAGCCACTACAGGCGCGCCCATGGACAGAGACGCGAATATTGGCTCGGCCTGACCCTCCAGGCGCGTCGCCACGGACAATAGGCGGGTGAGATGCCCCATGCCAGCACCGTTGCTGGTCAGGAAGAGCACTCGCTTCTTGGGTTTCCACCGCAGGTGAGGGGTCGGCGCAGACGGGCTCTCGGACCCAGGCTCTACCGAACGGACGCCAAGAGCCGACATCCGTTCCACATGCATCCTCGGTTGGAAGTTCTTGACGAACTCCTGCCCTCTCCGAGACTGTGCCAGGTAATCCTGAGGAGCCGCATACAAACTCCGCACCAGATCCTGAACTTTAGCGGGCGTAGAGTACAATGCCGCATCACCATACGTCTCCCGCAGATACTCCGGAAGGATCACCACAGCTCCAGCCGCCAGCGCTTCCATGATCGCCCGTCCGTAGGCTTCCCGGAGGTCTTCATGGTGGAAATACACCCAAAAGTCAATGCGGCGAAGGAAGGCTTCGGGAGACTCTCCTCCGAAATTGATGACGTTCCAGCTGTTGGGAACCCACCCTATGACCGACCGGACAACCTGGGCGCCGCCCAGTATTTCGACTTGGAAGTCGTCGCCACGCGGGTAGGCGGCGAGAATCTCGCGCTTGGTAGAAGGCCATTTCGCGGCCTGCGGCCGAGAGTGACGGCCGATCACCGGCACATCTCCGACGAAACCCGAGCGCCCGGAATCCACCTCGCCCAGGTCCAGAACGTTGAACCAATTGTCCTGCATGAGATCAACCTCGACGCGCTGCTCGGCGATCGTCTCCCTGACCACAGGGCCGATAGGCGCCCAGGTAGGGCGCACGCCGAACATCCGAGTGAGTTTCGAATCAACTTCGGCGACGTCGTAGTGATAGTCCCCTCGGTTATCGACGGCCGCGTTGTTCGCCACCATTATGACCCGGTCAGCGGTAATGCCCTTGAACGTCGCTGGCGTCGTCTGGACAACTGTCGGGTGACGCACGACGACTGTCCGAGCGTGAACCTCCGCCCGTGGAGAGAGCATACGAACGTGCGGCAGGTCTAGGAGACTACGAATGGGAGGGCTCCAGCCCGCGACTTTACCCACCAGGTCACTTGGGGCGTGCAGGAGATAGGAGGGCATTCCCGCGGCTGCCTGAGCACGGACTTCCTCAGCAACACTGTGGCTCGTGCCTCCCGGAAGGCGGAAGTCCGACATGTGGATCACTTCCACTACTTGCTTGTGAATCATGGAGCGACCTCTTCCGGATTAGGCGAGTGCTTGGGGTTCCGGTCGTCTTCGAGCAAGAGCCTCTCGAAAAGGGCCCTCTTGACGGCGTCTATGCTGGCTGGGCTGCTTCCCACCCGGGCATCCGCACCAGCTAACATTTGGACAGTCTCCCGCGTACGGCTCTGCACGGCGCGGACATCGGCCATATCCTTGCGAACGTTCGCCGTCTGCGCGCGGATTTCTTTGCGCAGAGACGCCGTCGCCTGTGTCAGGGCCTCTGCCGTTCCAGTTCGGACCTCATTGATAGGAGCTGTGACTACACCATCAATCACCTCGCCGAGAGCCCCCTGGAGTTCCTGGCGGATACCTGAGTCCAGTCCATGGACCACCAACTTCATGGCATCAGTGCGGGCAAGGACACTCTCGACGAGGTCCTGCTCGCCGAGCGAACTCGCCTCCTGGCGAAGGCCCTGAATTTCTCGCAAGATGGCTGCTCTGGCCTCTTCAAGCCCGATGTTCGGCGTAGTCGATGGCATCGTTGTGTCTTCTCCTCGCATCTGAGTCGCCTATGTAGGGGACGGCTTCTCACCGCATGTGGCTGGTTCGCGGACCGTCAGAGACGGTGGACGTCGTCCCGGCCGCTGGATCCTCGGGTGTCGAAGAACAGCTTCGCGCGATCAGCGATCCAGTTCAGGTCGTAGCTAGAGTGTCCCTGCAGAAGGACCACAGCGTCGGATTCCTGCAGGGCGGTTTCCAGATCTGCCACCCGATCAAGGGTGCCACCATTGACGTGCCACCGCTCAACATGGGGGTCGTGGAAACTGATGTCCGCCTTCTTCTCCCGGAGCACCTTTGCGACCGGGATAGCAGGGGATTCCCTCTGATCGGCGATGTTTGGTTTGTAAGTCACGCCGAGAAGGAGGATCTTGGACCCGTTGAGCGGCTTCCCTACGTCGTTGAGCAGGTCCCCCAGTCGACTCCCCACATAGGCGGGCATCGAGTTGTTGATCTCCTGGGCAAGCTCCACGAACCGGAACTGGTAGCCGAGAGTCTTCTTGACCTGAAAGCTCAAGTAGTTGGGATCGATCGGGATGCAGTGACCCCCCACCCCCGGGCCCGGGGTGAACTTCTGGAATCCGAAAGGCTTGGTCGCAGCTCCCCGGATGACCTCCCAGATGTCGATACCGAGGTCATGGCAAAACCGCGCCATCTCGTTGACCAGTGCGATGTTCACATGCCGGTAGGTGTTCTCCAGCAACTTCGCGGCCTCCGCTTCTTTCGTGCCGGACATCCGGACGACCGTGTCGACGAACCGCTCGTAGAAGGATGCCGCGCGCTCCGTCGCCTCGGGGCTGACCCCTCCGACGAGCTTCGGGGTGTTGGTGATCCCGTAGTGCGCGCTACCAGGGTCGACGCGTTCCGGTGAGTAGCCCAGGTAGAAGTCGGTGCCATGCTCAGCGCCTTCGGCGGACAGGATCGGTAGCACCACGTCATCGGTCGTCCCCGGGTAGGTTGTGGACTCCAGGATCACCGTTGCGCCAGGCTTCAAGTTCCGGGCAACGGTACCCGTCGCGGCTTCGACCGCCCTCAGGTCCGGGCCTCCGTCGTCGCTGAGCGGCGTCGGGACGCAGATCACGATGACGTCGGCGTCGCGCAGACTGGCGGGGTCACTGGATGCCCGGTAGCCCTGGCCCAGCATGGTGGCGATGTCATTATCAGATAGGTCATCGACATGCGATCGCCCTCCGTTGAGGGCTTGTACGGTGCGGTCCGCGATTTCGAAGCCGATCACACGAAGCCCAACGTCGCACATGGCCTGTGCCAGGGGCAGGCCGACGTATCCCTGGCCGATCACAGCGACGGTCTGCTGCTCATCGATATCTGTCAAGCTTCTACCTTCGGCTCGTGCGAGTGGATCGAGCGCAAGTCTACTTGTTGGCAGGACGACATCGGCCGCAAGCAAACTTCTAGGCCCAAAGATCACCTGGCACTTCAACGTGCGGCCGAGGGAACTAGTCAGAACGAAGTACTGAGCCGAGCTGCCTCCCCCGCCAGGATCACCGTAGAAACACCACGTCCTTTGATCGCGTGCTCAAACCGTCGCCCCTCCGTGGATTCCAATGCCTCGCGGGCCCGTGCCACATACGTCGAAGACAAGAGCCCACACTCGATTGCTCCGGGAGCAGCCGCGTGAAAGGCCTCCATGAAGGGCTCCAACGGCTTCTTCGCTGGGGAGATCTCCCTGGGTGGATGCTCCATCTCCCCGTAGACCGCTCCCTGGAATCGATCAGGATTCACGCGAACTCTTGTCAGATCGCGGTAGTGCTCGTCGCCCCATCCCTTCGACGCGGAGTCATACGGCTCCTTCGCCAGGTCAGGAGCGAGGTTCAGCATGATGTCCGCGTAAAACTGAGCCCGGTCAAGGTGGGCATCCGTCATCAGTCCAGAAGCAACTTTCAATCGGCGCGAGGCCAGGGGAGCAACGTTGTGGGTTCGAAGTGGGACCCTCCCACCGTGAAAACGGTTTCTAAACTGACGGAAATGCTCAAGCCGCCGATCTGGGTGACCTGAAACATAGTCGAGAGTCTCATCTATTCTTCTAGATAGTTTGCTCACATCAGCATCAGACACATATGAAGTCTTTAGGCGCCCAAGTCTATCCCTCAGAAATTCCTCTCTATATACACTCCTATGAACCCCGCCAGCGGCGCCACTTAATGTTATTTCGGCAGTATAGGAGCGAAATTGATAGAGCGGAGTGTAAGTTCCGAGGTCGTGGGCACGCCACACTCGATAACCATGGTCCAAATCTACAAAATAGGAATCGGCGCTAGTGTTACGGTTCAATCTAAGACCGTACTTCTCGTCCAACGCCGTCGCGACCCTCCAGTCATCCACGAGCTTTGGATTGCTGCGGAAACGCACAATATCGCCTATAGCGACGGAAGACTCGTTTGCCACCTTCAGTCCAGCCAAGACCGTCCTGGAGTCCCTGCCACCGGTGATATCGCTGGCCAACGGAACACCCGCTTGGAGTATCGATGTCAGCCGCCCGACCATCTCGTCAAGTGCGTCTTGAAGAGCTTCCTGGTAGTCAACTGGGCGGGCCTCTTCGCGCCATCGGATGGAAATCGTGGTTCGAGCACCCGAACAGACCACAGCTTCTTCCCGGGGTGCCAGGAGGCGGATCTCGCGGAAAATGGTGTCCAAAGACAGTAGCTGGCTACCTATCATACCCTTGGGACTAAGCAGAAAACCCCGAAACTGCAGTTCATCAATAGCTAATGGCCACCTGCACTCATTCACATATTCAGCAAGCTCGATCAATGAGGTGCCTAGCGCCCAACGATGCCCACGCTGATAGAGAAAGAGGCGACCGTACCCCGCATCGTCTGTGCCAACTACGGCTTGTTCGAGAGCATTCCGCGTCACGCTGACATATGCCCCGTCATGCCCGGCAGGAACCTGTCCGTATACACGTCGCCCGGACTCGCCAAAAATGAAGTTCCCCCCGACCTGTGCATACCCTCGCAGAGCAGGGATCGGAAGAAGACCATCTGAAGATGAGGCGATGAGACTAGAGGTCACGTTGCCAGCCTATCCAGATTCGCGCTTTTCACAAGGTTTCGCCTTTGGCCAACACTCCAAGACGGCTGACGGCGGCGTCCACGTGACGATAGGGGCCCTCGGCCGCCCAACGCTTCAGCGTTCGCTGCTCCGCGTCCCTATGGGCGTCATCCAGCACAACGACCGCACATTCACTGAGGACTCGACTCAGTAGTGGGACAGCAGGGTACCTGGCGTCGTCTCCAGTCGATTCAGGAGGGCCATCCACGATCAAGAGATCAATTTTTCCCACGTCTTCGAAGGCGGACAATGAATACCAGCGAAAGTCATCACCTGCTACCTCTACGGCCTGCAAAGGCGCCAAGCGTAAGTCGACACTGCCGGAAAGACCATGCCGCTCCACGTCAGCACGCGTCTTTTCTAAGTAGTATTCATCATGATCTACAGAAATCAAATCTGAACCCAACTCTTCGCACAGATAGCCGAGCCAAATCGTGGAGGTGCCGCTCCCAAGTTCGAGAATTCTCTTTGGCTTGATGCTACTGACTACATGAACTAGATGAAGAAGAGCACCCGCATCGATTGCGAACCCTCCCGTAGAAGGAAGGGGAGCACGAGGGTGCTTGATCACATCTGAAAGACGCAACAATGCTTCCACCTGCCGGACAGTGTCACGACTACTCTGTGTCATCTGCCGGGCGATACGCTGACGAACGCTCCGCAGGGCATCGGAGTCGTCCCTCCGAGAACTCGATTCTTCTTCAGCCTCGAGCAACTGCCTATGATGCGCGCGAAGCCGCTGAACGACCTTGCGTTCTGATTGCTCAATTCTTTCCTGGTTGCGCTGTGATTCCGATCGAACGGAGCTCTGAACCCTACGAATCGTGGAATCGAGAGCGACAGTCTGTTCCAACACCTCCGCTACCTGGGCATCCAGACTTTCGAGCGTGGAGTGAATGTCTGAGCGGTCGCCGACAGCTTGTCCTCGATCCACAGGTTTTGAAGAGGCTGTCCACTCGCGCGAGGCACCCCGAACTTTACTCCAGCCCATACGCCATATGACCGCCCCCACAATCGCAACGCCGACCACAGTGAAGACCGCGACTCCCACATCGCCTGCCACCGTGGCTGCCACACTCAGCGTGAATAGACCGACCGCCGTTGCAAGGAGCACGAAGCGGAGCACCCAGCGTGCCATAGTCACCAACCCTTGTGGACATCCTGGTTCGCCGATGCCGTGCCCGAGCCATCCGCACTCCCTGAGCGGCACATCCATTCGGCAACATTACGCGCTTTACACTAGCTGACCGCCATCACCTACGACGGAATCTCCAACCGATTGGAAGCGCGATCCGACCGCAGAAGAGCTTCGGCCGCTTGGAACGTTCCGACCCGCGGTACGAGATCACGCCCGCGCGCCGCCACCTGATCCGCCGCCCCGGGCACAGCCTCGGCGAGGTCATCCCCCAGCGCGACGATGCGGTTCTCGGCGTCGACGTGCACCACCCTGGGAGCATGCTCGGCGATCTCGGCATCGGTGCCCATCTGGTAGGTGATGATGATCACCAGGTCCCCGGTGTCGACCAGGTGCGCGGCGGCACCGTTGATGCCGATCACCCCAGAGCCCCGCTCCCCGGCGATCGTGTAGGTCTCCAGGCGGGCGCCGTTGCTGATGTCGACGACGTGCACCTGCTCCCCCTCGACGATGCCCGCAGCCTCGAGCAGGTCCTCATCGATCGTGATGGATCCGACGTAGTGGAGGTCAGCCTGGGTCACCGTGGCGCGGTGGATCTTGCCACCCAGGACGGTTCTCAGCATCCGGTGCTCGCTTTCGACGTCGGTCTACTCGATGATCTTGACGCTCGGCCCACGGAGGCAACGCCTTCCACAGGGTACTAAACCCCGGGACGACTTCCTGAGCACGGGGAGAGTCTCTCAGCAGAACTGTCAGTCAACACAGTGGGGTCCCGCAGGAAAGCTCCTGCGGGACCCCACTGCCGACGCGCAGATCAACTGCGGACGGTCGGCGCATTGGAGTATTCGGCGTCCTTGCTCAGCTCGGCCACCAGCTTCTTGCGGCGCACCGCGTAGACCTCTTCGAGGCGAGCCTGGCGGCGGGCCCGGCGCCGCTTGGTGGGCCAGGTGATGATCAGCGTGAGGATTGCCAGGATCACAACCAGCCCGACCACGGTGACGCCCGCATCCATCCAGAACTGCTCCGGGTAGAGACGGATCAGCGTGGACTCCGGGCTGAACGTCCACGTTCCGTCGGCGAAGAAGACGCGGTGGAAGGCTTCGAAGAACTGCTGCCAGCTCAGAATCGCGACGACGGCGGCCGCGGCGATCAGCCCCAGGGTTACCCAGGCGCCGGCGAAGAAGCCGCGGGCCACTCCCCCCGGGCGCCAGCGCCGCAGCAGCAGAGCGAAGATGAGGACGAGCAGCAGCAGGACCAGCCCACCGCCCATGGCTGCCAGCATGACCACCTTGACATCGGTCATGTGGCTGACCTCTGCGTCGGTGAACAGCGCTTCCCCACCGGGGGCCAACTCCGCCAGGTAGCGGGAACCCGCAGCGTTGAAGAGGTAGTCCATGCCGTAGGAGCCGTAGAGCAGCCGGTCGGCGAGGTCGAAGCCGAAGGTGTCCTCCGGGAAGCCCGGCCTGTTGTAGGCGACCCAGAGGAACGCCGGAGAGGCCACCAGGCGGATCGCCGCCACGGTGACCAGCAACGGCACGAAGATCGCGATGAGGACCTGCAGGAAGCGGGAGACTCCGCGCTTGTCCCGAGAGACCTCCTCATCGAGGTCTGCATCGGTGATGGCCTCACCGGACTCGGTGCGAGAGACCGGGCCCGCCACGGCGGCTGGTTCGTAAGGTCGGTAGGGTTCCTCCTCCTGGACGGCAGGAGCAGACGAGACTGCCGCTGGGGCGGTCTCCTTCGGGGAGCTCGCCGCAGAGATCGTCTCCGGGGAGCCAGCAGCGGCAGGGGAACCCGCCACCGGGGAGGCCGCCGTCGTCTTCGGCAGCGCGGTCGTGTCGGAGGTGGTGCCAGCTGCGGTGCTGGGGGTGGTGTCGTCGTCGCCCGTGGCTGCGCCGCCGGCGGGCGCCGCCGTCCCCACTGCGGCGATGTCGCCAAGCGGGCGGGTCTCGTCCTGGGAGGGGCGCGGCACCGCTGTGGTGGCGTCCCCGTCTGCCGGGTCTGGGGTCACGGGCGGCGCCACGCCGCCCTGATCCTGAGGAGCCTCGCCGGAGGTCTCCTGTGCCGAGGCGCCCTCGTCCTCCAGGTGGTCCTCCGGGAAGTCTGGCTCGTCCTCAGCGAACTCACCGTAGTTGAGCCCCGACTCGAAGTCGTTGCTGGCCCTGGCGGTCTCCTCGTTCTCGGACCGCTTCGAATTCGCGCTCATGTTCGCCTCTCCACGCAGTGCTTTCCACTCTCGAGAGTACGGTCTCCCCGGGACAATTCCATGGAGACCTGCCGCAGAGTGTCGGAACACCGCCCCCACAGGGCTGGTGCAGCCCTGTCAGGCCGTCAACTCGTGGGCGCCGGCGTCGTACCGGCCCAGATCGCCGGTCACACCTGCACGGTGGGCGCGCCCGCCCAGCACCAGGGTGTACACCCAGTAGGCGGCCAGGACGACCGCGCCGATGAGGATCTTCAACCACGGGGGCAGCCCACTGGGCGTCACGAAACCCTCTACGATTCCGGATATCAGCAGCACGATCACCAGCCCGACGGCCACGGTGATCAGCCGCCTCCCCTCATAGGCCAGTGAGGTCAGGCGCCGCTGCTGTCCCGGCGCCACCCAGGCCCAAAAGATCCTCAGACCCGCAGCACCGGCGATGAAGATTGCGGTGATCTCCATCAGCCCGTGCGGCAGAATGTTCAGCCAGAACACGTCAGCTGCACCCTGCTCAGCCATGATCCCTGCAGCGATGCCCACGCTCTGGGCGTTGACGAACAGGATGAACGGCACCCAGACCCCAGACACTCCGAAGGCCACCTCCTGGGCAGCGATCCACGCGTTGTTCGTCCACACCTGGGCCGCGAACGAGGAGTTCGGGTGCTCCGAGTAATACTCCACGAATAGTGACTCCGCGAGCTCCTGACGCTCTGCCTCCGGCATCAGCAGATCCAGCTGCGGGTGGTGATAGGTCCAGACCCCGTAGCCCACTGCCACTGCGATGAACGCCGTGCCCAGGATCAGGGTCAGCCAGCGGATCCGGTAGAACGCCGCCGGCAGCGATTGCGCGAAGAAGTAGGCGATGCCCTCGAAGACGTTTCCTCCGGAGCCTGTCAGCTGGGTGCGGGCCCGGCCCAGCCGGGCGGAGAGGCCCGCCGCGAGCGAGCCACCGGGCTCCACAGCCTGGACCATGGACAGATGCGTGGAGGTGCGTTCATAGAGCCGCAGCAGCTCATCAGCCTCCCCCGCACTCAGGCGGCGGCGGTCGGAGAGCACCGCCAGGCGGTCCCACTCCGACTGATGCACGGCGACGAAGGCATCGATGTCCACAGCATCGAGACTATCGGACCACCACAGTTCCTCGTCAGCGGGACTGGACTTTCACACCCTCGTCTCGGGAAACATGACGTCCAGAACGGCGCCGGCCGCATCCCGAGGCGTTCCGGCCCAAGGAAAGTGGTGTCCCTGGATCTGCGGACTCGCGTTGATCTCGATGATGTTCATCTCGCCGCTGTGCCGCTCGACAGCGACGTCGAACCCCGCGCATCTCAGCCCAGGCACAGCCTGCACACTGCGTGCTACGAGCTCCCGCACCTGCCCCTTCAGCTCATCAGTGACATCCACGGCATCGCCACCGGTGGCCAAGTTGGCTGACTCGCGGATCTGCACGTCCTCCCCTGACGCCGGCACGCTATCCAGGGTTCGACCCTGTGAGGCCAGGAATCCGCGGGCGATTCCATCCAACGAGATCTTCTTGTGGGCGATCCTCCGATCGGCGTTCTTCCGCTCCACGAGTTCGGCGATCGTTGAGACGCCGTCACCCTGGACGTTGGCCGGTCGACGGCAGGTGATGGCGATGACGTCACCGTCGACGACGAAAACCCGGTGGTCCTGCCCAGAGACCTGTTTCTCCACCAGGACGCTGCGGTGCCGGGCGGCCAGATCCCGGAATACTTGAGCGAGCGTCCCCGCATCTCTGACGCCCATGTGGACATCTTTGCCCTGCCGCCCGTCCACAGGTTTGATCACCACCGGTGCGATGGACTTGGCCCAAGCCCATGCCCGGTCAGCGTCTCCGACATCAAAGACGCAGTTCTCCGGGCACGCAACCCCGGCGTTGCGCAAGAGTCGGCTGAGGACGTCCTTCTGGGAAACACACCGCCGCGCCAGGCTGGAGTTCAACCCTGAATTCCCTGCGTACCACCGATGCTCCGTGGTGCCGTGGCGGAGGTAGATGCTCTTCCTGTCTGGCTTGCCGAACACCTCGATGCCACGGTCGATCGCCGACGCCACCATCACGACGTTGTTCCAGGCTGACGGGTTGAAACCCTGCTGCTCCAGGATGTGTTGCGCAGCTCGGTAGTCGGGTGAAGCCACCATCAGCCTCCTGAGGTCATCGAGGAACCGCGCATGAGACCGTGCACAGACCCTGCGGCAGGGACCGGACAGACATCCGATCCGACAATGACGGTAGGCACCAGACCTGATGGCCGCCTTCATGGGAGGTGGGAGTACCCTGCCCCCACCCGGAATGAACGTCCAAGATCGCTTCAGTACAGTGGACCCATGCGCACCGTGATCACCGGCGAGGCCGTCCAGCTCGAGCTTCCTCCGGCCTCCGTGGCGGTGCGCGGCACATCGCTGCTGATCGATCTTGCTCTGTACGTGCTGATCTACATCGGCATCCAGCTGCTCTTCGGCTACTACTCAGGCCAGATCTTCCAGACCATGGACCCCGCCATGTACGCCGCCTTCAGCATCAGCACCCTGGTCCTCTGCTTCGTCATCCTGCCCATCGTCATCGAGACGCTCTCCCGGGGCCGCTCGCTGGGCCGGCTCATCATGGGAGTCCGCATCGTCCGCGACGACGGCGGCACCGTCCGCATGCGCCACGCCCTGATCCGCGGCCTGGTCGGCTTTCCGGAGATCTTCATCACCCTGGGGATGCTGCCGCTGTTCTGCGGCATGCTCAATGCCCGCGGCAAGCGACTGGGCGACATGGCCGCCGGCACCTACGGGATCCTGGTCCGCCAACCGAAGATCAGGCCGATGATGCTGCCGGTGCCGCAGCACCTGACCTCCTGGACCCAGATCGCGGACCTGGGCCGAATCCCCGACCGCCTCGCGCTGCGCCTGTCCCGGCTGCTGCGCCGGATGGAGACCACCGGCCGAGGCGACAACATCGCCGTGCTGCACCGCACCGCTGACCAGCTCGCTGAGGAGCTGCGTCCGCATATCTCCCCTCCTCCGCCACCGGCGACCTCTCTGGAGTTCCTCACCGCCGTGATGGCCGAGCGGCGCAACCGCGAGTACCGTCGGATGCGCCGCCAACAGGACCGCACCGCAGAGCTCGGACGGCGGCTGCACACGCTGCCCTATTCCTGAGTGACCTGAGGTGACGCCACCAGGATGTTGCGTCAGCGCCCCGCGATAGGCTGGGATCCATGCCCAGTGCACCCCAGACGACCGTCATCTCCCCCGACGTCCTCGAGATCCTGCGCTGTCCCGTGACCGCGGCACCGCTGCGTCAGGACGGCGACCACCTGGTCTCCGTCAGCGATGACACGATCCGCTATCCCATCGAGCACGGCGTACCGCGGCTGCTGGCCGACGCCGCCTCCCGCGACACCCCCGAGGAGACCTCCACCCCATGAGCTTCGACCACAAGATCGCCGACATCTCCCTGCATGAGGCCGGCCGGCACCAGATCCGCCTCGCCGAGCACGAGATGCCCGGCCTGATGGCGCTGCGCGAGGAGTACGGCGCATCCCAGCCGCTGGCCGGGGCCCGCATCGCAGGCTCCCTGCACATGACCGTGCAGACCGCCGTGCTGATCGAGACCCTCACCGCACTGGGCGCCGAGGTCCGCTGGGCCTCCTGCAACATCTTCTCTACCCAGGACGAGGCCGCGGCCGCCGTCGTCGTCGGCACCGGCACGCCGGAGGACCCGCACGGCGTGCCGGTCTTCGCCTGGAAGAACGAAACGCTGGAGGAGTACTGGTGGACCGCCTCGCAGATCTTCGCCTGGCCCGGCATCGATGAGGACCCCACCAAGGGCGCCAACATCATCCTCGACGACGGCGGCGACGCCACCATGCTGGTCCACAAGGGTGTGGAGTTCGAGGCCGCCGGTGCCGTCCCCTCGGCAGGTGAGGAGGACCCGGAGGAGTACCGCATCGTCCTGGAGACGCTGCGCAAGTCCCTGGGCGAGAACCCGCAGCGGTGGACCGGAGTGGCGCAGAACCTGCTCGGCGTCACCGAGGAGACCACCACCGGCGTGAACCGGCTCTACCAGCTGGCCCGTGAGGACTCGCTGCTGTTCCCAGCGATCAACGTCAACGACTCGGTCACCAAGTCAAAGTTCGACAACAAGTACGGCATCCGCCACTCCCTGCCCGACGGCATCATGCGCGCCACGGACGTGCTCATCGGTGGCAAGATCGCCGTGGTGTGCGGTTACGGCGACGTCGGCAAGGGTGCTGCGGAGGCGCTGCGCGGGCAGGGCGCGCGCGTGATCATCACCGAGATCGACCCCATCATCGCCCTGCAGGCCGCGATGGACGGCTACCAGGTGGCCACCTTGGACGAGGTCATCGACCAGGGCGACATCTTCATCACCACTACCGGCGGCAAGGACATCATCTCCGCCGCGGACATGCAGAAGATGAAGAACAAGGCCATCGTGGGCAATGTGGGCCACTTCGACAACGAGATCGACATCGCTGGCCTGGCCGCGATCCCCGGCGTGGAGAAGATCGAGATCAAGCCCCAGGTCCACGAGTGGGTGTTCCCCGACAGCAAGGGGAAATCCATCATCGTGCTCTCAGAGGGTCGCCTGCTGAACCTGGGCAACGCCACCGGCCACCCCAGCTTCGTGATGAGCGCGAGCTTCGCCAACCAGGTGATCGCCCAGATCGAGATCTTCGCGAAGTCCCACAAGACCCACGCCGGCGAGGACGTGTACCAGAACGCGGTGTACACGCTGCCGAAGGTCCTCGATGAGAAGGTCGCCAGGCTGCACCTGCCGGCCCTGGGCGTGAAGCTCACCGAACTGAGCAAGGACCAGGCCGATTACCTCGGCCTCGACGTTGCCGGCCCGTACAAGCCGGAGCACTACCGCTACTGAGCCTCACGCAGGCCCACGGCATAGGGCCCGTTCCGAGCACTTCATCAGAGTGCTCGGAACGGGCCCTATTGCCGTGCTTGATGCGGGATTGCGTCCTCAGCGACGCTTCGTCAGGAATCCCCAGACGAAGGAGAACACCAGGGCGCCGATCACGGCGATGCCCAGGGAACCCCATGACCAGGGGTCACTGAGCACATCCCCGACACCCTTGCCGCCGAACAGGCCGAACAGGATCCCCCCGACGATGGCGCCGACGATCCCGAGCAGCATTGCGCCGATCCAGCCTCCGCCCTGCTTGCCGGGGAGGATGAGACGTGCCAGGGCGCCGGCGATCAGGCCGACGACGATCCAACCGATGATGGTCATGAACAATGCCTACTTTCTTCAGGTGAGAGGTGATGATCAACGGGCCGCAGCGTGTTCGCCGCCGGTCCGCACGGTCTCCGCATCATGTGGCGGAAAAAGGACGGTGGCAGTGGAGGATGAGCGAGTGCGCAGCACCGGGTCGAGGACCACGGTGACCGATCCGAGCCGGGTCTCCAGGGACCGCGACAGATCACCGCAGACGTCGACCGTCAGGCGGTGGAGCGCCTCCTGGAGGTCTCCGCGCTCGTCGACCTCTGCGACAAGCAGAACCTCCGGTCGGCGAGCCCGCCCGCCGATGTGCGCACTGACGCCGACCACGTCGGGGATCTCCTCGGCCGCCTCTTCCACGGCGGAGGCGAGTACCCTGGACGGCAGGACCGTCACTCCGGTGCGTCCGTCCTGCTGCAGCTGAAAGTCGGGGCGCCGGGACGGGCGGGGGAAACCCCGGACCAGCCAGGTCAGGACAAGGACGGCCACCAGGATGCTCAGCCCCAGAACCAGGGCGGGAAGCCATGTCAGGCCTGCCACCGCCTCGTCGAGCGTCTGATCTGTACCGGCGAGCTCGATGCCCTCAGGCAGCTGACGCTGCCACTGATCGGCCAGCCCGGTGCCCAGCAGCACCAGCAGTCCTCCGGCCACCACCGAGACCAGCCCGATGCATGCCAGCCATGTGCGGTTTCGAGCATGGGAACGGGCGATCATGAGGTACCTCCGCTCCGCACATGCACGGTCACCCGGTGCCGCACCCGAGGCTGCAGCGTCCGGACCCTGCGGTCGATCCGCTCCTGGATCTCCCGCCGGGTCTCCGCCAGCTCAGCGGCGTCCGAACGTGCCACCACCGAGATGCGGCGGCCCGTGGAACGGGCCCCCGCGCTGGTGACCCCGTCGGTGCGCCTCGCCTCACCCTCCGCCAGACGTCCCAGACCTCGCGAGGTCACGAAGTACGTGAGGTCCCCGACGTGGTCAGCAGATGTCCCAGAGGACGGGGCGATCCCGTGGACGACCGGTCGGCCCGGCCAGATCGCGGCACAGAGAACCAGGACCCCAACCAGTAGGAGCAGTGCTCCGAGCGTCAGGACGACGGGGGATCCCCAGCTGAGTGTGCCAGCGGTCTCCAACGGCGGCACGCTCTCCCCTGCCAGCAGCAACGCCGAGACCCATCCGGTCAGGCCTGCCACCATCAGGAGCACGATTCCCACGATCCACGCCGCGATGACCCGCTGAGGTCTGCGCCTGATCACCTGGTCTCGTCTCATGCGAGTCTCCTTCCCTCGGTGCCGTCCCGGGAGCCCAACCGTCCGGGAGAGCCCATCCGTTCGATCTGCAGATCCACCCGGCGCACCGGGATGCCGGTGAGCAGCTCCACACGGTCGGAAAGGTGCCGCCGTGCCGATTCGGTGACCTCGCGCACCGGCACCGGGTACGGAAGCGCCAGACGCACCTCGAGCGCAGCTGTGCCTCCGGAGAGGGTCGCCTCGACTCTGGGACGGGTGTTCCTGTCCACGCGCCGGAGGCCGAGAGGGCCCCGCCCGGCGGCCCAGACCTCCGGAAGCTCCGAGGCGGCCTGGGCGGCCGACTTCGCCACCACAGACTCGTGGATCACGAGGCTGCCGCCGACGCCTGCTGGGGCACTCATCGCCGGGCCCTCTCGCGGGAGAGCAGCCTGGTGAGATCCAGCCGTCCATCGACGACCGCTCCGACTGTGAGCCCGAGCGCTCCGAAGAAAGCCACGCCCAGCATGGCCAGGAAGCTCCCGAAGACAGCAACGAGTCCCAGGACGAGACCGACAAAGAGTCCCGCGATGGTCGTATTCATGGTGCGCTCCTCTCGAACAGTTCGAGCATCAGGCCAGATCGTGGTCGTCGCCCTCGTCGTCGTCCTCCGGGAGGTGCACGTCAGCGACAGTGATGTTGACCTCCACCACCTTCAGTCCGGTGCCGTGCTCGACAGACCGGATGACGTTGCGGCGGATGTTCTCCGCGACCTCCACGACCGCGGCGCCGTACTCGACGATGACGGTGAGGTCGACAGCGGTCTCCTTCTCGCCCTTCTCCACGGAGACGCCACCGCTGACCTGGGTCTTGGATCCCGGGATGCGCTCGGAGATCGCGTCGAAGGTGCGTCGTGCGACGTTGCCCATGGCATACACTCCGGGGATCTCACGTGCGGCGATCCCGGCGAGCTTCTGCACCACCGTCTCCTCGACCGTGGTGGTGCCGTAGGCGGTGACCAGAGGGCTGTCTGCGGGACGCCCGTCGTTCGGAGCCTGTACGGCCTTGCCCGTGCTGGTACCCGCGCTGCTCTGCGCGACGGCGGACGGGGTGGCGGTCTGACGGTTCTCAGCCATGATGTTCTCCTTCTGATTCACCCCCACGGGCCTTCCCGTGAGGTGTTGACATCAGTGATGACGATGACCGTCCGGTAACCTCACGCTCGATCTGAGAACTTTTTCGAGAATCCCCTCCCCCGTCCGGACCCCGCGCCGGATGTACCATGAGCCCATGAGGAGCAGTCATGCCTCGCGGCCACCGGCCTCACGTGACGTGGGGACCGCCGTCGCGCGGGCTCAGGATGGCGATGTCCAGGCCTTCGAAGAGCTGCTGGACATGTACGAGGCGCCGTTGCTGCGCCTGGCGGTCCGCATGCTCCGGGACCGCTCCGAGGCCGAAGACATCGTGCAGGACACCTTCTTGACCGTGTGGAGGAGATTGCACACGCTGGAGGATGTCGAGAAGTTCAAGACCTGGATCTATCGACTGACCAGCAATGCCTGCATCGACGTGATCCGTCGCCGGGAACGGCAGCGCACGACGGCGACGGACCCGTCCGACCTCGTGACCGTGGTGTCGTCGGAGTCATCGCTGGAAGACGCCACCGAGAGAGGCGAAGCGCTCCGCCACCTGGAGTCGGTCCTGGTGACCCTGCCGGCCGAACAGCGCCTGGCCTGGCTGCTGTTCGAGATCGAGGGCCAGTCCTACGCGGAGATCGCCGCTGTCATGGACAGCACGGAAGGCAGCGTCCGGGGACGGATCCATCGGGCGCGCGCAGCCATCGTCAGGGGAATGGAGGGATGGGCATGACACGCACTCCAGACCAGTTCGCGCACGACCCTGATGACGCGCAGCGACACGATCAGGAGCTCGTAGGGGCCAGCTATCGGCGTCTCCAGGGGGTCATCGACGATTATCGGGACACGGAGCCCGAGGCCCCGTCCACGCTGGAGTCCCTGCGAGGGCGCATCATGGACATCGTCCATCGCGAATCGGCGCTGGGGCCCACCACGGAGCTCGCCACCTCCTCCGGTGGACGCTTCGAGATGCTGACCTCCACGATTCGGCAGGTGGTCCGTGAGGCGGTCGACGACGAACCCGGGGTCGTCGCTCGGCGGGTGCACGTGCGCGTGACCGAGCAGGCTGATCAGCAGGGGCTCGACTTGGAGGTCTCGGTGTCGATCGGGCCCGACGTCTCCATCCCCGCAGTCGAGAGCTTGGTGCGCGACCGAGTCGCCCGCGCTGTGACTGCAACGGTGGGAACTCAGCTGGCGACCATGGACATCAGAGTGGAGGACATCCATGACATCTGAGCAGCAGCAGGTCCTCGACCCCCATGCAGCGGTGGTCCGGGCCATCGAAGACGTCCCCGGGGTGGCGCGTGTGGTCCCCGGCTTCCGCCAGATCCTCACGTCGGCGGCCAAGTCCCTGCTGCGCCTGGACTCCGCAGAGCGGGCCACAGGTGTGGACATCGTCACGCGGGAGGGGTCCCGGCGGGTCTATGTGGACTGCCACATCGACGGCACGCGCCCGGCGACCCTGGTCGCGGAGGACGTGGTGGCCGCCGTCGCCGAAGTGCTCGACATGTCTCCGCAGGACGTCACCCTGCGGATCATGCGGGTGGAGCAGAAGGACGAGAAAGGCTGAGGGCTCAGTCCTTCAGCATGCGCAGGTGGCCGCGGGTGAGGGCCGCCTCGGGCGTGGGTGGTTCGATCCGGCTGCGGCTCTCTCGGGTAGGCAGGCTCCCCGGGGCACGGACGCCCGTCTCTTCCGTCAGGTTCTGCTCGTCACGAGCACGCTGGGCGGCGCGGTCGGCGTCTTCACCATGCCGGACGGCGTCGGCCAGGGCCAGCAAGTCATCCTGCGGCTCGGCGGGAGCTGAAGGGTAGTCCAGGCGCATCACCTCCCAGCCGCGGGGTGGGTTCACCGTGTCGGCGTGGTGGGCGCAGAGGTCGTAGCTGTGAGGCTCTGAGTACACGCTCATCGGCCCCACGACGACCGTGGAGTCTTGGTAGCTGTAGGTCAGCGTGGCGACAGCCGGTCGCCCACAGCCACTTCGAGTGCATCGTCGCGAGGAATCCACGGTGCTCAACCCTAACGGAGGCCGACGCCGGGGCCCAACAGGCGCACCGGCAGGTGCAGGAGCAGTTCGGCGGAGCAGCCCATCTCAGTGCTGCAGCCGGACGGGGACGGTCTGGCTGGGATCACGCAGCAGGTCCACGGTGCTCAGCGAGAGACGTTCCTGGTCGCGGGTGGTCATCCCGGCGTAGACGCCCGGCTCCGCCTCGTCCACGACGACGGCGACGGCATCACCGAGATCATCCGGGCTCAGCGTCAGCTCTCCTTCCGCCGGCACGGTCACCTCCTGGGCATCTGAGAATTCTCCGTCCTCGTCGAGCAGCCGGTAGCTGAGCCGAGACTCATCCTGCAGGCTGGTCAGCCGAAGCTCCGACTCCCCCACGTCCGGGATGAGCGCGCCCGAGCCCTCCGAGAGCGGCGTGGCACCGACCTGCCAGGAGAAGTCCAACGCGGCGGTGTCCTCGGCGGGGTCCCCGCCCTCGATGCCGTGGCTGGAGGCGGCCACGTGCGTGGGTTCGTCGGAGCGGACGACGACGTCGTACACCCCGGCGTCGAGCCCGCGCAGATCGACGGTGTCCACCTCGCCGGGCTCCACCGTGAAGACCGCAGGGCCCTCGAGCAGCTCCACACCGTCTGCCCCGTAGACCTGGACCTCCATGGTGGTCCGGGTGTCCCCGGGGGCATGGATCCACAGCTGGGCGGGTCGGGGCGCGGGATCCTCCTCCGTGGACTCGGGCACCGGGATTCCCGGCATCACATGCTCGGCAGCGGGGGCGGCACGTCCGGGGAGGAAGTCGATGCCCTGACCGGTGAGCCCCACCGCGCGGGAGGACTGCAGCTGAGCAGAGACCGGTGCGCCGGAGGCCTGCACGGCGACGGCGAACTCCGGATCCGATCCGGCCAGTGCCGCGATGTTGACGGTACGCACGGACTCGCCGGGCACCACCAGGGTGCGAGTTCCCGAGGAGCCACGGTGCCCGTCGGCGTCATAGCCGACCACCTCCACGGTGGCGGGACGGTCGAAAGGGTTGGCCAAGGTCAGCAGCGAGGTGGACCCGGCCCCGACCTCAGGGCCGAAGAACCACTGGGAACGCTGCGGGACGGTGCATGTCGCGGTGGCCAGACCGGTCACCGGGCCGGAGTCGGCGAGGTAGGTGTAGCGCGCCGCCCCCGCGCCGGAGACCCCGCTGGGCAGCCCCTGGACCTCCAGCAGGGGGGCACGGGTCATCCCCCCGAACGATTCGTAGACCGCATCCAGCTCCCCCAGTGCGGGCGGATCCGGCGGCAGCTGGTCCAGGTCGACGCTCTCGGACTCCTCAGGATCAGTCAGCTCCGTGGTGTTCACCCGGTACTCCTGTCCCAGCTGAGCCCACCAGGCCGCCGGGAAGGTGCCCTCGGCATCGGCCGCCAGCACCAGCGCCTGGAAGCGGACGGCGGCGGAGTCGTCACGGTCTCGGTACTGGAGCAGCCCATCCGTGCTCAACGAGTCCGCCAGCCCCGGCATCGGCGGACACACGGCAGCCGTGCCGGAGTCCGCGGCAGGGAATGCCGCAGCGGCGACCCCTCCCGGCTCGGTGGATCCGCCGCGCGGGTCCAGCGCCACCGAGCCGCCCACCACTCCGAGGATGCCCAGAGTGGCCAGCACCGCGCCGGCGCGCACGCCCGCACCAGGACGACGCGTGCGTTCCGGCTGTTCAGGCTGTGCAAGCGGCTCCGGCTGCTCCGCTGCCTCTGGCGGCTCCGGCACCTCTTCCTGCTCGGGGGGCTCAGTGGGCTCGATGGCGGTATCCTCCGCCACAGGCTCAGCCGGGACGGCCTCCGGCTCCTGCCGCGCGGCACGGCGGAGCTCCTGACGACGCTCCTTCTTCAGCTGACGGATATGACGGCGGACCTTCTTCGCACTCACGACTGCTCACCCCTCCCGTCCATACGGGCCAGCTCGGCATCGGTGGCCACCGGCAGCAGGCGTGCCCCACGCGGCAGCGGCACCGCGATCAGCACCACCAGCAGCAGGAGACCGCCCACCAGGATCAGCAGCGGCCACCGGTATGGGCTGCTGTGCTCGGCGGTGAGCACTCCCGAGACCTCACCGGCGGACTGGCCGGTCAGCAACTCGGCAGGAACGTGGAAGCTCTGTGTCCAGGTGCCTCCGGGAGCAGGTTCCAGGGACTCGCCGTCGAGCTGGGCGGACCATCCGGACGCCCGTTCCGTGGCCAAGCGCAGCACCAGGTCCTGATCAACGACCAGAGACTCCCCAGCGACGTCGACCAGCTCGGCCAGGTCCACGTCGACCTGCCGCCCCTGGGAGGGCAGCAGTGCCACGGTGTGGCCATACTCATCCACGAGCCGCGCCCACGCTGTGGAGGCGCCCTCCACATCGGGGACGGCGAACACTTCCGCCCGCTCAGGGACCTCCGCACGCCAGAGCAGGCCACGATCAGTCGGCCCCACCGCAATCAGCCCCCCGGCCGTGTCCACGGCATCCACCAGCGGGGAGTCCTCACCGCTGCGAATCAGCACGTACCCGATGCCGAGCTCCTCCATCAAGGGACCGACCTCCCCGGAACCGGGGGTCACCAGTGCCGCGACGAGCTGCCCCAGACGCCGGTCGCCGGGGGTCAGGTCACGAGCTGAAGCGGCCGGCTCGACCCACAGCGGGACGTCGCCGGCGCTCACGACGGCCCGGGTGGAGTCCAGCGTGCGGCCTTGCTCGGAGACCAGCTCACCGACAACGCCGTCGCGACCGGCGTCGAGCACCAGAGTGCGCAGCTGGGCGGGGCCGGTGCCCTGATCCGCCGCCGTGGCGGGGACCTGCCGCACCTGGCCTGGGGCGATCAGCGTTTCAGTGGGGGTGACCGCGGTCAGCGACTCGTCGCTCAGCTGCGACCCCGGCAGCGCACGCGGCACCGCCCAGGAACCCAGCGAGGCGATCACCGAGAGCACCAGCAGCGTGGCGGCCACCGGCGCCAGAGTGGGGCCCATCTGCGGCAGCGCACGCGGCAGGCGGTCCAACGAGCCCACGGCGGCGATCAGCAGGCAGAACGCCATCACTGAGACCAGTGGGCCGACGTCGGCGGGGATGAGCTGGACGCCGTCGTCGCCGGCAGCCATCCGGGAGGCTGCTGCCGAGACGCCCAGCGCGGCCAGCAGGACCACCCCGGCCGTCAGCGCATGGGAGCTGCGGCGGGTCGCGGTGACCACGCCCAGCAGGGCCACCAGCAGCAGCGGGGCTCCGACCACCAGCGCCAGGCGCAGGCTCCAGAAGTCGGAGGCGAAGAACTCGGGCATCGTCGCGCCGAACAGGCCCGCAGAAGGATCGAAGGGACGCGAATGGCCGAGCAGCTGCTGCCACAGCGGCGCCACTGCGGCGACCAGCGGACGGGTCGGGTCCGAGAGCAACACAGCGACCGCGTTCTGCCCAGTCAGCACAGCCGAGCCGAGCATGGGTGCGGCCAGTGCCAGCGAAGGCAGCGGGAGCAGCCAGAGCACCCGGCCCCGGCCACGCAGGACCAAAGCCCCGACCACGCACACCACGACCGTGAGCACCAGCAGCACCGGGGCGGCGGCGGTCACCACGGTCAGCAGCAGTGCGGCCGCCGCAGCGTGCTCCCAGGAGGCGGCGTAGAAACTGCGCGTCTGTCCGGGGCGCGAGGGCGACTCGTACACCGGTCTCGCGCCCAGTGCCCGAGCACCGGTGAGCACCACCAGCGGCATCAGAACATGGGCCAGCACCACGCCCACCCTCCCCTCGCCGAGGGCGATGTGCAGACTCGGCACCCCGGCCCAAAGCAGCGCCGCCACCACACGGACCGTGGCCCGGGCGGTGACCAGCCGGGAGGCCAGCCAGGCGGTCAGCGCCGCCAGCGGCAGCGCGAGGACCGTCAGCCAGACCAGCACTGTGGAAGCGTGCCCCCCGGAGAGCACAGAGAGGATCAGCAGCACCAGGGTGAACGGGTCAGCCCCGGAAAGCTGCCCCAGGCCGTCGGTGGAGATCAGGCTGACCATCGAGGCGGCGATCTCTGCAGGCACGGCAGTCACCGGCAGGGCCGCGCCCCCGATGAGCGCCTCGGCGGGGAGCAGATCGCGGAACACCAGCAGAGAGAGACCGGTGAGCCCCAGAAGCATCAGGAACAGGCCCAGCCGGTCCCCCGAACGGCGGGTGGGCATCTCGTCGAACTCACCGTCGGCAGAACCCTGTCCCAGCAGCGCGTCGTGGTCATCCTCTTCGTCACCCCGCGCCCCGGCCAGGCCATAGCCGGCCCGCTGCGGCGCGACCGTCTCGGCGGTCATCAACCGCCGGCGGTGCCTGCGCAGCTCAGCTGAGCTCAACCGCAGTTCGCGCTCAGCCCGGCGTCCGGAGCGCAGCAGCTCATGCTCGGAGTCGATCCGCTCGTCCCGCAGCAGCCTCTCCATCACGGCGCGCCGTCCCGCACGGATGAAACGTCGGGAATGCCCGATCGCACCGAGTCCGAACAGCGCACCGGCTGAGGAGACCAGTTGGCCCACGGCCGCGTCAGGCGCCTTCACAGCGGTGAGCAGCACAGTGCGCAGCACGGCGGCCATCCATTGGCCGATCCAGAGGAAGGGCACCGCCGCCGGGGAAGATTCGGTGAGTCGCCGACGGATCTGACCGCGGCGCTCAGGTCCCGACAGGTGCAGGGCACCGCCGAGCCGGTGGACCTCCTCACGAGGAGTCGGGTCCAGTCGGCGGATGCGGGCTGCCGGCCGGATGACGACGTGGGCACCGACCTCCCGGGCGCGTCGGCAGAACTGGGCCGCCGCGGCATCGGGTGGAAGCGTCGGGTCGAATCCACCCAGATCTCCGAAGAGCGGGGCGTGGACGAGCATGCCGTGAGCGGCGACCGCCGGCACGGCATCGCGGCCGTCGTACTGTCCCTGATCCAGCTCCTTGGGCTCGCTGAGCGGCACGACTTCCCCGGAGCGGGCACTCCAGAGCCCGACGTCAACCAGCCGGTCGACGGCGACCTCCTCTGCGGAACCGCTCGCATGCAGCTGCTTGGCACCGATCACCTGGATCTGCGGGTGGGTCTCCTCATCGGTGACCGTGAACAGCCGCTCCTCGAGCTGCTCCAATGCGTCGGGCTCAGGAAGGGCGTCACTGGGAAGGATCCACAGCCACTGGGGGCGGGGAGAGAATCCGTCCGGCAGCCGGCGCTCCAGATGACGCCACAGCGACGTCACGCGGCTGCCACCCGGGCCGGGGTTGGTGGTGCGGGAGGCCTGCCCACGATCGCGCAGCAGACGGGAACGTAGCGAGCGCGAGAGGTCCTGGGGGCCCCGCCACGTCTCGGCGGAGAGCTCGATGACCGCGTCGGGCTGCCGAGTCTGGGCGGCCAATGCCGCCCGCAGCTCCTGGACCCGCCCGTCTGACGAGGAATCGCCGCCGGCGTGCAGGACGACGGCGGCGATGTGTGGGACGGAGATGCCGGCGATCAGACCGCTCGCTTCCGCAGCTTGCGGCGCTCGCGCTCGGAGAGACCTCCCCAGATGCCGAATCGCTCGTCATTGGCCAAGGCGTAGTCCAGGCATTCCTGCTGGACGTGGCAGGCACCGCAGACCTTCTTCGCGTCCCGGGTCGACCCGCCCTTCTCCGGGAAGAAGGCCTCGGGGTCGGTCTGTGCGCAGAGCGCGTCGACCTGCCAGGCGAGCTCGCCCTCGATCTGCTCCGCGGGGATCAGCGACGGCAGTCCGAGCCACGCCTCGTTTCGGACGGGCTGGACCTCGGGCTCAGTGCGGCGGGAAGGAGCCTCACTGAGCGCGACCGGCGGCTCTACGTCGTCCTCGTACTGTGGGGTGATCTCGGGGTGCTTCTCCGACTCTTCATGGGCGGCGAGGAAGGAGGTGGCCTGGTCATCCAGGGAGCGTCCGTGCTCCAGCCGGTCCGCGGCCTGCGGGTCCGCCGGGTCCACGAACCAATCGGCAGGGACGTCCAGCGAGGGTCGCTGGGCGGCGCGAGAGTGCTCGTGCTGCTCGTCGCTCAGCCGCTGTGCGTTCCCCATGGAGGCCTCCCCTGTCATCAGTCAGTGGTGTGAAGTACAGATGGTCCTTGACCACCATGCGGCCGAAGCCGCCGACACCCCCTAATTACACTGGCGTAAGTAACCATCCGTCAAGTGCTGTGAGCCTGGTCTCCAGAGGCCTCGATCAGCGCCATGACGCCCGACACGCCGCGCCAGCACCGGTCGACGATCGGTGTGGCGCAGGAGGAGGAATCCATGACACCGCTCAGCCTGGGCACAGGATCCCACGGAGTTCCCAGGGACTTCCCAGCTCTGATGGAGCTGCTGGGGTCCCGACCCCAGCCCGCCGTCGTCTGGTACGGGCCGTCCGAGGAGCGCGTGGAGCTCTCCGGAAGGGTCCTGCAGAACTGGGCGATCAAGCTGGTCGGACTCTTCCGCGAGGAGGCCGAGCTGGAGCTCGGCGATCACGTGCTGGTGGACGTCGCCCCGCACTGGAAGGCCTGCGCCGTCGTGCTGGCGGCCAGCTCCCTGGGCTGCCGAGTGACGCTGGGCCGCACTCGGGAGGTCAAGGCGGAGGAGGTCCGCCTGGTGGTCACTGACCGACCCCAGGCTTGGGAGGCGTCCGAGGCGCTCGGCGACGCCGAACTGGCGGCCCTGTCCCCCGGCCTGCTCGACGACTCCTACGCCGACGCCCTCGGAGAAGACATCCCCGGATGGGTGCTCGATGTCTCCGCGGAGGTCCGTCAGCACCCCGATCAGCTCCTGGACCCGCTGCCGCAGGTCGCCCTTCCGGCGCACGAGGGGGCCAGCACAGCCGGATCCGAGTCGATGGCGCGCTGCGACGTCATCTGCGCCGACGAAGAGGGCCTGGCCGTCATCCTCGACTCTGCCCAGCGATGGAAAGCCTGGCGCGCCCAGGCCTGGGACCCGCAGGCACCAGCGGTGATCCTCCACGCCTGGGCCGGCAGCGGGACGGTGGTGGTGGTCGACGCCGGCACCCTCGGGGGCCAGGACGAGATCTGGGATCGGGTGCTCAGGAACGAGGGTGTCGACTGAGATGCTCGTCGCGGGCGGGCCGGTGCTCTCCGGTGACCACAGGGATGTCCCCGGTGAGCAGCTCGCGGTCGGAGATCATGTGCGGACCCGGCTCATGCTCGGCCTCGGCCTCGCCGGTGAAGACCCAGAACTTATAGGCCACGAAGCGGAACGCGGTGGCCAGCACCAGGCCGATGACGTTGCCGGCGATGAAGACCTGGGTGACCGAGTCCATCCCCAGGAGGTACTTGCTCACGCCCACACAGCCGGTCTGGATTCCCAGCCCGATAGCGTTCATCAGCAGGAACATCATCAGTTCACGCATCTTGCCGCGAGTACGGCTGTGCCGGAAGGTCCAGTACCGGTTCGCGACCCAGGAGAACATGGTGGCCACCGCACCGGCGACGACCTTCGCCTTGAGCTGGGAGTCGTCGAGCGGCCCGCTGAGGAGCCAGAGGAAGATCGCGGAGTCGATCACGAACGCCACGCCGCCGACCACGCCGAACTTGGCGAGCTCCCGCCACAGGGCGAGGAAGAGGTCGCGGGCGCGGAACCAGAGGCGGGAGATCATAGACTGCAGGGACTCCATCAGCGGAAATAACGGGGGCGGGCGAGCAACTCAGGCCACAGCCTAGGCCTTACCCGCCGTCGTCCAGTGTACGGAAAACCCTGGACGTCTCCTGCAGAGCAGCTGGTTCGACCCCCTGCTATGAGCAGAATCACGGCCCCGCCCGCACCGACCGACACCCCGCAGACACGGCCGCGGGCGCACCCGCCATGCCCTCCCGGGTGTTTCCTCACCGCCGGGGCATCCCCGATGCTCCATAATGAGGGACTGTGACTCCAGCCGAAGCCCACTCATCAGTGACCGCGCCCCACCTGGCAGCTGCGGCCCGCGGCGATGCGCCGCGCGTCGGCGTCCTCGGAGACGGCCAGCTGGCCCGCATGATGGCGCCGGCCGCCGTGGAGCTCGGCATCGAGCTGCGGCTGCTCGCCGGCTCCGCGGACTCCTCCGCCGGTCAGGTGATTCCCCGCACCACCCTCGGGGACTACCGCTCCGTGGAGGACGTGCTGGCCTTCGCCGACGATGTCGACGTCATCACCTTCGACCATGAACACGTCCCGGCCGAGGTGCTCACCGCGCTGATCGACCAGGGCACGGCACTGCACCCAGGCCCAGACGCCCTGCACTACGCCCAGGACAAACTGGCCATGCGCCGCGCCGTCGAGGAGCTCGGCCTGCCCAACCCGCGCTGGGCGGAGGTGCACAGCGTCGAGGAGCTGGTCGGCTTCGGCGAGGAGACCGGCTGGCCCGTGGTCCTCAAGACCCCGCGCGGCGGCTACGACGGCAAGGGCGTGCGCATCATCACCTCCGCTGAGACCGCCGTCCAAGCTCAGGACTGGTTCGACCGCGCCGCAGCCCAGCACACCGGGCTGCTCGCCGAGGAGAAGGTCCCCTTCACCCGTGAGCTCTCCGCCCAGGTGGCACGCTCCGCCCTCGGCGAGATCCGTGCCTATCCTGTGGTCGAGTCCAACCAGGCCCACGGCGTCTGCGATGAGGTCATCGCCCCCGCCCCGCACTCCCACCCCACCCACATGGAGGACGCCGCGAGCATCGCCCGGCTCATCGCCGAGCGCCTCGCCGTCACCGGGATGCTCGCCGTGGAGCTCTTCGAGATCGCCGAGGGCGAGCGCGCCGGCGTCTACGTCAACGAGCTGGCCATGCGTCCCCACAACTCGGGCCACTGGTCCATGGACGGGGCCGTCACCGGTCAGTTCGAGCAGCACCTGCGCGCGGTGCTGGGCCTCCCCCTGGGCTCCACCGCCCCGATCGCCGGCCCCGGCAGCCGCACCGTGATGAAGAACCTCTTCGGAGCCTCCGCGCCGAACCTGCACGCCGGAGTGCCCGACGCCGCACGCCACCTGCCCGAGAGCAGGATCCACCTCTACGGCAAGGAACCCCGCCCCGGGCGCAAGGTGGGACATGTGAACGTGGTGTTGGCACCGGAGCCCGGCGAGCCCGCCGTCGCCGCCGGGGAGCTCCAGCGCGCCCGGCAGGCCGCTGCACGCGCCGCGGAGCTGATCACCGAGACGACTGCCGCACGACCACACCACGACGAAGGGACCGGCACCGATGGCCGATGACTCCAGCCCACTGGTCGGACTCGTGATGGGTTCGAACTCCGACTGGCCCACCATGAAGGCTGCCGCCGCGGCTCTCGACGAGTTCGGCATCCCCTTCGAAGCCGACGTCGTCTCCGCCCACCGGATGGCCGAGGAGATGATCGACTACGGGCGCACCGCCCACGACCGAGGGCTGCGGGTGATCATCGCCGGCGCCGGCGGAGCGGCTCATCTCCCCGGGATGCTCGCCTCCGTGACACCCCTGCCGGTGATCGGCGTGCCGGTGGCGCTGCGGCACCTCGACGGCATGGACTCGCTGCTGTCCATCGTCCAGATGCCAGCTGGAGTCCCGGTGGCCACCGTGTCGATCGGCGGGGCGCGCAACGCCGGGCTCCTGGCCGTGCGCACCTTGGCCTCCGGCGACGGTGACCTGGCTGCCCGCCTGCGCGAGAAGCTCGTGGAGTTCGCCGCCGACCTCTCCGCGCAGGCTCACGCGAAAGGGGCCTCGCTGCGCGAGGAGGCCGCTGAGCTGCCCACCTACCGTCGTCGCCACACGCATTCCTGACCGATGACCCCGGCAAACGTCACCTATCACCGTTTCACGACCGAACCCGAGGTCGTCCGCAGCCCGCAGAGGGGCTCCTCCACTGACCGCACCCGTCGGGCCGTCCTGCTGCTGGCCATGACCCTGTTCTTCCCCGGCTCCGCGCAGATCGCCGCCGGCCACCGAGGCTTCGGGCGCAAGGCGGTGGCCGTCACGATCGCCGTCTGGGCGGTGCTGCTGGTCGGTGTCGTCATGTTCTTCACGCTGCGCGGACTGGTGCTGGGCCTGGCCACCCGTCCCTTCACCCTGTGGATGCTCACCGTGCTGCTCGGCGCCCTGGCCCTCGGCTGGGCCGTACTGTGGATCGACACCTTCCGGCTGCTGCGGATCACCACCCTGGCGCCCGGGCTGAAGCCGATCATGGCCGTGGCCACCGTGCTGCTGATGGCGATCACCTCGGGCGGACTGGGCTACGCCGCGCACCTGGTCAACGAGTCCCGCGGGTCGCTCTCGGGCATCTTCAGCGCCGGCCCGGCCATCGACGCCGTCGACGGCCGGTACAACTTCCTGCTGCTCGGCGCCGACGCGGGCGAGGGCCGCGAAGGGCTGCGCCCGGACTCCATCCACGTGGTCAGCGTCAATGAGAACAGCGGTGAGTCGATCCTCATCTCCATCCCGAGGAACTTCCAGAACGCCCGGTTCAACGAGGGGTCCCCCCTCTGGGACGCCTACCCCACCGGTTATGACTGCGGCAACGAGTGCATCATCAACTTCCTCTACACGGATGTGATGAACCACCACCAGGACCTCTACCCCGACGCCGAGGACCCCGGTGCCGAAGCGATGATGGACGCCACCTCCGGCATCCTGGACCTCGACGTCAACGGCTACGTGATGATCGACATGGACGGCTTCGCCCACCTCATCGACGCCATGGGCGGGGTCACCGTGGACTCCGGAGGCTGGGTCCCCTACCGCGGCCCGCGGCCGGACGGCACCTGGGGCGACAACTGGTGGGGCCCCGGAGAGCACACCTTCAGCGGCAACGACGCGCTGGCCTACGCACGCTCTCGCACGTTCTCCTCCGACTACAACCGCATCCAGCGGCAGCAGTGCATCCAGCAGGCGATGATCGCCCAGTTCAACCCGCAGACCCTGCTCACCCGGTTCACCGAGATCATGGATGCCGGCGAGCAGGTCGTGGAGACCAACCTGCCGCAGTCGCAGCTGGGCTCCTTCCTCGACCTCGCCGTGGACGCCAAGGAGCAGACGCCGCAGCGCCTGGTCCTGGGGGCGCCCGACTTCGGCTCAGCCGGCGATCAGTTCTCCACCTACCCGGACTTCGATGAAATCCATCAGCGCGTGGACGAGCTCATCGAGCAGGAGGAGGGAGGCAGCAGCTGGTTCAGCTCCGCCGGACCGCAGAAGCCGGTGCTGGGCGCCGCAGTGGTCACCACCGCCTCCGTGGAGACCCGTGACGCTGTGGAGGATGACGAGCCCACCCTGGATGATGAGACCGAAATACCCACTCAGCCGGACGGCTCCCCCCTGACCGCGGAATACCTGCGGGACCTGCAGGACGCCGGGCAGCAGGGCGTCCTGGAAGAGGCGGCCTCCAGCAACTACGAGTGCACACCGCTGCGCTGAGCCCGCCCGTCGGAGCAGGGAGGCGCCCCTGGGAGTTTGGCCACAGTTCTCCGGAAGTCCGCCAGCATCTGCCTGACCACGCCGCGCCCGCTGATAGTGTTCTGGCGATGTTCAGGATGACCAACCCCGTACGCGACTATGCCTGGGGCTCGACCACTGCGTTCAGCCGGCTCTTCGGCCTGCCTGCCGACGGACCCCAGGCCGAGCTGTGGATGGGCGCTCACCCTGCGGCCCCCTCCCAGGTGGTGATCGACGGCGCCCCCACCGGCCTCGACGCCCTGTGCGAACGCCGCCCCGAGCTGCTGGACGGGCACGACGGATTCCCCTACCTGTTCAAGGTGCTGGCCGCCGACCGGCCGCTGTCCATCCAGACCCATCCCACCAGGGAACGCGCCCAGGCAGGCTTCGCCGCCGAGGAGGCGGCCGGGATTCCCCGGGACTCCCCACGACGCAACTACAAGGACACTCACCACAAGCCGGAGCTAGTGGTGGCGGTGGAGGACTTCTCCGCCCTCTGCGGGTTCCGCCCATCTCCGGCGGCCGCCGGCGACGTCGCCGCGCTGCGCAGTCTGCTGGCCGACGCCTCAGCTGGCAGTACGGCCGACGTGCCGATGCTCGCGGCGCTGGAGCAGCTGGAGCACCTGCTGGAGGCAGAACGCCTGGCCGAGGCCCTGGAACTGATCCTGCGCGGAGAACGCGGAGCCTTCGCGAGGATCGCTGCCGCAGTGGTCGAGATGCTGGACGAATCTGGGCCGGATGAGCCCGGTCTGGACCCGATGGCTGCAGACACTCTGCGGCGCGCCGGCTCCGCATTCCCGGACGACCCTGGGCTGCTCGTGGCACTGCTGCTGAACCGGGTGGACCTCTCCCCCGGCCAGGCACTGTACCTGCCCGCCGGGAACCTGCATGCCTACCTGCACGGGGTGGCCGTGGAGATCATGGCCAACTCGGACAATGTGCTGCGCGGCGGGCTGACGTCCAAACACATCGATGTGGACGAGCTGCTGGCAGTGACCGACGCGACCGTGCTCCCGGTGCCATGGTGCACCCCTGCCTCGGTGGACGAGCACCGGCGGCGCTACACCCCGAACTGCGAGGAATTTCAGCTCGAGCATCTGATCCTGGGAGCTCACCGTCGGGAGACCGGGGAAGAGACCCCTGCCGTTCGAATCCGCCCCGATGGGCCGAGCGTGCTGCTGTGCCTGCGTGGCGAGATCCACGTGGAGGGCGAAGCCGAAAGCCGGACCTCCTTGGTCCTTCGAGCCGGCGAGTCGGCGTTTCTGGCTCCGGATGAGGGCGTCGCCGTGAGCGCCGAGGCTGAGTCTGAAGCCTTCCTCGCCGCGCCTGGCCGTGCGGCGCAGGACTGACCCTCAGTCTCAGCTCTCTCCAGGAGGTGGCTCCCGCCGCAGCTCCCTGGGCCGAGCGTCACGACGGCGGCGCGCCGTCCAGTAGGCCCGCGCCTCCTCCGGAGACTCGGTCGGCTCATGCGTGACGACCGCCGAGGGCGGTGGCACGTCCTCCGAGGCGCTTTCCTCGGCGTCGTCCTCCTGGCCTTCACGGCCTTCACGGCCTTCACCCTCGACGGTCGTCATGCGTGGTCCTCTCTCAGGGTCCTGGTCTCAGGGTCCGGGCCCCGATCATACGCCTGGCTCAGCGCGTGGAGGCATAGTCGTACACCTGCTCGGCCTCAGCGCCGAAGTAGGGTCCGAACATCACGTCGGGCAGGAAGGTGTAGCCGTAGGAGTTCACGGAGTTCTGCGCGCCGGCAGAGCCGGTGCCCAGGAACCAGGGGCCACCGGAGGAGCCGCCGGTCATGTTGCACGGGATTCCCTGGGTGCTGCCGCCGAGCGGATCGTTGCTGGCGGTGCCCTGGCACTGGTGCAGCTCCTGGCCGTTGAAGGGTGCGGCGGCCGGATAGCCGTAGGCCGAGTAGTACTGGCCGCGGGGCTGGTTGAAGGTGATCGCGGAGGCGACACCGACCTGCTGCTGCACGGTGGTGCCGTTCTTGGTCTCCAGGACCGCGAAGGCATAGTCGTGCTCGAAGTCGCTGCTACGCGCCCACTGGTCGGAGGTCACGAGTTCCTCGGCAGCCCAGACGCCGTGCTGAGACTCCCCGTAGTCGTAGGCGGGGGCGAAGACGAAGTTGCTCGCGAAGTCTCCTCCGTCGCCGTCGTGCAGACAGTGCCCTGCAGTGGCGACTGTGGACTGGTTGGCCGACGCCACCACGTTCGCCGAGCAGACGAAGTCGCCTGCGGAGGTGGAGAAGAAGACCTTGCCGATGTGCGGGCTGTCTGCCGGATTCTGCTGCTGGCTCTGGTGGGGCTCGATCGTTCGCGGGTCTGCCGCCTCGAACTCGCTGAAGATGTCCTCCAGAGTGGCGCCGTCCACCTCTTCCACGATCTCCGGCTCGACGGGTTCGGCCGCAGCCATCCGCTCCGGCGTCCAGTACTCCTCAGCCTCGGCCTGCTCGCCGTCAGGCACGACGTCGACTTCGACGCCGTCCTGGGCGGGACCGGACGGGAGGTCCGCTCCGGAGTCTGCGGCGACGGGGGTGGCCGTCACCAGTGCTGCGGCGCTCAGCCCGAGGACGCCGCCCAGGCTCATGATTCGCCTGATGCTCATATTCTTCTCCCCTTTCAGGAGTTTCTCTGTCAGGCCACAGCCCATGTTCCGAGCTGTGACCAACGACACAGTAGCAACGGGATTCACTCCTGTGAAGAGGTTGCCAGAAGAAAGTAACTCAGAAGTCACATGCTGATCAGACTGACAGGCAGCACCGATCATCGGTGAATCGTTCCAGGTCAGCGAGACTCTGCACGAGGAGCAGACGACGAGGTCGTCGACGGCGGCGAGATGTGCTGCGCTGGACTGTCCCAAGCCTGAGCATCGTGGACCACCTGATGCCATGGCGCTCCAAAGGGGTGTTACGATACGGACCGTGACGAATCTAAACCCAGATGTGACGACGAGACCACCTGGTCGCCCACGTGACACCGCCAGAGAAGATGAGATTCTGGGTGTCATCCTCGAGGTGCTGAGCACATCGGGCGTCGACGGTGTCACGTTCGAAGAAGTCGCTCGGCGCGCCCGAGCATCGAAACGCACGCTCTATCGCCGGTGGGCGACGAAGCAGGAGATGATCGTCGCCGCCATCAAGGCCGGACCCGCCGCGGCGACCAAGCCCGAGCCGATCGACACGGGATCTCTGCGAGGAGATCTCTTGGCACTGCTCGAACGGCTGGAAGCGACGATGGACGCCGGCGAACCCATCAGCCTGACGATCATGCAAGCAGGGCTGCGTGACCCCGACCTCTGTGAACACATCGAGGCGTCAGCAGGTCCGACCGGCGCCCGCCTCACCGATGCCGTCCTGCAGTCCGCGATAGCCCGCGGTGAGCTCCCCGCGACGGCTGACCGCTTCGCCTACGAGGAAGTCGCCGCCGGGGTGCTCATCATCCGCAAGCTCAACGGCCTGTCGACCGACGCCACCTACCGCGAAGCCCTGGTCGACGCGATCCTGATCCCCGCGCTCCGCAGCGGCGTGGAAGCCGGCCAGCACGGCATCTTCTCCGGCGCGCCCACACCGTCAGCTCCGACCCGCACCGATGAACACGAGAGACTCCATGACTGATCTCAGGATCCCAGACTTCACCTACGACCGCCTCACCGGCACGGACGGCGTCGGGCTCAACGTCGCACATGCGGGGCACGGACCACCCGTCGTCCTTCTTCACGGCTTCCCACAGACGCATGTGATGTGGAGCGCCGTCGCCGGAGACCTCAGCCGCGACCACTCCGTGATCGCCGTCGATCTGCGAGGCTACGGGGACAGCGACAAGCCGGAGGCTGCGACGCCGGACACGTATTCGAAGCGCACCATGGCCTCGGACGTCGTGGAAGTCGCCATGCAGCTCGGTCATGATCGATTCGCCGTCATCGGCCACGATCGTGGCGCGCTCGTCGGCGTCCGTGCCGGCCTCGATCACCCCGACACGATCACCCACACCGGGATACTGGACGTGCTCCCGACGATGGACACCTGGGATGTCCTCCACGGCGTCGACGCCAAGATCGCCTGGCACCTCTACCTCATGGCGCAGCCCAGAGGGCTGCCCGAGAAGATGATCGAGGCTGTCGCCGAAGAATTCTTCGCCTCCTTCCTCGACGCCTGGGACCCCACCGGCACCACCTTCTCCCCGGAGCTGCGCGCCCACTACGTGAGGGCGTCCACGGCGGCCGTGCCATCCATCGTCGCCGACTACCGAGCGACGGCGAGCATCGACCTGGACATGGATCGGGCAGATCGCGCGAACGGGCGGCGACTCTCGATGCCCGTGGCCGTCATCTCGCAGGACTGGGGCAGCCAGCTCGGGTTCGATCCCACCCAGATCTGGGGTGCCTGGGCAGCCGACTTCACCTACGAACCGATCAACGCCGGTCACTTCATGGCCGAGGAGAATCCTGCCCGGATCGCTGAGTTCACCCGACGGCTCCTGGGTCGATAGACCACGGAGCCGACCGCCGGCCCTCCGATCATCCAACACAGGGAGGGAGTCCCGATCAGCTGCGGATGTAGGTCTCCCACTTGCGGGCCTGGTGCTCAGCCTCCACCGTGCGAACCGTGCCGGACTTCGCGCGCATGACGATCGAATGCGTCGTGACCCGCTCGCCCTCATAGCGCACACCGCGCAGCAGGTCGCCGTCGGTGATGCCGGTGGCGGCGAAGTAGCAGTTGTCAGAGGTCACGAGCTGCTCGGTGGTGAGGATGTCCGAGACGTCATGGCCCGCGGCCTCGGCAGCCTCACGCTCGGCGTCGTCGGTGGGGGCCAGACGGCCCTGGATGACGCCGCCGATCGCGCGGATGGCGCAGGCGGTCACGATGCCTTCCGGCGTACCCCCGATCCCCATCAGCGCGTCCACGCCGGAGCCTTCGCGGGCAGCGGCGATCCCGCCGGCCACGTCCCCGTCCATGATGAACCGGGTGCGGGCCCCCGCATTGCGGATGTCCTCCACCAGCTGTGCGTGGCGCGGGCGGTCCAGCACGCAGACATTGAGCTGGTTGATGCGCTTGCCCTTGGCCTTGGCGATCAGGTGCAGGTTCTGCTTGACCGGAAGGCGCAGGTCCACCATGTCTGCGGCCTCAGGACCCGTGACCAGCTTGTCCATGTAGAAGACCGATGAGGGGTCGAACATCGAGCCTCGCTCAGCCACGGCCAGCACGGCCAGCGCATTGTTGTAGCCCAGCGCGGTCAGCCGCGTCCCATCGATCGGATCGACGGCGACGTCGGCCTCCGGCCCGGCGCCGTTGCCCACCCGTTCACCGTTGAAGAGCATCGGCGCCTCGTCCTTCTCCCCCTCACCGATGACGACCACGCCGTTGAGGTTCACCGTGTCGAGAAGGGAGCGCATGGCGTCCACGGCGGCACCGTCGGCGCCGTTCTTATCACCATGGCCGACCCAGGCGCCGCCGGCGATGGCGGCCGCCTCGGTCACGCGGACGAGCTCGAGGGCCAGGTTCCGGTCCGGCTCGGAGTCCCCCACCGCCAGCCGGGGCGAGAGATGCGAGTAGTCCTGCGGGCTCTCGGCACTCGGGGCGGGGGTCGTCGTTTCAGTCTCGGACTCGTTGGACACGTCGTCAGCCACCTGTTCGTCTCGCCGTGGACGGCTTCGTCGCCGCCCGTTGCTGTCGGTGCCTCGATGATAACGCGGGGCATGCCTGGAGGAGCTGGTGACCGGCGGGTACAGGCGCCTGTGACATGTAAGGTTCTGCTCACTCAGCCGGGCGGACGATGTGAGACGACGGCGGAGGCTCGCCATCTCCCCAGACCCGCGCCCCGATCCAACTGCCCCGCCCCCGCCCGGCTGCGTGATGCGATCACCTTCCGCGACGGCACCTGCCAAGCCCTCGGCTGCGAGATCCCCGTGCCTCGCTGCGACATCGACCACCGGCCGAAATCCCACGGCCACCTCACAGTGCCCGAACCCACGGCACCAGAACCCACACCACCCGAACCCGCACGGTCCGACCCTCCTCCGGAACGGATCCGCCGCAGGGGCCGTCCCGAGGACACCCTGCCCACCGGCCTGCACTCCCATGATCCCCGCGGCCCCAGCAGCCATCGCCGGGGACTCCCTGCCCACACACCCGTCGACCTCGTCCACACACATCACGAGGTCCACGACCGTGCCCACCCCTCAGTCGGCGCGCGCGTCGTCGACCGCTCCCGGGGTGGCGAGCCGGTCGAGGGCCTCATCCCGCATCTGGACCTTGCGGACCTTCCCAGTCACGGTCGTGGGGAACTCGTCGACGACTGTCACGTACCGGGGGATCTTGTACCGCGCCAGACGACCATGGCAGAACCGCCGCAGCGCCGTTGCGGTGAGCAGCTCGGCCCCGTCGCGCAGCCGCACCCAGGCCATGAGCTCCTCGCCGTACTTCTCGTCCGGCACTCCGATCACCTGGGCGTCGACGATGTCCGGATGGGAGTAGAGGAACTCCTCGATCTCTCGGGGGTAGATGTTCTCCCCTCCCCGGATCACCATGTCCTTCATCCGGCCGGTGATCTGCACGTACCCGGCGCTGTCCATCCGTGCCATGTCCCCGGTGTGCATCCACCCCTCGGCGTCCACCGCCTCGGCGGTCCTGTCGGACTGGTCCCAGTAGCCCTGCATGACCAGATATCCACGGGTGCACAGCTCGCCGTCGCGATCCACAGGCAGGGTCACCCCACTGACCGGGTCCACCACCTTGACCTCCACGTGCGGGCCTGCACGTCCCACGGTTCCCACCCGGCGGCCCAGCTCGTCGTCCACGCGCGTCTGCAGAGACACCGGTGAGGTCTCAGTCATGCCGTAGCAGATGGTGACCTCTTCCATATGCATCACTTCGATCACCTGCCGCATGATCTCCTGCGGACACGACGAGCCGGCCATGATGCCGGTGCGCAGGCTGCTCAGGTCGAAAGAGTCGCGGTCCTCGAGCCCGAGCTCGGCGATGAACATCGTGGGCACGCCGTAGAGGCTGGTGCAGCGCTCGTCCTGCACGGTCTGCAGCGTGATGCGCGGATCGAACGTCGGGGCCGGGATGACCATGGCCGCACCGTGGGTGGTGGCTCCGAGGTTTCCCATGACCATCCCAAAGCAGTGGTAGAAGGGCACCGGGATGCAGATCCGGTCCCGTGCGGTGTATCGACAGATCTCCCCCACGAAGAAGCCGTTGTTCAGGATGTTCCGATGAGTCAGCGTCGCACCCTTGGGGAAGCCGGTGGTCCCGGAGGTGTATTGGATGTTGATCGGGTCGCCCGGGTCCAGCGCGGCGGCGACGGCGTCGAGTGTGTACTCATCCGGCTCCGGGACCATCAGCTCCTCCCACTCCGGGGAGCCCATGATCACGCTGAGCTCCAAAGCGCCCAGCTCCTGCTCGGCGGCGCGCAGCATGGCCGGGTAGTCCTGGCCGCGGACGGCGTCGGAGGCGATGACGGCGGTGATGCCCGCCTGGCCGAGCACGTGGTTCAGCTCGTGCTGGCGGTAGGCGGGATTGATGGTGACCATGATCGCGCCCAGCTCGGCGGTCGCGTACTGAGTCAGCGTCCATTCCCAGCGGTTCGGGCTCCAGAGGCCGACCCGCTGCCCTGTCCTGACTCCGGCGCGATGCAGTCCGGTGGCCAGCCGACGCACGTCGCGGCGGAACTCGGCGTAGGTCCAGCGCCGGCCGTGATGGACGTCCACCAGCGCCTCCCGCTCACCATGCTCCTCGACGGTGAGCCGGAGGCTGTCGCTGATGGTGGTCTGCAGCAGGACCGGCTCGGCCGGGCCGACGTCGTATGCGAGGGTGTCGCGGGTCTCATGGCTCAGGTTCATCTGTGCTCCGGATCCTGCCGAGAATAGTGGCGACGTCCGATGGATGACGACAGGGCCGAAGCTCACAGCACAGTGAGGCGGATCACAACACTTCGGCGAGGAGAACTGCAGGGCAGCCTGCGGAGGCCTGCTCAGCGGGGCATCTCGACCTCCACGGCGGCGCGCGCCATGACCTCCAAGGCGCGGGCGCCGATCTGCGAGGTCCGCGCCGAGGGGGCCCGGCCATGGAAGTGCCTGAGCGAGTGGGCGGTGGAGTTGATCAGACCGAAGAGGCCATGGACGCGGATCCGCAGCTCCTCGGCATCCGCCGTCGGATGGAGGGCACTGATGCTCTCGGCCCAGATGTCCATGTATTCGCGCTGCATCCGGCGGATGCGCCGCCGGTCGTCGTCCGCCAGACGGCCCAGCTCCTGCTCCTGCACCCGGATGACCTCAGGGCTGCCCAGCGCGAAGCGCACCTGGAAGGCGATGAGCCGATGCAGCCTCTCCTCCGGGGACAGCGACTGGGCACGCAGCTGCTCGGCACCTTCGAGCAGCTCCTCGCTCACCCCCAGCAGCAGCTGGCAGAGCATGTCCCGCTTTCCCTTGAAATGGCGGTAGATGGCCTGGCCAGTCACTCCCACCTCACCGCCGATGTCGTCCAGCGCCACGGCGGAGAAGCCGCGAGTGCCGAAGAGCCGGCCGGCTGCCTCGAGGAGTTCCCCGCGGCGCCGGTCCTTCTCCTGCTGGCGGCGCGTGAGCGGGGCACCCTCAGGGATGGACATCATGTGATCACCCCCACTAGAGTCGCTTTCAGTGAACATCGGTTAACTCAAATCTACCGGACTGCAGGAGGACGACGTGGAGCCACGGGGCATCTCGCAGATCCTCTCCAGCGCCGTGGACCCTCGGGACGAGACCTTTCAGGCCAACGCCCGACGGAACCGCGAGCTGCGGGCAGAGCTGCGCCAGACTCTGCGCCGCACCGCCCTGGGCGGCTCGGAGAAGTCCCGGCAGCGCCACCAACAGCGTGGCAAGCTGCTCCCCCGCGAGCGCGTGGACCGGCTCCTCGACGCCGGCAGCCCTTTCCTGGAGATCGGCGCCCTGGCCGCCCACGGCATGTACGAGGACTCCTCCCCCGGCGCCGGCATCATCACCGGCATCGGGCTCGTGCACGGCAGACAGGTGATGGTGGTCTGCAACGACTCCACCGTCAAGGGAGGCACCTACTTCCCCCTGACGGTGAAGAAGCACCTCCGCGCCCAGCGGATCGCCGCGGAGAACCGTCTGCCCTGCCTCTACCTGGTGGATTCTGGAGGAGCCTTCCTCCCGATGCAGGACGAGGTCTTTCCCGATGAGGACCACTTCGGCCGGATCTTCTACCACCAGTCCCAGCTCTCCGCGCAGGGCATCCCCCAGATCGCCGCGGTGCTGGGCTCCTGCACCGCCGGCGGGGCCTACGTGCCAGCGATGAGTGATGAATCGGTGATCGTGCGCAACCAGGGCACCATCTTCCTCGGCGGCCCGCCGCTGGTGAAGGCCGCCACCGGGGAGGTCGTCACGCCCGAGGAGCTGGGCGGGGCGAAGGTCCACACCGCCCAGTCCGGAGTCGCCGACCACATCGCCGAGGACGACGACCACGCCCTGCAGATCGTCCGGGACATCGTCGCCACCCTTCCGCCCCCGGGGCCGCGGGCCTGGGAACGCGCGGAGGCGGCACCCCCGCCCCGGCTCGACGTCGCCGAGCTTGACGGCATCATCCCGCAGGACGTCAACCGGCCCTACGACGTCCACGAGATCATCGCCCGGATCGTCGACGACGGCGCCTTCCACGAGTTCAAGCGCGACTACGGCACCACCCTGGTCACCGGATTCGCCCACCTCGACGGGCACCCGGTGGGCATCGTGGCGAACAACGGGATCCTGTTCTCCGAATCCTCGCTGAAGGGCGCCCACTTCATCGAGCTGTGCGACCAGCGCGGCATCCCACTGCTGTTCCTGCAGAACATCTCCGGCTTCATGGTGGGCCGTGACTACGAGGCCGGGGGCATCGCCAAGAACGGCGCGAAGATGGTCACAGCGGTGGCCACCACCCGGGTGCCGAAGATCACCGTGATCATCGGCGGCTCCTTCGGCGCCGGGAACTACTCGATGTGCGGCCGTGCCTACTCCCCACGGTTCCTGTTCACCTGGCCCAATGCCCGGATCTCCGTGATGGGCGGGGAACAGGCCGCCGCGGTGCTGGCCACGGTGAAGCGCGACCAGATCGAGTCCGCCGGCGACGACTGGGGCCCTCAGGAGGAGGAGTCCTTCAAGGAGCCCATCCGACAGACCTACGAGCACCAGGGGCAGCCGTACTACTCCTCGGCCCGGCTCTGGGACGACG
Source organism: Nesterenkonia sp. HG001 (assembly GCF_034438835.1). Lineage (NCBI taxonomy): Bacteria > Bacillati > Actinomycetota > Actinomycetes > Micrococcales > Micrococcaceae > Nesterenkonia > Nesterenkonia sp. HG001. Next base: position 497,578 of record NZ_JAOSZD010000002.1, on the reverse strand, counting down.
GGATCATCGACCCCGCCGACACCCGCCGGGTGCTCTCCATGGCGCTGGAGGTCTGCTCGCGGACCCCGCTGCCGGAGCCGAACTTCGGCCTGTTCAGGATGTAGGAGACCAGATGCCGCAGCCCCCGAGGACCCGTCCCGCTCCGCTGTTCTCCACCGTGCTGGTGGCCAACCGCGGGGAGATCGCCTGCCGGGTGATCGCCACCCTGCACCGGTTGGGGATCGCCTCGGTGGCGGTGCATTCGGAAGCCGACGCCGACGCTGCCCACGTCCGCCTGGCGGACCGTTCCGTCTGCCTGGGTCCGGCAGCGGCCTCCGCCTCCTATCTGGACATCGAGGCGGTCATCGAGGCCACCCGCGTCACCGGGGCGGAGGCCATCCATCCCGGCTATGGGTTCCTCTCCGAGAACCCCGCCTTCGCCCGGGCCTGCGCAGAGGCCGGCATCGTGTTCATCGGCCCCGGAGTCCGCGCCCTGGAGATCATGGGCGACAAGATCCGCTCGAAGGACCACGTGGCCGCCGCCGGGGTGCCGCTGGTCGAGGGCGTCTCCGCACCGGGGCTGGGTGACGACGAGCTGGTCGCCGCGGCCGCGGGGATGACCTATCCTGCGCTGATCAAGCCCTCTGCCGGGGGTGGCGGCAAAGGGATGCAGGTGGTCGAGCGTCTCGAGGATCTCGCCGCGGCGCTGCCGGCGGCGCGCCGGGTCGCCCGGTCGGCCTTCGGGGACGACTCGCTGATGATCGAGCAGCTGATCCGCTCCCCCCGGCATATCGAGGTTCAGGTGCTCGCCGATGACCATGGGCGCGTCATCCACCTCGGCGAGCGCGAATGCTCTCTGCAGCGCCGTCATCAGAAGGTCATCGAGGAGGCCCCCTCCCCGCTGCTGCTGGACTCACCCGACGGTGAGCGGCTCCGTGCCCAGCTAGGTGAGGCCGCCTGCGAGGCGGCACGCAGCGTGGACTACCGCGGTGCCGGCACGGTCGAGTTCCTGGTCTCCGACGCGCAGCCGGAGAAGTTCTTCTTCATGGAGATGAACACCCGCCTGCAGGTGGAGCACCCGGTCACCGAGGAGATCACCGGGGTGGACCTGGTGGAGCAGCAGGTGCGCATCGCCGCCGGCCAGCCGCTGGAGCTCACCCAGGACGACGTCGTCCTCACCGGTCATGCCATCGAGGCGCGCGTCTACGCGGAGACCCCTGAGGCGGGGTTCATGCCCTCCACCGGCCGTATCCTGCACCTGCGTGAACCCTCCGGGCCCGGGATCCGAGTGGACTCCGGACTGCGTGAAGGCTCCACCGTCGGGGTGGACTACGACCCGATGCTGGCCAAGGTGATCGCCTCCGGCCCTAATCGGGAGCAGGCGCTGGCGCGGCTGCACCGCGCACTCGGCGAGACCGTGGTGCTCGGGGTCCAGACGAACCTGGCCTACCTGCGCGGTCTGCTCGCCGACGAGGACGTCCAGGCAGGGCGGATGGACACCACGCTGATCGAGCGCCGGCTTCCCGAGCTCGAGTTCCCCTGGCCCGACGACGACGTGCTCACCGCCGCGGGTCTGCACCTGGCCGGACCACAGGCCAGGCCGGCGTCGGGCATGGGATCAGGCTGGACCAGCGACGGTTGGCGGCTGACCGAGCCGGCGGTGCCCACCGTGTTGGTCACCTACTGCTCTCCCGGCGGGGAGCAGCTCACCGCCACGGTGCAGCTCGACGGCACCGCGACGCTGACCCCACTGCCGACCGGCGCCTCGACCTCCGGCCCCGGGACGCACCTGCTGACCCGTAAGACACGGTGCCGACCGGTGGCGCTCGTGCGGGACGGCGCCGAGGTCTGGGTGTGGGCACAAGGCCTCACGGTCCGGCTGACCGTGGCGGACCGGCGAGCGCAGACGGTGACCGCTCTCGCCCAGCGGGAGGCCGAGCTCTCCGAGGCGTCGCCGGAGGTCACCGCACCGCTGCCCGGCACCGTGATCGCCGTCGAGGCCGACACCGGGACGCAGGTGACCACCGGGGATCCCCTGGTGACGATCGAGGCGATGAAGATGGAGCATCGGATGCTCGCCCCGTTCGACGGCACGGTGAGCATCGCCGTGGCCGCCGGAGACCAGGTGTCGCTCGGCCAGGTGCTGGCGACCGTGACCAAGGAGGACTGAACCCATGCCACAGTCGATGGACCACATGCTCAGCGAGGAGCACCAGGCCCTCGTGGGCGCCGTCAGGGACTTCACCCGGGAGGTGGTCGCCCCCGTCTCGGCGACCCACGACGAGGCCCACTCCTTCCCCTACGAGGTCGTCTCCCAGATGGCCGGGATGGGGCTGTTCGGCCTCCCGTTCCCGGAGGAGCACGGCGGCCAGGGCGGTGACTACTTCGCCCTCTGCCTGGCCCTGGAGGAACTGGCGAAGGTCGACCAGTCGGTGGCGATCACCCTGGAGGCCGGCGTCTCGCTGGGGGCGATGCCGATCTACCGCTTCGGCACCCCTGAGCAGAAGGAACGTTGGCTGCCGGAGCTGACCAGCGGAGAGCGGCTGGCCGGGTTCGGGCTCACCGAGTCCGAGGCCGGCTCCGACGCCGGAGGCACCCGCACCCGCGCGGTGCTGGAGGACGGCGAATGGGTCATCGACGGCACCAAGGAATTCATCACCAACTCCGGGACCGACATCACCTCCCTGGTCACCGTCACCGCCGTCACCGGAGAAAGGACGCTGGGCGACGGGAGCGTGAAGAAGGAGATCTCCACGATCTTGGTGCCCACCGACACCCCGGGCTTCACGGCGGAACCGGCCTATGACAAGGTCGGCTGGAACGCCTCAGACACCCATCCGCTGACCCTGCGGAACGTCCGCGTCCCGGAGGAGAATCTGCTCGGCGAGCGCGGGCGGGGCTATGCGAACTTCCTGGGCATCCTGGACGAGGGTCGCATCGCCATCGCCGCACTGGCCACAGGGGCCGCACAGGGCTGCGTGGACGAATCCGTCCGCTACGCTCAGGAACGGGAGACCTTCGGGGCCCCCATCGGCTCGAATCAGGCGATCTCCTTCAAAATCGCCCGCATGCAGGCCAGGGCACACTCGGCCCGGCTGGCCTACTACGACGCCGCCGCTCGCATGCTGGCGGGCAAGCCGTTCAAGACCGAGGCGGCCATCGCGAAGCTGATCGCCGGTGAGGCCGCCATGGACAACGCCCGCGACGCCACCCAGGTCTTCGGAGGCTACGGCTTCATCAACGAGTTCGTGGTCGCTCGGCACTACCGGGACTCGAAGATCCTGGAAGTCGGCGAAGGCACCACAGAGGTCCAGCTGATGCTCATCGCCCGCAGCCTCGGACTGGACTGACCGGCGCAGGAGGGAGAGGATCAGCCATGACCACTGAACGGATCATCCAGCAGCGCGGCCTGTATCTGGACGAGATCGAGGTGGGCGCCGTCTACCGGCACGCCCCGGGTCGCACGGTGACCGAATCTGACAACGTCCTGTTCACCACGCTGACCATGAACACCCAGTCCCTGCACCTGGACGCCCACTGGGCCGCCACCCAGCCCTTCGGCCGTCCGCTCATGAACTCCATGTTCACCCTCTCCACCCTGGTCGGAGCCTCGGTGGCGCAGCTGACCCAGGGCACGATCGTGGCGAACCTGGGCTTCGAGACCGTCTCCTTCCCCCACCCCCTCTTCCCCGGGGACACGCTCTCCTCGGAGTCCGAGATCCTCGAGAAGCGGCTCTCCTCCTCCCGACCGGGGCAGGGGATCCTGAAGATCCGGCACCGAGGGCGTAACCAGGACGGCACCGTGGTGGCCGAATGCATCCGCTCGGTGATGCTCTGGGTCTCGGAGGACGCCCACCGGGAGGGTGCACCAGGAGGTGCCTCATGAGGCGACGTCGTGGATTCACCGTGGGCCCGTCCCTGCTGTTCTGCCCGGCTGACCGGCCAGAACGCTATGCCAAGGCCGCCGATCGTGCCGATGCGCTCATCCTCGATCTGGAGGACGCCGTGGCCGACCGGGACAAGCCGCACGCCCGCCGGCACCTCCGTCAACACCTGCAGACGCTGGCCGCACCCGAGTCCGCCGAACTGCGCGCCCGCACCGTGGTCCGCATCAACCCCGCCGGCACCCCGGGCTTCGCCGCCGACGTCGACCTGCTGGCCGGCACCGGTGTGGAGCTGGTGATGCTGGCCAAGACGGAGTCCCGCGAGGAGGTCGACGCCGCGGCCCGGGCGCTGCCCGATGCCGGGATCATCGGCCTGTGCGAGACCGCCGCCGGGGTGACCCGCGCCGAACAGATCGCTTCCCACCCGCAGGTGGTCGCGCTGATGTGGGGCGCGGAGGATCTCCTGGCCTCGATCGGGGGGAGCTCCTCGCGCCGGCCGGACGGACGCTATCGGGATGTGGCCCGACAGGCCCGCGCCCAGGTTCTTCTGGCCGCGGCCACCCACGGAGCGGCTGGGATCGATGCGATCTACGCCGACATCGAGGACACCGACGGGCTGGCCGCCGAAGCCGCCGACGCCGCCGCCAGCGGCTGGACCGCCAAAGCCTGCATCCATCCCGCCCAGGTGCCTGTCATCCGCAGCGCCTATGCTCCCACCGAGCAGGAGCTGGACCACGCCCGGGCGCTGCTGGCCGAAGTGCCCCACCACGGCGGAGCGTTCCGCTTCCGCGGGTCGATGGTGGACCTGCCGCTGGTCCGCCATGCCGAGCAGGTGGTCCGGCGGGCCGAAGCCGCGGCTCAGTCGCTCCGGTGACGCTGGCCGGGAAGCGGACGCGAGGAGGTGCCCTTCCAGCTGCGCAGGGCCCAGATGGTCAGGAGGACGACGACGGCCCAGGCGCAGAGCACGACGACCCCCGGCATGATCCCGGGCTGCGAGATGAACGCGCCCACGGCCACCAGAGAGACCTGGCCGGGGATGGTGGAGACCAGCCCGGCGACCACGAAGTCCCGCTGCGAGACCCCGAAGGCGCCTGAGCCGTAGTTCACCGGCCAGTACGGCAGCCCGGGCATGAGCCGCAGCGTGCAGACCGCGTGGAATCCGGCGTCGGCCAGGTGCCGCTCCACAGTGGAGGCGTGGGTGCCCAGCAGACGGATCACCGTGGTCCGGCCCAGGCCACGGGCGAGCCAGTAGGCGGCCCAGCAACCGATGAGCACCCCGATGATCGAGAGGATGCTGCCCTGCACGACGCCGAAGAGCAGCCCTCCGGTGACGGCCATGATCGTCACCGGGATGGGTGTCATGGCCACCAACGCGTAGAGACCGATGAACGCGAACCAGGCGCCCCATCCGAGGTCCTCCATCGCGGCGCGCAGCTCCTCCACCGAAGGCAGCCGGACGTTGAAGGCAAGCCAGAGCATGAGCAGCAGCACCAGCACCAGCACCGTGTTGCGCAGGTAGGTGCCCCACTGCAGGGCGAGACCACGCCGGGGAGGGGTGTCCCCGCCGTCGTCGGGGGTGGTGCTCCCGTCCGGCTGGTCCTGACTCATCGGCTCCACTCTACGACGCTAGGCTGACGTCCATGACCCCAGACACGAGCACCGGCAGCACCTTCCACCAGCTGTGCGCCGAGCGTGGCAGGGCGTTCCCGCTGCTCACCGAGCGGCTGTTGCTGAACCCTTTCACCGCGGAGGACCTCCATGAGGTGTGGGAGTACTGGCTGTCCCGGGGGTCCAAGTTCACGGTTCCTCGGCTGGCGGGACGGCGTCGGCTATGCGGTGCTGGCCGAGGAGCTGCCGCCCCGTCATTGAAGGTCAGGTGGACGGATCACCGGCAGAACTTTGGGACAATGGCAGGGTGACAGAGCGCGAACACGAGCCCCGCCCCTCCGAGGACCACGCCCCGGCCAAACCGCAGCTGACTCCTGCCCAGTCCAAGCGGATCTCGCAGCCGATGGTCGCCATGGTGATCACCATGGCCGTCACCGTGGGGGCCGTCGCCGCCTTCTACATGATGAACCCGGAGCCGGACGTGGAGCCGTACCACCGGGACGAGGACGTCCACCAGGAGGCGCTCTACGTCGCCGAGGTCGCCGACTTCGCACCCCTGGCCCCGGACGTTCCCGAGACCTGGACCGCCAACTATGCCCGCTGGGAGACCCGCCCGGAGCACGGCGTGTCGGTCTGGGAGGTCGGCTACACCACCGACGCGGTCGACTTCATCGGGTTCGCGCAGACCGACCAGGGCAACCCCACCTGGATCGCGGAGGAGACCTACCAGGCCACCCCCACCGGCATCGTGGACATCGAAGGGCTGGAGTTCGAGGTCCGGGACGGCGACCGCGGCCGCACCTACTATGTGCTCACCGAAGACGAGAACGACGTCGACGGCACCACCGTGGTGATCACCGGCGACGCCTCCGAGGAAGAGTTCACCCACGCCCTGACCGCGCTCGTCGACTCCCTCGGTGAGGAGCCGGACACCGAGGAGTGACCTGCGGTGGCTTAGTCTGATCATCATCGCCCAAGCCCGCGGGAGGCATCCCGTTCACTGTGACATCTGTGAGGAGCACGATGACCCACACCACCGCCCCTGAGCCCACTCCCTCGCCGCTGAGTCCCTTCGAGGTCTGGGAGCGCCTGCAGATCGGCAACGCCCGGTTCGTCTCCGGAGAGGTCGCACATCCGAACCAGAACGCCGAGCGCCGCAGCTCGCTCACCGAGGGGCAGCACCCCATGGCGGTGATCTTCGGCTGCTCGGACTCCCGGCTGGCCGCAGAGATCATCTTCGACGTCGGACTCGGTGACGTCTTCGTGGTCCGCACCGCCGGTCAGGTGATCGACGACGCTGTGCTGGGCTCCCTGGAGTACAGCGTCGACGTCCTGCAGGTGCCGCTGATCGTGGTGCTGGGCCACGACTCCTGCGGCGCGGTGACCGCCGCCATGGAATCCGCGGCCTCGGCGACCACGCCCACCGGCTTCGTGCGCAGCCTGGTGGAGCGCATCACGCCCTCGGTGCTGGCCGCTCAGCGTCAAGGGCTGACCACAGTCAACGAGACCGTCGAGGAGCATGTGAAGCAGACCGTCTCGCGCATCACCGAGCACTCGCGCACCATCTACGAGGCCGTCGAGGAGAACCGCACCGCCGTCATCGGGGTGACCTACCGGCTCGCCGAAGGGCGTGCAGATCTGGTGAGCACCATCGGCAGGGTCTGACCTCCGCTTCACAGTGCGCCGGCTCGGTGCGGAGCCTGCCGGGCCTCCCTAGAATGGCCCCATGACAGAGAACTCTGCATCTCAGACCGAATACCGAATCGAGCGCGACACGATGGGCGAGGTGAAGGTGCCCGCCCACGCGCTGTACCGCGCACAGACCCAGCGCGCCGTGGAGAACTTCCCCATCTCCGGACGCACCCTGGAGCGCGCCCACATCGAGGCGCTGGCACGAGTGAAGAAGGCCGCCGCCCGCGCGAACGCAGAGCTCGGGGTGCTCGACGCCGAGCTCTCCGAGGCCATCGCCGGTGCCGCCGAGAAGGTCGCCTCCGGCGAACTCGATGAGCACTTCCCTGTGGACGTGTTCCAGACCGGGTCCGGGACCTCCTCGAACATGAACACCAACGAGGTGCTGGCCACCCTGGCGAACCAGGCGCTGAAGGAGAAGGGCTCGGACAAGGAAGTCCACCCGAACGACCACGTCAACGCCTCGCAGTCCTCCAACGATGTCTTCCCCACCTCGGTCCACGTGGCCGCCACCTCCGCGCTGATCAATGACCTCAAGCCCGCCCTGGCCTACCTGGCCGAGGCCCTGGAGGCCAAGGCCGCCGAGTTCGCCGACGTCGTGAAGTCCGGCCGCACCCACCTGATGGACGCCACCCCGGTGACCCTGGGGCAGGAGTTCGCCGGCTACGCGGCCCAGATCCGATATGGCATCGAGCGCATCGACTCGGCCCTGCCGCGCGTTGCCGAGGTTCCGCTGGGCGGAACCGCCGTGGGCACCGGTATCAACACCCCGAAGGGCTTCGCCGAGAAGGCCATCGCCCACCTGGCCGAGGACACCGGCCTGCCGCTGACCGAGGCGCGCGACCACTTCGAGGCGCAGGCCAACCGCGACGGACTGGTCGAGGCCTCCGGCCAGCTGCGCACCATCGCCTACTCGCTGATCAAGATCAACAACGATCTGCGCTGGATGGGCTCCGGTCCCAACACCGGTCTGGGCGAGATCTCCCTCCCGGATCTTCAGCCCGGCTCCTCGATCATGCCCGGCAAGGTCAACCCGGTGATCTGCGAATCCGCCATCCAGGTCTGTGCCCAGGTGATCGGCAATGACACCACTGTGGCCCTGTCCTCGACCAACGGCGCCTTCGAGCTCAACGTGGGCATCCCGGTGATGGCCGCCAACCTGCTCGAGTCCATCCGCCTGCTGAAGAACACCAGCTACGTGATGGCCGACAAGATGATCTCCGGCCTGACCGCCAACGAGGACCGCTGCGCCTTCCTGGCCGGAGCCTCACCCTCGGTGGTGACGCCGCTGAACAAGCACATCGGCTACGAGGCGGCCGCCGACATCGCCAAGCACGCGGTGAAGAACAAGGTCACCGTGCGCGAGGCCGTCGTGGAGCTGGGCTACCTCGAGCGCGGCGAGCTCACCGAGGCGCAGCTGGACGAGGCCCTCGATGTGAAGTCGATGACCCAGCCGGGATGACACCCCGTGCGGCGACAGATTCCCCGGTGATCGCGGAGCTCCATGCGGCCCTTCCCGGACGGGTCATCACTGACCCGTCCGGGCTGGTCGCGCTCTCCACCGACAAGTCCGGGCACCGCGGCGAGGGCGTTCCGCTGGCGGCCGTGCACGCCCAGAGCGTGGAGGACGTCCAACAGGTGTGCCGGATCGCCAGCGCGCATCGCACCCCGGTGGTGACCCGAGGTGCCGGCACCGGTCTCTCCGGCGGCGCCACCGCGGGCGCCGGGGAGATCGTGCTCTCCCTGGAACGCATGGACCAGGTGCTGGAGATCTCTGAGGGCAACCGGCTGGCGGTGGTGCAGGCCGGAGTGATCAACGGCCGGCTCGACGAACATCTGGCCCCCCACGGGCTCTGGTGGTCCCCGGACCCGGCCAGCAAGGACATCTCCACCGTGGGCGGCAACATCGCGATGAACGCCGGCGGGCTGCTCTGCGCCAAGTATGGGGTCACCCGAGAGTCGGTGCTGGCGTTGAAGGTGGTGCTGGCCGACGGGCGGTTGCTGGAGGTGGGGCATCGCACCGTCAAAGGTGTGACCGGCTACGACCTCACCGCGCTGATGATCGGCTCCGAGGGCACGCTGGGGATCATCGTGGAGGCCACGTTGGCGCTGCGCCCCGCCGTCACCGGGGACACCCCGACCCTGGGTGCGGTCTTCCCGAGCATCGTCGACGCCGCCGCGGCCGCCGCCGAGGTGGTCCGCGCAGGCCATGTGCCTGCGGCCATGGAGCTGTTGGACCGGCCCTGCCTGGACGCGATCGCCGCGCACACCGGCAAGGAGCTGGCCCCCGGCGGTCAGGCGTATCTGCTGCTGCAGCACGACGGCGCCGCAGCCCGTGAGGAGGTCGCCTCCACCGCGGAGATCCTCGCCCGGCACCGGGCGCAGCTGACCCATGCCACCGACCAGGCCGACTCCGAGCGGCTCTTCGCGCTGCGGCGCCTGATGTTCCCCTCCCTGCAGGCGTTGGGTTCGCTGCTGATCGAGGATGTCGCGGTGCCGCGGGATCGCCTGGCCGAGGCGTTCGCGGAGATCCGCCGCATCGAGGAGGAGTTCGGGCTGAGCATCCCCACCGCCGCCCATGCCGGGGATGGAAACCTGCATCCCACGTTCACCTTCACCGGGGAGATCGTGCCGCCGCAGATCTGGGAGGCGGCGGGCCGGATCTTTGAGATGGCCCTGGCCATGGGCGGTACGCTCACCGGAGAGCACGGGGTGGGGCTGCTGAAGCGCCGTTGGCTGGCCGACGAGCTCGGAGCCGACCAGATGGACCTGCAGCAGCAGATCAAGGCGGTCTTCGACCCTGCCGAGATCCTCAACCCGGGAAAGATCTTCACTCCATGAGCAGCTGCGCGGGCGCCCCGGCGTCGAGCGCCCAGTCGATGACCATGCGCTGATCCTCCGCGAGCGGCTCGGGCAGCGCGGCGACCGAGAACCAGCCCACGTCCACGGATTCGTCGTCGTTGACCCGCGGCTCGCCCTCCACCGGCTCCATCTCCAGCACGGTGTCCAGGAAGCGGCAGCGGTCCCCGTTGGCGTACTGCACCAGGTGGGTGGCGAACACTCCGGCCACCCGCACCGGCCGCGCGAGGACGGCAGTCTCTTCCGCGACCTCCCGCACGGCGCCCTTCCCTGGCTGCTCACCAGGATCGAGGATCCCGGAGGTCACGGTCCACGCCCCGTTGTCACTGCGACGGACCAGCAGCACCTCCGGCTCCGGCAGGTCGACGTCCCCGACCCGACGGCGCAGGACGACGCCGCGCACAGCAGGAATCCACAGGTCAGAAGTGCCGATATGGGTGCGCAGGTCACGGATGAACTCTGGTGTCGGTGCCATCGCCTGCCACCTTAGCGGCTCAGGCCGCGATCATCGCGATCGCGGTGCCCAGGATCAGGAAGGGTCCGAAGGGAAGACGGGTGCGTCGGTCCGCCTGCCGGGTCAGGATCAGGACGAGAGCGACCGCCCCGGCCAGCAGGAAGGAGAGCAGCACGGCGGCCGCCACCGTCGCCCAGCCCAGAAAACCGGTATAGAGCCCCAGCACGACGGCGAGCTTGACGTCGCCCATGCCGATGGAGGGCGGGTGCGCGAGCCGAGCGATCAGGAAAAGCACTCCCCAGAGCAGCCCGGCACCGATGCCTCGGAGAAGTCCCAGGATGTCCCCAAGCAGCACCGAGACCACGAGCAGCATCCCCGCGGTCACCGCCGCCCACGGGTAGAGGATCCGGTTGGGCAGCCGGTGCTCCGTGAGGTCGATGAAGCTCAGGGCGACCGCGCACACGGCGAAGACCATTCCCCCGAGGAGAAGCACCATCCCCGCTAGCACCTCCGCCGCCGCCCCCGAGGTGATGAGGTCGCCGATGAAAGGAATCACGCATCCAGCTTAGGAAGGCGCAACGCTGAGGGGAACCCGCCCGGTGCGCCCTGTGGAGAGCCTCTCCACCCTGTGCGCCGGCAGGTCGCCCCGACCGAGCAGGGGGCGCCGTACCGGTGACGGCTCCCCCTGCTCGGTGGACATGGCGCTCAGTGGTGAGCGTGAGTCAGCGGCGCGATCCCTTGCGGCCGGTGATCAGCTGCCAGATGAACGCGACCAGGACGCCGCCTCCGATGGCGAACAGCCAGGTGGCCAGGTCGAAGAACTCGTCGTTGACGTTGATGTCGAAGACGGCAGAGGCGATGAACCCTCCCAGCAGCGCTCCGAGCAGGCCCGTGATGAGCGCTCCCAGCCATCCGCCCGGGCCGTTGCCCGGAAGGATCAGCTTTGCGATGGCGCCGGCGATGAGGCCCAGGACGAGCCAAGCGATGATTCCCATAGGTGTCTCCCTCGTGTGGATGTGATGTGTCACGGTGTTCGCTGGTCAGCGGACGGCGGATCGGGCCCGAGCGGGCCGCCGTACCCGATGCCGTCATGCTTCCGCGAGCGGACCGGGCAGTGTCCTTCTCCGGCAGGGCGGTTCAGGTGGTTCATGGGGCCGGCCTTCGCCCCTGCAAGTCCTCGGGGAACAGGAAACCGACAGGGTCACGACCGTCGAGGACGAGGAAGGGACTCTCGGAGTCACAGGCCAGGAGGCAGGACATCGCTTCCACATCGACGAGCGAGGCGTCGACGCGGATCCGGCCCTGGTGCTCCACCAGGAGAGCGGCGCAGAGCTTGTGCCGCCAACCGGCGGGGTCCTCCGCCATGCGGCGTCGCAGGCGGCGCCGAGGCAGGTGGCCGACGATCTGACCGGAGAGGTCGATGACCCCCAGCTCGGCATCGTCCTCGAGCGCCATGGTCATCACGCTGTGCAGAGCAGCCGTGACGGGCACGGTGCTCGCCAGGGGCCGCATGACCTCGCCCGCAGTCTCCGGTCTCCGCGTGGAGACGGCCCCGCCTCCCGGTCGGAGCAGCACGGCGCGCTGACCTTGCGGGAGTGGGCCCTGGAGGCGGCGCTCCAGCATGCGAAGAGCGCCGGCGTCCCAACGGCCCACATGGCGCAGATCAAGGATGACCGGTGGAGTCCCTGGTGGTGACGCACGCTCTGACAGCGCGTGAAGAAGATCTCCGACAGCGATGTGGTTCAGTGCGCCGAAGACACGCAGACGTCGCGGGGCGACGGGGTCGTCGACGACAGAGATACGGGCAGCGGGCATCGGGGCACACCTCAAGCAGAGTCATTGAGGATGAGGCCCACTGCTGAACCTGATCCCCTCAAATAAACCACATCTCTTCCACGAGTGAAAACATCACCCCCTGAACAGGCTGAGCAGACATCGGCCATGGCCCGCGGCAGGCGCCACCCGGAATGCACCCGCCCCGTGCTGGCGATGAGACGCGTGGTGTCGTACATTTGCTTCTCGTCGCATCCGCGGCGACCCGCAGGGCCTCCGAGAGCAGGGGATGAACGATGAGCCACGACGATCCCGAGGCAGCGGGTCAGCAGCTGTACGAGCTCCTGGCCAAAGACCGGGAGCTGACGGAGTTCCTCCACGAGGTCGCCAGCACCTCCGCCGGTCAGATCGGACGCCACGGCCGAACGGGCTGCGGGGTGATCCTGACCCGCGGCCGCCGGAACACCGTCGTCGGGTACTCCGATCCGGACGCCAGGAGGATGGACGAGATCCAGGCCGGGTTCGACGACGGCCCCTGCCTCACCGCCCAGCGCACCGAGACGATCTCCCATGTGGTCGACGTCCTCCATGAGACACGCTGGCCCGCATACATGTCGGAGGTCAGGGCCTTCGGCATCCGCAGCATCCTCGGGGTGCCTCTCGTGCTCGGCGATGCCGGAGCCGCCGCCATGAACTTCTACTCCACCGAGGCGGATTCCTTCACCACCGCGGACATCGAGGATGCGCGCAGGTTCTCCAGGATCGCCTCGCAGGCGCTCACCGTCGCGGCACGCATTGCCCGGACCCAGGAGGCTGCGGAGCACCGACGCCGCGCCATGGCGTCCCGCACGCCGATCGACGTCGCGGTCGGCATCGTGATGGCGCAGAATCGTTGCAGTCAGGAGGCGGCGTTCGAGATCCTCCAGACGGCGTCGAGCCATCGCAACGTCAAGCTCCGGGACCTCGCGACAGAGCTTGTGGCCTCCATCGGCCAGCCGGTGCCGGTTGCGGCATTCGAGGAATGACCATCTCCGATCTCGGTCGGACGAGCAGCATACGCTCGGTCACGACCAGAGGTTGCCGCCTCTGCACCCCGACGGGACTCTTGATCCCGGTACGGCTCTGAGAACGTGTCCGAGACATGCAGTGGCTGATTCTCCGAACCCCTGTGGAGGGACCGAGGTCAGTCACCCATCGACCCCTGCCAGGCGGTCACGTAGCGCCAGACGCCCTCGCAGCCCTCGACATAGTCGACACCGAGCTCCTCGATGACGGCGTCGGCGATCGCCTCGGTCTCCGCCTGCGACGCCGTGCCGCCGGTGCGAGCACGCTCGACCGCGGCGCAGATCCACCCATGCAGCTCACTGAGGTGGGACTCCACTCCTTCGATCCGCCAGCTTCTGGTCTCCTCCGTCGCAGCCTGATCAGGTCCGGTGGCCAGCGTCATCGCTCGCCTCCAGCCCCGGCTGACTGGTCGACCCGCGCCTGGGACGCCTTCAGCCCTGCGGACAGGTGCCGGTGAAGCTGCTCAGGAACCAGGGTGCCGACGGCCTCGTCGCCGTCGACCACCACCACCGGGCCGACGTCGGGCTCCTGACATCGGCGGAGCGTCTCGGCCACCGAAGGGTCGTCGAGGAAGGCGTCCGCCGAGACCTGGTCGGCGAAGGTCTCCACCAGGGAGGCGCAGCGTTTGTGCCGCCAGTCCTCCTCGCTGTGCAGCATCATCGCTCGCAGCCGCTCCTGACGGATGAGCCCCAGCGGCTGGTGGGCGAGGCTGAGCACCACCAGGTCCTCACCCTCGCTGACACGCTCGGAGGCCTCGTGCAATGACTGCACGGTGCTGATCGTGGAACGGACCGGAGTCATCACCGCCCGGATCGGGACGCCGCCGTCGTCGGGCCTTCGGACATCGTCCTGCGACATCTCACTCTGGTGGCTCCACTCCTGGCGGGCGTCGGTGACATGGCTGGGAACGACGGAGGCGTCGGCGGAGACCGGAAGGTCCACTGTGACGGCGGGTCCGAGGCCTCGGCTGTTGAGTTCGGCGACACTCCGCATGGTCTCATCCAAGGCGTGCGGCTCGATCTCTTGGAGCCCACACAGGCTCAGCAGCAGGTCCGGGCAGTCGGGAAGGTGCGCCCGACGCTCCAGGAACGTGATCAGCTGCGGCACGGTGCGTGAGGTCAGAGATCCTCGGACCCGGATCCGCAGGGCTCCCCGGAGGCTGTCCGGTGACAGGTCGAAATGGAGTGCATGGTACATCGTCCACCCCTAGAACGGTGAGTGGAATGGGCCTGCTGCTAGACCTGGCTCTCCACTTAACCACAATGAATGCATCCGGGGAAAGGGCGCGGGGCCGCCCCGGGGGGTCCATCACTTCTCGCCTCATCACGTACCATGGGTGACCCCGCTCATAGGCGGCCACGAAGCTCGTCGAGCTCCGCGAGAGAGGATTCATGGTGACTTCTGGCGAAAGTTCGACGTCGGCGGCTGAGATGCTCTACGACCTGCTGGTCGACAACGAGGACCTCGCCGGCTTCCTGGGCGATCTCGCGAGCATCTCGACCGATCAGGTGGGGCCGGGCGGCGCCACGCACTGCGGGGTCCTCCTGGAGCGGCACCGCCGCAACGTGGTGGTGGGCTGGAGCAGCCCGGAGGCCCGGCAGCTCGACGAGACGCAGGCCGGATTCGACGCCGGTCCCTGCCTGGACGCCCAGCGCACCTCCACCCTCATCCGTGTGCCCGACGTCCGATACGAGGCGCGCTGGCCTGCCTATATGGCTGTGGTGCGCGAGTCCGGGATCCGCAGCATCCTGGCAGTGCCGCTGACCTTGAGCGGGGCTGGCGTGGCGGCGATGAACTTCTACACCTCCGACCCTGCCGGATTCGACGATGCCGACATCGAGCGTGCTCGGCAGCATGCCGCCCTGGCCTCCCGCGCCCTGTCGGTCGCAGTGCGGATCGCCAAGGAATCCGAGGAGGCCGCGGACCGACGCCGGGCCATGGAGTCCCGCACCGCGATCGACGTGGCGGTCGGGGTGATCATGGCGCAGAACCGGTGCCGCCAAGAGGAAGCATTCGACATCCTGCAGAAAGCCTCCAACAATCGAAATCTCAAGCTGCGCACCCTCGCCGAGGAACTTGTGGGCTCGATCGGGCAGCAGGCGCCGATCACCAGCTTCGACAGCTGAGCATTTCCTCTCCCCTGTTGTTAAGTCGCGCTCTCGCAGATCCCATCAGCCGAAGCTGCACGACGACGAATGGCGATGCTCTAAAGCCAATGAGTGCAAAAAATCACCCCTGCGGGTATCCTGATTAGACATTCGCTATTCTGGCGACGGAATCAGGGAGGCACTCATGGCTGAGGCATGGCGTGAAGCACGTCTGATTCCGACCTCGGGGATCCGAGGCACGACGGAGCAGGAAGTCAGGGCCACGTCTGCCCTGCTGGCCGTCTTGAGCATCGTGCCCAGCTTCGCTCATGCTCTGCTGAAACCCTGCGGTGCGTCATTGGGCCGCATGCGGGCGAATGTCGAGTGCTTCGTGGAAGTCGCCTTCGAGGACAAGAAGAAGAAGCGCTCTCCCAGACCCGATGGTCTGATTCGTGTGACCCGAGGGAGCACGGTGTGGACCGCTCTGGTGGAGGTCAAGACCGAGGGCAACGGACTCGACCAGGAGCAGGTCGAGAGCTATATGGACGTCGCCAAGGAGCACGGATTCGACGCCGTCCTCACCATCTCCAATGAGATCCCTCCGATCCAGGGGACCCATCCTCTCTCGCTCGATGGGCGGAGCCTTCGCGCCATACCCGTCTTCCATTACTCGTGGGTCCGGATTATCACTCTCGCCATCATGGAACGGGAAGTCCGTGGCATCGAGGACGATGAACAGAAGTGGATTCTCGGCGAACTGATCCGGTATCTGGAACACGAGAACTCCGGTGCGCTGGACTTCACCGACATGGGCACATCGTGGAAGGCCGTCACCGAGTGCGTGAAGACGGGGCTGGTCCGACGCGGAGCCTCCGATGTGCTGGAAGTGGCCACGAGGTTCGACGGATTGATCCGCTATATCTCCTTCAAGCTGGGGCAGCGGCTCGGAGTTGACGTCACTCCCCAACTCCCCCGCAAGCAGAGAGAGAATCCTGCCGAACGGGCAGCGCAGCTCGCCTCGGAGCTTGAGAAGGACGGATCCTTCTCAGGGAGCATCCGCATTCCCGGCACCGTCAGCGACATGGACATCCGCTGTGACATGCGAGCCAAGCAGATCCAGATATCGACCACTGTCCCGGCCTCCGGTCACGCGCGGAATGCAACCCGGATCAACTGGCTCCTCCGTCCGCTGGATGACGATCTGACGGACGTCGTCGTCGAGGCTCATGCTGGGAGGCGACACCACGCCGAAAGCCTCGAAGCACTCCGCGAAGACGTGAAGGACGCCCTCCCCGAGGGGTTCCCGGAGATCAGGAGCTTCACCATCACCCGTGTCAGCCACCTGGGCCTGCAGGGGACCACGCGGGGCAAGGAGTCGTTCATCAACTCCGTCATCCAGGCAGTCGATGACTTCTACGCCAACATCCTGCAGCGTCAACGTGTCTGGACACCGCCCGCCCCCGAGTATCGCTCTCGCGCCAGCGAGCCCGGTCAGGAGGAGGTCTATTCCTCTGAAGAACTGGCTTCTCCACCAGCTGAGGTCGATCATTCTGAGGAAGGCGTCACCGCACACGACAGCTGAGCATCTCTCCTCGCCGTCTCGTTCATCTGCCCTCCCTACAATGGACGCGAGTCGACTCGAAGGGCGAGACATGATCATGAGGAGAAGCTCCACCCCGGCGCCGTCCGGGAGCGATCCGCAGGGCTCCGACTCCTGGGGGGCACTCTGGAAAGACGCCCGCCGTCACGCTCTGCGGACGTTCGCCCCGGTTCTGATACCTCTGGTGCTGATGTGGGGGTTCTACATCGTGAAGCTCGCCACGGGGAACTGGATCAACATCGCCCTCAGCCTAGATGCCCGCAGCATCTCCGGGCTCGTCGGCATCCTCTTCATGCCGCTGCTGCACGGCAGCTTCAGCCACCTCCTGGGCAACACCTTCTCCTGGCTGATCCTGGGTGGGATGACCGCCCTGCTGGACCGACGCTTCCTGCTGATCATGGGGCTCATCTGGCTGCTCACCGGGGCGATCCTGTGGGTCATCGGCACCCCGTGGCTGTGCCACGCCCCGGACGGCTATGACTGCGTCCGCCGACACGTCGGCGCCTCCGGGGTCATCTACGGCTTCGGCGCGTTCCTGGTGGCCTACGGATTCCTCACCCGCCGCATCTCCGCGATCCTGGTGGCCTTGTTCGTGCTGCTCTTCCATGGGCTGTCCATGCTGGCCGGCATCCTGCCGCTGACTGCAGGGTCCGGGGTCTCCTGGACCGGACACCTCTCCGGCGCGATCGCCGGCGTCGTGGTCGCCTTCCTCATGACGAAGGAGGCCCGGGCCGCGCGTGCGGCCCGAGCCTCCCCCTGAGAGCTGACGCGCTCCCGGTTCAGTCAGATTCGAGCACGGAGGTGACCAGCGCGGCGATCCGCGAACGCTCGGACCGGGTCAGGGTCACGTGGCCGAACAGGGGGTTGCCCTTGAGGAGCTCGACGACGGCGGCGACCCCGTCGTGGCGGCCCACGCGCAGGTTGTCACGCTGAGCGACATCGTGGGTGAGCACGATCTTGGAGTTCTGCCCCATGCGGCTCATCACGGTCAGCAGCACGTTCTTCTCCAGGGACTGGGCCTCGTCGACGATCACCCAGGCATCGTGCAGGGACCGGCCACGGATATGGGTCAGCGGCAGGACCTCCAGCATTCCGCGGTGGGTGACCTCATCGAGCACATTCTCCGAGACCAGAGCCCCCAGAGTGTCGTAGACCGCCTGGCCCCAGGGGTTCATCTTCTCCGCCTCGGTGCCGGGCAGGTAGCCCAGCTCCTGGCCGCCCACCGCGTAGAGCGGACGGAAGACGATGATCTTCTTGTGCTCGCCGCGCTCCAGCACCGCCTCCAGTCCGGCACACAGGGCCAGCGCGGACTTCCCCGTCCCCGCGCGACCGCCCATGGACACGATCCCGACAGAGGGATCCATGAGCATGTCGATGGCCAGTCGTTGCTCGGCCGAGCGCCCGTGGAGCCCGAAGACCTCCTGATCACCCCGGACGACCTCCACATGCCGAGGAGTCGAGGAATCCGGCTGGGCATCGCCCGCGGCCGTCTTGACCCTGCCCAGCCCGGAGCCGCTTCCCGAGGAGATGATCAGCCCGGTGTTGACGGGAAGCTCAGAGGCCTCCTCGAGGTCGATCCTCTCGCCCGCATAGAGCTCGGAGACCTGCTGCTCGGTGGCGGAGACCTCAGCCAATCCGGTCCATCCGGAGTCCGTCACCCACTCGTTGCGGTACTCGTCGGCGTCCAGACCCATGGCTGACGCCTTCACCCTCATGGGCAGGTCCTTGGAGACCACGGTGACATCCCGACCTTCGTCGGCGAAGCTCTTCGCCACGGCGAGGATCCGCGAATCGTTGTCCGTGCCGCGGAACCCCTGCGGGAGCACATCCAGCGAGATGTGGTTGAGCTCCACGATCAGGTGGCCTCCCTCCTCATTGAGCGGGATGGGCCGGTTGAGCACACCATGGGTGACCCGCAGCTCGTCCAGCAGGCGCAGCGCGGAACGGGCGTAATACCCCAGCTCGGAGTCGTGACGCTTGTTCTCCAGTTCGGAGATCACGACGACGGGGATGATCACCTCGTGCTCGGCGAACCTCAGGATCGCCTTCGGATCCGAGATCAGGACCGAGGTGTCGAGCACATAGGACTTCTGCGCGACCTCACGCTCGACGGGGTCGTCGGTGCGCTCGGCGGCTGCAATCTGGTCGGGGGTGTTGACGGAGGCCACGGTAACTCCAGTCCGGAAACGACGAGAGGCTCCGCCGTGCGGCCGGCTGCGCTCCTGGAGAGCGTGCACTGCCACCTCGACGGAACCTCACGTGTTCCCGCATCGATAGTCGGACGATGTCTGCGGCTCGGCCCCTGCAGGGGCCGGACCGACCCTTGCTGCCATTCGGCATGTGTATGGGCCTCCCCGGTCAGGTACCTGACACCTTCAGAGTAGGGCCCACCATGCCCTCTGACGCGGATGCGTGCGGAGTGTCACATGACGATTCGGTGAACACCGGGGCTCATCCGCCGAACCTCCGCTGCCGCTGAGCGTAGTCGCGCAGGGCGCGGACGAAGTCCACCCGCCTGAAATCCGGCCACAGCGCCTCGCAGAAGTAGAACTCCGAGTAGGCCGACTGCCACATCAGGAACCCGGAGAGGCGCTGCTCTCCTGAGGTGCGGATGATCAGGTCCGGGTCCGGCTGCCCGCGGGTGTACAGCCACTGGGAGATCGAGCCCGGCGTCAGCTCTTCGGCCACCTCTTCCAGGCCACGCCCCTGGGAGTCGGCCTCGCGCAGCAACTCCTTGACCGCGTCGACGATCTCCTGCCGACCCCCATAGCCGACCGCGACGTTGACGTGCACGGCCGGCGACCGCTCGCGACTGCGGCGCACGATCCGCCGGATGCTTCCGGTGCGGGTGGTGACGGTCTCGGCGTCGTCGTCGGCGGGCTCCGCGGCATCCTCGGCCTCGTCGGCCGCCGCGTTGCGCTCCCCCAGCTGGCGCAGACGAGCCGCCAGAGGCTCCGGAAGCAACTCCAGGGCGCCCACCGGATGGACCCGAACCGGGCGCCCGCCCGGGCGGCTCTCGGCCAGCCGATCCAGCGTGTCACCGATGATCTCCATGAGCTGGTCCAGCTCCGCGGCGGAGCGGTTCATGTTGTCGGTGGAGAGCATGTAGAGGGTCACCGTGGGGATGCCCAGCTCCGCGCACCAGTCGATGAACTCCACGATCTTGTGAGCGCCGGCCAGATGCCCGTCGGCGGTGGGGGTGCCAGCCAACTTGGCCCAACGACGGTTGCCGTCGACGACGACTCCGATGTGCTGCGGCATACGCTCTCTGGGCAAGGCGCGGCTCAGCCGCGACTCATACATGCTGTAGGCCAGATCCATCAGCCCCATGCGGCCTTCCTTCCTCAGCGCCCCGCCGTGCTCCCCCACCGTACCGCGCCGACACGGGTGGAATCGTTGACACCCACCTGCGGGTTTGCGACAGTGAAGTCACCCACGATGGAGACCACGGAGGCAGCTCATCCCCATGATCCAGCGGAGACCCCGCAGCCGAGCCGAAGCCGCGGTGGCCGCCCTGGCCGCCGCCGGCGTGCTGGTTCTGCTGGGCTGCGCTCCCGAAGCCCCGCCCGCAGCCCCGGAGGAGCCGCAGGAGTCCGACCCTTCGGAGGAGACTCCTGGCACGGAACCCGACCCCGAACCGGAGCCCGAGGAGGACCCCGGGGAGGATCCTGAGGGGACGGACGCGGTCGTCGTCGACCAGACCGTGTGGAACTTCGACACGATGGAGGAGGTCGACCTCCGGGTGGAGGTCCATCCCTTCGTGCGGGTCTCGACCAAGGAGGGCGACTTCCTCAACGGGCTGATCACCTATCAGATCACCTCCGACTCCGGCGAATACCACCTGGACCGCCACGGAGTGCATCCCCACGAGGTTCGCCTGGTGGACACCGAGGCCCAGAGGATCACGCATCCGGCCTTCGCCACCGACGGCAGCGGCGAGGAACACCTGGCCGATGTCGAGGACTCCACGGTGCATGCCGGCGACGGCCCCGTGCGCTGGGCCGGGGTCCACGCCGATCCGGGCACCGAGAGCACCGCGGTGCTGCTCCCCTACCTGGGACTGATCGAGGACGTGGCCATCGTGGACGCGGAGGACGCCGACACCTCCGACTACCTGCCGGCGGAGGAGGCGCTGCCCGAACTGGTGGAGATCCATGAGGCCACCTGGGACCTGCAGTCCCACCGCGAGCGCGCCGACGGAGACGTCCAGATCCGCCAGAGCGACGATGGAGCCACCCTCACCCTGGACTCGGACATCCTCTTCGCCGTCGACGAGCACACCCTCACCGAGGAGGCCGAAGCCGCTCTGCAGGTGGCCTCCGACGAGCTGGAGGGCTTCGAGGGAGGTGAGCTCAGGATCATCGGGCACACCGATGACGTGCGCTCCCTGGAGCACAACGAGCAGCTCTCTGCGGATCGCGCCGAGGCCGTCCACCAACGCCTGGAGGAGCTGCTGGATGCGGAGGACCTCACCGTCACCGCGGAGGGTCGGGCCTTCCACGAGCCGGTGGCCAGCAATGAGACCGAGCAGGGCCGGGCGATGAACCGCCGGGTGGAGCTGCACTACACGCCGGCCGAGGTGTCGGATCCGCCTGACACCGAAGACGCCGGAGGGCTCGAGCAGACCGAGGACGACGATCTGCCGTCCACCTCCGGACCGGTCGGAGAGGCCGGGGAACCCCTGGAGATCACCGGAGAGCACGGCGGGGTCGTCGAGGTCAACGTGGAAGGGGTCTACACCGCCGGGAATCTGCTGGTCGGCAGAATCCGGGTGGAGGTGCTGGAGACCGCCGACGACGGCGAGGAGCCCCTGCCGCTGTCCTGGGCGCTGGGATTCGGGGACCTGGGCATGCACGAGAGCCATGAGAACCCCTACAATCCGGGGAACCAGACCGACGCGCTGACCCTGCTGAATTCTCAGGAGCGGATCTTCCCCTTGGAGTTCGGCGGCACCGAGAGCTTCGAGGGCGCCGACGAGGACGGATTCATCCTGGAACAGGGCGACCCCTGGCGCTCCGTGGCGGCCGACCGCGGCTTCGGCACGGACGCCGAGGCCGAGGTGGGAAGCTGGTCGATGGCCACCGTCCTGTGGCCGCAGACCGGAACCGAGGAGGTCGTCGTCGACGTCCCGGGGCAGAGTGAGCACGCCGAACGCCCGTGGTCCGAGCCATGGCGCGTGGTGGACGTGCCCGTCGAGACGGAGAAACCCTAGTGCAGGAGACCCTCACACCGACTCGCCGGCGCTCCGCCCTGCCGATCTTCATCGCCTGCGCCTACGGCCTCGCATGGCTGGTGGCCCTTCCGCTGTGGCTGGGTGACGGCCTGAACTCACCGTGGTTCATGGTCGTCACCATCGCGATGATGTTCACCCCCGCCGTCGCCGCGCTCGTCGCCGTACTGGTGGAGAGGCCGCAGAAGAAGGCCCAGGCACTCGGGCTGGTCCCGCTGCAGCCAGTCGGCAGGCTCCTGCGCCACCTGGCGCTGGGACTCGTGGTGCCGATCGTCGTATGCCTCGCCGCGCTGCCGATCGGCCACCTCGCCGGCGTCTTCCCTGCGGACTTCACCGGTTTCAGCGGCTTCCAGCAGATCACCGAGCAGCAGCTGGCCCAGGCCGGCGTCGACGAGCTGCCCCTGCCGATCGAGACACTCGCCGCCCTCCAGATCATCAACGTGCTCGTGGCGGCGCTGGTCATCAATCTGCTGCCTGCACTGGGAGAGGAGATCGGGTGGCGCGGATGGATGCTGCCCAAGCTCCTGCGCTTCGGCCCCTGGGGCGCCATCGGGATCTCCGGGATCATCTGGGGCCTGTGGCATTCCCCGCTGATCCTGCTGGGCTACAACTACCCCGGCACCCCGGGATGGCTCGCATTGGTCGCGATGGTCGCCCTGTGCACGATCATGGGCGGTGTCTTCGGCTGGCTGCGCCTGCGCAGCGGCTCAGTGTGGCCGGCCGCGCTGGCGCACAGCACCTTCAACGCAGCGGCCACCACCTACTTCCTCTTCATCGCCGCCGACGCCACCTTCGACCCCCTGCACGCCACCATCACCGGATGGACCGGATGGATCCTTCCGGCCGTCGTCGTGCTGCTGGTCGTCCTGACCGGCAGGTTCTCCCCCGTGTACCAGGGATCGGCAGGAGATCTGCCGCGCGACGACCAGTGAGCCGTGCGACACAAAGTTACCCGCAGGTTACTTGTGGCCTTTAGACTGGGCATATGGCACAGAAGTCCGCCGTGGACACCTCCCGTCCCACTGTCGCACCCGCCGACCGGCTCTTCGACTCAGACCTCGCGCTGAAGCCGCGGATGCGCGGCTGGCTCCACGCCGGAATGGTCCCCCTGGCTCTTGCGGCCGGCATCGTGCTCATCGCCGTGGCCCCCACGAGCACACTGCGCGCCGCCTCGGCGGTCTACGCCCTCACCGGGCTGCTGCTCTTCGCGGTCAGCGCCACCTACCACCTGGGCCGCTGGTCGCCACGGACCAAGCTGCTGCTCAAACGGCTGGACCACACCAACATCATGCTCATCATCGCCGGGACCTACACCCCACTGACCCTGGCGCTGCTGCCCGAGCCCAAGGACCTCATCCTGCTGGTCGGCGTCTGGGTCGGTGCGCTGGGCGGGGTGGCGTTCCGGATCTTCTGGACCTCCGCCCCGCGCTGGCTCTACACCCCCGTCTACGTGATCCTCGGACTGGCCGCAGTCGTATTCATCGGAGACTTCTTCGCCGCGGATCTGGCAGCGGCGATCCTCATCTGCGTCGGCGGCGCCGCCTACATCACCGGAGCCGTGATCTACGGACTCAAGCGACCCAACATCTCCGCGCAGTGGTTCGGCTTCCACGAGCTCTTCCACGCCTGCACGCTGATCGGATTCATCTGCCACTACATCGCGATCATGCTGGCCCTTCTGGGCTGACCTGCTCCAGCGCCTCCTCCACCGAGGCCACCGGGGGCAGACAGACCATCGCCCCCGGGGCGTTCAGGCACAGACTCAGCTGCAGCTCCACCGAACCTGCCGGGGCGGAGCCCGCAGAACCTTCCATGCTCTCCCCCGCACCCGGCTCGACCGGCACCCCCAGCAGCGCGGCGGTGCGGCGCACCTGACGCGCCTGCTCGACATCGGCGGAGACCAGCCGCAGCGTCGGGGAACGACGCGCGGCCCGACGAGCCACCAGCAGGCTCGCCCCGGCCACACCGGGCGCCTTCGACGTCACCAAGGGCAGATGATGCAGCAGATCCGTGGCACGGAGCCGATGATGGTCCCCCAGCGCCTCGGCCAGCTGCAGGGCGACCGCCAGCGAAGCGACCGGACTCGGCTCCGGGCCGTCCAACGCACCCGCCAGACTGGGGCCGTCCTGCACCGCGGTGAGCAGGCCGTCGTCGAGGCTCTCCAGCACCTCCCAGCCGTGCTCGCCGTGGCGGGTGAAAGCCTCCAGCGTGGCCGCGAGGACGGCGACCCCGCGCTCCAGCCAGAGGCGGGCCCCGGCGGCCGAGCTGAGGGCGAAGCAGGCTGAGGCCAGCTCCGCGTGATCGGCCAGAGTTCCGGGGCGGTCCGCCGCCCGCCCCTGATGGGAGACCCGTGCCACGCCCGTGACCCGGCCGTCCTCCTCCTGGGCCACGTGGATGCTCCAGAGGGTCTCGGCGATCTGCTCGGCCAGCTCCACCGGGGCGTCCTCGCCCCAGAGCATGCCCGCCTCGGCCAGTGAGCGGATCGCCGTGGCGTTCCAGGCGGCCACGACCTTCTCGTCCCGGCCGGGCTGGGGACGCTGGTCACGACGGCTCAGCAGCTCCTCGGCGATGCTCTCCCAGATCTGCTGGTCCGCTGCGGAGAGCGGCACCGAGAAGTGCAGCGTGCGACCGGTGGCGAGGTCCACGTGGCCGCCCTCTGGCGGGGCGCCGCGGCTCAGTGTGGCCAGCCGCCGAGCCTGCTCCATGCTGTGCCCGGCCGCCCGGGCGGCGTCGACGATCTCCACGTCGCTGAACAGGTAGGTGCCGCCCTCGACGTGCCGGCCCTGGTCATCCACCGTGTCCGCATCGAGGGAGGCCGCCAGCAGCCCTTCCGGGGTGAGCATGCGGCCGGTGAGCCAGCCGATGGTGGCTCGCGCGCGCCGTCCGGCCCGGTCCTGCTGCGCCGCGGTGCCAGCTGGATGCACGCTCAGCCGCGCGCAGTGTCCCAGCAGCTGGGCGTTGTCGGCGAGCATCTTCTCGAAGTGCGGAACCATCCAGGCACGGTCCGTGGCGTAGCGGGCGAAGCCGCCGTCGAGCTGGTCGAACAGCGCCGAACGGCCCATCGCCTCGAGGGTGCGGACCGCGAGCCCGCCGGCCACGTCTGCCGGATCTCCGCCGGCCTGCCGCTGCCAGCAGGACTCCTCCAGCAGGAACGCGAGCAGCGGAGAGGGCGGGAACTTCGGGGCGGCCCCGAACCCGCCATGGACGGTGTCCTCCTCAGAGGCGAGCACTCGCAGCGCCGTCTCCACCCACTCCTGGGTCTGTGCCCAGGTCTCAGAGCCGGGGTCGCTGTCCTCGGCCGGGAAGAGTGCCAGCTGCGCCTGCTGTCGGCGCTGGACGCCCAGCGCGCGAGCGATCTTCTCAGCGGACTCCTCGACCTCCTCGCGGCGCTGGGTCCAGGCGGTGTGGACGGCGTCGAGCACCTCGGTGAAGGCCGGGATCCGCCCGTGGCGCGCCGGTGGGAAATAGGTGCCCGCGTGGAAGGCGCGTCCGTCGGGCAGAGCGAAGACGCTCATCGGCCAGCCGCCCTGCCCGGTGAGGGTCTGCGTGGCGGCCATGTAGGCGTCGTCGACGTCGGGGTGCTCCTCGCGATCCACCTTGATCGCCACGAAGCGGGAGTTCAGCGCCTCCGCGGTGCGTCCGTCCGCGAAGGACTCGGCAGCCATCACGTGACACCAGTGGCAGGCGGAGTAGCCGATGGAGATGAAGACCGGCACATCGCGTCGGCGAGCCTCCTCGAAGGCCTCCGGGCCCCACGGATGCCAGTCCACGGGGTTCTCGGCGTGCTGCCGCAGGTACAGCGAGGAGCTCTCAGCCAGACGATGTCCCATCACGCCAGTCTCCCGCACCGTCGACGACGGCGTCGATGGCCCACGCCACACCGTCGTCACCTGAGGACATACGCGGAATAGTGCGGACAGGACCCCCGTTCCTCCTCTCGTGCCGCGCCGAGTCCCGGCCGCGGGACGACCGCGAACACCTCTGAAGACCCTGAACGGAGCTCACCCATGTCCACCACAGCGGACACCGCCGAGACGACGCCGACCAGGCGCCTGCCCGCCTGGATGACGTCCTTCGGCAACCAGATCCTCGCCGCACTCGTGCTGGGCCTCGGCGTCGGATTCCTCGCCCGCGGCATGGGCGGGACCGAGGAGGATCCCAACTGGCTGACCGCCACCGTCACCGAGGTCGGCGGGGTCTACGTGTCCCTGCTGACCGCCGCCGTCGTGCCCCTGGTGTTCACCGCGGTGGTCACCTCCATCGCCCAGCTGCGCCAGGTCACCAACGCCGCCCGGCTTGCCGGCCAGACCCTGCTGTGGTTCGCCATCACCGCGTTCATCTCAGTGCTGATCGGCATCGCCATCGGTGTCATCGGGCAGCCCGGCCAGCACACCGACGTCACCGCCGAGTCCGCCGCGGAGCCCGGAAGCCAGGGCTCCTGGATCGGATTCCTCGAATCCATCGTGCCGGCGAACTTCATGGGGCTGACCGCGGACTCCTCGATGGGCGAGGACGGCGCCCTCACCACCGATCTGACGTTCAACGTGCTGCAGGTGCTGGTCATCTCCATCGCCATCGGCATCGCCGCGATGCTGATCGGCAAGAAGGCCGAGCCGTTCCTGAACCTCACCTCCTCGGTGCTGGCCATCATCCAGAAGGTCCTGTGGTGGATCATCCGGCTGGCTCCGATCGGCACCCTGGCGCTGATCGCCCGCGCGGTGGCCACCTACGGCTGGGACGCGCTGTCCTCGTTGGGGGTCTTCGTGCTGTGCATGTATGTGGGTCTGGCGATCGTGTTCTTCCTGGTCTACCCGCTGCTGGTGCGCACCAACGGGCTCTCCGCCAAGCAGTACTTCACCGGCGTGTGGCCGGCCGTGCAGCTGGGCTTCGTCTCCCGCTCCTCGGTGGGCACCATGCCGCTGACCCAGCGGGTCACCGAACGGAGCCTGGGCGTGCCCCGCTCCTACGCTTCCTTCGCGGTGCCCCTGGGTGCGGTGACGAAGATGGACGGCTGCGCGGCGCTCTACCCGGCTATCGCGGCGCTGTTCGTGGCCCAGTTCTTCGGCCTGGACCTGACCATCACCCAGTACGTGCTGATCGTGTTCGTCTCCGTCATCGGCTCCGCCGCCACGGCAGGCACCACCGGTGCGACCGTCATGCTCACCCTGACGCTGTCCACCCTGGGGCTGCCCCTCGAGGGCGTGGGGCTGCTGCTGGCGGTCGAGCCGATCGTCGACATGGGCCGCACCGCGCTCAACGTGGCCGGGCAGGCCCTGGTCCCTACCATCGTCGCCAAGCGTGAGGGCCTGATCGACATGGAGCTCTACTCCGCGCGCCGCACCGGGGTGCCCTTCGACGACGACACCGAGGATGAGGAAGCCGACGACACCACGGATCTCCCCTCGTCCGACGGGGACTCCGACGCTGGCCCGGAGGCCCGCCAGTCGGCTCGCTGAGGCAGCACCCGCCCCTCCTTCGCTTCCCCTCCGTCGAGTGGGGGATTCACCCGCAGCTCACTCGCCGATCCGGCAGTGAGCCGCCGGTGAATCCCCCACTCGACGTGACGGGGCTCGGGCCCGCCGCATCCGCCGCGCGCCAGGTCCCTGACAGCTCGCGGACTCAGATGAGTGAGCGGCGCCGACGTAGCGCCTCAGCGACGGCGGCCACCACCGCACGGAAGTCCGTGCGAAGGTCCTCCCCATTGACGTGGAGCACCTCCCAGCCTGCCGCCCGGAAGATCGTGTCTCGACGCTGATCCCGGCGGTGCTGATCGGCATCGTAGTGAGTCTTCCCCTCGTACTGGATGGCGATCCTCCACTCCGGATAGCCAAGATCTGCCCGTGGCGACCAGGGCGAGTCAGGGTTCGCCGGCACCTGCAGCTCCGGCTCAGGCAGGCCCGCCTCGACCAGTGCCAGCCGAAGCAGCGTCTCCGGCGGAGAATCCGCGCCGACGCGAACATCATGAAGCGCCAGTCGGGCGGTCCGTCGACCCCTCACCCGGCGCGTCGTCTCCACCACCTCGTGCAGCTCGTCCATCGTGGTGAAGGGCTCGAATCGCCCCTCGTATCGCTCGTAGGGTCGGCGCACGAACTGGTCTCCCAGGACGACCAACTCCCGATGTGAGCAAACTTCCGCCAGTTCGAGCCAGTTTCTCGCTGCGGAGCTGACGGAGACGCCGTCGAACTCCACCACATCCCGATCTCGCACCGCGCGCCGGTGCCCGACCACGCCTGTGCGCTCCACACGCGTATCCGGCGAGGGTCTCTGGGTCAGATGGACGCGGCGGTCCATCGCCAGGTGTCGCGGAAGGTCCAGGCCTCGCAGCTGGGCCGCCGTACTGTCGGAGATCCAGGCCTCTGGGCGCTCCGACATCAGCGCGCGGGCCACAAGATGGTGGCGTCTCTCCGGTGGCGTGCGCTCCACCAGCTCCGTGGCGGCATAGACGCCCGCTCCCAGCGGGACGACGTCGTCATAGGTCAGGCGCCGTTCGTCGACGCCCATGGCCACGGCCTGTGCACGGGTGAAGGCCGAGCTCAGGAGCGGCTCAGGAAGGCGATGGCGACGGGGCGATCGTCGAGGCATGGGATGAGTGTGCCGTAGATCGATGACCGCCTGCAGACGTTATCCACAGGTTCGCTCCGACCTCCGTCGAGTGGGGGATCTGCAGGCACTTAACTGCCTGTATGGGCGAGTTAGCTGCCTGTAGATCCCCCACTCGACGGTGGGAGGTGGTGGGAGGTGGTGGGAGACGGAGAGGGCTTCAGCGGGTGAGTTCGAGCCGCGGGATGCCCACCGGTTCGAAACCGAACACCTGCCCGTAAAAGCTCAGCGAGGCCTCCTGGGCGGCGATGATGTTCTCCGCCTTCCTGAAGCCGTGCTGCTCCCCCTCAAAGAGCAGGTAGGCATACGGGATCCCCTTGGCGGCCAGCGCATCGCGGAACATCTCCGCCTGATTCGGCGGGACGATCGGGTCCTCGTCGCCCTGGAGCAGCAGCACCGGGCAGGACAGCGAGTCCACGTGGTTCAGCGGTGCACGCTCCACGTAGACGGACTCCTCCTCCGGGTACCGGCCGATCAGCCCGTCCAGGTACCGGGACTCGAAGTCATGGGTGTCCTGAGCCAGCGCGACGGCGTCAGCCACCCCGAAGCTGGAGACCCCGGCGGAGAACTCCTCGGTGCGGGTCAGGCAGGCCAGCGTGGTCCAGCCGCCCGCACTGCCCCCCTCGATGCCCAGCCGCTCCCCGTCGGCGATGCCGGCCCTCACCAGGTGCCGCATCACCTCCACAGTGTCCTCGACGTCGACCACGCCCCACTGGCCCTTGAGCCGGTCACGGTAGGCCCGCCCGAAGCCGGTGGAGCCCCCATAGTTGATGTCGACCACGCCGATCCCTCGCGAGGTGTAGTACGCGATCCCCAGTGACAGCCCGACGGCGGCCTGCCCGGTGGGGCCGCCGTGGACCTGCGCGATGTACGGCGGCAGCTCTCCCTCAGGCGCCTGTGCCCCGGCGTTGCGCGGCCGGTAGAGCACCGCGTGGACCTGCTGGCCTGCGGCAGTGGTGACAGTGATCGGTTCGGGCACCGGCAGCAGCCCCGGGTCCGGGGCGTCCTCGCGGGAGGAGCGCACCGTATGGAGCCCCTCGACCCGCCAGCCGTCGGCCCTGCCGGTCCCATCGTCCCCGACTCCTCGGACCAGCGCCCCCGCGTGCACCCCGGAGAACTCCTCGGGAGACACCCCGGCGAAGGCGAGCAGGCCGTCCGCGCGGTGCCGCACTCCGGTGATCATGGTGTGGGGCAGGTCCAGTTCTCGCACGGCACCGGCCGGGATGTCCAGCACCCCGAGACGGTCGACGGCGGTCCCATGGACCACCAGGGCGGTGTCGGCGTCGAGCAGGGTGAGCCAGGTCTGGCCGAGCTGCCACAGCGGCCCGGCGAACTCCTGCTCAGCGACCTCCGGATCAGCGGCAGGACCGGATGTCAGCACCGGGCGCGGATCCTTCCCGAGGGTGGCGGTCCAGGGGTTCCACCACCCGGTCCGGTCGGAGAGCCAGATCAGCCGGGAGGCGTCGCGCCACTCCGGCTGCAGCACGGAGGTGCCGGTGTCGCCGTCGAGCACGGCGTCCTCGACGACGACGCCGGCCTCCACCCTGCCCACATGCAGTTCGGTGCCGTCCCAGGGCATCTGCGGGTGCTCCCAGGAGACCCAGGCCAGGTGCGCGCCGTCGGGCGAGAGCCGCGGGTGGGCGACGAAACGCGATGACGGGGTCACCCGCCGGATCAGCGTGGCGTCGTCGGCGGCGGCCCCGTCAAGCGGCACCGCGGCGACATACCGTTCGATGCCCTTTGCGCCGGTGTGGTCCTCACAGATCCACCAGACCTCGTCGTCGTGGCCGGGCAGCTGCACGTGCACGGGCTGGGCCCAGCGCAGTGAGGGCCCCGCGGCAGAGGCCACGGTCTCGCCGATCGGACTGAGCGGTGTGGGGGCCTCACCTTCCCGGAAGCGATGGATGCGCTGGTCGGCGAAGTTCACGAACAGGATCAGCGGAGAGTCCCGGCCATCGTCGATCGCCAGCCACGAGGCTCCGCCATATTCGTGCACGCGCGAGCGAGCGTTGTAGGGGGCAGGCAGCACGGTGACGGTCTCCACCGGTCCGAGCCCGTGGGACGTCACACCGGGCCGTCGCACCGGCCGCGCGCTGCGCACGATGGCCTGACGCCCGGCCTCGGCGGCCAGCCCCTCGGTCCACCACAGGTGGTCGCCCACCAGGGAGGGTGCGGAGACCCGGTTCCCTCCGACGGCGAGCTGCTCGGCGGTGATGCTGGAGGGCCACTCCCCGAAGGGGAGGGTGGCGGGGGTCGTCGTGGGGCGTGTGGCGTCAGACATGACGCCAGTCTAGAGATCAGCGCACGGCGTCGGTGCCGGGGCGCTCCTCGTCGGGCTCGGCGGACTGCGCCTCGGGGGCTTCTGCGGAGCTCTCCGGGGGCGCTTCTGCTGCGGGGCCGAAACGCTCGGCCGCTGCGGCGTCGCGGGCATGCCGCTGGGCTTCGGATATCTCTGCCGGGACCACCTCGCCCGGAAACTCAGGCTCCTCGCCGGCCAGCTCGGCCTCGACCTGGGTGCGGTACTTCATGCGCCTCATGCGCTTGGCGAGATCACGGACCACGAAGATCAGCAGCACGACGATCAGTGCAGTGAACAGGAACCCCTCGATGCCGGGGCTGATGTCAGACTCTTCCAATCCGGGGCGCAGGTCGGGCGCGTCACCACCGCCCCCTCCGGGCCACCAGTTCGTCAGTGCTGGGAATGGATACACGGGAGTCTCTCGCCTCTGGTCCGAAGTCTGTCGCTTGTCCGAAGGCCAAGTCTACGCCGTGTAGAAATCGAAAGCACACGCGGCAGGTCAGGTCGATCCCCGCTCATCGCGGGAGGCTGCGAGGATCTCCTCCAGCGCTGCGACATGACCGGCGTAGGCCTGTCGACCGGTCTCGGTCAGCGAGACCAGGACTCGGGACCGTCCCGCACGGAGGAAGGGGGCCTGCCGCGCATACCCCGCCTCCGCGAGCTGACCGAGATGCTTGCTCAACGCTGACTTCGACAGCCCGGTGCGCCGCTGGATCTCGGAGAACTCGATGCCGCCGGCCTGGGAGAGCATCGCACTGATGCGCAACCGGTGCGGCGCGTGGATGAGCGGATCGAAGCACGGCTCGGGCGAAGGGTCAGGCACGACGCCGGACCCGGACGTAGAACAGGTCCACCACGACGATGAATCCCGCGAGCAGCGCGCCCCCCGCGATCCACACCCAGGAGCCGAGCATGCTCTCCAACAGCAACGGGGAGAGCGCCAGGAGTACGACCACGATCGACGCCGGCACCACCCGTCGCCAGCGGACATCCATCCTGACATAGCCCTTTGGCGGATTCGCCGTGAGCACGAGCCAAAGCACCAGGCCGGCCGCTGCCAACGTCAGCACGGACAGCGTCACCCGAAGAGCGGGCGACGAGCCTCCCACTCCCTGATTGACGAAGCCGAGCAGGAGCATCACGGCCAGGGCAGGGACATACCACCGGGAGAAACCTCTGTAGAGGGTCTGGTCCTCCTCAGCGCGTGCGGCCTCCAGCGCTTCCCTGGCGGCCTCCACACCAGGGAGCTCGTGGGGCGACGGGCGATCACTCGGAGTTTCCATACAGGAAACCCTAATTCTCAGTTTCCCTTATGGCAACACGCAGTGATCAGCGCAGACCCGCGAACAGATCGTGTTCGGGCAGCTGCGTGTCCACCCGAGAGTCGATGAGCACGTAGTCGTCGTACGGCCACACCTTGCGCAGGAAGTCGTTGGGAGTGGCGAAGAAGAACCCATCCGGCTCCACCTGGGTGCGGTGGGCGCGCAGGGCGCGATCCCGGTGTTCCAGGTAGTCCCCGACCGGCACCTGGGTGGTGACCTGATGCTTGGTCAGCCAGGGCACCTCGCCGTCCTCATCGAAGCGGGCCAGACGCTCCCCGTAGGGCGAGTCGAAGCCCGCCTCGACCAGCGCCTCGTGGATGGCACGGAACCGCCCCGGGTTGAACGCACGATCGTAGTAGAGCTTCTGCGGCTCCCAGGGCTCCCCGGCATCCGGGTAGAGTCCGGCGTCTCCCGCCGCATGGAAGGCGTCCACGGTGATCTTGTGGGACATGATGTGATCCGGGTGCGGGTAGCCCCCGGACTCGTCGTAGCTGATGATCACATGCGGCCGGAACCGGCGCACCAGACGCACCAACGGGTAGGCCGCCTGCTCCAGGGGCAGCGCCGCGAACGACCCGGCCGGCAGCGGCGGCATCGGGTCGCCCTCGGGCAGCCCGGAGTCCTCGAAGCCGAGCCAGACATGCTGGACGCCGAGCGCCTCGGCGGCCTCACGCATCTCCACCCGACGCACTCCGGGCAGATCCCGATGGCACTGCTGCAGCTCCCCGGCGGCGGCGTTCAGCAGATCACCGCGCTCCCCGCCCGTCGCCGTGGCGACCATGACCTCCGCGCCGGCATCTGCATAGGCGGCCATCATCGCCGCGCCCTTGGAGGACTCATCGTCGGGATGAGCGTGCACGGCCAGCAGACGCAGCCCGGCTGAACGCGGCACATGCTCGTGGTGCTCCGCCGCGTGCGGGTCGACGGCGTCGCGGAGCCCGCGAGGGGGACGGACCGTCGCGGCGTCCTTGCGGATCACCGGCGTCGAGGCGGCGAGGGGGTCGGCGGGGTGGTCTGGGGTCGGGGTCACAGGTGATCTCCGTGGCTGGTGGGCTCGGTGAGGGTCCGGGATCGGGTCGGTTCTGATCGAACGTCATCGTCCCTCGACGCATCAGAACCCCTCGAGACACTAGAATAATCCCGATGAGTCACTCGACCGCCCCGCACAGCCTCGCCGAGCGTTACGGCGCCCCGAAGCGGCCCCTCTCGTCCCGGACGCGCGTCGGGCTCGTGGTCGGTGCGCTGGTCGCAGCCCTGGCGGTGGCCGTGTACTTCACCGTGGGCAACACGGTGGGTCAGCTCACCTCGAAGGACGTCGGTTACATCATCCACTCAGACACCTCGGCCTCGGTGGACTATGAGCTCACGAAGGACTTCGACGCCACTGTGCAGTGCATGGTGCAGGTGCTCGACGACTCCTACGCCATCGTGGGCGCCAAGACTGTGACCATCGGCCCGCACGAAGGCAGCGGTTCGGCGGACCGCAGCCAGTACTTTCGCACAGATGTGCGCACCGAGTACCGCGGAGTCACCGGCATCGTGGACTCCTGCTGGGAGCTGGGCTGATGCGACCAGGCTCGTTGATGCACCGCATGCGCGGTGTCATCGCGCTGGTCCTGCTGGTGTGCTTCGTGGCCGCCTTCGTGCTCACCGCCTGCGACGGCGACTCCCCCGATCCCGAGTCCGCCGCCACTCCGGACTCCGAGGTGGTGGTGCTCGCCGCCGCCTCGGTGGAGCCGGTGCTGCAGCGGATCGAACAGGGCCTGCAGGAGCGCGACGCCGGACTCACGCTGGCCGCTGAGTACGGCGGCACCTCGACGCTCGTCTCGCAGATCAGGTCAAGCCGCCCCTTCGACGTCGTCATCACCGCCTCCCGAGCGCACATGGGCGAACTGGTCGAGGACGGCCACGTCAGCAGAGACGCCTACCCGGTGGCCACCAATCGGCTCGCCCTGGTCGTCCCCGCGGAGAACCCTGCCGACGTCGACAGCTTCGACGACTTCATCGCCCACGCCGACGACCTCCTCACCGCGACCTGCGCACCGGAGGTCCCCTGCGGTGAGCTGACGCGCACCATGGAGGAGGAGCTCGGGGTCGAGGTCCACACTGACACCGAGGAGACGTCGGTGTCCTCGGTGATGACGAAGGTGCGGATGGGAGAGGTCGACGCCGGCTTCACCTACATCACCGACGCCCACGCCGCCGGAGACGAGGTGCAGGTCTTCGAGATTCCGGACTTCGCGAACAACGACACACAGGTCTGGGCGGCCATCGCCGCCGAGCCAGAGGACCGTGAGGCCGCCGAACAGCTCCTGACCCTGGTGGCCGGCGAGACCGGACGCACCGCCTTCGAGGAGGCCGGCTTCCTGCCGCCTCCGGCCGCTGAAGCCTCGAGCACTGACTGACCCTCCATGGCCCGACACGTCGACCGCCTCCCCGGCGTGCTGTGGCTGCCCGCCCTCGTCGGCGCTGCGCTGCTGACCCTGCCGGTGCTCGCCCTGCTCCTGCAGGCCGACCTTCTGGCGGTCCCGGCCCTGCTGTCCTCGCCGGTCACTCGTGACGCCCTCGCCCTGAGTTTCCAGACGGCGACGGCGGCGACTCTCCTGTGCGTAGTCTGCGGAGTCCCGCTGGGGGTGCTGATGGCGCGCGGCAGGTCCGTCCTGCTGCGCTGGGCGCGCCCGCTGGTACTGCTGCCCCTGGTGCTGCCGCCGGTGGTGGCGGGTGTGGCCCTGCTGTCCGCCTTCGGCCGCATGGGCCTGATCGGAGCGCCCCTGCAGGCTCTTGGCGTCCAGATCACCTTCACCTGGGTGGCGGTGGTGCTCGCCCAGGCCTTCGTCGCGATGCCGTTCATGGTGCTCTCGGTGGAGTCTGCCCTGTCCTCGCTGGACCGGCAGTACGAGGAGGCCGCCGCGACCATGGGGGCCGGCCCGCTGGCCGCGCTGTGGTGGGTGGTCCTTCCGCTGATCCGCCCCGGCATGCTGGCCGGCACCGTGCTGTGCTTCGCCCGCTGCTTGGGCGAGTTCGGCGCCACTCTGGCCTTCGCAGGCTCAGCCTCCGGCACCACCCGCACCGCTCCGGTCGAGGTCTACCTGCTCCAGCAGTCCGACCCCGAGGCCGCCGCCGCCCTGGCGGTGGTGATGATCGCCGTGGCGCTGGTCGTGGTCGGTCTGGTCTATGGGCCTGGACGGCGGCTGTTCACCCCACTACGCTGAGCCGCTCACCGTTTCGCCCAGAGTGCTCTCGCGGCCGCACCGTTGAGGTTCTGCCGCGACAGCACTACGATTGTGGAAACGCAGAACAACCCCGCCGGGGAGCGACCGGGCCAGAGGCTCGGGACGTGTGTCCTCAGGCGGGGTCTTTGCATGTACGACGAGGAACCTCACGGCATCGCTGTCTGGACGGGAAACCCCGGCACGGAGGGCGATGCCGACTGATGTGGCGGCGGACCCTCCGTCCGCGGCTGGGTTCCTCCTCAGACCCGAGGAGATCAACAGTGGCGACGCACGCGCACCAGACCGACGAGAACGCACAGTGGCTGACCCAGGAGGCCTACGACCGGCTCAAGTCCGAGCTGGCGCACCTCAGCGGCCCTGGTCGCCAGGAGATCGTGGACCGTATCGAGTCCGCCCGAGAAGAGGGCGACCTGAAGGAGAACGGCGGCTACCACGCGGCCAAGGAGGAACAGGGCAAGGCCGAGGCCCGGATCCGCTACCTGACCAGTCTGCTCGAGAACTCCTACGTGGGTGAGGCCCCCGCCGGCGACGGCACCGTCATGCCCGGCATGGTGGTCACCGCGACGATCGCCGGGAACGAGATGCGATTCCTCTTCGGCAACCGTGAGATCGCCGGAGACTCGGATCTGCAGGTCTACTCGGCCAGCTCCCCCATCGGTGAGGCGATCAACGGTGCCAAGGCCGGGGACAAGCTGTCCTATCCGGCGCCGAACGGCAAGGACATCCCGGTGGAGATCCACTCCGCGGAGCCCTTCACCGGCTGATCTTCAGACCCAGCCGTCGAGGTCGCTGGCGTTGTCCTGGCGCCGGCGGCCGCGGCGGACGCTGCGCCGCGTGCGCCGGGAGGTCGGAGCGTGTCCCTTCGCGGAGGCACCCTGACCCCCGGCGGCCGGGTGCTTCCGACGCTGCTCTCGATTGCGCATCCAGCGGCCCAGCACCCAGGCCAGCCCGGCCAGGGCCGCCAGGCTCAGCGCCCACATCAGGCCGATCAGAGCCAGCCCGATCAGGTCCGCCCAGGCGCCGTCGGTGCCCCCGGTCCCGGCGCCGTCCTCGGGGACCACGCTTCCCGCGACGCCGATCTTCCACGGCATGACTGTGCTCATCACCACGTCCTCAGTTCATCACGATCGGCTCGTAGCCTTCAGCCCGCAGGCTGTTGAGCACCAGGGCGGAGTGCTCCTCCCCTTTGGTCTCCATGTTGATCACGATGGAGACGTCTCCCATGGACAGCGCGCCGCCGATACGGGTGTGGTCCACCCCGGTGACGTTGGCATCAGTCTCGGCGATGATCCGCGAGATCATCGCCAGTTCACCGGGCCGGTCCTTGAGCATGAGCTTCACGGTGAGGAAACGGTTGGCGGCTGAGAGCCCGCGCTGAATGACCTTCAGCATCAGCATCGGGTCGATGTTGCCCCCGGAGAGCAGGGCGACGATCGACCTGGGTTCGATCCCCAGCCCGGCGAGCCGGCCCTCCATCAGAGCGGCGACGCCGACCGCGCCGGCCGGCTCCACCACCATCTTGGAGCGCTCCATGAGGAAGATCAGCGCCTGGGCGATGGCATCCTCACTGACGGTGACGACGTCGTCGACGAGGTCCTTGATGATCTCGAAGGGAATCTGCCCGGGCCTGCCCACAGCGATGCCGTCGGCGATCGTCCGGACGCCCTTGATGGGCACCAGCGCGTCGGCGGCCAGCGAGGGCGGATAGGCGGCGGCGTTCTCCGCCTGCACGCCGATGATGCGCACCTCACGGCCCTGCCGGGCGGCCTCCTGCTTGATGGCCACCGCATTGCCGGCGAGCAGACCGCCGCCGCCGATGCCCATGATGACGGTGTCGACGTCGGGGACCTGCTCGAGGATCTCCAGGCCGATGGTGCCCTGACCGGCGACGACGTCGGTGTTGTTGAACGGGTGGATGAACACCGCCCCGGACTCGGAGGCGTAGTCCTGCGCCTCGGCCAAGGCCTCATCCACGTTGGAGCCGTGCAGGATGACCTCGGCTCCGTGATCCCGGGTGGCGGCCAGCTTGGGCAGCGCGACCCCGCGCGGCATGTAGATCTTCGCGCGGATCCCCAGCTTCTTCGCGGCCAGCGCCACACCCTGGGCGTGGTTCCCCGCAGAGGCGGCGACGACGCCGCGCTCCTTCTCCTCCGCGGACAGCCGCGCCATGCGCACATAGGCGCCGCGGACCTTGAAGGAGCCGGCACGCTGGAGATTCTCGCACTTGAGATGGACGGTGGCGTCCATCATCCGCCCCAGGGCCCGGGAATGCTCCATGGCGGTGGGCACGATGACTCCGTCCAGCAGCTCCCGGGCGGCGCGGATGTCCTCCAGCTGCACGCTGAGGTGGCGGCCGGGCAGCTGCTGCGGGGCGTGATGCTCCGTGATGGCGTCTCCTCCTGCCGCGGAGCCCTCCGGGCTCGTCATGGGCGTCTGGCGCTGGATCTGGTCGATCTGGGGCATCCGGTGTCCTGTGTCAGTCCTCGTCCTTGGAAGCGTCCCGGGAGTCTGCGGCGCCGATCTTCCCCGGACGCCCGCCACGGCGGACGAACCCGGGCTTGTCCGGATCCAGACCGGGCATGGTCTCCAGGAAGCGGCGCTTGATGCCCGCCGTGGTCTCCTGCTCCTGGACCTCGATCTCGCGGCGGGCGACCTCGCGGCGCAGCTCCTCCTCCTGCTGCTCCTGCTCCATCGCGATCGCTTCGTCGTCTCGGCGCCACTCCTCCTTGACGATGTAGCGCACCGAGCGGTTGACGAAGGCCAGCACCGGCACGGCGAACAGGGCGCCGACGATCCCGAGCAGCGTGGTGCCGGCGGTCACGGCCAACACGACAGCCAGCGGATGCAGCTTCACGGCCTTGCCCATCACGATGGGCTGCAGCACGTTGGATTCGATCTGCTGGACCAGCAGCACCACGCCGAGCATCAGCAGCGCGTTGACCAGGCCGTTGGCCACCAGGGCCAGCAGGACTGCGATCGCACCGGTCACCACGGCACCGATGATCGGGATGAAGGAGCCCAGGAAGACCAACACGGCCACCGGCATGGCCAGCGGCACGCCGAGCAGCGCGGCACCGATGCCGATGCCGACGGCGTCGACGGCGGCGACGAAGACCTGCACCCGCACATAGGTGCCCAGCGAGGTCCATCCGCGGCGGCCAGCCCCGTGGATCGCCGGGCGGAACTTGCGCGGCACGAAGTGCACCGAGAAGTCCCAGATGCGGCGCCCGTCGGAGAGGAAGAAGATCAAAGTGAACAGTGCCAGGATCAGTCCGACGACCAGGTTGCCGGCCGTGGAGCCGATGGACATGGCCCCGCCGAGGATCGATTCGGAGTTGTCCTGCACCCACTGGGTGACCTCGGCGATCCACTGGTCGAACTCCTCAGCCGAGATGGAGACGCCCAGATCCCGGCCGACCTCCTCGGCCATGGCGACGAGCTCCATCACCCCGGTGCGGACTTGGTCGGCCATCTCGGCGAAGCCGGTGATGATCTGTTGGCCCACCTGGAAGAGCAGACCCAAGACGAAGGCGATCAGCAGCAGGATGGTGGTGATCGCCGCGAGGATCCTGGGGAAGCGCAGTCTGCGGAGGAAGTCATGGACAGGGCGCAGCAGCGTGGACAGCAGGGCCGCCACCAGCAGCGGAATGATCAGCAACGAGACATAGCTCAGCAGCCACAGCAGCACACCGGTGAAGGCCAGGATGAGCAGCACCCGCCAGGCCCAGGCCGCGGCGATGCGCACCCCCCACGGGATGTCCTCCTGGACGCGCTGGGCGTCGGTGAGGCCGGCGAGCCGGTCATGCTCGAGCCGACCGGCGCCATCGATGCCGCCCTCCGCGCCAGGCGTGTGGGCCGACGGTGCGGACTCCGACTCCCGGGCACCTGCACGCCTCGTCGCCCCGACGGACCCTTCGGCACCCGACGCCGCCGCGTGCGCGCCCGCGGGCACGGCGGCCGGCTGCCTGTCGGCCCCATCGTCGACGGCGCCTTGCCGGCTGTCAGCGCGGTCTTCCTCAGCGTTCATGCGCTCCATGGTGACACAGCTCTCCTGGACTCGAAGGATCAGTGCGTGAAGGTTCAGTGACTGAGACGTCCTCAGACGACGACGGGCCCGCTGCGCACCCGGTGCGGCGCGCGGCGGACCCATCGCGGTGTCATGCGAGGCACAGCAGAGTGCTGCCTCGCCGAGGCTGCTGCGTCAATCCGCCATCGACCTGATGATGGCGATGATGCGCAGGATCTCGATGTAGAGCCAGACCAGGCTCACGGTCAGGCCGAAGGCGGCGGCCCAGGCGTACTTGCGGGCGACACCGGCCTCCACCCCCTCCTGGATGTTGGTGAAGTCCAGGACCAGCGAGTACGTGGCCAGCAGGATCGCCAGCGCGCCGATGGCCAGGCCGATCCACGGGCTGAACTCGGTGCGCAGGCCGAACATGGAGGAGGTGCCGCCGAACATCATCAGTCCGAAGTTGACCAGGCAGAACACCAGGTAGGCCATGCCGGCGACCATGAACATCTTGTTCAGCTTCGGAGTGGCACGCACCTTGCCGGAGCGGAAGAGCACCAGCACCGAGGCGAAGACGATCACGGTGCCCAGCACCGCCTGCAGGACGATGCCTGGGAACTGCCACTCCAGGAACATCGAGATGCCGCCCAGGAAGAGTCCCTGGAATGCGCTGTAGGCCAGGATCAGCGCCGGGTTGGGCTCACGCTTGAAGGCGTTGACCATGCCGAGCGCGAAGCCGCCCAGCACACCCAGGATCATCAGGCCGCTGGCCAGTCCCGGAGACATGGCACCGACGGTGACGGAGACTCCGGCACCGATGAGCACCACGACGAAGCTGATCAGGGTCCTGCGGATGACCTCGTCATAGGTCATCCGGCCCAGGTCTTCGCCGGTCGGGGACGGCTGGCCGTACATCTGGCGCAGCTGGTCAGCGCCCGGAGTCTGCTGGCCGGGCAAGCCGTGCTGCTGGGCGTAGGTCGGACCGGCGCCGGGCTGCTGAGCCCGGGGCTGCTCGGTGACGCTGCCCTGGTCGCTCATGTAGAAACGACGCCGCTCTCGCTCCTTGAACTGCGAGGGAAACGCCTGCGAGTTGAAGATCGGGTTGGACATGTCGTGGGCCGCACTCCTATCGGGGCTCGTGGCTCTGTCGAATGCGCAGCTCCTGCAGTCCGCCGGTGAGCGGCTCTGCGGCGAGCACCTGCCCGCCGCGGCAGGGGTGCAACGCTGACGCACCTTGCGGACAGTCTACCGGGAACCGGGCGTGATGTGCGCCGCATATCCCCTGGTGAGGCGCCCGAGGTCGATCTCGTCCGCGCAGGGCTGAAGCGCGCCGGAATCTGCGGCGCCTCCGGAGCCCGCTGGCGCTGGGCGCGAACGCGTCCTACAGTAGGGCGGCAGACCCTCTTGAACACCGTTCAAACCAGTCGATCCCTCAGCCCGACATCAGGAGCACCGATGACACCGCCCGCGGGCCCCCAGCACCCGACCACCCCCGAGGCCAGCACCCGGGACAGCGAGGCTCTCCCCTCCGAGGCCCTGGTGGCCGGCACGGCCACCGCCTCGGTGCGCGGCGTCGCGCAGATGGCGATGTTCGCCGCCCTGGTCGGCGTACTGGGTCAGCCCTTCGCCATCCCGCT
The DNA here is from genome assembly GCF_034438835.1 of Nesterenkonia sp. HG001. Taxonomy (NCBI): domain Bacteria; kingdom Bacillati; phylum Actinomycetota; class Actinomycetes; order Micrococcales; family Micrococcaceae; genus Nesterenkonia; species Nesterenkonia sp. HG001. The sequence goes on along the minus strand of NZ_JAOSZD010000002.1, from coordinate 456,250 downwards.
GATCGGCGGCGTCCCGATCACCCTGCAGACCCTCGGCGTCATGCTCGCCGGCGCGATCCTCGGCCCCTGGCGGGGCGCAGGCTCCATGCTGCTGCTCCACGCGCTCGTCGCCGCCGGCCTGCCGCTGCTCTCCCAGGGCTCGGGCGGGCTCGGCGTCTACGCCGGCCCCACGGCCGGCTTCGCACTGGGCTGGATCCCTGCGGCGTTCCTCATCGGCCTGATCACCCAGTGGCGATGGCCGCTGGCCTGGTGGCGCACCGGACTGGGCGTGATCCTCGGCGGCATCGGGGTGATCTACCTGTGCGGGATTCCCGTGATGGCCCATCAGCTCGGCCTGACTCTGACCCAGGCGGCGTTCGCCAGTGCAGGGTTCCTGCCCGGCGATGCGGCCAAGGCCGTCATCGCCGTGGGCATCACCCATGCCCTGATCAGGGCCTACCCCGCGCCGTTCACCTGGGCACGCCGTCGATGACGCCCGGCACGGTCCGACGGCGGGCCCCCCGGGCGGCATCGGGCGGACCGGGGGGCCCGGCGGCGGCGATCATGCCGCTGCACCGTCCCGGCACCTCGCTGCTGCACCGCACCGGTGTGGCCACGAAGTTTTTGCTGGTCTTCCTGTTCGCGCTGGCTGTCTCGCTGCAGCGCGAGAACGTCTGGGTGGTGCTGGGAGCCTGGGCGCTCGTGCTGCTCGGGCACCTGGCCGCCGGCGTCGGCGCGGCCGGGCTGCTGCGGCGCCTCTGGGGGCTGCGCTGGATCCTGATCATCCTCACCGTCCCGCAGCTGATCTTCCTGGACCCGCAGACGACCGCGCTCAACGTCTCCCGGGTGGTCGCGGTGATCATGGTGGCCGGACTGTTCACACTGACCACCCGCACCACGGACATCATGACGGCGTTCGACCGTGCCCTGAGGCCGCTGGGACGCTGTGGGGTCGACACGTCGCGGATCTCGCTGGCGCTGTCGCTGACCATCCGATCGGTGCCGGTGATCCTGGCGTTCTCCTCCCAGATCCAGGAGGCCCTGCGCGCCCGAGGCCGGCGAATGACTCCGAAGGCGCTGGTCATGCCGCTGCTGGTGATGTCATTGCGGCATGCCGAAGAGACCGCCGAGGCGCTGGCCGCCCGCGGAGTGCGCTGAGACGAGCCGATGGAGCGGGTGCTCCTCCGCCAGAGTCAGCAGGGTCACCGCGCCGTCCACACCCTCCCCTGCCTCTGCCGGGAACCCGGCCTCCGGAATGGCTTTCCGCACCAGTCGGCGAAACTCCTCCCGCACGACGGAGGAGCGGAGGACGCCGCCGATCGCGGCGACCTGCGGGGCCGCGCCCGCACCGTCCTCCCCCACCCGCCGCAGAGCGGTGAGGGCTGAATGGGCGAGCTCTCCGGCGGCCTCGGCGCTGATGCGTCGGGCCACCTGATCGTTCTCGGAGAACTCCGCCACCGCCGGAGCGAAGGAGGCCATCACACTGACCGCCGCGGGATCGTTCTGCAGCCGGATGTAGGCGCCCTCGAGGTCGGGCCACCGGGATCGGACGACCTCGGTGAGCGCGGTGGCGGGCCCGCGGCCGTCATAGGCACGCATCACTGCTTGCAACGCGGCCCGCCCCATCCAGCAGGCGCTGCCGGCGTCGCCCATGAGATGACCCCAGCCGTCCACGCGGGCCACCTCCTCGGCACCTACGCCGAGGGTGACGACTCCGGTGCCGGCGGCCACGACCACACCGCGCGCGGCACCCAGCGCACCGAGGTAGCCGGTGACCGAGTCATGGGCCAAGCGCAGGGTGCCGATGCACTCGTCCGTCGGGGCGGAGCCGTCGAGCAGCTCAAGCAGGCGCGCGGCGTCGGCATCCGCAGCGGTGAGCCCGGAGACGCCCAGGGCGACAGTCGCAGCACCCCGCGAGGGACCCGCGACGGCCTCTGCCAGACCCGCAGAGTCTGCGGCGGCGCGGATGATGTCGCGCAGCTGGGGCAGCAGGGGCCGATGGGTCTGCACACCGGGCAGCTCGAGGCGCTCCGGCGGGTGTCCGGCTTGCAGCAGACGCGCCTTGGTGGTGGTCTGCCCGACGTCCAGGGCCAGGGAGGACGCGCGGAGCTGCGGCGGAGCGCTCCGGGGTTCGGTGATGGGCACTGGTCCTCCGTCCGATGGTGGGGATCATGACATCGTAGGACATTCGTGCGCGGTCAACAATGAAAGGGAAGAGCTTTCGCCTGCGTCACACATGTCCTACGCTGTCATGGTCAGCCGATCAGCCACCTCAGGAGGCGGGGATGTCCCTGCAGCAGCGTGCCACCCTCGACGACGTCGCCCGCCTCGCTGGTGTGAGCCGCAAGACCGTCTCACGGGTCTACAGCGAACCGGAGAAGGTCGCCGGCACCACGCGTGATCAGGTGCTCGCCGCCGCACGACGGCTGCGCTTCCGACCCAACACCTTGGCCCGGACGCTGCGCCGCGGCGGCACCTCCTCCACGGTCGGACTGCTGATCGGGGACATGAGCAACCCCTTCTACCACAGCGTCGCGGCCGGCATCGAGCGTGAGCTCTCCTCGGCAGGACTGACCCTGGTGCTCGGCTCCAGCGACGATTCGGAGGAGGGCGAGGAACGGGTCGCCGACGCCCTGCTCTCGCAGCGTGTCGCGGCGCTGATGATGATCCCGGCGGCCGCAGACCAGTCCTACCTGGACGGCGAGCGCCAGTTGGGCACCCCGGTGATCGCCGTGGACCGGCCGGCGAAGAACCTGCTGGCGGACGCCGTCCTGCTGCAGAACCGCAGCGGCGCCCGGCAGGCCACGGAGGCGCTGCTGGCCCAGGGGCACCGCCGGATTGCCTACCTCGCGAGCCCAGCCGACATCTATACCCAGCGGGAACGCCTGGCCGGATACCGGGGGGCCATGACGGAGGCGGGCCTGGGCAGGACCGGACCGCTGGAGCACCTCAGCGACGATGCGGACGAAGACGCCGTCGCCCGGGCCGCCCTGGGCTCTGCGGAGCCGCCGACGGCCGTGCTGGCGGGGAACAACCGGATGAGCGTGGCGGTGCTGCGCGCGGCACGCGAACTGCAGGTCAGCCCTGCGCTGATCGGATTCGACGACTTCGACACCGCCGATGTGCTGGGCATCAGCGTCATCAGTCACGACCCGCTGGAGATGGGGCGCCGCGCAGCGGCCCTCGCCGTGGAGCGCATCGCCCGGCCCGCGACCGTGCCGGAGGTGGTGGAGCTCCCCACTCGTCTGGTGCTGCGCGGCTCCGAGCGACCGGAAGGGGTGTCGCTGTGACCAGCGGCGAGATCCGCCCGGGCAGCGGTCCTGTCTTCTCCCCCACCTCGGCCACAGGCCAGGGGCTGCTGAGCCCACAGCCCCTGCTGCTGAGCGTCCCCGCCGGCCAGGCGAGCGTCGCCCTCCCGCTGCCCGGCGTCGGGGACGGGCCCGCGTCCTCCTTCCTCGGGGCCGGACTGGTCGGGCGGCGTATCCGGGCTGAGGACGAGCTCACCTTCGCGGTCCTCCCGGAGGCGGGCGACGCCACCGAGGATCCGGAGCGTCGTTGGGCGGCGACGGCGGTGACCGTGGACGTGCTGCTCGACGACGGCACGCGGCTCAGCGCCCACGGGGTGACCGACCAGTACGGGGCCGCCCTGGATCCCGAGGCTCAGGCACGCGCGCGACGCACATGGGTGGACCAGTGGAACCTGCGGACCGTGGCCCTGCGCCCCGTCGCAGGGCGGAGCATCGCGGAGGTCCAGGTGCGGGCGACGGCCGATCCCGGGGCCCCCATCCGCTGCTGGATCGACGCGATCGCGATCGGCCCGGGCGCCCCCGTGCCACGGAGCCTGGTCGACGCCGTGGACATCCGCCGCGGCACCCACTCCAGCGGCGAATTCTCCCGCGGCAACAATGCGCCGCTGGTGTGCGTCCCCCACGGCGGACTGTTCGGCCTGCCCATGACCGACGCCTCCGCCGGGAACTGGCCCTATTCCTATCAGGCACATTCCGCGGTGGACCCTTCCCCGCGCCACGGAGAGCCCCGGGTCCGGCCGCAGCTGCAGGGCTTCGGGACCAGCCATCTCCCGAGCCCCTGGATGGGCGACCGCGGGGTGTTCATCCTGGCACCCACCCTGCGCAGCTCCGCCGTCTCTGCGCCCGCCGACGAGGCGCGTCGACGTCGGGCGCTGTGGTTCGACCACGCCGAGGAATCCCCACACGCGCACCAGTATGAGGTGAGGCTCGAAGGTGAGGACGATGCCGGTCGGCGGCGCCGGATCGAGGCCGCGCTGACCGCGGCGCACCACGGGATCGGCCTCGCCCTGGACTATGAGGTGCCCGGCAGCCTCTGCCTCGACCACCGGGGTCTGATGGAGGACCTCAGCTGGCAGCTCGAGGACGGAGTCCTGCTCCTGGAGGGGACGCTGCATGACCGGGAGAACACCCCGGCCCTGCACGTGGCGCTGCGCGTGGAGGGCGTCACGTCCGCGCAGCTGAGCACCGGGGACGTTGCAGCAGGCCTGTGCGGGCACCTCAGCGTCGGTGCAGGACACGTGGAGGCCGTCGTCGGGATATCCTCGGTCAGTCCGACCCTGGCCCGCGCCCATCGCGACGGGCTCCCCGACGTGGCGACCATGGGAGCCCGGGCCCGGCAGAGCTGGAGCGCAGTGCTGGACCGTATGCAGGTGGCGGAGCCCACACTGCTCGGGGACGTTCCCGCCCAGCGCGACAGGCTCACCACGCTGGCCTCGAGCCTGTACCGGGTCTGGGCGTATCCGCAGCGATCCGGCGAGCCGGTCGACGGAGGCGGCCTGGTCCATCGGGCGGTGGCGGGAGAGGCACTGCGAATCCCGATCACCCCGCACGGGGCCCCGGAGGTGGCCGCAGGAGAGCTGACGGTGACCAACGGCTTCTGGGACACCTACCGCACGGAGTGGCCGCTGCTGGCGCTGCTGGATCCCGTGCGGGCCGGAGAACTGGCTGACGGACTGCTCGCCCATGCCCGGCACGGCGGGTGGGTGCCCCGATGGAGCGCCCCGGGGCCCTGCGACATCATGACCGGCACCTCCAGCGACGTCGTCCTGGCCGACCTGCTGGCCCGCCAGGTTCCGGGGGTGAACTGGGCGGAGGCCTATCGGACGGCGGCCCGGCACGCCTTCACGGCACCGCCCGACGACAGGGTGGGCCGCAAGGGGCTGCGGCCGGCGATCTTCCGCGGCCATGTGGACACCGCCACCGACGAGGGCCTCTCCTGGACCTTGGACAACGCGATCAACGACGCCGGGGCGGCCCTGCTGGCTCGCCACCTGCTGGAGACCGACGCCGACCTGCCTGGCCATGACCTGGCCGCCGAGGCGGAGCACCTTGAACGTCGTGGCCTGGCCTACCAGGACGTCTTCCACCCGGAGCACCAGTTCTTCATCGGGCGGAGGCCCGACGGCGCCTGGCGCGTGGACCAGGACTTCGACCCCGATGTCTGGGGCCACGACTACACCGAGACGAACGCCTGGGGCACCCGGGTCACGGCACCTCACGACCCGCTGGGACTCGCCGAGCTGTTCGGCTCTGAGGCCGCACTCGGCGAGGCACTGGACGAGATCCTCGACCGGCCGGAGCTCGCCCGGGAGGAGACCAGCGGCAGCTACGGATTCGTCATCCACGAGCAGCGCGAGGCTCGGGACTGCCGCCAGGGGATGCTCGCGCTGTCCAACCAGCCGGCCCACCATATGCCGTTCATGCTGATGGCGGCCGGACGTCACGACGACGCCCACCGGGTACTCGGCGACGCCCTGGACCGACTCTTCGTGGGGTCTGATCTGGGACAGGGGCATCCAGGCGATGAGGACAACGGGGAGATGAGCGCCTGGTGGCTGTTCGTCTCGCTGGGCCTGTACCCGCTGGTGCCGGCCAGCGGCGAGTACGTGCTGACACCGCCGCGCTGGCGCAGCATCAGCCTGCAGATCCCCGGCGCCTCGGCGCCGCTGCGTGTGACCACCGACGGTCCGCTGCCCGGGGCCGGCCCCCGCTTCATCCAGGAGGTCCTGCTGGACGCCGAGCCGTGGGAGCGGATCTCCGTGCCCCATGCCCGGCTGCGCGACGGCGCCCATCTGCACATCTCACTGAGCGACCGGCCGCAGGGTTGGGCCTCTGACACCCGCCCCCGCGGGCTGAGCGACCGGCTGCGGGCCGCCGGACGCCCGGACACCCCGCTGCGGGATGCGCTGGCGGCGGCCCAGGACCCGGCCCATGCACCCCTGGTGGACGACGTCGGCCAGACCGCCGTGGAGCTGGCGCCGGGAGAGTCAGTGGTGCTGGAGGCGCTGCGCACCGAGGACGGCACCACCGCCCGGAGGACGCCGCTCTACACCCTGAGCTCCGCCCGGGCGGAGACCTCGGCGGGCTGGCAGCTGCACGGGATCACCGCGGGCGGCGGCGAGCTCCTCCTGGACGAGCGGACCGACGAGCGCTTCGACCAGCCGCGCAGCACGCGCCCGTTCCTCACCCGGGCGCCTGTGACCCCCGAGGTCCCAGACTGGGCGGCCGTCCGGCTGACCGCAGGCACCGCCCTGGCCCTGGAGCAGGTCGAGCTCTTCCTGGACTGAGCGGCCGCGGCCTGGGCCCGGGCCGGGACTCAGCAGGGAGGGGCGGTGCTCGCCCGGACCTCGAGGGTGGCCTGGGGTCCCGGCTCTTCGCGGGCCGGGCCGCCGGCGACGGCGGCGAGCAGCAGCCTCGCGGCCTGTGCTCCCAGAGCGGTGGTGTCACGGGAGACGGCCGTGATGGGTGGCCGGACTAGTCGGGCGACGTGCGAATCGTCGAAGGAGGCCAGGGAGAGGTCTCCGGGCACGGCGACGCCCATCTCATGGGCCACGTTGAGCCCGGCGACGGCCATGACGTCGTTGTCATAGACGATGGCGCTGGGCCGCTCCCCCAGGCTGAGCAGGCTGCGGGTGCGGGCAGCGGCCGAGGCCGCTGAGAAGTCCCCGTCCTCCACGAGGGCCTGCAGTCCTCTGCCCTCGGCGGTTCGCCGCAGCTGAGCCCGGCGGGCCGCCACGTGGTCGAGCTCGGGATCGCCGCAGACGTAGGCCAGCCGGCGGTGCCCGAGCGCGGCCACATAGTCGAAGAGCATGGTGGCCACGCCGTCGTTGTCCATCCACACGGCCGAGACCTCCGGCCTCGGAGCGTGGGAGCCGACCACGACGGCGGGCAGCTCCAGCTCCGCCAGGAGCTTCAGTCGAGGATCGTCGGCGTGGGGGTCGATCACCACGACCCCGTCCACCCGCCGACTGGACCACCAGCTGGAATATGTCTCCAGCTCCTCCTCCTCCGCAGAGACCACACGGACCATCAGTGCGCTGTGGGAGTCACCGAGGCCGAGCTGCAGACCGGCGATGAGCTGGTTGAAGAAGGCCTCTGTGCCCAGCGCCGCGGGCGGTCGGTCGATCACCAGACCGATCGCCCCCACGGTGCCGCCGGTCAGCGCCCGGGCCGCTGAGTTGGGACGCCACCCCAGGTCCCGGGCGATGCGCAAGATCCGTTCCCGGGTGGCCTCGCTGACCCCGGGCCGCCCGTTCAGCGCGAACGACACCGCGCCCTTGGAGACACCGGCCTCTCGGGCGATGTCGGCGATGGTGGTCCGTTGTCCGCTCCGTGATGCTGGCACTGTGCCGTCCTCTCCGCGTCCTCGACGTGCGCACTTCTGGTCCATCGTCGCCCATACCCATGCGGCCGGGACTGACAGTCCCTGATGATCTCGTCATACTCGAGGGGCTTGACTCTACCGGTTTAGGTCACCATTATAGGTGACTACCGGCATCATTGTGAGCCAAGTCACGAAGAATTGCTGAACAGTTTTATCACTCGTATCCGCGTCCGTCGCAGGACGCCGAGGAGGAACGGACCATGACCCCCAGAGCCCCGCACCACCCAGGTCTCCCCCGCCCGCACGCCGGCCGCAGCGGCCCTCGGGCCGCCCTGGGCGTCGTCGCCCTCTCCGCGCTGGCCCTGACCGCCTGTGGCGGAGGCGACGATGCCTCCGCCGAACCCCAGGACGGCGAGATCACCGGCTCGGTGACTCTGCAGACCTGGGCGCTCACCCCCAGCTACACCGACTATCTCGACGACGTCATCGAGGCCTTCGAGGAGGCGCACCCCGGCACCGAGGTCACCCTGCTCGACCAGCCCGGTGACGGCTACTCCGACCAGGTGCTCACCCAGGCGGCCGCCGGAGAGCTTCCGGACGTGGTCAACCTGCCGCCGGACTTCGCTCTGCCGCTGGCCCAGGAAGGCATGCTCCTCGATGTGGCGGCCGCCGATGAGACCCTCCGCGACACCTATGTGGAGGGCGGCATCGAGGCCTACGAGTTCGAGGGCCTCGAGGGCGTCTACGGCTACCCCTGGTACCTGAACACGGACATCAACTACTGGAACATGGACAAGCTCGAGAGCTGCGGGCTCGATCCGGAGAACCCGCCCGCGGACCTGGATGAGCTCTTTGAGCAGGCTGCCGTCATGCATGACGAGTGCGACGGCGAGGAGCACCTGATCAGCGCCCGGCCAGGACTGGGCACCTTCACCCTGGCCGGCATCGAGATCCTCGACGACGCGGGCGACGAGTTCGTCTTCGCCGTCCCGGAGGCCGTCGAGATCCTGGACCGGTACCGTGATGCCTACGCCGAGGGCCACATGCCCGGCCAGGTCCTCAACGATGACTACCTCGGCAACGCCACGATGTTCACCGAGGGTCAGGTCGCCTGGACCACCGGCGGCGGCACCGCCATGGGCGACTTCATCACCAACAACCCCTCCCTGGAAGGCAACGTGGCGGTGAGCCCCGCGCTGGACACCCCGCCGCTCTACGTGCAGGGGTTCTCCGTGGCCGCCGACTCGGACAACCCGGCCACCGCCCTGGCGCTGGCCCAGTGGTTCACCAATGCGGAGAACCAGGAGGCCTTCGCCGCGGAGGTGAACATCTTCCCCTCCACCATCGCCTCCAAGGACAGCGAGGAGCTCGCCGAATCCGACGGCACACCGGAGGACGACGCCCGGGTCCTGGCCTTCGAGTCGATCTCCCAAGCTGAAGTGGTCCAGCCCTTCGCCATCAACGAGGCGATGACGGACTACTTCAACCAGCAGCTCAGCCTGGCCATCAGCGGGGACATCACCAGCGAGGAAGCCCTGGAGACCGCCCAAGAACGCATGAACCAGCTGCTCGACTGAGACGTGAGGACATCCCTGTGACTCTGGCCACACGCTCCGGCCCCCAGTCCGTGAAGCTCAGAAACGCCCGCAGCACCCAGGTGCCGACCAACGGCCCCGTCGTGCCCTGGGTGCTGCTGGCTCCGGCGATCCTGTTCCTCGCCGTCTTCACGGTCTGGCCCTCCCTCAACACCATCCGGGTCGCCTTCACCGACACCACCCCGCTGGGAGGCGGCGACTACATCGGATTCGACAACTTCGCCGCCATGGCGCAGGACCCCCAGGTGGTCAACGCGCTGCTCAACAGCGTCGTGTTCATGATCGTCTGCCTTCCGCTGCTGATCATCCTGCCTCTGCTGATCGCCATGCTGGTGCTCAAGGCGCTGCCGGGCATCGCCTTCTTCCGGATCGCCTACTACACCCCGGTGATCGCCTCGGCCGTCGTGGTCGGCCTGGTCTGGCAGTGGATGCTCAACGATCGAGGCCTGATCAACAACCTGGCGCTGCAGCTCGGCGTCCTCCAGACTCCGATGCCGTTCCTCACCGAACGTTGGCTGCTCATCCTCAGCGCCATCGCGCTGACGGTGTGGCAGGGCCTGGGCTACTACATGATCATCTACATGGCCGCCCTGGGGAACGTGGACCGCAACCTCTATGAGGCGGCCGCCGTGGACGGAGCGGGCGCCATCCGCCGCTTCATCTCCGTGACCATTCCCGGCGTCCGGCGGACCATGACCCTGATCGGCATCCTGGTCTCCGTCTCGGCCCTGCGCGTCTTCTCCGAGATCTATGTGCTCTCGGGAGGGACCGGGGGGCCGGGCGGGCAGGCGATGACCCTGGTGATGCTCATCCAGCAATACTCCCGGGGCTTCTTCGGAGACCTGGGCTATGCCGCCACGCTGAGCATCCTGCTGTTCCTGGTCACCCTGGTCCCGCTGATCGTGCTGGCCAGACTCAACAAGGGAGACGACTGATGTCCACCACCGTCAGCACGGTCACGGAGCCCGTCGCGCCCGAAGGACCGACCCGCCGACCAGACCGCCCGGCCCGGCGCCGCCGACCGCGCAGACGAAGCGGCCGCGGCTTCGGCACCCTCTCCCCCAGCGGCATCGCCCTGCGCTATGCCCTGCTGCTGTTCGTCCTGGTGATCACGATCGGGCCCTTCCTCTGGCAGTTCTCCACCTCGTTGCGCGGCCCCGGGGAGGACGTCTACTCCCGAGAGATCTCCTTCATCCCTCAGGAACCGACCCTGGACAACTATCTGCGGGTCACCGACGCCATCCCGGTGTTCGGATTCATCATGAACTCGGTGATCGTGGCGGCCCTGGCCGTCGGAGGCAACGTCCTCTTCGCCACGCTGGCCGGCTTCGCCCTGGCCCGTCTGCGCTTCAAGGGGCGGGTGGTCCTCATCGGCGCACTGCTGGGTACCCTGGTGCTGCCCGGGGAGGCCACGATCATCGCGCAGTATCTGACCATCCGCGGCATGGGGCTCTCCGACACCCTGCTCGGCGTCGCCCTGCCCGGCATGGTGGCCGTGCTCAACGTCCTGCTGATGTACAACGCCTTCCGTCAGATCCCTCCGGAGATCGATCTCGCCGCCGTCGTCGACGGGGCCGGAGTCTGGCGCCGGCTCTGGAACGTGGCGCTGCCCTCGGCCAAGGGGACCATCGCGGTGGTCGCGATCTTCTCCTTCATCGGCGCCTGGAACGACTTCCTCTGGCCGCTGATCGCGCTGACCACCCCGAGCAACTACACCCTCACCGTCGGCCTGCAGTTCCTCGCCGGCACCTTCGTCAATGACCAGCGACTCATCGCCGCCGGAGCGATGATCGCCTTCATCCCGATCGCGATCGTCTTCGCGGTGCTGCAGCGCTACTTCTTCCGCGGCATCGAGGAGGGCGGGGTCAAGGGCTGAAGCCCGTCCTCCTCAGTCCCACACGATCCACCAGTTCAGCAAAGGACCCCGCATGACCTGTTCCTGTCCCACCACTGCCCCTGCCCCGTCGCCGATCGGTACGGTGCGCTGATGCGGTTCGGGCTCAATCACACACCGCGGCACGGCTGGTTCCACGCCTGGCAGGACCTGGACCTCGCCGACGTCGCCGACGACATGTCCGCCATCGCCTCCCTCGGCGTTGACCATGTGCGGATCTTTCCGCTCTGGCCCCTGATCCATCCCAACCGGGGACTCATCCGCGAGCGCGGACTGGCCGACGTCGTCGACGTGGCCCGGGTGGCTCACGAGCATGGGCTCGACGTCGTCGTCGATGCGCTCCAGGGGCACCTCTCCAGCTTCGACTTCCTGCCGGCCTGGCTGGGCACCTGGCATCGTCGGAACATGTTCACCGACCCGGAGGTGGTCAGCTCCACCGCCGAGTACGTCCGGCGGCTCACCGCCGCGGTGGCGCGGGAGCCGAACCTGATGGGCATCACCCTGGGCAACGAGATCAACCAGTTCGCCGCCGCCCCGCATCCGGACCCGCACCCGGTGGACGCGGCCGGCGGCACCGCGTGGTTGGAGACCATGCTCGGCGCCGCCCGCGCCGAGACCGACGCCCTGGTGACCCATTCGATGTACGACGCCGGCTGGTACGACTCCACGCAGCCCTTCGGTCCCGCCCACGCCGCCGAGCTGGGCGACGCGACGATCACCCACTCCTGGGTCTTCAACGGCGCCGCCCAGCTTGCAGGAGGGCTCGCCGAGGAGTCGGTCAGCCACGCGGAGTACCTGACCCGCCTGGCCCAGGCCTGGCACCCACCCGGCTCGGCCCGGCCGATATGGCTCCAGGAAGCGGGAGCTCCGACCACCGTGATGGATCCGGCCGAGGCACCCGAGTTCATCCGCCGCAGCATGCGCCGGGTCGCGCAGGTCCCGCACCTGCTGGGGATCACCTGGTGGTGCAGCCATGACGTCTCCCGGGACCTGCTGGACTTCCCCGAGGTGGAGCACGACCTGGGGCTGATCGACGTCTCCGGCCGGATCAAGCCCACCGGGGAGGCCTTCGCCGAGACGGTGGCCGAGCTGCGCGCCGAGCCTCCGGCCGCCACCGCGGCGCAGGCGCCCGCGGTGATCATCGACGACCTCGGCCGGGATCCCCGCGACGAGCTCGGGCCGGGCGGCGCCGTGCATCGGGCCTGGCTGGACGCCCGTGACGGGCATGCTGGCACTGCGCTGACGCTGCGCTCCCAGTCCCAGGATCAGGACCCGACCCGGGACCTGACCCGCGGATCCCTGTCCGCTCACCACCTCTCAGACCTTCCGACCCCTGCCCCCACCCCCCAGAGGAGCTGACCTGTGCACGACGACGTCTCACTGACCCTCGGACGAGTCCGCCGCGTCCTGACCGAGCGCATCCGCCCAGCCGTCCATGGACCCCGCCTGCCGATGGAGGTCCGGGCGCATCGGCTGCCGGGTGAGCCCGTGCCGCCCGACCAGGGTCTCGGGCTCGAGCATGACCCCTATGAGGTCGGCACCCCCTGGGGCCCGGCCTGGTCCACCACCTGGTTCCGTCTGCGGGGCGAGATCCCTCAGCAGTGGGCCGGTCAGCCGGTGGAGGCCCTCATCGATCTGGGCTTCGACGTCAACATGCCCGGATTCCAGTGCGAGGCCCTGGTCTACCTGCCTGACGGCACGCCGGTGAAGTCGCTCAACCCGCGCAATCAGTGGGTGCGGGTCTCCGATACTGCCGTCGGCGGAGAAGCGGTGGAGCTCCACCTGGAGGCCGCCGCGAACCCCGTGCTGCTGGACTATCACCCGTTCCTGCCCACTCAGGAGGGCGATGTGCAGACCAGCTCTCCGAAGCCCCTCTACACCACACGACACATGGACCTCGCAGTCTTCCACCCGGAGGTCTTCGAGCTCGCGAGTGACCTCACGGTGCTCCTCGAGCTGGTGGAGCAGCTGCCGGAAGGGGCCCGTCGGGGACGGATCCTGACCGCTCTCGACGCCGCACTGGACCGGGTCGACCTGCAGCGTATCCCTGAGACCGCCTCCGCAGGACGAGCTGAGCTGGTCGAGGTGCTGCAGGCTCCCGCCTCGGCGAGCGCGCACACGATCTCGGCGATCGGGCATGCCCACATCGACTCCGCCTGGCTGTGGCCGGTGCGCGAGACCATCCGCAAGGTGGCCCGGACGAGCTCGTCGATGACGGAGCTGATCGACGCGACCGATGATTTCCTCTACGGAATGTCCTCGGCCCAGCAGTACGCCTGGCTCAAGGAGCACCGCCCGGAGGTCTTCGCCCGGGTGAAGCAGGCCGTGCAGGAGGGCCGATTCGTGCCGCTGGGTGGCATGTGGGTGGAGTCGGACACCACCATGCCCTCCGGGGAGTCCCTGGTCCGGCAGTTTCTTCACGGACAGCGGTTCTTCGAGTCCGAGTTCGGGATCCGCTGCCGTGGTGTGTGGCTGCCGGACTCCTTCGGCTACTCCCCCGCCCTCCCGCAGCTGATGCGCCGGGCCGGGTTCGAGTGGTTCTTCACACAGAAGATCTCCTGGAACCAGGTCAACAGGTTCCCGCATCACAGCTTCGACTGGGAGGGGATCGACGGGTCCCGGGTCTTCACCCATTTCCCACCGATGGACACCTACAACGCCCAGCTCTCCGGGGAGGAGCTGGCGCGTGCTGATCGCCAGTTCCGGGAGCACCGCACCTCCACGAGCTCGGTGGCGCCGACCGGATGGGGCGACGGCGGAGGCGGCACCACCCGGGAGATGGTCGCGGCCGCGCGCAGGGTGGCCGACCTGGAGGGCAGTCCGAAGGTCCGCTGGGAGCACCCGGATGACTTCTTCTCCCGGGCCAGGGCCGAGCTGCCCGAGCCGCCGGTCTGGGTCGGTGAGCTGTACCTCGAGCTCCACCGGGCCACGCTGACCAGCCAGCACGGCACCAAACGCGGCAATCGCCGCACCGAGCACCTCCTGGTGGCCGCCGAGCTGTGGTCGACGCTGGCGGCCGTGCGGACCGGCGCCGACTACCCGTATGAGGCGTTGGAGACGCTGTGGGAGACCGTGCTGCTGCACCAGTTCCACGACATCCTGCCGGGCACCTCGATCGCCTGGGTGCACCGCGAAGCCGTGGAGACCTACGCCCGGGTGGAGGACGAGGCCCGCAAGATCATCGACGGCGCCCTGGATATGCTCGCCGGCAGCGGCACGGATCACCTGGTGGCCAACGCCGCCCCGGCGCCGGCCCGGCTGCACGGCATCGAGCTGCCGGCCGACACCCTGACGGCCCCGGGATCCTCCTCTGCGCCGGCCGTAGAGCTTCGCCGCGACGGTGAGGACCTGCTGCTGGAGAACTCCCTGGTGAGGATCCGCCTCGACGACGCCGGGCACGTGGTCTCCGCCGTGGAGCTGGCCACCGGGCGGGAGGCGATCGTGGCCGGTGAGCGCGCCAACGTGCTTCGTCTGCACCAGGACTTCCCCAACATGTGGGACGCCTGGGACGTGGACCGTTTCTATCGCAACACCGTGGAGGTCATCGACGGCGTCGACGAGCTGACCGCTGAGGTCGACGCCGCCGGTGCTGCGGTGGTCACGGTCACCCGTTCCTTCGGCAGCTCGACCGTCACCCAGCGGCTCACCCTGGAGCCGGAGAGTCGGATGCTGCGCATCGAGCAGGAGACCGACTGGCACGAGGCGGAGAAGTTCCTCAAAGCGGTGTTCCCCCTCCAAGTCTGGGCCACCGAGACGATCGCCGAGACGCAGTTTGGCGTCCAGCGGCGTCCGACCCACACCAACACCAGCTGGGAGGCGGCGAAGTTCGAGACCTCCATGCACCGGTTCGTGCTGGTCGAGGAGGAGGACTTCGGCGTCGCACTGGTCAACGACTCCATCTACGGATTCGACGTCACCCGCGATGCCGACGGTGAGGTCACCACCACAGTGGGGCTCTCGCTGCTGCGCGCGCCCCGATTCCCCGACCCGGAGACGGACCAGGGCCTTCAGCACCACTGCCTCGGGCTGGTCGTCGGCGCCGATGTGACGTCCGCGACCGTCGAGGCGTCCGCACTGAACATCCCACCGGTGGAGATCGCCGGCGATGCACAGACCGCAGCACGTCTGGGCCGCCCCCTGGCCCAGGTGGAGGGGCCCGCCGTGCTGCGGTCCGTGGTGAAGCTGGCGGCGGACCGCTCTGGGGACGTCGTGGTGCGCGTCTACGAGTCCGCCGGCCGGCGCAGCCATGCCGAGCTGACCCTGGACCCGGCCCTGGACGCCGAAGCAGCGCGCGCCGTCTCTCTTCTCGAGGAGGAGACCGATGACGTCCCAGAGCTGACCGTGGACTCCCAGGCCGGGCGACTGAGCTGGCCGATCAGACCGTTCGAGGTGACCACGGTGCGCATTCCGCAGGCCTGATGCCCGCCAGACGACGGGAGCCCCTCCACCGTCAGGGTGGAGGGGCTCCCGTCACTGCGAGGTGGTCAGCTGATCGCGTCCTCGATCTCGCCGTGCATGCGCTCGGCGGCCTCCTCGGCGGTGACGCGGCCGAAGAAGAACTCGTCCTCGTACCGGATGACGATGTCCTGCACCGCACCGTAGCCTTCCGGCGCCAGAGGCGGCGAGTCCGCGACGACGTCCTCGAGGCTCTCGGAGAACTCCACGATCCGAGACTCGACACCGTCGAGGTCGTCGCGGATCTGATCCCGGATCGAGGCGTTGCCGGGGATGCCGCGCTCGATCTGCTGCAGCTCACCGGCACGCTCATCGTTGACCAGGAAGTCCACGAACAGCTGGGCCTCCTCTGGGTGGTCGCTGCCCGAAGCCACGGAGTAGAACATCGAGGCCTTGTAGTACATGTAGGCGTCGGAGGCGTCCCCGGTGAGGCTGGGCATCATCAGCGGCTCGAGGTCGATCTCCTCGTTGCCGGAGAGCGCCACGAGCATGGCGTCCCAGGCTGGGAACATCGCTCCCTCCCCGGTGGCCAGCAGGGTCTGTTCGCGGGCGATGCCGCGCTGCTCGGCCATCTCGGCCGCATCGGGGAAGGCCCCGGCCTCGTCGAACTCGCCGAGCATCTCGAAGTAGCCGACAGCGTCCTCCGGCTCCCAGGCCAGCTGCCCTTCGTCGTCCACCATGCTGACCCCGTGGGTCTGTCGCAGCCAGGTCTCCAGACCGGCGGAGTCGAAGGAGCCGGACTGTCCGTAGGCGTCGGTGTTCTCCGAGACTCCCACGGCGAGGTCCTTCAGATCGTCCCAGGTCCAGGTGGAGTCATCGGGCATCTCCAGCCCCGCCTCCTCGATCAGCTCCGGGTTGACCGCGAAAGTCAGGGCGGTCTGACCCACCGGCATCGCGTAGAGCTCGCCGTCGAGGGTGCCGGTGTCCATCAGCTCATCGGTGAACTCGCTGGTGTCGATGTCCTCAAGCGGCAGCAGGATGCCGCTCTCGATGTACTCGCGCAGGTACACCAGGTCCATCTGGATGATGTCGGGAGTGTCACCGGCCGCGGTCTGAGTGGCCAGCTGATCCCAGTAGCCGTCCCATTCACCGTACCGGTGGTCGATGGTGATGTGCGGGTGCTCCTCCTCGAAGATCTCGATGATCTCCTGGGTGTACTGGTGACGCACGTCCCCGCCCCACCAGCTGAAGGTCAACGTGACGTCGCCCTCGTCGTCGCCCCCGTTCCCGCAGGCGGTGGCGGCCAGGCCGGCGATCGCCAGGCCCGCACCTGCCCTCATCCATCGTCTCCGGCGAACGCTCGGGGGCACGTGCCTCGGAGTTGTCAGTGTGTTGCTCATGGGGTGCTCCTCATCATCGGGGGCTCTGCCGGTCCACTAGGGTCTCGGGAGCGCTCCAGACCTGGAGCCGCCCGCACATGCCGAACAGCCGCGGCTCGGGTCTGGGTGTCCCACGGATCACGGAGGCTTCGCTGAGGTGGGCGCCGTCGCCTTCCGCCAGCGCGTCCATCTGGACCCGCGTGCGCTCGGTCTCGGCCTCTACCGTGGCGGCCCAGATCCTCCGCCACTCGTCGAGGCGCGGCCGGACCAGCTCGACGGCGCGGGCATGGAGCCGCTGCAGCGCAGCAGGTCCCTCACGCTCGACGGCGGCCAGCAGCGTTCGGTAGCCCTCGATCGCCAGGTCTCTGCGCGTGCGCGCCGCCTCGGCCCGGGCCTGCTCGTCCCCCTCGGACGGCAGCGCGACGGCCCGGCGGTACCGCTCGGGGTCGGCG
Source organism: Nesterenkonia sp. HG001 (assembly GCF_034438835.1). Lineage (NCBI taxonomy): Bacteria > Bacillati > Actinomycetota > Actinomycetes > Micrococcales > Micrococcaceae > Nesterenkonia > Nesterenkonia sp. HG001. The sequence continues at coordinate 438,924 of NZ_JAOSZD010000002.1, read as the reverse complement.
AGGATCTCGTCCGGGAAGGTCATCACGGCATCACCGGCCTCCGGGAGCCCGGCGTTCTGCATGATCACGGAGAGCTCCAGGCCCGCATGGTTGACCAGACGGTGCACCGTGCCGGGGGTGAACCACAGCAGCGAGCCCTTCTCCAGGTCATCCCGGGCGGCACCAGCGGAGCTGAGCGTGTGGACCTCACCGCGCCCGGCCGTGACCACGTAGGCCTCGGTGGAGAGCGTGTGCAGGTGCGGCGTCCCGCCGTGCAACCCGTCCGGGGTGTCCCAGTCATAGACGCACAGGTCGCTGACCGAGGTCCCGCCGGGGAAGTCCGGGAGGGAGCGCGAAGGCTTCGCGGAGCTCTGATGCGCGGCGCTCACCAGGCGAACTCCCTGCCCAGCTCGTCCAGCTCCGCACGGGAACAGACCTTGGCGATGAACACGAACCGGTGGCCCAGCCGCAGCCGACCCTCATGGGGCAGGTGGATCTCCTGGTCGAAGGCCGGGGACTGGCTGGTGACCGTGAAGATCCCGGTGCGGGTGAACCACTTGATCGGAGGCAGCTCGGCGTCCTGGGACTCCGAGGCCCCGGCGAAGGCCATCACGGTCCCACCCCCGTCGATCTCGTCATGTGCGGAGGAGAAGGCGACCCAGTCCGCCACCGCGCCCATGGTGTTCTCCTCACCCTCGGCACCCGCGGAGTTGACGACGTCGCATCCGGTCCAGGAGCGCGGGCCGCGCCAGAACCAGCCGGTGTATCCGGCATTGGGCCGGCCGGCCGTGGTCGGGCTCCCCATCGGCAGGGTGCGACCGCTGACGTTGGTCAACTCTGTGGTCAGATCGATCGCCCAGAGGCCCTGCCCGGGGCCGAAGCGGTCAGCGTCCAGGGAGTGGATCCGCTGGACGCGGTGCTCGTCGAACCAGTGTTCTCCGCGGGAGGTGAACCACTCCAGGGATTCGTCGAACACGACCTCCTCGCCACCCTGCGGCGCTGAGGCGAATCCGGCGTGCTTCATCGTGCCGAGGTTGTCCCGCATCTGGTAGCCGGATTCGGTCGAGAAGGTCGGCCCGCCCCAGAAGTTCTGGTCAGCCACATGGGACCAGGTGAACTGCAGGCCGGTGTGCCAGCGGTGATCCCAGGGGCGGCGGACCGCGGCGGGACCGCCGTCAGTGAAGCGCAGCGGGTAGAGGTAGGGCTTCGGGGCCTCCTCCTGCGGTGAGTCCGGGTGGATCACATAGCGCAGGATCTCGGTGCCGCCGGCGTCGACGGAGACGGCGTCCTGCTCGGTGCGGACGTCGAAGCGGGTGGTGACTGCCGTGGTGGTCACTGGACGGTCTCCTTGCTGACAGCGGTGTTCTCCGCGCTGCCGTAGATGAATGCGGGGTCGTGCATGCCGGTGTAGTAGGTGCCCGTCGCGGCGAGCTGGTCGCGTGCGACGGTCCGGCCTGTCTCGGCGGACTCGTAGAGGGCGGCGATGAACTCCAGCACCCGACGGCCGTCATCGCCGGAGGCGCGTGGTCGGACCCCCGCCGCCATGGCGTCGAGCAGCTCGGCGAGCTGCTGCTTGTGCGATGAGGGGATGTTCTCCTGCGGCACCCAGCCGGTGGCCGCCTCGTCCCCGGCACGGTGCGGGGCCGGGGTCCAGGTCCAGGAGCTGTTGTCATAGCCGTAGAGGTGCTCGACCTCCACCGTGGCGTCCTGGAAGTCGAAGCGCAGGTAGGAGACCTCGCGCGGGGAGAGGACGCTGTTGACGATGGAGGCCATCGCGCCGTTGGTGAAGCGCACCGTGGCCATGGAGACGTCCTCAGTCTCGACGTCGCGGTCCAGCGCGTCGGCGACGGCGGTGACCTCGGTCCAGTCGCCGAGGATCTCGAAGAGCAGGTCCATCTGGTGGATGCCGTGGCCCATGGCCGGCCCTCCGCCCTCGGTGGCCCACTTCCCGCGCCACGGCACCTCGTAGTAGCCGTGGGTGCGGTACCAGAGCGTGTGGCAGACCGCCACGAGGGGGCGCCCGAGGGTGTTGTCGCGGACCTGCTGCTTGAGCTGCTGGGCGCCGGATCCGAAGCGGTGCTGGAAGACGTAGGAGGCGAAGGGCCCCTGCGCGCCCTCATGGGCGGCGACCTCGTCGTACTCGGCGAGCGTGAGCACCGGAGGCTTCTCGCACCAGACCCACGCGCCGGCCTTGAGCCCCTTGATGAGCCCTTCCTTATGAGCCACCGGAGGGGTGCACAGGATCAGCAGATCGGGCTCCTCGACCGCGAGCATGGAGTCCACGTCGGTGTGGCGGCCCGGGATCCCCCACTCGTCCGCGACGGCGGCCACGCGGTCGGCGTCGACATCGGCGATGGCGACCACCTCCACGCGGTCCTCGTGGGCCTTCAGCGTCGGCAGGTGCGCCCCGCTGGCGATCCCTCCGGCGCCGACGACGGCGGCACGGATGCGGGCGGAAGAGGCTGTCATGGAAGGGCTCCTGGAAGTAGAGGGGCGATCTGCGCGTCAATGTGATCGATCACTATTCGGCGTCAGACACGAGCCTAAGGAGCCGATGGATATGCTGTCAACACCCTGATGTTGCTCAGATCACCTCTTCCCGGCGCCCAGGGCGCCCTGTCGCCCGGAACGGCGGGCGCTGACAGACTGGAGGAGATCAGCTCCACCCGACCCGACCAGAGGTGACCACGTGGCGTCCCATCCCACATCCGAGGCGCGGCCGGCACGCGCGGCGACGATCCACGAGGTCGCCCGGCGCGCCGGGGTGTCCCATCAGACCGTCTCGCGCTTCCTGCGCGGGCTGGGACCGTTCCGCCCGGACACGGTGACCCGGGTGGAGGCTGCGATCAAGGAGCTCGACTACCGGCCCAACATGATCGCCCGGTCCATGCGCACCCGGCAGACCGGGGTGCTCACCGCCCTGCTCCCCTCCCCCGTGACCCAGATGCCGACCCCGATGCTCGCCGCGGCGGCCGAGGCCGCCCATGCCGCGGGCTACTTCATGGAGATCGCCGTCGTGGAGGGCCCCGCAGAGGCCCGCAGCCGCCGCGCCCGGGAGCTCATGGGCTCCGGGCGCGTGGAAGGGGTGCTCTCCCTGGCCGGCCTCCCGGACATGGACGACCAGCCGAAGACCGCCACCTCAGGGGCACTGACGATCATCGAGCAGTTCGATGATGACCTGCGCGGACTGGGCGGACTGGCAGACGCCGGAGCGCTGCGCGAGATCGTCCGCACCCTGGCCGACTGGGGACACCGCCGCTTCCTGCACATCCAGGGCCCCGAGGAATGGACCTCGGCTCGGGCCCGCCGTGAGGTCTACGAGCAGACCATCGCCGAGCGAGGACTCGAGTCCCACGGCGTGGTGGGAGGCGACTGGTCGGCCGCCATCGGATATGAGTCCATCCGCGCGCTCGAGGACTCCTCCGGCGTGACGGCGGTGATCGCGGCCAACGACTTCGTGGCCATGGGAGCGATCCGCGCCGCTCACGAGCGCGGCTGGCATGTGCCTCGAGATATGAGTGTGACCGGCTGGGACGACATCGACGTGGGCCGGTACGCGACCCCCTCGCTGTCCACGGTGACGGTGGACCGTGCGGGGCGGGGCCGCGGGGCGATGCGTCGGCTCATCGCCCTGGTCCGCGGCGAGGAGCCGCCGAGCAGCGCACCGGAGCCCAACCGCGTGGTGCTGCGCGAGTCCACCGGCCCTGCGCCGCGGCCCTGACTCGCCATCACGACCCGCGGACCCTCCCGGTGTCATCGAGGGGTCGATATGAACGCCGCAGGCCCCCTATCTCGGCCTCGCAAGCGATCATATCGACCATTCGACGAGTCAGGGGTGGTGCCCCCACTGGGACTCGAACCCAGACTGTGCTGATTTTAAGTCAGCTGCCTCTGCCGATTGGGCTATGGGGGCGCACACATGACGACGGCGAGCGGCCGCCAGGACCATCTTAGGTCGAGGCGACGGCTCGCCGTCGTCGTCTGTGGAACTCTCCGCGTCAGACCAGGTCGGTCTTCGGCTCTCCGCCGGTGATCAGGCGTCGGCCTTCTTCTTCGCCGGAGTCGCCGCCTCCTCGAACTGGCGACGCGGGGTCTCCAGGTCGCGCAGCGGGGTGATGTCCCGGCCGAAGATGAACTCACTGATCCAGTTGCTGGCCACCCGCACCTTGCGCTCCACAGTGGGGATCGCCATGCCGTGGTAGCCACGGTGGGCCATCCAGGCCGGCACACCCTTGAGCTTGACGCCCATCGGGTTGCCGACGCCCTTGAAGAGGCCCAGACCGGCGACAGCACCCAGGGAGTCGTGCTTGTACTCGCTGATCTTCCCCTCGCCGAAGCGAGCGGCCAGGAGATTCTTCACCAGCTGCTTGGACTGGCGCAGGGCGTGCTGGGCGTTCGGGACGCAGAAGCCGCCGGGGCCGGCGCCGGTCAGATCCGGCACGGCGGCCACGTCGCCGGCGGTCCAGGCGCCCTCGATCGAGCGGCCCTCCTCGTCGACGATCTGCAGGGTGGCGGAGGCCGTGATGCGGCCGCGCTCGTCGATCGGGAAGCTGGAACGGCGGGCCACCGCGTTGGCAGCCACACCGGCGGTCCAGACGAGAGTGTCGGACTCGAAGCGGTCGGCCTCGGACTTGTCGGCCATGTTGATGAGCTGGAGCTCACCGTCCACCGCGGAGCCCAGGGAGGTGTTCAGCAGCACCTCGATGCCGCGGCCGCGCAGGTGCTCGACGACGCCGACCGCCTGGTCCTCGGAGACCTCGGGCATGATGCGGCCCATGGCCTCGACGAGCACGATGCGCACGTCGGACTGGCTCAGCCGGGGGTTGGCGGCCACGGCGGCGCGGATGATGTCCTCCATCTCCGCGATGCACTCGATGCCGGCGAAGCCGCCGCCGACCACGGTGAAGGCCAGGGCGCGGGCCTTGGCCTTCTCGTCGGTCATGGTGGAGGCGGCCTCGATCCGGTCGAGGATCTGGTTGCGCAGGGTCAGCGCCTCCTCGATGGTCTTCAGGCCGATGCCCTGCTCCGCGAGGCCTTCGATCGGGAAGGTGCGCGTCGTCGCGCCAGCGGCCAGGATGACGTCCTGATAGGGGATCTCGAAGCTCTCACCGTCCTCCAGCTCGACGCTCGCGGTGCGTGCGGAGTGGTCGACGTCGGTGACCTTGCCGGTGATGACCTCGGTGTCCCGCAGGTGCTTGCGGTGGGAGATGACCGCGTGGCGGGCCTCGATGTGGCCTCCCACGACCTCCGGGAGGAACGGCTGGTAGGTCATGTAGGGAAGCGGGTCGACAAGGGTCACCACACCACCCTCGGCCTTGACCTTCTTCTGGAGCTTCTGGGCGACGGTGAGGCCGACATAGCCACCGCCGACGATCAGAATGCGCGGTTTCTCTGAGAGCTTCTGCGAGATTGCCATAGATGCCATCCTAGCGCTGGTGCCGAGGGGAACGTGAACTGCACACAGCAGAGGCGGTGGGCCGACGCCGAGTGCTCGGCACGGCCCACCGCCACGCTGCGTGTCCTTCTGCGGCTCATACTACTGCCAGGCGCGGTGTCCAGCGCAGGTGTGACGCGGAACCCACCCGCCGAGGAGACGTCAGGACCTCCGGCGCGAGGTCAGGTGCACCGCGGCCACGCTGATCACGGAGATCACGAGCAGGGCAGCGACGCCAACCACCACCGGGCCTGCCCAGTTCTGCACGACCCGCGCCTCGGAGGCCTGAGGCTGATCGCGCGGGTCACCCTCCGGCCCCGGCGAGACACCGGAGTCAGAGGGGATGTCGGTGTGCTCGGACTCCTGCGACTCTCCCCGTCGGTGGACGCGGATCCATTCCTCCAGGGTCTCGTACGCGGCCGAGTCGAATTCAGGGACGTCATCGCTGCCCACAGCCTCCGCCACGTTGAGCATGCCCTGCCCGAACTCCGGGTCGATGCCCTCCCCGTCGCCGACTCCGTCGGCGGTGCTCAGCAGGCGATGCTTGACCTCCGCCGCAGAGAGCTCCGGGTGTGCGGACCAGACCAGCGCGGCCGCTCCGGCGACGATCGGTGCTGCGCCGGAGGTGCCCATCCATTGCGTGTTGTGGCCGTCAGGCACGGCACCGACGAGCGGTTCGGAGGGCGCCGCGATGTCCACGGCGATGCCCTGGGCGGAGGCGTCCTCGCTGATCTCCCGCTCCTCGTTGACCCCGGCGACGGTGAGCACCCCGGGGATGGTGGCCGGCGCGCCCACGCTCCAGCTGCCCGAGACGCGGTTGCCCGCGGCGGCGACGATGAGCACGTCGTTCTCGGCGGCGTTGAGGAAGGCCTCGTCCCAGGACTCGGGCCATTCCTGCTGGTTGGGCAGCCCGAAGGACATGTTGATGATGTCGGCTCCGTTGGCCACCGCCCAGTCCACGGCTTCGACGACCTGATCCTCCAGGTCGGGGCCGTAGGCGTTGGGGATCTCCAGAGCCATGGAGGCGCTGAGGATGTCAGCTTCCGGGGCCACCCCGATCACGCCCGCGGACTCCTCCTCGTCGTCCTCGTCGTCATCGTCATCGTCATCGTCGTCGTCATCGTCATCGTCATCGTCGGAGTTCGACGCCGGCAGGACGGCGGAGGCGGTCAGATCCAGTGCCTCGCGGCCCTCCCCGGAGGTGAGCCGCGCGGGGCTGAGCACCCCGGTGCCCTGGGTGAGGCCCATGTTCTCCTGCTCTTCGAGCTCTTCGATGAGGTCGTCCCAGAACTCCTCCCAGTCCTCGTCGGAGAAGTCTTCGTAGTCCTCAGGCTCGGGAAGCTCCTCGAGATCGTCCTCGGTGGCCTCCTGCCCGCGACCAGCGGCCAGCGAGGCCACCATGGTCCCGTGCTCGGTGGAGAACTGGTCCACCGGACCACCGGAGCCGTCACCGCCACCGGAGACGTCGGTGCCTTCGACGACGGCCCCCTCCAGGGTCGGGTGGTCGCCGTCGACACCGGTGTCCAGGATCGCGATGGTGACCCCGTCGCCCCGCGCAGTCTCCCAGGCCTCCGTGACGCCGTAGTCCTCGAGCCAGAACTGGGCGTCCCGCCAGGCATCGGCGTGGGCGGAGGGTGCGGCGACCAGGCTCGGCGCAGCCAGCACCGGCGCCAGGAGCAGGGCGGCGGCGGCAAGGGCTCCGCCGCGTGCCGCACCCCGCCGGGCTGCATGTCTCGTCTCCGGCCCAACCTCAGTCATGATGTGTCCCTCGGTTCCGCACCCCGTCGGGGTCCTCGTCGATCGTCTCGCCTGGTCCTCGCAGCCGACAGCCGGCTCGTCGGCTGAGCCGACGTCGTCGTCCGGCTCAGTCCTGGTGGGCCGTCTCCCGCGCCGCGCCGGTGGCGATCGACAGCGCGATGCCGTCCAGAATGTCATGCTCCGAGGTGAGGGCGGTAGTCACCCGCCCCTTGGAGACCTTGTTGACATAGTCCAGGATCGTGCCCCAGATCAGCGCGCCGGCACCGATGACGTCCACCCGCCCCGGGTGCATGAACGGCATCTGGGCACGCTGGTCGCGGGTGGAGTGCACCAGCTGGTCCACCGACTGGTGGATCCGGTCCAAGCCCACCTCGGCACCGTGGATGAGGTCGGGATCGTAGTCCTCAAGGTTCAGCGCGTGGGCCGTCACCGTGGTCACGGTGCCAGCCACGCCGATGATGACGTCGGTCTCATCCAGCGGCATCACCTGCCCGACGTCCTCCAGGAAGGAGAGCGTCTCGAAGCTTGCCATGGAGGTCTCGGTCTCCTGCGGCGGGTCGGTGCGCATGTGCCGCTCGGTGAAGCGCACGCAGCCCATGTCCGTGGAGATGGCGTGCTCCATGCCTCGGGAGGTCCCCAGCACGAACTCCGTGGAGCCGCCGCCGAGGTCCACCACGAGCACCGTGCGGTCCGGATCCCAGTCCAGCAGGGAGGAAGCCCCCACGAAGGACAGACCGGCCTCCTCGCTGCCACGGATGACCTCCGGCTCCACTCCCAGGCGATCCCTGACGCCCTCGACGAACGCCGCTCGGTTCTTCACGTCCCGGGTGGCGGAGGTGGCCACGAAGCGCACGGCCTCGACCTTGTGGCGCCGGATCAGCGCCGCGTAGCTGTCCACGGCCGCGAAGGTGCGCTCCAACGCCCCTGCGGAGAACTCGCCGGTCTCGTCCACGCCCTCACCAAGGCGGACGACGGTCATCTGCCGGACGACGTCGGTGAGGCGAGAGCGATGCATCTGGGCGACCGCAGAACGTTCCCCGGTGTCGGTGCCGAACGGCTGTTCCGCCTCGTCGGGGACGGAGTCGCCCGCGCCCTCCACGTCGGCGATCAGCAGGCGGATCGAATTGGTCCCGCAGTCGATGGCGGCCACTCTCATTGCTGCTCCTCCTTCAGTCGCCGCACATGTCGGCTGAGGTCTTTGGTCGGGATCTCTGCGGCGTGGTCCCACGCCTCGGCGCAGGTACACACCGCAGGCGTCCAGTCATCGGAGATGCGGTCCAGGGTCTCGTCGCCGAGCGGGCTGATCCCCCGGCCCACGGCCAGTGTGTGCCCCAGCAGCACGTGGAGGCACTTGACCCGGTCCGGCATGCCGCCGGCCGAGATGCCTTCGATCTCCCACACCGGCTCCAGCCCGGAGGCGAGCCGGATGCGCTCACGCTGGGCGAGGTAGTCCTGATGGGCGGCGCGGTGCCGGGCGGCCAGCTCCTCGTCCTGACTGAGCCGTTCGGTCATCTCCGCCATCACTCCGGCGGCCTCCAGCCGGGAGACCGCTTGGGTCAGCGTCGGGTGGGTGAGGTAGAAGGTGGTCGGGAAGGGGATCCCGTTCGAGAGCCGCGGCGCCGTGGCCGCCACCAGCGGGCTGCCGCAGCGGCAGCGGGCGGGGATCTCGATGACGTCGCGCACCGGCCTCCCCAGCTGCAGGCTGAGGGTGTCCAGATCTTCCTGGGTCGGCAGGGACGGGCTGGGCTGGCTCATCGTCTTGCGGGGTCTCCTGAAGGTGGTGGGCGGGCCCACCTCCGCGATGGGCCTCCACAGTCGAGACTAATCTACGGCAGACCGGACCAGGGAATCCCAGAGGGCGTCGGCCCAGGGAAGGTCGGTGCGAACTTCGCTGTCTTCCTGGTTCTCCGGGGCGTCGTCGTCCCCACCGAGGTCACCGATGACGTGATACTGCCGCTCCCCCGGCATCACCAGGTTGACGCGCTCCCGTGCCTGCTGGCGGACATACTCGGGATCGTCCCAGCGGGTGACCTCGGACTCGAGCTCGTCCTGGCGCTCCTGCTGCTCGGCGATGCCGGCCTCCAGCTCCGCGATCTCGCCGCGCTGTTGGATGTAGGTGCGCACCGTGGGGACCAGGAAGGACACCACGACCAGCGCCACCAGAGTCATCACGATCAGCCGGCCGGAGAGCGTGCGCTCCGGGACCATGGTGCGGGCGCTGGCGGTCGTCTTCCCTGCTGGCCTTCCGGTGGAGTCCCGGTCGAGGTCCCTCTGCGGGGCTGCGCGGCGAGCCCGGCGGGCGGTGATGTCGACCGGCATGCGGATCTCCCCGGAGATCTGCTCGCGCTCGGCGAGCCGACGAGCCTCCGCGGTTGCACGACGGCGCTCTGACCTGGGTTTTTCTGTCTCTGGAGGATTCTCGCGGGGATGCTTGGCGTGCCTGCCCATGGTCACCGCCTTCCCTCTGCCACCGGCGTCTCACCTGCGGCGGCGCCACTCGCGCCGTCGGAGTTCAAGGGTAGTCGCGGCCCGGGGCTCGACCGCGGCAGACACGCTGAGCGGCTCTGGGGATGACAGAAAGAGGCCACGTCCTGCCGCGTGTCGACGCAGCGGACGTGGCCTCTCTCAGCCCCTCAGCGGGCGGGCAGGAGTTTCAGCGGGTGAACCGCGGGAAGGCGCTCGCTCCGGCGTAGGCCGCGGCGTCGCCCAGCTCCTCCTCGATGCGCAGCAGCTGGTTGTACTTGGCCACACGCTCGGAGCGGGCCGGGGCGCCGGTCTTGATCTGGCCGGCGTTGGTGGCCACGGCGATGTCGGCGATGGTGGTGTCCTCAGTCTCGCCGGAACGGTGGGAGACCATGGTGGTGTAGCGGCTGCGCTGCGCCAGCGAGATGGCGTCGAAGGTCTCGGTCAGCGAGCCGATCTGGTTGACCTTCACCAGCAGCGAGTTGGCGGTGTCCGCCTCGATTCCCTTAGCCAGACGGTCCGGGTTGGTGACGAAGAGGTCGTCACCGACCAGCTGGACCTTGTCCCCGATCTGCTCCGTCAGCGTCTTCCAGCCGGCCCAGTCGTCCTCGTCCAGCGGGTCCTCGATGGAGACCAGCGGGTAGGCGTCGACGAGCTCCGAGTAGTAGGCGCTCATCTGCTCGGGCGACTTCTGCTCACCTTCGAAGGTGTAGGCGCCGTCCGTGTAGAACTCGGTGGCCGCCACGTCCAGGGCCAGCGCGATGTCTGTGCCCGGGGTGTAGCCGGCACGCTTGATCGCCTCGGTGATCAGGTCCAGCGCGTCACGGTTCGACGGCAGGTCCGGGGCGAACCCACCCTCGTCGCCGAGGCCGGTGGCCAGGCCTTTCTCCTTCAGCAGGCCCTTCAGCGCGTGGTAGACCTCGACGCCGGAGCGCAGCGCCTCGGAGAAGGTGGCCGCACCGATGGGAGCGATCATGAACTCCTGGATGTCCACGTTGGAGTCCGCGTGGGAGCCGCCGTTGAGGATGTTCATCATCGGCACCGGCAGCAGGTGAGCGTTGGGGCCGCCGAGGTACTTGTACAGGGGCAGGTCGGAGGCGTCGGCAGCGGCCTTGGCCACGGCCAGGGAGACTCCGAGGATGGAGTTCGCACCGAGGCTGTTCTTGTTGTCCGTGCCGTCGAGGTCCAGAAGGATCTGGTCGATCAGGCGCTGCTCGGTGGCGTCCTGACCCTCCAGGGCGGGGGCGATGACGTCATTGACCGCGGACACGGCGGCGGTGACACCCTTGCCCAGGTAGCGGTCCTTGTCGCCGTCGCGGCGCTCGACGGCCTCGAAGGCGCCGGTGGAGGCTCCGGAGGGGACGGCGGCCTGGCCGAAGCTGCCGTCGTCGAGCAGGACGTCGACCTCGACGGTCGGGTTGCCGCGCGAGTCGAGGATCTCGCGACCGTACACACTGGCGATGAGTGACATAAGTTGTCGGCTCCTTCTTGGGTTATCTGGACACTCCGGGGCCGACGCGTCCTTGCGCCAGCGTGCTGAGGTGGCGGCGCAGCGCTCGTTCGGGATCTTGACCCCGAGAACGCGCTCTGTGCACCACCGAGAAGAGTAGTTCACCCAGGGCGTCCTCGTCAGCCGCTACGAGTGGATCGTGACCCGTGGAGAAGTGCCCCGGACCGGCGTCGGGCTCTCCCACCGCACCCGGGGGCAGGGTGCGGTCCAGTCGGTCGATGAGCTTGGCCGCGCGCGCCAGGGCCGGCAGGTGGGCGGGCAGGGAGCCGACGACGGCGGAGAGCTCGGCCGCCCCCTCGCCTCTGGGCGGGGAGGTTCCGTTCGCGTCCCCGGCGGTCTCGCCCACTCTGTCCGCGGCATCCTCAGCCACCTTCGCGGCAGCATTTTCGGCAGCCTTCTCCGTGGCCTTGATCCGCGTCCAGGCACGCTCGATCTCCTCCAAGGAGGCCTCCGCGTCGACGTCGAGCTCCCCGGCGTCGTCGAACACGTGCGGGCTGCGGCGCACCAGCTTGGCAGTGATCGCCTCAGCCACGCCGTCGAGGTCGAAGGAAGCCCGTTCGGAGGCCAGCTGCGCATGCAGCACGATCTGGAAGAACAGATCCCCCAGCTCCTTGCGCAGAGTCTCCCCGAGCCGTGAGGACTCGATCTCCTCGACGGTCTCATACGCCTCCTCGACGAGATACTCGACGAGGGAGTCGTGGGTCAACCGCTGGGTCCACGGACAGTGGACGCGCAGCTGGGCCACCACCCACTGAAGCCGCCGCAGAGGATCCGCCGGCGACCTCAGGGGCGGCTGGTGGGCCTGGGTCACTGCCAGGCCTCGAGGATCAGCGCGGAGAGCGCCTCACGCTCCTCGTGCCCGAGGAAGGCAGACTCCAGGGCGTTGATCTGGAAGTCCGCGAGTTCGGCCAGATCGTAGTCGAAGGCCTCCGCCAATAGGGCGAGCTCCCCGGAGAGGGTGACCCCGGAGACCAGCCGGTTGTCCGTGTTGACACCGACGTTGAAGCCCAGCTGGTAGAGCATGTCGAAGGGGTGGTCGGTGATGGCCGCCGGAGCATCCTCCGGACCGAAGGGGGCGATGGCACCGGTCTGCAGGTTCGAGGTCGGGCAGACCTCGAGATGCACCTGACGGTCACGCACCCAGCGGGCCACCTCGCCGAGGCCGACCTCGTAGGCCTCACCGTCCTCGTCGGAGGTCACCGGCTCCTCGGAGATCGAGATGTCCTGGGCCACGCGCACCCCGTGGCCAAGCCGCCGAGCTCGTCCGGAGACCAGCGCGTCGCGGACGGACTCGACGCCGTCTGCCTCCCCGGCGTGCACGGTGGCGGGGATCATCTCCTCGGCCAGGGTGGTGAAGGCGGCGGCGAAGCGAGAGGGAGGGAAGCCGTGCTCGGGACCAGCGATGTCGAAGCCGACCACGCCACGGTCGCGGTGGCGCACGGTGAGCTCCACGGCCTCCTTCGCACGATCGGACTGGCGCATCGCGGAGATGATCTGCCCGACGACCACGAATTCGTCCCGGTCCTCCAGGGCGGCCATGCCTTCGTCCAGACCGGCTTGGACCGCCTCGACAGCCTCGTCCAGGCTGAGGCCCTGCCGCTGGTGCTGCTCGGGGGCCCAGCGGACCTCGCCGTAGACCACGCCGTCCTCAGCCAGGTCCTCCACGTACTCGCGGGCCACGCGGCGCAGGTTCTCGGCGGTCTGCATCACCCCTGTGGTCAGGGCGAAGGCCTCCAGGTAGCGCTCCAGGGAGCCGGAGTCGGCGTTCTCTCGGAAACGACGGGCCAGCACCTTGGCATCCTGGGTGGGCAGCTCGACGCCGGCCGGGCCGGCGAGCTCGATCAGCGTGGCGGGACGCAGGCCGCCGTCGAGGTGGTCGTGGAGGCTGACCTTCGGCAGCGAGCGGAGCTGCTCGATGAGGGCTTCGGAGGGACCGGTGGTCTCGGGCGAGGAAGTCGCAGTCATGGCACCAGCCTATCGGCCGCAGGGTGGGCGTGGGAGCACCGGTCACGTCTCGCCGACGTCCTCCTCCTCTGCATGACGATGGTGCCGACGCAGCCTGATGGGCGCCTCCACCTCGATCACCCCGGTGTCCTGGTAGCCCTCGGGGTCGATGTGCACGCCCTTGCGGTCCAGCCAGACGGAGAGCAGCCGGAAGAGTCTGTCGCAGAGCAGCCCCAGCAGCACCGCAGCGCCGATGCCCACCAGCATGGCCAGCAGCTGGTTGCCCAGCAGCTCGGTGCCCACCGCTCCCAGCAGGATCAGCCAGGCCGCCCACATCAGCGAGGCGGCCGCATCGATGAGCAGGAACCGCCGGAGCGAATACCGGGTGGATCCGGCCACGAAGTTGATCGCCACCCTCGCCCCGGGGATGAACCGGCCCACGAAGATCAGCAGGACCCCGCGCTTGTCCAGCTCGTGGCGGGACCAGGTCAAGGTCCGTTGCATGGCCGGGCGGCGCAGCAGACGGAACCTGTCGGTGCCGATCACCCGACCCAGGTTGTAGGCCGCGAAATCACCCAGCAGCGCAGCCCCTGCCGCCACCAGGATCACCCACAGCCACCAGGGCGTCCCCGGCTGGTCTTGGACCGAGCCCAGGGTGATGATCAGCGAGTCCGAGGGCAGCGGCGGGAACACGCCGTTGACGAAGACGAAGCCGGCCAGACCTATGAGGGTCCACCAGCCTGAGGCCACCTCGATGACCAGCGCATTGAAGAACTCGCTCCACTCCTGGAAACGCGTCATCGACGTCCCTCTCAGCTGTGCCGCGGCCGCGTGCTGCTTACAGGTCCTCGGCGCTGATGCGGTCCAGCACCAGGTCCCCGACCTCCACCGGGCCGCCGTCGGCATCGACGTCCACGGCACCGTCCAGGGCCTCCTCGGCGCGGGCCATCCTGGACTCCTCATCGGTGAGCAGGGTGAACAGAGGCTGCCCCGCCGTGACGTCGTCTCCCGGTTTGATGTGCATCCGCACGCCGGCGCCGGCCTGGACCGCGTCCTCCTTGCGCGCTCGGCCCGCGCCCAGGCGCCAGGCAGCGATCCCGACCGCCATGGCGTCCAGGCGGGTCACCGTCCCGGAGACCCCCGCGGTGACCGTGTGCTGGTGCGCCGCCGTCGGCAGTGTGGCCTCCGGGTCTCCGCCCTGGGCGGCGATCATCCGCCGCCAGGTGTCCATGGCCCGGCCGTCCTGCAGGGCCTGCGCCGGATCGGCGTCGGGCATCCCCGCTGCGGTCAGCATCTCCTGGGCCAGCGCCACGGTCAGCTCGACGACGTCGGCCGGCCCGCCTCCGGCGAGCACCTCCACCGACTCCTGGACCTCGATGGCGTTGCCGGCGGTCAGTCCCAGCGGAGTCTCCATGGCCGTGATCAGCGCCGTGGTGGCCACTCCGGCGTCCGTGCCCAGGGCGACCATCGTGCGGGCCAGCTCCTCGGCGTCATCCCGGGACTTCATGAACGCCCCGGAGCCCACCTTCACGTCCAGCACGAGCGCGTCGGTGCCCTCTGCGATCTTCTTGGACATGATCGAACTGGCGATCAGCGGGATCGCCTCCACGGTGCCGGTGACGTCGCGCAGCGCGTAGAGCTTCTTGTCCGCCGGGGCCAGGCCCGCACCGGCGGCGCAGATCACCGCGCCCACCTCATCGAGCTGGGTCAGCATCTCCTCGTTGCTCAACGCGGCCCGCCAGCCGGGGATGGACTCGAGCTTGTCCAGGGTGCCGCCGGTGTGGCCCAGCCCGCGCCCGGAGAGCTGCGGGACCGGCACCCCGAAGCAGGCCACCAGCGGAGCCAGCGGCAGGGTGATCTTGTCCCCGACCCCGCCGGTGGAGTGCTTGTCCGCCGTGCGGCGCCGCGCACCTTCGGCGGTCTTCAGCGAAGAGAAGTCCATGCGTTCCCCGGACGCGATCATCGCCCGAGTCCAGTGGGAGATCTCGTCACGCCGCATCCCGCGCAGCAGGATCGCCATGGCCATGGCGGACATCTGCTCGTCGGCCACCCGTCCCGCGGTGTAGACGGCGATCACCCAGTCGATCTCCGACTGGGAGAGCCGGCCGCCGTCGCGCTTGGTGCGGATCAGGTCGACGACGTCGAAGGCCTGGGGGTCGAAGGAGTTCTTCTCGGCAGGGGTCTGCTCAGCGCTCATGGGGCGTCCTCTCGGATCGACGGTGCAGGGAACGGAAGGTCGGCTCCGCGGCGTTCAGGCCTCGAGGTCCCGAGGGCCGAAGGCCTGCGGCAGCAGGTCCTGCAGGGTGGTGACACCCTCGGCGGTGCGGATGTACATGGTCTCGGCCGAGAACTCATGCAGCAGCTGACGGCACCGGCCGCACGGCGTGATGGGCTCACCGTCACCGTTGACACACGTGAACGCCACGATGCGCCCACCACCGGTCATCTGCAGCTGACCGACCATCGTGCACTCCGCACAGAGGGTCAGCCCGTAGGAGGCGTTCTCCACATTGCAGCCGGAGACGATGCTGCCGGTCTCCAGCAGCGCCGCCGCCCCGACAGGGTACTTCGAGTACGGCACATAGGCCTTGGTCATGGCGATCCGGGCCTGGGTGTGCAGGACGTCCCAGTCCACCGCCCCGCCGCCGGGGGCGAGCCGCAGGCTGCCGGTGAAGTCGAAGTCGTCCGGCTCCGCAGGGGGACCGCCGACAGGACCTGAGGGTCCTGGGACGGAGCCCGAGCCGCTGGGGTGTTCAACGCTCATGGGGTCATCCTACGGGTGGTCGGGGACGCCGTCGTGGCGGTGGTCCTGCAGGGCACGCAGCGCGGCGGCCACCATGACCTTGGTGCCGGCCGCCAGCGCGCGCTCGTCAGGGGCATAGTCGCCGCGGTGCAGGTCGAAGTCCTCCCCGCCGGGGGTGCGGGTGCCGAGGCGGAACATGGCCCCGGGCCGTTCCTGCGTCATCCAGGCGAAGTCCTCACCGCCCATAGACTGCGGGGCCAGCTCCACCGCATCGGCGCCGAGCATGGCCCGTCCGCACTCCTCCAGCAGCATGGTCTCAGCCTCGGCGTTGTTCACCGGAGGCACTCCGCGGATGTGCTCCAGGGCGACGTCGACTCCGAAGGGCGCCGCGCACTGGGTGATGATCTCCTCCAGCAGCTCGCCGGCCCCGCGCCAGGCCTCCGCGTCCAGCACCCGCATGGTGCCGACCAGAGTGCCCGTGGAGGGGATGGCGTTGTGCGCGCTGCCGGCCTGGATCTGCCCCCACACCAGGGAGACCGCCGAACGGACGTCCACCCGGCGGGAAAGCACGCTGGGGGCAGTGCTGGCGATGTGGGCGAGCGCCGAGACGACGTCCTCGGTCAGGTGCGGCCGCGAGGTGTGCCCGCCGCGTCCGGTCACCTCGATGCGCACGACGTCCGCCGCCGAGGTGATCGCGCCGATCCGGGTGCCGATGGTGCCGACGTCGATGCGCGGGTCCGAGTGCAGCGCGAAGACCCGAGGCACCGGCTCCAGCACGCCGCGGCGGATGACCTCTAGGGCGCCGCCGGGCATGGTCTCCTCGGCGGGCTGGAAGATCACCCGCACGGAGCCGCCGAGCCCGCCCGGGTTCTCGGTGTGCAGCCGCTGCAAGCTCAGCGCCAGACCGAGCATCACCGTGGTGTGGATGTCATGGCCGCAGGCGTGGGCGACCCCAGGATTCCGTGAGGAGTATTCCAGGTCGGTGAGCTCGGTGACCGGCAGCGCGTCGATGTCTCCCCGGAAGCCGGCCACCAGCGGCCCGGCGCCGACGTCGACGAACAGCCCGGTGGTCTCCGGCAGCATCTGCGGCTCCAGACCCGCCTCGCGCAGCCAGGCGGCGAGCCGGGTCGTGGTCTCCACCTCCTGCCAGGACAGCTCCGGGCGGCTGTGGATCTCGCGGCGCATAGCGATCAGCCGCTGCTCGAGGTCCTCGACGACGTCGGCCGCGCCACGGCGCGTCGCCCCGGAGGGCACCTGGCTAGAGGACATCGGAGTCTCCCTTCTCGCGCAGCGCCTCCACGGCTTGTTTGACGGACTGAGCGTGATCTGTCGTGGTGACCAGCAGCGCATCCTCGGTGTCGACCACCACGATGCCCTCCACTCCGATGAGCGCCACCACTCGTTGGGTGTCCGAGACGACGACCCCGCTGGACTGGTCGGAGTAGACCCGTGCCTTCTCCCCCAGCACGGTCATCTCGTCCTGCTCGTGGGCCGGGTTCAGCCGCGCGATCGCCGCGAAGTCGCCGACGTCGTCCCAGGTGAAGTCCCCGGGGATGACCGCCACATCGCCGGCGTCGGCGGCAGGCTCCGCCACGGCATAGTCGATGGCAGTCTTCGGCAGGCCCGGCCAGACCCGCTGCATGACCTCGTCCTGGCGCTGCGTGCCCCAGGCTTCGGCGATCTCCACCAGGCCGGCGTGCAGCTGCGGCTCGGCGGCCTGCAGGTGCTGCAGCAGCAGTCCCACCGGGGCGACGAACATCCCGGCGTTCCAGAGGTAGTCCCCGTCGGCCACATACTGCCGGGCGCGCTCCTCTCCGGGCTTCTCTACGAACTCGGCGACCTGCCGGGCGCTGGGCGCGTGAGGGACCTCCAGCCGTTCGCCCCGGCGGATGTAGCCGAAGGCCGTCGACGGGTGGGTCGGCGTGATGCCGATGGTGACGATCTTGCCGCTGACCGCGGTGGCGACCGCCTCCCGCACCGCCGCCTGGAAGACGTCCACCGGAGCGATGACCTGGTCCGCGGCGAAGGACCCCATGATGATGTCCGGGCTGCGCCGGTGCAGGATGGCCGCGGCCAGGCCGATCGCCGCCGCGGAGTCCTTCGGCGATGGCTCCAGCACCAGGTCGGCGTCGTCGACCTCGGGCAGCTGGGCGCGCACGGCGTCGCGATGCTGCTCCCCGGTGACGACGACGACGCGCTCCCCGGTCAGCGGGGCCAGCCGCTCGTAGGTGCCGCGGATCAGCGTGGTGCCCGAACCGGTGAGGTCATGCAGGAACTTCGGCGCGTTGGCGCGCGAGAGCGGCCACAGGCGCGTGCCCACGCCGCCGGCGGGGATCACGGTGTAGAAGCGTTCGAAGCTGGGGGGCTCGGCGGAGGAGCCGGCCGCGGCGTCGACGTCAGCGCCGTGCGTGGCGGCGTCGGAATCCCCGGCATGCCGGGGGCCCGCGGCCCCGGCCAGGTATGCGTCATGTGCGAAAGTCACGTCACCAGGGTAGACGCGTCAGCCGCAGAAGACCTGATCGGGTCCTGCGCACCGACCGAGGGCGTCGAGGAAAGTGGCTTTCCGCCTCCCGTTGAACCTGGCATGGATCAGGTCATGATTCCGCGGCCTCGCGGTGGAAGGTCTACGATGATCCGCGCAACATAGCGTCCAGGAATGCGCCACGGCCCGTGTCACAGGTGACGGTGGCTTACCCTGGTACGTAGATCGCACTCGCACCGGCGTCACAGATATCCGCTCCGCCAACTGCGATCAGATGCGCACCCAAGGAAGGGCGGGCGGAACGCCATGCGACGATGCAGGGAGGTTTACACACGTGACGCAAACCAAAGGCACCCTCTACAGGGGCCGAGAAGGCATGTGGTCCTGGGTCGGCCACAGGATCACCGGCGTCGGCATCTTCTTCTTCCTCCTGGTCCACGTGCTCGACACCTCACTCGTGCGCGTCTCCCCGGAGGCCTACGATGCCGTCATCGGTGCCTATAAGAACCCCATCATGATCGTCGGAGAGATCGGCCTCGTCGGCGCGATCGTTTTCCACGCCTTCAACGGCCTGCGGATCATCCTGGTGGACTTCTGGAAGAAGGGCACCCGCTACCACAAGCAGATGCTCTGGGGCGTGCTCGCCCTCTGGCTCGTGACCATGGTCGCCTTCAGCGTCCGTCACCTGATGCTCTTCCTGGAAGGGTGGAACTGATCGATGACCACCACGAACTCTGAAGCAGTCCTTCCCGCGCAGGGCATCGAGGCTCCGCGCTCGGGACGCGTGGACCCCAAGTACCTGCGGAACAAGACCTCCTCGGGGAGTTTCGAGATGGCCGCCTGGGTCTTCATGCGCCTCTCCGGCATCGCCCTGGTGGTGCTGATCTTCGTGCACCTCTGGGTGAACCTCATGGTGGGCGACGGCATCCACCAGGTCGACTTCGGCTTCGTCGCCGGCAAGTGGGCCAACCCGGTCTGGCAGTTCTGGGACCTGACGATGCTGTGGCTGGCGATGCTGCACGGCACCAACGGCATGCGCACCATCATCAACGACTACGCCGAGAAGGACTCGACGCGCCTGTGGCTGAAGTCGATCCTCTACATCGGCAGCGCCGTGATCATCATCCTGGGCACCCTGGTGATCTTCACCTTCGAGCCCTGCCTGCTGGACAGCACCACCGGCGAGCCGCTGCCGCGGGCCGTCTGCCCGAGCTGACCGACGTGCGCCCCTCCCCGTCGTGACCCCCGGGCATCGCCGCCCGGGACGACGGCGGGGAGCGCGGGCCCGCCGGAGACGCTTCCACCACTTCGACCGAAGAGAGACACCCAAGCTGATGCAGGTTCACAAGTACGACGTCGTGATCGTCGGTGCGGGCGGCGCGGGCATGCGTGCCGCCATCGAATCGGGCCAGCGCGCCCACACCGCGGTGCTGACCAAGCTCTACCCCACCCGCTCCCACACCGGCGCCGCCCAGGGCGGCATGTGCGCCGCGCTGGCGAACGTCGAGGAGGACAACTGGGAGTGGCACACCTTCGACACGGTCAAGGGCGGTGACTACCTGGTCGACCAGGATGCTGCCGAGGTCATGGCCAAGGAGGCCATCGACGCGGTCCTCGACCTGGAGAAGATGGGCCTGCCCTTCAACCGCACCCCGGAGGGCAAGATCGACCAGCGCCGCTTCGGCGGCCACACCCGCGATCACGGCAAGGCCGCAGTGCGTCGCGCCTGCTATGCCGCGGACCGCACCGGCCACATGATCCTGCAGACGCTCTACCAGAACTGCGTCAAGCACAATGTGGAGTTCCACAACGAGTACTACGTGCTCGACCTCCTCACCGTGGAGGAGGAAGCCACCCGTGAGGACGGCACTCGCTACATGCAGAAGCGCGTGGCCGGCGTCGTCTCCTATGACCTCGCCAATGGTGAGATCCATATCTTCCAGGCCAAGTCCGTGGTCTTCGCGACCGGCGGCCTGGGCAAGATCTTCAAGACCACCTCCAATGCCCACACGCTGACCGGCGACGGCATGGCCATCGCCTACCGTGCCGGCATCCCGCTGGAGGACATGGAGTTCGTGCAGTTCCACCCCACCGGCCTGGCCGGGCTGGGCATCCTGCTCTCCGAGGCCGCCCGCGGCGAGGGCGGCATCCTCCGCAACTCCGAGGGTGAGCGTTTCATGGAGCGCTACGCCCCCACCATCAAGGACCTCGCCCCGCGAGACATCGTGGCCCGGTCCATGGCCAACGAGGTGCGCGAGGGTCGCGGCTGCGGCCCGAACAAGGACTACGTCCTGCTGGACCTGACGCACCTGGAGCCGGAGCACATCGATGCGAAGCTCCCGGACATCACCGAGTTCGCCCGCACCTACCTGGGCGTGGAGCCCTACACCGAGCCGGTGCCGGTGTTCCCGACCTGCCACTATGCGATGGGTGGGGTGCCGACCACGGTGACCTCGGAGGTCCTCCAGGACAACACCACCACCGTCCCCGGCCTCTACGCCGCCGGTGAGGTCGCCTGCGTCTCCGTGCACGGCTCGAACCGACTCGGCACCAACTCCCTGCTGGACATCAACGTCTTCGGCAAGCGGGCCGGAATCGCGGCCGCCGAGTACGCCTCGGGTGCGGACTTCGTGGAGCTGCCGGAGAACCCGACCGCCCGCACCGAAGAGCTGCTGGCCACGGTGCGCAACGGCAACGGCGGCGAACGAGTGGCCGCGATCCGCGCGGAGCTACAGGAGACCATGGACGCCAACATGCAGGTGTTCCGCTCCGAGGAGACCATCAAGGAGGCGCTCGGAGTCATCGCGAACCTGCGCGAGCGCTACAAGCAGGTGCAGATCCAGGACAAGGGCCGCCGCTTCAACCTCGACCTGCTCGAGGCCGTGGAGCTCGGATTCCTCCTGGACATGGCCGAAGTCATGACAGTGGCCGCGCTGCACCGGCAGGAATCCCGCGGCGGCCACTACCGCGAGGACTTCCCGGACCGCGACGACGCGAACTTCATGCTGCACTCGATGCTGTACCAGGATCCCGAGGCCGAGACCGAGGGCACCCAGGGCATCCGCTTCGACACCAAGCCGGTCGTCTTCACCCGCTACGAGCCGATGGAGCGTAAGTACTGATGAGCACCCCCACCCAAGACATCGCCGAGCCTGCCTCGAAGGTCGACCTCGCGGAGAGCACCGGCGGAGGCGGGGAGATCCCCAGCTTCGAGATCACCCTGAAGGTGCGCCGCTACGACCCGGAGTTCTCCGACGAGGCCCGCTGGGACGAGTGGACGCTGACCATGTATGGCACCGACCGCGTACTCGACGCCCTGCACAAGGTCAAGTGGGAGCACGACGGCTCGCTGACCTTCCGCCGGTCCTGCGCCCACGGCATCTGCGGCTCCGACGCCATGCGGATCAACGGCCGCAACCGACTGGCCTGCAAGTCTCTGCTGAAGGACCTCGACACCTCCAAGCCGATCCTGGTGGAGCCGATCAAGGGCCTTCCGGTGGAGAAGGACCTCGTGGTGGACATGGAGCCCTTCTTCCAGTCCTACCGCGAGATCATGCCCTTCCTGGTCAACAACTCCCCTGCCCCGACGGCGGAGCGGCTGCAGTCCCCCGAGGACCGTGCGCGCTTCGACGACACCACCAAGTGCATCCTCTGCGCGGCCTGCACCTCCTCCTGCCCCGTGTTCTGGACCGACGGCCAGTACTTCGGCCCCGCGGCGATCGTGAATGCGCACCGCTTCATCTTCGACTCCCGCGACGACGCCGGCGACATGCGCCTGGAGGTCCTCAACGACAAGGAGGGAGTGTGGCGCTGCCGCACCACCTTCAACTGTTCGGACGCCTGTCCGCGCGGCATCGAGGTCACCAAGGCCATCCAGGAGGTCAAGACCGCCATCCTGACCCGGGCGATGTGACCTGCTGACGCGCACACGCTGAAAAGTACGCACAGGGCCCGCCGCATCATGCGGCGGGCCTCTGTGCGTCTGCGGACAGTGCGGCCGGCGCCCTTCCCTTGCGGAGATCGTCTCTTCGTTGCAGATCGTCTCCGGATTCAGGGACGATCTGTAACGAAGAGACGATCTGCGGCGGCGGAGAATGGGCCTGTGGAGAACCTCTGCAGGGAGCAGGCGATATGGGGCAGAGTGCTGGTCATGCTCACACGTCACCACCCGCGCATCAGTCTTCACGTCGCCGGTCCGGATCCTGATGGTGGCCACACCGGTGTCCGGTTGAGCAGGCAGGTGGACGCAGGCCAGATGCTTCGGCTCCGGCGCGGAGTCTACGTCGCCGCTCGAGACTGGATGGAAGCACACCCTTGGGATCGTTCGGCGCTGGCGGTGGTTGCGACCGCTCTGGCTGATCCTCGCACCGTCTTCTGCCGCACCAGCGCACTTCTTCTCCAGGGCATCCCCCTTCTCACGCCGCCTCAGCGAGTCCACGTGCGGACGCTCCGAAGGAGCTCCGTCCGCCTCACACGCCAGACACCGATGACAGGCAGAACAGCGCCGGATCGGCTCGTCAGGACCCTGGGGCTGCCCCCTGCGGCCGTGGCACGGCTCCGCGGCATCCCGACCCAACGGCATGAGCCGGTGATCCCACCCGAGCGGGTGAGAGACGACCTGCGGGAGCACTCGGCACAGAATCCCGCCTCCGCTGCCGAGACTCTGCTCCCTCGAGCTCACCTGCCCAGCACAGCCTCGCCGCTGTGCTCTGGTCCAGAAGACGGCTACCTGGTTGAGCCGCTGCCGCTGGCCACCGTGGACACGGTGACGCGTCTGCCGGCTCCCGACGCCGTCGTCGTATTGGATGCCGTGGTGGCCCGACTCATGACTGACGGACTCGCGGAGAGGGACGCCCGGGCCCAGCTGCTCACCTGGTTGGGCCACGTCCCTACGATTCGCCGTCGAAGCCTCCTGGCCCAGCGGCTGGATTTCGCCGATCCGCGTGCCGAATCTCCCGGAGAGTCACTCTCCCGGTGGCGGATCCATGAGCTCGGATTCGTCGCCCCGGAGCTGCAGACCACCGTCTCTTCCGACGCCGGGCGGGCCCGGTTGGACTTCGAGTGGCGAGAAGCCGGCGTCGCCGGAGAGTTCGACGGTCGGTTGAAGTACGGAGCAGACTCAGGCCTCTCCGGTGAGGAAGCGGCCGATGCCGTGTACGCCGAGAAGCTTCGTGAGGATGCGATCAGGCGGACCGGGCGCGTCGTCGTGCGCTGGGGCTGGGAGCAGCTCCAACAGCCTGACGAGCTGGCACGGAGACTCACTCGCGC
The DNA here is from genome assembly GCF_034438835.1 of Nesterenkonia sp. HG001. Taxonomy (NCBI): domain Bacteria; kingdom Bacillati; phylum Actinomycetota; class Actinomycetes; order Micrococcales; family Micrococcaceae; genus Nesterenkonia; species Nesterenkonia sp. HG001. The sequence continues at coordinate 415,343 of NZ_JAOSZD010000002.1, read as the reverse complement.
CGGCGTTCCCCGACGCCGCTGACCCCGGATCGTCTCTCCTTTGCGGATCGTCCCTGAATATCGGGACGATCCGCAAAGAAGAGACGATCTGTGAGCGGGCGGGCGGGTCAGCCCTTGTCTGCGCGGTCGGCGGCGACGACGGCGCCCCACGCGGCCGCGAGCAGGTACACCAGGCTGAACAGGTAGAAGTAGAAGAAGAGCCCCAGGACGGTGGCGAAGGGCAGGAGCAGCTCGTTCGCGGTCGCATTCGAGATCAGCTGCGTGGAGAGCTGCCGCAGCAGCGAGGAGCCGATGCCGGCGATGATCGCCGCCTGCCACAGAGCCGAGACGGGGATCACGATCCGCGAGGCCACACGCATCAGCAGGATCGCCACCAGCACGTCCAGGACGAATGAGACCCCGAGCGTGGTCAGCCGCGTCAGCGGCCCGTCCATGACCTCCCAGCCCAGGAACCCCAACGTGGCGTCCAGGAACACCGTCGTGAGCAGGTTGGCCGCCGTGGTGGTGGCCAGCACCACTCCCAGGACCAGCATGATGAGGAAGTCCCGGGACTTCACCACCCAGATGTACTCGGCCATCAGCGGGCGGTCGAAGATGCTGCGGATCCCGGAGCGCAGACCGTGGATCCAGCTCAAGGACGCGACGATTGTCACGATCACCGAGACCACCAGTGCCGCGTTGAATCCGGCGGTGTCGAAGAGCCGCTCGGGACTGGCCAGCCCGCCGTCGCCGGTGTCGATGACGCCGGGCACAGCCGTCTCCACGGCCTCCACGATGAAGGCCTGCATCTCCTCGTCCCCGCCGATGATCAGTCCCGCCACGGAGAACCCGGCCACCAGCATGGCGGCCACGGAGAAGAACATCATGTACGCCGCACCGGCGGCCATGACGGTGCCGTAGTGGAAGAAGAACAGATTGATCGCGCGGATCAGCCGGAACCGCGCCCAGCGGGCCAGCGCCCACTCGAGCATGGCCATCCCCACTTTCACCGGACCCTGGCGCTCACGGCGGGCCCGGCCGAGCGCCATCCGGGCGCGCAGCTCCTCCTGCTTCAGCACCGCGGAGTCGATGGGGTCCGGGCGCGCACGGACCTCCGTGCTCTCGTCGATCCTCTCGATGCGGGCTCGGGCCGACTGCACCAGCGCATTGTGGCCGGAGCTCCGCGGGCGCAGCCGTGAGGGGTGCTGGTTCACTCGCGTCTCACCTCCGGGCTCACCATCAGGGGCGTATCAGGCCCGGGTCGAGGGCAGGAAACCGACCTTCGCGTAGACGTCGTCGAGAAGCGGAGAGGCGATCGCGCGGGCCTTCTCTGCGCCCCGGGCCAGCAGGGCGTCCAGCTCAGCCGGATCCTCCAGCAGCTCCAGGGCGCGGTCACGGATCGGTCCGAACCTCGCCACCACGGCGTCAGCCAGGTCCACCTTCAGATGCCCGTACATCTTTCCCTGATACTCCTCGACCAGCTCGTCGATGCTCCTCCCGGAGACTGCCGAGTAGATGCTCAGCAGGTTGGAGATGCCGGGCTTGGTCTCCCGGTCGAAACGGATCTCCGTCCCGGCGTCGGTGACGGCGGACTTGATCTTCTTGGCGAGCTTCTTGTCCGTATCCAGGATGTTCAGCAGACCGTTCGGCGAGGACGCCGACTTGCTCATCTTGGTGGTCGGGTCCTGCAGGTCATAGATCCGCGCCCCGACCTCGGGGATGAACGGCTCCGGGACACGGAAGGTCTCCCCGAAGCGGTGGTTGAACCGCTGGGCGAGGTTGCGCGCGAGCTCCACATGCTGCTTCTGGTCGTCGCCCACCGGCACTCCGTCGGGCTGGTAGAGCAGGATATCGGCGGCCATCAGCATCGGGTAGGTCAGCAGGCCCACCCCGGCGGAGTCTGCCCCCTGCTTGGCGGACTTGTCCTTGAACTGGGTCATCCGAGAGGCCTCACCCATCCCGGTGATGCAGGTCAGGATCCAGGACAGCTGGACATGCTCCGGCACATGGGACTGCACGAACAGAGTGGAACGCTCCACGTCGATGCCCCCGGCCAGGAACTGGGCGGCGGTGTTGCGCGTGCGGTCCCGCAGCTCGGCCGGCTCATGGGGCACGGTGATGCCGTGCAGGTCCGGGATGAAGAAGAACGCATCGTACTTCTCCTGCATCGTCACCCAGTTCAGCAGCGCGCCCACGTAGTTCCCCAGGTGCAGGGAATCCCCGGAGGGCTGCATGCCGGAGAGCACCCGGTGCTCATCTGAGATGCCCACCAGCTGCGCACTGTGCTCGGCCATGTTCTCCCTCATCGCTCGCGCCGGATCGGCTCCGACGTCGTCTCTTCTCCGTGCCCCGTCAGGTTACCAGCGCGACGCCGGACTCCCCGGTCAGGAGCCCGGAACGGCCCCGATCGGTCCCCGCGGGTCCCCTCTCAGTCCAGCAGCGCATGCCGCACCCGGGGGAACCACTCGGACTGGGGATCGATGAGGTCGACGTGCCCGGCGCCCTCCAATTCGGTCAGCGGCAGCGGGACGTCTCGGGAGAAGCCGACGTCGACCGTGACGTCGGCGGTCCCGTGGAGGATCTGCACGTCAAGACCGGCCGGCAGCAGCCCGACCCGCGAGCGCGGGTCCTCCCACCGGTAGGCCTCCGGGGAGTCGGCCGGGTCGGCGCCCATGTAGTCCCGCACTGCTCCCTCGGCGAGCCCCAGCCTCGCCTCGCGGACCAGGTCGGTGATCGGCGCCAGCCCTCGGACGCGCGCCTGTGGCAGCCCGGCCCCTCGGTGGCTGGCCCAGGCCAGGGCCAGGCATCCTCCGGCGGAGTGACCAGCGATCACGGGAGCCTCCTCCAGGCCCGGGGACAGGCCCCAGCCCGGCCAGTGGTCCACGCAGTGCGCGACGGCGGCCATGACGTCCTGCAGGGTGCGGGGGTGTCCGCCGCCGCTTCCGGCACGTCGGTACTCCACCAGCGCCACGGCGGCGCCCGCCTCGGCGAGCGCAGCGGCCAGCGGACGCGCGTGGACAAGGTTCGTCCGATCCCGGAAGTAGCCCCCATGGATCAGGACGACGGCGCGCTGAGCGGTCTCGGCCGGGCCGAAGAGCTCCAGATGCTGCTCCGGGTGGTCTCCGTAGGCGACGCGTTCCCCTGGCCCGACCGGGCGTGCCAGCAGGGCCTCCAGCTGCTCCTGCTCACGCTCGGCGGCCGAAAGTGCGTGGGGCGGGTGCGTCATCAGCGTGCGTCTCGGACGTCGAGGAGGACCCGCCGGATGGTTTCCACTCCGAGCAGCACCTCGGTGAAGCTCGTCGACAACGGCGACAGGCCCAGGCGCAGACCGTGCGGAGGCCGGAAGTCGGGGATCACTCCCTGCTTCCAGAGCTGCGGCAGCACCGAGCCGAAGTCTTCATGGTCCACTGTGATGTGTGAGCCTCGGTGCGCCGGGTCCCGCGGCGAGGAGTACCGGACACCCTCGGGCAGGAGCAGCACGTCCACGAGCTCGGTGGCGAAGCCGGTCAGAGCCACGGACTTCTGCCGGATCGCCGGCATGCTGGCCTTCTCGATGAGATCCAGCATCGATTCCATGGCGATCATGCCCGTCACCGGCGGGGTCCCGCTGATGAAGCGGCGGATCCCCGGGTGAGGTTGGTAGGCAGGCGCCATCGCGAACGGGTCGGCCGCACCCATCCACCCCTGCACAGGCTGCTGCAGGCCGCCCTGATGCCGGTGGGCCACGTACCCGAAGGCCGGGGCACCGGGGCCGGCGTTCAGGTACTTATAGGTGCATCCCACCGCCAGGTCCACCCCGCAGGTGTCCAGGGCGATCTCCACGGAGCCCACCGAGTGGCACAGGTCCCAGAGCACCAGCGCGCCGTGCCGGTGCGCCGCAGCGGTGATCCCCGGCAGGTCCGCCAGGTGTCCGGAGCGATACTCCACATGGCTGAGCACCACCAGGGCTGTGCGCTCCCCCAGCAGCGCCTCGACGTCGTCGAGTCCGACGCCGTCGACCGGGGCCGGCTCGATCCAGCGCAGGGTCATGCCGTGATCCCGGGCGATGCCCTCCAGGACGTAGCGGTCGGTGGGGAAGTTCCCGGCGTCGAGGATGATCTCGTCACGATCGGGCTGGGCGGTGAGTGCGGCCCGGATCAGCTTATAGAGGATGACGGTCGTGGAGTCACCTACGAAGGTCTGGCCCGGTGCGGCCCCGAGAGTCAGCGCGGCGATGCGGTCGCCGAGACGCAGCGGCAGCTCGAACCAGGACTCGTCCCACCCGCGGATCAACCGGGCACCCCACTCGTCGACGGCGAAGCTGCCCAGCCGCGCGGCGGCGGCGCGGGTCGGCCGGCCTAGGGAGTTGCCGTCCAGGTAGGAGCGCACCTCCTCGGGGAGCAGGAACTCCTCCCGGAGCGGGGCGAGCGGGTCCCGGGCGTCCAGGTCGGCGGCACGCTCCGTGAAGGCGCTGGTGTCCGAGAAGCTGGTGCGAGGGGGCATCGTCATCTCCTCAGCGTCCGATCTCGGTACGGACTGTGAAGAGCTCGGGGAAGAAGGTCAGGTCCAGGGCTTTCTGCAGGAATCCGACCCCGCTGGAGCCTCCGGTGCCCTGCTTGGTCCCGATGATCCGCAGCACCGTGCGCATGTGCCGGTACCGCCAGAGCTGGAAGTTCTCCTCCAGGTCCACCAGCTCCTCGCAGCTCTCGTAGACCAGCCAGTGCTCCTCCGGGTTCTCATAGATGGCCCGGAACACCTCGACCAGTCCCTCATGTGAGGTGTGGGCCCGGCGCACGTCCCGCTCCAGCAGCTCCTGCGGGACCGGGTGCCCCTGCCGAGCCAGGTGGCGGATGAACTCGTCATAGATGCTGGGCTGCTCGAGCAGCTCCGCCAGCTGCCGGTGGGACTCCGGCTCGGTCTCGAAGACTGTCAGCATGCGGGAGTTCTTGTTGCCCAGCAGGAACTCCACCGCCCGGTACTGCCAGGACTGGAATCCCGAGGAGCTGCCCAGGGAATCGCGGAACTCGGCGTACTCGCTGGGGGTCAGCGTGGCCAGCACGGACCATTGCTCGGTGAGGGTGCGCTGGATGTGCTTGACCCGGGCGATGCGCTTCAGGGCGGGCTGCAGCTGATCAGCGACGATGAGGTCCCGAGCGGCGAGGAGCTCGTGGACCACGAGCTTGAGCCACAGCTCGGTGGTCTGATGCTGGATGATGAACAGCAGCTCGTCATGGTGCTCAGGGTCGCTGACCGGCTCCTGCGCGGAGAGCAGCCTGTCCAGCTGCAGATAGGACCCGTAGGTCATCTTCTCCCGCAGATCCGTGTGGATCCCCTCTTCCAGCGCGCGCTCGTTCTGCCGCGCCGTCGACGACTCTGTCATGACACCTCTCTGCTGCGCTCCTCCACCGGCGACGGCGGCCCTCGCCTCGCCGTCACGGACCCTGCGGTCGGCGTCGCCTCACTCGTCCAGCCCGAGGGCGAACCCCGCTTCGAGGTCCTGGTCCGAGTAGGTGCGGAAAGCCAGCAGCGTCTCGGTGTCCCGGATCCCCGCCACCTTCGAGATGCGGTCCGGGATCAGCTCGGCGAGCTCGTCGAAACTGGGCCCCTGGACCATGGCGATCAGGTCCCAGGGGCCGGTCACCGAGTAGACCGCCTGGACGCCGTCGATGTCGGCGATCTGGTGGCCGGCCTCAGGGATGCCCTGCGGGTCGGTCTTGATCATCACGAAGGCTGTCACCATCGCCTGCTCCTCGTCCGTCTCTGTGCTGGTCCTCCGGGCGTGCCTTCCCGACTCATCCTCGAGCCGGCCCCGGTCTGTGGTATGCCGGACAGCCTACGGGAGGCGATAGTCCACCACGAGGGGGGCGTGATCGGACCAGCGCAACGAGTAGTCCAGCGCCCGGTCCACCGTGGCGTTGTGCGCCAGGGCTGCCAGGGCCGGTGTGGCCATCTGATAGTCGATGCGCCAGCCGGTGTCGTTGTCGAAGGCCTTCCCGCGGTAGGACCACCAGGTGTAGGGGCCCTCCACCGGCCCGGCCAGGCTGCGGGCGACGTCGACGTAACCGCCCTCCTCGCCGAAGTAGCCGTCGAAGAAGGCACGCTCCTCCGGAAGGAAGCCGGAGTTCTTCACGTTGCCCTTCCAGTTCTTGATGTCCAGCTCGGTGTGGCCGACGTTGAGGTCACCGACGACGAGCACGTGGTCCCGGGTTCGGGCCAGCTCCGGTAGGTGGTGGCGCATGTACTCCAGGAACCGCATCTTGTGGTCCTGCTTGATCGAGCCGACCTCCCCGGAGTGGACGTAGACGCTGGCCACCGTCAGGATGCTCCCGTCCCCGAGGGTGAAGTCGGCCTCCACCCAGCGACCCTGGTCCTCGGGGTGGGCCTCGCCGATTCCCGCGCGGACCTCGGTGGGCGCGCTGCGGGAGACGATCGCGACCCCGGCCCGGCCCTTCGCGGCGGCCTCCTGCTCGTGGATGTGCCAGTCCACGCCGGTGGATGCGGTCATCTCCGTGATGAGCTTGGTGAGGATCGCCTCATCGGCGCGGACCTCCTGCAGGGCGAGGACGTCGACGTCGCGCTCTGCCAGCCACTCCCCCATACCCTTGCGGTGGGCGGCCCGGATGCCGTTGACGTTCACCGAGGCCACACGGGTGACGCCGTCGGCCTTGGGGTCGACGACGCGGTGCGGGAATTCGCCGAAGGGGTTGGTCTCGTCTGCCACGGATGGTCCTCTCGTCGGTCTGTGAGGCGCCCGGCCGGCGCCCGGGGGCGAGCACGCGGCTGCTAGTCGACGACCTCGCCGCTGATCGGCCGGTCGTCGTCCGTGCGGCGGCGATCCTCCCCGCCGCGGCCGACATGGTCGGCGAGCATGTCCCGACCGTTGGCGGCGGTCATCTCGATGGTCTCCAGGGCACGCTCGACCATCTCCAGGTCGGCCTCCTCGCCCTTGGCCAGCTCCTGGACGATCACCCGGCGCTGGACCTGCACGATCTTGAACGAGTGGTCCAGCTTCATGTTGCGGGAGTGCGCGTCCTCGTCCACGATCGCGGTGCCGCCGGCACCGGTGTGGCGTGCGGCGGCGTCCGCCCGGGCGGAGTCCAGGGTCTGGCCGACCTTCTGTGCGCCGCGGCGCACCGACATCACCAGGATGCCGGCCAGGATCAGCCACCCGGCGGAGATGGCGACGATGATCCAGCCGATGACGTCATTCTGGTTGGCGGCGAAGATCAGCGCCACCAGCAGCACCGTGATCATCACGGCGAAGGTGATGCCGGATGAGCGGCGCCCGAAGCTGCGGAGGGCGTCGTCGGCGCGTCGCCCGGTGGCACCGGATTCAAGGGGAGGCTGCGAACTCATGGTCCCGATTATCTCCGAGATCGGGCCAGGACGGCGAATCGCGTCAGTGTGGCGGTCGCACCAGATGGTGGCTCCACCCGAAACGCGGCAACGCGTGCCTCGGGTCACGATGGAGCCCTTCGTCATCGACCGGTTCGGAGAGCTCGATCTCGGCGTGCTCACGATGCTGGGAGTAGGTGTAGTGCTCCACGGTGAACGTGAACCCCTCCTCGCCGCGGATCAGGTGCTGGCCGGTGTACCCCTCGACGTCGTTGTCGTGATGCTGCTCCTCCTTGACCAGCATGCCGCCTGGAACCTTCAGGATCAGCGTGGCCGTCAGCATGGCCCTCACCCCTGTTCATCACCATTGTGCCCCTATACCGCTGTGCGCGTGAGTGTAGGGCGCGGGGAGGCGGCGGGGGAAGATTTCGCGGGTCACATCGGTTGGCCCCGATGTGACCAGCCCCACCCCGCATGACGACGACGGCGCCGCCGACTCCCCCGCGCCCCCGGCCCGCCGGGTGATGATCGCGCTGCTGACCCCGCTGTTCGCCGCGCTGATGAGCATCAGCATCGTCAATGTGGCGCTGCCGGCCATCGAAACCGGACTGGGCGCCGGCTCCTCCGATCTGCAATGGGTGCTCTCCGGCTATGCGCTGGCCTTCGGCGTCGCCCTGGTGCCGGCGGGCCGCGCCGGCGACCTGTGGGGACGGCGGCGGTTCTTCCTCGTCGGGGTGGCGTTCTTCGGTGCCGCCTCGCTGCTCTGCGCCCTGGCCCCCACCCCGATGGTGCTGAACCTCGCCCGCGTGCTGATGGGCATCGGCGCGGGCCTGCTGACCCCGCAGATCATCGGCATGATCCAGAGGCTGTTCAGCGGGGCCGCTCGCGGGCGCGCCTACGGGCTGATGAGCACGGTCATCGGTGTGGCGGTCGCGGCGGGCCCTGCGATCGGCGGGCTGATCATCGACGTCGCCGGCGAGGACGTCGGCTGGCGGCTGACCTTCCTGATCAACGTGCCGCTGACGCTGCTGGCCTTCGTGCTGGCCGCGCTGTGGCTTCCCCGGCCCACCGAGGACGTCGGCCCGGCCGCCGCGCGCCGCGGCTTGGGCGCCCTGGACCCGTTGGGGGTGGTGCTGCTCTCCGGGGCGGTGGTGCTGATCATGCTGCCGTTCATCCAGTTCCGCTCAGCGGTCGGGGCCGCGATCGGCCTCGCCGGGGCGGCCCTGATGGGACTCTGGGTGCTGTGGGAGAGACGCCTCGGCCGCCGCTCAGCGGAGGCTCCCATGGTGGATCTCTCCCTGTTCACATGGCCGAGCTACACGCTGAATACCCTGGTGCTCTCCCTGTACTTCCTGGGGATGCCGGCGGTGTGGGCGATCGTGGCCGTCTATGTGCAGCAGGGGCTGGGCCACGGAGCACTGATGGCGGGCCTGGTCACGCTGCCCTCGGCGGTGATGGTCATGCTGCTCTCCGCCCAGGTGGGGCGCCGGGTGGAGAGCAGCGGACCGGTGATGCTGCTGCTCGGCACGATCCTCTCGGTGATCTCGATGCTCGGGCTGGCCGGCGCCACGGCGCTGATCGGCACCGGGACGGGCGGGCTGTGGCTGATCGGGGTCGCGCTGGCGCTCAACGGAATCTCCCAGGCGCTGATCATCCCCAGCGCGCAGACGCTGTCCATGCAGGACGTCCCTCACCGGATGGCCGGTGCGGCCGGCGGCGTCGCGCAGACCTCCCAACGGCTGTTCACCGCCGTGGGCATCGCCGGGGTGACCGGCGCGTACTTCACCATCGCGGCCCTGGCCGACCATCACACCGCGATGCTGGTGGGCTCGCTGACCATCGCCGCATGCATGCTGACCTCGGTGGTGGGCGCCGTGTTCGCCGCCCGTCGTGCCCGACGGGCGGCGATGACGTCATGATGACGTCATGAGGCTCAGCGCAGCCGGGTGACCTGCTGCAGATCCTTGTCCAGCACGTACTTCGGCCGGCCGGAGAAGATCCGAGCGCGCTCCTCGGACTCCTCCCACGCCTGCTCGGCCTTCGCGAACTCCTCAGACGTGCCGAAGCGGCTGACGAACCAGGTCAGCTGCCTGCTGTCCGCGGAGAGCCACACGGATTCGACCGTGAATCCGCGCTCTTCACGGGCAGGGAAGACCTCGTCGCGCAGGAACGCGACGAACTCCTGGGCCCGCTCGGGGTCCACGGCGTAGCGACGCATCCACGTCGTGCGCTGGGTCTCTTCAGCACCGACGGGGGTCTCGGGAAGCTCGGTCATCTCTCTCCTTCGTGACAGGGGCTGAGGAACTGCGCCTCACCACCCATCCTACGAAGCAGACAGCCGCGGCGTCCTGGGCGGCTCCGTGCGACGCCGACCGGTGGCCTCGAAGGCGGCGGCGATCTGCAGCAGCCTCACATCGTCGTACGCCCGTCCGGCGAAGGTCAGCCCGACCGGCATCCCGGTGTCATCCATGGTGCCCATCGGCACCGTCACCGTGGGAATGCCCAGGTGCCGCCAGACGAGGTTCCCGTTCGCCACCCAGACGCCGTTGCGCCAGGCCAGCTCCGCCGACTCCGGATCGACGTCGGCGTCGGCGGGCCCCACGTCGGCCACCGCAGGGAAGGCGATGACATCGAGCCCGAGCCGGTCCATCCACTGCTCGAAGTCGACCTCCCGGGTGCGGATCAGCCCGTGCAGTCCTTCGGCGAGATGCGGGATGTCTTCCAGACGCAGATCCGGGTTGTCCCGCATGAACTGCGGGGAGGCGGCGATGTCGTCGTCGAAGCCGTGGTACCGGTCGGGCAGGGCGCCCTCGGGATGCGGGAAGATCTGCTCCCCGTCGACGGCGGCCAGCCTGTCCAGCGCGGGATCACCGTTCGCCTGCAGGAAGTCGTCCCAGCCCCAGGCGGAGAGGTCGAAGATCTCGCGATCCAGATAGTCCTCCCCCACCAGCCCGCGGGTGCGGATGGTCGGAGCCCCAGGCCGGTCACCCTCATAGTTGGTGACTACCGGCAGGTCAGTGATGCTCACCTGGCTGCCATGACGCTCCAGGTCCTGGCGTGCCTGCTCCCACAGCCGCAGCACACTGGGCCGCGGCGAGATGGGCCGACCGGTGGAACCGCCGATACCGGTCACCCCGTTCGGGCCCGGCTCGGCGGTTCCCGCGGAGCCGTCCAGGCCCAGGTACAGGGCCGGGGCGCCGATCCGCACGCCGTCGAGGACCTCGGCGGCGGCCGCGGCGGCGGCGGGTCGCAGCGCGGGGAAGCTCTCCGGCCGGAGCTGGGAGGCCTTCGGGATCTCCACCCAGGGCTGCACCCGCCAGAAGTCGCCGCGGGTCTGGGCGTCGTCGACCACGACGGCGTCGAGGACCTCGAGCATGTCTTCCATGCTGCGGGTGTGCGGCACCACTACGTCCATGGTGGGCACCAGCGGCCAGTTTCCGCGGATGGAGATCATCCCCCAGGAGGGGGTGTAGGCGCACAGGGCGTTGTTCGAGGCCGGGGCCCGGCCCGAGGACCAGGTCTCCTCCGCCAGGCCGAACGCGCCGAAGCTCGCTGCCGTCGCCGTGCCGGAGCCGTTGGAGGAGCCGGAGCCGAAGGCCGAGGTGAGATAGTCACCGTTGTATGGGCTCTCGGCCCGTCCGCGCAGACCGCGCTGCATGCCGCCGTTGGCCATCGGGGGCATCGTGGTCAGCCCGATCAGCACCGCTCCGGCCGCACGCAGCCGCTCCACGGTGAAGGAGTCCTTCTGGGCCACCAGATCTGCGAAGGCCGGAGAGCCCGCCGCCACCGTCAGTCCGGCGGCCTGGTAGCTCTCCTTGGCGGTGTACGGGATGCCCTCCAGCGGCCCCCGGGACTCGCCTCGGGCACGCCGCGCGTCAGACTCCCGGGCTTCGGCGAGCGCCTGCTCGTTGCGCACGGGCACGGCGTTGAGCCGCGGCCCCTGCTGGTCGTAGGCCTCGATCCTCGCGAGCGAGGCCTGCACGAGCTCCTCGCTGGTGGTCTCACCCCGCTCGAGTGCGGCCCGCATCTGCGGGATCGTCGCTTCCACGACGTCGAATCCTGCCGTCATCGCTGATCCTCTTCCGTGATACGTGGGGCCTGCCCGCCCTCGTCGCCTCGGGGACGGGGCTGCTGCTGGGTGATGCAGTGGATCCCTCCGCCGAAGCAGAGGATGTCACGGGCGTCGACCAGCTCGATGCGGCGGTCGGGGTAGGCCTGGGCGAGGATGGCGGCCGCCTGCTCGTCGTGGGCGTCGTCGTAGGCGCAGAGCACCACGAGCCCCTGGGCCACATAGTGGTTGATGTAGGTCCAGTCGACGAACTCACCGTCCTCGTCGCGGACGGTGCGCGGGGCCGGCACGTCGATGATCTCGAAGGGCCGTCCCTCCGCGTCGACGGCCTCCTCCAGCACCTGCCGCATCTGCCGGGTGACCTCGTGGTCCGGGTGGGAAGGGTCGTCCTGCCGGTGCAGCAGCACGCTGCCCGAGGGGGTGAAGCAGGCGAACATGTCCACGTGTCCGCGGGTGCCGAACTCCTCATAGTCGCGGGTCAGTCCGCGGGGGAACCACACCGCATGCCGGGTGCCCAACCGAGCGTGGAGCTCGGCCTCGATCGCGGCACGGTCCAGGCCCGGGTTCCGGCCGGGATCGGTCTGGACCGTCTCGGTGAGCAGCACGGTTCCCCGGCCGTCGACATGGAATGCCCCGCCCTCGTTGACCAGCGGGCTGCCGATGCGTTCGACGCCGGCGAGCCCGGCCATCTCGACGCCGACCTTCGCATCGCGCTCGTGCGGCGCCCATGGCTGGTCTCCCCAACCGTTGAAGACCCAGTCGACCCCGGCGACGGTTCCCTCGGCGGTCTGGACGAACGTCAGTCCGATGTCTCGCATCCAGGCGTCGTCGAGACCGATGGTGACGATCTCGGCGACCTCGCCCAGGGCCTCCCGGGCGGCGTCGTAGTCAGCGGGGTCGGCCACCACGGTGACCGGCTCCACGGCGGCGATGGTCCGCGCGACCCGTGACCAGGCTGCCCGGGCACGCGCCAGAGACAGGGATCCGGCGGGGCCGAAGGTCTCGTTCTCCGGCGGGAAGGCCATCCAGGTGCGCTCATGCGGCGCCCACTCGGGGGGCATGAAGGTACGGGTGTCCATGTCTCTCCTTGAGGTCTCTGCTCAGCCGGCCGTGCGTCGACGAAGCGTCGCCACCCAGCCAGGCGGCTGTCAGTCGGTGGGGTGCTCGGTGGTCTCGAATCGGCGGCGGAAGAACTCCGGGCTGCGTCGGTGCTGCACGAGCATCGCGGCGACGCCGAGGACGAAGATCAGCACCCCGAGGATGAAGACCAGCCCCACTCCGCCGATCTGCGAGCCGGAGCCGTAGGCCGGGTCCATCGAGTCCCAGGCGGTCTGGAAGAAGAAGATCAGCAGCAGGATCCCGCCCAGCAGCGGGGCCAGCAGCTTGTTGATGAAGGAGCCCAGCGAATCGGTGGCCTGGGCTCGGAAGTACCAGACGCAGGCCAGGGCGGTGACCCCGTAGTAGAAGCAGACCATCATGCCCAGGGTGGTGATGGTGTCCCAGAGGACGTTCTCCGAGACCACGCGCATCACCGCGTAGAACACCGAGGCGATGATCACCGAGACGATCGTCGCGTAGGCCGGGGTCTGGTGCTTGGGGCTGATCCGGGCGTACTTCGGGCTCAGCGCTCCGTAGTGGCCCATGGCGAGCATGGTCCGCGCCGGGGAGATCATCGTGGACTGCAGCGAGGAGGCGGAGGAGGAGAGCACCGCCAGGGAGATCAGGATCGCCAGAGGGCCCATGACCGGGCCGGCCAGGGCCGCGAAGACGTTCTCCTGGATGTCCGGGTTGCCCAGGCCGAGCTCCGTAGCGGAGACTCCGGCGAAGGACAGCGTCGCCAGGGTCACCAGCGTGTAGAGCCCGACGACGACCAGGATGGTCAGCAGGGCGGCCTTGCCCGGTGTGGTGGTCGTCCCGCGGGACTCCTCGTTCATGGTCAGCACCACGTCCCAGCCCCAGTAGATGAACACTGAGAGCGCGATCCCTGCGGCGAAGGCGGAGAAGGACTCCACGCCGAAGGGGTTGAACCAGTCCCAGGAGAACTGGGTGGCGTCGAAGGCTGTGCCGGTGGCCACGTGCCGGAAGGCGGCGACCGAGAACCAGACGAGCACGATCACCTGGAAGGAGACCAGCACGTACTGGAAGGCCTTCGTGGCCTCCAGCCCCCGATAGGAGATGTAGGCGGCCACCGCCATGAATGCCAGGCAGGTGATGATGTTGATCGGCACATTGCGGGTCAGGTCGGCGATCCAGTCCATGCCGGTGAGCTGGCTGATCGCCAGATAGAAGAAGTCCACCGCGATCCCGGCCAGATTGGAGAGCACCAGGATGGTGGAGGCCAGCAGGCACCAGCTGCCCATCCAGCCGATCCAGGGCCCGAACGCCCGCGAGGCCCAGGTGAACGTGGTCCCCGAGTCCGGCATGGCCCGGTTCAGCTGCCGGTAGCCCAGCGCGACCAGCAGCATCGGGATGAACCCGACGATGAGCACGGCAGGCAGGTGCTCGCCGACCGCGGAGGCGGTGGGTCCCACCGCGCCGGAGAGCGTGTAGGCCGGGGCGATGGTGGAGACCCCGATGACGACGCCGCCCAGCACGCCGATCGCACCGGCACTGAGCCCTTTCCTGTGGTCGCCTCCCTGCGAGGGGTCGAGCCCGCCGGCGGGGGCGCTGCGTGAAGTCTGAGTCATGGCTGTCTCCTCGCTCAGCGGACGGGGTCCGCGAGGTTCCGGTGTTGGGGGGTGTCGTGGCGCGGCATGACGATCAACGGGATCGGCAGCTGCGTGAGGATCCGCGCGGCAGTGTCTCCGAGGAAGAGCCGACGGCGGCCAGCCAGCCTCGAGGAGCCGATCAGCAGCACTCCCCCGGCCGGCCAGTCGACGGCCGTGGCGTCGCCTGCGTGGAAGGTCACCTGGCTGACGGGCACGTGGAGCTGCTCGGCCCAGGAGGCGGCGGCGTCGGTGACCTGATGGACGGCATGGTCGGCGGAGACCGCGGCGAACACATGGCTGACCGTGTCCTCACCGGTGTGCCCCACCGGGGCGAGGGCGAGCGGCACCGGGGAGGAGTGCAGCAAGGCGTTCACCGCCGGGTGGGTGGTGAGCCGCCGGGAGCCGACTCCGGAACCGGTGACGAGCAGGTCGGCGTCGAACTCCTCGGCGGCCGCGATGAGTCCCTCCGCCACCGAGGCCGCGCGGCTGATCCTGCTGCTGTGCTCCACGTCGGCCGGGATCATGTCCTCGGCCTCGGTCAGCCAGCCGCGACCCTGCTCGGCAATGATGTCCTCGACGTCGCCCACCGGCGGGTATGCCGGGGTGAAGGAGGCGTCCTGGCGGACCACCAGCTGGATGCGCAGCGCCGCCTCGGAGGCCTGGGCGAGCTGGATGCCCAGACGCAGGGCGTCGCGGCTGCGGTCATCGCCGCCGAATCCGACGAGGATCCGGCGCAGGGCCGAGGGCTGGTCCGAGGAGACGACGGCGGCGTCGCCGGCGGTCTGCACCTCTGGGGTCTTCGAACTCATCGTGTGCTCCTCTCTCAGGCCTGGATCGCCGGGGCCGGCAGCGCGGCGAGCACGTCCTGCGCCGCGCGGCGACCCTGCCGCAGGGCACCGTCGACGTGCTGGTAGCCTTCGGCCGCCAGATCTGAGCAGGCCCAGTGGAGCGGGCCGACGGCGTCACGCTGGTGGGCGCCGTAGCGGCTCAGGCCGCCGAGGTCGAAGCTGGCCGCGTAGGCCCCGCGGGTCCACTCTTCGGAGCCGAAGTCGGACTCGTAGTAGACCACCGGCTCCAGTGCCTCATCACCGAGGTAGTGGGCCAGTGACTGCAGGATTCGCCGGCGGCGCTGCTCCTCCGGGAGGGCGAACATCTCGTCGGCCTTCTCATCGGAGACGAAGGCGACCAGGGTGCCGCGCGGGTCCTCGTGGTTGGTGTTGTCGTAGACCTCCTGGCAGACCTCCGCGGCGCCGAAGCCGGTGCCGGAGAGTCCCGCCTCCCGCCAGAACGGACGGTCATAGACCGCGTGGACCTTGATGACCAGGCCCATGGACTGGTGCTGGTGCATCTGGTGCTGCAGCCGAGGCAGGGCCGGCTCGAAGCTGATCCGGGAGTAGAGGTTCGGAGGAACGGCGACGATCACCTGGCGGGCGCGGACGGTGACCCGGTCCGACCAGACGGTGGCGCCGTGCGGCTCGTCCCAGGCGATGGTGCGCACCGGGCTCTCCAGGTGGACGGTCCCTGGCTCGAGCTGATCGGCCATGGCCTGGGAGACGCCCTGCATGCCCCCGACCACGCGGCGGTCCAGGATGAAGTCCTCGTCGACCAGGTTGCTGAAGGACCCGGCCGAGGCGGCCATGAGCACCGCCTGAAGGGTGGAGAAGGCGTGATCCGGCTTGGTGAGCATGCCTCCGGCCAGGAAGATGGCGAGGTTCTCGCGGGCGGCCGCATCCTGGGTCTGTCCGCGCAGCCATTCGGCGAAGGTGACGGTGTCGAGCTCGCGGGCCTTCGGGTGCGCCCAGGGCTCGTGCGCGCCGATCTCGTCGACGAGCTGGTCGAGGATGCCGATGACCCGGGTCATCTCGGCAACGGTGTGCTCACCGGCGGGGAACATGTCCCCGGTGAACTCGTGCCGGGTGCCGTCCGGGGCCAGGTAGACGTTGGCGCCGTCGCGGTGCCGGGGGAAGGTCTGCAGACCCAGCTCCTCGAGCAGCCCGAGCAGCTCGCTCTGGTCCGGGGAGACCCACTGGCCACCGATCTCGAGGAACGCTCCGTCGATCTCCTGGGACCAGGTGCGGCCGCCGACGCGGTCGCGGGCTTCGAGGACGGTCACACTGCGGCCCTCCTGCTGCAGACGACGGGCCGCGCTGAGGCCGGCCGGGCCGGCCCCCACCACGACGACGTCACGGTCGAGGACCTCGTTGCTTCCTACCGAACGGATGCCTGTCACTGTGCTCTCCTTCACATCTAAATGAACTACATTCATTAACAGTCATGGAGCTGGGATTGTCAACCCCCTGCTGAGGATCACCGGCTCCTCAATTCGCCGAGAGGATCCCGCTCAGGCCGGGCCCTAGACTGGGATCGCCCTGTCACCCTCGGCGAGGATCGCCGAGGACACGGGCTGATCAGCACCGACTCCGACAGCCGCCCCTCACGTACGCACCCGCCATCGACCCGAAGGACTTTCGTTGACTCCGGATCACCCCACACCTCGACGCCGAGGCAGACCGTCATCGCCGGTCCTCTCCCGCGAGGGAATCACCGCGGCCGCCATCCGGATCGTCAGCACGCGCGGCTACGACCATCTGACGATGGCCTCACTGGCCCGGGAGCTCGGGGTCGCCGCCTCTGCGTTGTACAACCACGTCTCCTCGAAGCAGGACGTGCTCGTGCTGCTCCAGGACCGGCTCAACGAGCAGATCGACACCAGCGGATTCAGCACCCTCCCCTGGGAGGAGGCGCTGCGGCGCTGGGCCCTGTCCTACCGGGACTGCTACATCCGGCACACGGAGCTGATCCCGATCATGGCCGTTCTTCCCGTGGCTGACGCACCCCAGACGCTGCGCATGTACGAACGCGTCACCGCCGCCCTGGAGAACGCGGGGATCCCCGGGCCGGAAGCCGTGGACATGATCGTCGGCGTGGAGGCGCTGGTGTTCGGCGCCGCCTATGACGCCTCTGCTCCGGCGGACATCTTCAATCCGGGGCGTCGCGCCGACCTCGCGCCCCGCTTCAGCGAGGCCGCTGCGGGACGCGGCCAGGATGCGCGGGCCGCGGCGGACCGCGCGTTCAGCCTGACCCTCGATGCCCTGATCGACGGACTGCGCCGTCACGTGGCCGCCCAGCCCGCAGCAGACTGAGCCTGCTGCGGGCAGAGACCTGGACGGTCAGCTCGGCCGCCGGGCGGCGAGCCAAACTCTCGTCAGGCCCTCATCAGACTCCGAGGGCGTGCATCACATGCTTGACGCGGGTGTACTCCTCCACGGCGTATCCCGAGAGATCCTTCCCGTGCCCGGAGGACTTGAACCCACCGTGGGGCATCTCCGCCACCAGCAGAAGATGCGTGTTCACCCACACGCACCCGAAGTCCAGATCCCGGGTGAACCGCAGCGCCCTGGCACCATCTGTGGTCCATACGCTCGAGGCCAGGGCGTAGTCGACCCCGTTGGCCAACTCAAGAGCCTCCTGCTCACTGGAGAAGGACTGCACCGTGATCACCGGACCGAAGGTCTCCTCCTGAACGATCGCATCCGACTGCTTCACTCCGGTGATGATGGTGGGCTCGAAGAAGAACCCCGCCGATCCCTGCACCGCACGACCCCCGGTGACGATCCGCGCATGCTGCGGCAATGACTCCACCCGAGCCTTCACCGAGGCGAAATGCCGAGCATTGTTCAGCGGACCATAGTCGTTCTTCGCCTCATCAGCCTCACCGGTGACGGTGGCCTGCGCAGCGGCCACCAGATGCTCCACCAACTCATCATGGACGGCATCCTCGACCAGCACCCGGGTCAACGCCGTACAGTCCTGACCTGCATTGAAGGTCCCGAACTCCACCAGCGCCTTCGCTGTGGCCCCCAGATCCACATCGCCGAAGACCACCGCCGGAGCTTTGCCACCCAGCTCAAGATGGGTCCGCTTCAGCCCCGCCTGGGAGGCCACTGCCTCACCAGCACGCACCGACCCGGTCAGCGAGACCATCACCGCCGAGGGATGCTGGGAGAGCAGCGCCCCCGTGGAGGCATCACCGAGGACCACATTGACCACTCCCGCCGGGAAGATCTCCCCGGCCAGACGGGCCAGCACCAGAGTGGACTCCGGAGTGGTCTCCGAGGGCTTGAGCACCACTGTGTTGCCCGCGGCCAACGCCGGGCCGATCTTCCAGATCGCCATCATCAACGGAAAGTTCCACGGAGTGATCTGGGCGATGACACCCACCGGCTCCCGCCGCACGTAGGAGGTGTGGCCCTCCATATACTCCGCGGCCGCTCGACCCTCCAGCATCCGGGCCGCCCCGGCGAAGAACCGCAGCTGATCCGCCCCCGCGGCGACCTCCTCGGCGGCGATGATCGCCCGCGGCTGGCCGGTGTTGCGATGCTGGGCCTCCACGAGCTCATCGGCATGGGCCTCCACCGCATCCGCCAGGGCCAGCAGGTGCTTCTGTCGCTGCGAAGGAGTCACCGCCTTCCACGTGGCAAACGCGCCGGAGGCGGCCGCGAAGGCCGCCTCGACATCACCGGTCCCCGAGACCGGGGAGAGCGCGACCTGCTCCCCGGTGACCGGACTGATCACCTCAAAGACCCCCGCACCGTGAGCAGGGACGAATCGGCCATCGATGAAGTTCTGAAGTCGCTCACCCATGAGTGAACCTCCTGGTCTGTGGTGGTGTCTGCGGGCCCGGACGTGCGAGGCCGACTGCGGGGCCGGCACTCTCTGCGTCTCGGATTTAATGATCCGTGTTCATTTTAGGAGCGCGAGACGTGATCCGCAACACGTCGCCGTCGGGCGGAGGGAGCCCGTCGGAGGCCTGCCGCGGAATACCTGCCTCCGACCGACGGTTCTCGGAGGTGTGAAGCGCATCGGATTCCTCTCGTTCGGCCACTGGACGCCCTCTCCGCATTCGCGGACGCAGTCGGCCCAGGACGCCTTGCTGCAGTCGATCGATCTGGCTGTCGCGGCCGAGGAGCTGGGGGCCGACGTCGCCTCCTTCCGGGTGCACCATTTCGCGCGCCAGCTCGCCTCCCCCTTTCCGCTGCTGGCGGCAGTCGGAGCCCGGACCAGCCGGATCGAGATCGGCACCGGCGTCATCGACATGCGCTACGAGAACCCCGTGGCCTTCGCGGAGAACGCCGGCGCCGCGGACCTGATCTCCGGCGGCAGGCTCCAGCCGGGCATCTCCCGCGGCTCACCCGAACAGGTCATCGACGGATGGCGGCACTTCGGGTTCGCCCCTGCTGAGGGCGAGACCGACGCGGACATGGCACGCCGCCACACCGAGTCGATGCTCCAAATCCTCAGCGGCGAGGGTTTCGCCCCGCCGAACCCGCAGCCGATGTTCCCGAATCCGCCCGGGCTGCTGCGTCCTGAGCCGCACTCCCCCGGACTTCGGGAGCGCATCTGGTGGGGCGCCGGATCTGACTCCACCGCCCGATGGGCCGCCGCGCAGGGGATGAACCTGATGAGCTCGACCCTGAAGGACGACGAGACGGGTGAGCCCTTCCACGTTCAGCAGCGGCGCCAGATCGAGGCGTTCCACCAGGAATGGCAGGCCCACGACCACGCCTTCACCCCACGGGTCTCGGTGAGCCGATCGATCATCGCGATCACCAGCGACCAAGACCGTGCCTACTTCCTGGGCCAGCGCGACACCCAGGACCAGGTCGGCATGCTCGATGAGAGAACCCGGGCGATCTTCGGCCGCAGCTACATCGGCGAGCCCGAGGAGCTGGTGCAGGAGCTCGCCCGCGACGAGGCCATCGCCTCCGCGGACACGCTGCTGGTCACCGTGCCGAACCAGCTCGGGGTGGAGTACAACGCTCACCTGATGGAGTCGATCCTCACCGCGGTGGCACCCCAGCTAGGCTGGCGCTGATGATGGTATCTGTCGTCGGGAGTGATCATGACTGAATCTGTCCAGTTTCCAAGTTCGACCGGGCCGAAGCTGGCCGGTCTCATCGATCATCCCGAGGGTGACGTCCGCGGGTGGGGAGTGTTCGTCCACGGGTTCACGCTCGGCAAGGACAGCCCGGCCGCTTCGCGGATCTGCAAGCAGCTCGCCCACGAAGGCATCGGCATGCTCCGCTTCGATGCGCTGGGTCTCCGTGGCTCTGGCGGAGACTGGGGTGACGGGTCCTTCACCGTCAAAGTCGACGACACTGTCCGGGCGTGCCAGTTCATGGCTGAGCGCGGCACCCCGGCAGACATCCTGGTGGGACATTCCTGGGGCGGGGCTGCGGTGATCGCCGCAGCCGAGCGGGCCGCCGACCTACGCGCCGTGGTGAGCATCGGCGCTCCGGCAGACCCGAGCCACGTCGAGCATCACTTCGATGCTCTCGCCGACCGAGCCGTGGCTGACGGTGAGGCCGAGTGGCTCGTCGGCGGCCGGGCACTCACCCTGAAGCGCGATTTCGTCGAGGACGTGCGCCGGGCCGACATCGACGACAAGATCCGTGCTCTGTCTCTGCCGTTCTTGGTGATGCACTCTCCCACCGACAACACCGTCAGCATCGAGAACGCCAGCACGCTCTTTCTGGCCACGAAACACCCGCGCAGCTTCGTGGCCCTCGAGGGGTCCGACCACCTGCTCACTGCCGAGGGACAGGCCGCGCGGGCGGGGAAGATCATCAGCGCGTGGTCCGATCAGTACGTGGGCTGATCAGAGGGGCGGGGCCCACCGGATGGTGGACCCCGCCCCTCGTACTGCCGAATACTGCCGATCAGGCGATCAGGCGACGCGCCCCTGGGCGAAGTACTGGCCGACCTCCTTGCTGAAGGCGGTGATGAACCAGTAGATATTCACGGCGATGAACGCGATCGAGAGGATCAGCGAGAGGACGCCGATCGCCCCCATGTCCAGCATCGTTCCGATGCCGGTGAGGCCCCACACGGTGAACAGCGTGCCGAGGGCACCGAAGACAGCGCCGAGGATCCGGCCCCAGTTCTTCACCTTGGTGATGCCCAGGTAGGCCACGATGTAGAGCACCACGGGGATGATCAGCATGGCGACGGCGAAGACGAGTCCCATCGTCGCCGCTGCGGCGAGCGTGGACTCATCGACGGCGAGCCCCTGGGCGGTCATCTGCTCACGGAGCATGTCCTCGTCCATGGCGGGGAAGATGCTGGCGATCCCGGAGAGCACATAGACCCCCAGCGAGATCAGCGTGAGCTTCTTCAGCAGGGCGAACTTGGGAGGCTCAGCCATGGGGCCGCCCACCGCGTTCGGGTCATAAGGGCTGGTACCGAACTTCGAGCCGGCGCCCGGACCGGGCTGCTGGTAGGGAGCGGGTCCCGGCTGCTGGCCCGGGTTCTGACCCGGCTGCTGGTTCGGGTCCTGCGGGTTCTCATAGGGCGAGCTGGTCACGACTCTCTCCTTCTCTGATGGTGTGGTTCACAGTACCTGGATGCCTACTCGTAGCGTAGGGCCTCGATGGGGTCCTTCTTCGCCGCACGCGCCGCCGGCAGCGTTCCGGCGAGGAACGCGATGCCCACGACCAGCCCGGTGATGCTGAGGATCGCCACCGGACTCACCGCATAGAGGATGAGCCCGCCGACGTCGCCCAGCGGACCTCCGCTGCCGGTGAGCAGCGCGTTGGCCACCACACCGGCGAGCACACCGCCGCCGACTCCGATCAGCGATCCGAGCAGGCCGATCATCACGGCCTCCATCGAGAACAGACCGAAGATCCTGCCCCCGGACATGCCCAGCGCCTTCATCAGGCCGATCTCTCGGGTCCGCTCCTGCACGGACATCAGCAGAGTGTTCACGATGCCGAAGGACGCGGCGATCAGCGCGATGAACGCGAAGCCGTACAGCACCCACGCGATGGCATCGATGACGGTCTGGATGATCCCCATGAAGTCCTCGACGGTCAGGCCGACCAGACCTTCCTCCTGCAGGGCCTCTTTGATGGAGTCCTCGTAGGCCTCCATGTCCTCGACGTCGGCCGCCGCCTGGACGAAGGCGTCGGACTGCTCCACATCCAGGCCGGAGCTCTGAAGCTCGTACAGCTCGTCGTTCAGCCCGTGGGAGGGCATCGGTGAGCCACCGATGCCGGCCAGGTTCTGGACCGAGACGCCGACCACCTCGGCCTCCACAGTGTGCATCTCGCGGGCCATGTCAGCGATGCCGATCTCCACGGTCTCGCCGATGGCCGTCTCCGGGTCGGCGTCCTCATGGTCGTCGGTGGAGTCGTCGAAGACGGCCAGCCAGGTCTCGGGGATGGTGACCTCCATGGCGTCCCGCTCCGGAGCGTCCCCGGCCAGCAGGTCCATGCCCGGGGCGTCCGCGGGGAGGCCCAGGTCGTTCAGCCCATACTGATTCCCGTCGGGGGTCTCCAGGTAGCTCGGAGAGACGAAGAAGATCGGATCCACATTCGTGATCCCCTCGATCCCCTCGATGGTGTCGATGTCCTCCTCGGAGAGCATCGCCTGACCGAACTCGCTCTGCTGCCCGGCGGCTTCAGGGTCATACTCCTGAGGTCCAGGTCCGGTCTCCTCGCCCTGACCCATGGCGCTGGCCTGCATCACATAGATCTGGTCCTGCTCGCCGTATCCGGCCACCATGTCGTCGATGGTCTGGTTCACACCTGCGGCCAGCCCGGTGGTCACGGCCAGGGTGAAGGCACCGATGACGATCGCGATGACGGTCAGGAACGTCCGCAGCTTGGACCGCATGGTGTTGCCCAGCGCGGTGCGGGTGACGTCGACTGCCCTCATGCCTGACCCCTCTCATCCTCGACGCCCAGCTGAGCCGGGTCGAACGTCGTGTCCAGCTGCCCCTCGGTGACGACTCCGTGCTCCTCGGCGACGATCAGCCCGTCCTGCATCATCAGGCGCCGCTCGCAGCGGCCGGCCAGGTCTTCATCATGGGTGACCACCACCAGGGTGATGCCCTGATCACGGTGCAGGCCGAAGAGGATGTCCTCGACCACTTCTGAGGTGGTGGAGTCCAGGTTCCCGGTGGGCTCGTCGGCGAAGATCACCGAAGGGCGGTTCACCAGGGCCCGAGCGATGCACACACGCTGCTTCTGCCCGCCGGAGAGATCGGTGGCGCGGTTCTTCGCCTTGTCGGCGATCTCCAGCTGCTCGAGGACCTCCAGTCCGCGAGCATGACGATCAGCCTTGTTCAGGCCGGCGATCTTCAGCGGCAGGGTGACGTTCTCCAGCACCGTCTGATTCGCGTTGAGGAAGAACTGCTGGAAGACGAAGCCGAAGGTCTCGTTGCGCAGCCGGGAGATCTTCTTGGGCTCCAGCTGGGAGACCGGCTGGCCGTCCAGGGCGACGACGCCGGAGGTCGGCTCGTCGAGCAGCGCCAGCAGGTGCATCAGGGTGGACTTGCCAGAGCCGGACTTGCCGACGATCGCCACGGACTCACCGTCGTGGATCTCGAAGGTCAGACCTTTGAGCGCGTCGAAGCGCGAGGCTCCGCGGCCGTAGACCTTGGCCAGGTTCTCCGTCTCGAGGACCGGAATGGACATGGGCAGTGTCCTTTCCATGCAATGGGGTGGGAAGAGGAACGCTGATCATTCTTCCGGATGAGGCGATCCACCGCATCGCCCCTGAGGATGATCCGGGGCTCCTCCGGCTCCCGCCCCGAGGCTGAGAGCGGATCAGCCCTCAGAACCCTGGTCAGGCAGTGGTTGCACGCGTAAACTGCTGGTCATGCCCGAATCCGTCCGTGCCACCAGTGTGCCCGCAGAATCCCCGTCCCTGGAGGGCTCCGCCGCCCAGGGCGCCGCCCAGACCCCCGAGGAGGCCGGAGTCGTGAACCGTTCCGTGCCACAGTCGGCCGCACTGCCCGAGTCCGCGATCACCGCCTCCGGGCTCACCAAGCGCTATGGGGACTTCACCGCCGTGGACGGAATCGACTTCGCCGTCTCCCGCGGCGAGTCCTTCGGCCTGTTGGGCCCCAACGGCGCCGGGAAGTCGACGACGATGCGGATGATCGCAGCAGTGGCCTCCCGCACCGCCGGAGACCTCACCGTCGCGGGACTGGACCCGGAGAGACAGGGCCCGGAGGTCCGCGCCAGACTGGGCGTCATCCCCCAGCAGGACAACCTGGACGAGGAGCTCACCGTCCGGGAGAACATCATCATGTACGGCCGCTACTTCGGACTGCCGCGGCGTTGGCTGCTCGCCAAGGCCGAGGAGCTGCTGGACTTCGCCCAGCTCACCCATAAGGCCAAGGCCCGGGTGGAGGACCTCTCCGGCGGCATGAAGCGCCGGCTGACCATCGCCCGCGCCCTGGTCAACGAACCTGATGTGCTGCTGCTGGACGAACCCACCACCGGGCTGGACCCGCAGGCCCGCCATGTGCTGTGGGACCGGCTCTTCCGGCTCAAGGAGAACGGCACCACCCTGGTGCTCACCACTCACCACATGGACGAGGCCGAACAGCTCTGCGACCGGCTGATCGTGGTGGACCACGGCCGCATCATGGCCGAGGGGAGCCCTTCGGGGCTCATCCGCGAGCACTCCACCCGAGAGGTCCTCGAGCTGCGCTTCGGCATGGACCGCAATGCCGAGCTGGCCGAGGAGCTGGGCGCCGTGCTCGACGGCGGCGACTCCGGCTTCGACCGGTTCGAGGTCCTGCCGGACCGGCTGCTGGTGTATGCGGAGCGCGCTGAAGAGGCGCTGGAGCACATCCACGCCGCCGGCCACCGGCCGGTGACCTCGTTGGTGCGCCGTTCCTCGCTCGAGGATGTCTTCCTACGGCTGACCGGGAGGACCCTCGTTGACTGAGACGACGCTGCCTCGCTCCACGACCGGCCCGCGCACCGGCGACGGCGACCCGCCGCCGTCGCCGGCTGCTGACAAGGCGGTGCTGGCCTCCCGAGTGCGGAGCCGCGGGATCCTCTACCAGGCCGAGCACACGCTGCGCGGCATGCGCGCCTATGCGGTGGTGATCCTGACCAGCTCCATCGCGCAGCCGATCATGTACATCCTGGCCATGGGCCTGGGGCTCGGGGTGCTGGTGGGCGACCGTGCTGATCTGACCGCCTACGGCGCCGAGTCCTACCTGATGTACATCGGCCCGGCGATCCTGGCTTCGACGATGGCGATGTCCGCCGGCATCGAGTTCACCTTCCCGGTGATGGAGAAGTTCAAGTGGCGACGCATCTACTACGGGGCGCAGGCATCCCCGCTGACTCCGACGCAGATCGCCTCCGGCCACATCCTGGCTGTCTGCGCGCGCTTCGGCGTCCACGGACTGGTGTTCACCGGGGTGCTGGTGGCCGTCGGCGCGACGACCAGTCCCTGGGCGTGGCTGCAGGTGTTCACCGCCGCGTTGGGCTCGCTGGCGCTGGGCCTGCCGATCATGGCCTACATCGCGTCGCTGCGGGATGAGAAGGGCCACGCCGCGCTGATCCAGCGGTTCATCATCATGCCGCTGTTCCTGTTCTCCGGGACCTTCTATCCGCTGACCAACCTGCCCGGAGCCCTCCAGCTGATCGGCTGGGTCTCCCCCATCTGGCATGCCAACGAGCTGGGCCGAATGCTGGCCTTCGGGCAGCCGATGTCGGCGGGCATGGCCACCGTGCACCTGGGCTACCTGCTGGTGCTCGCCGGAGCCGCCTGGTTCTGGGTGCGCCGGATATACATCCGCCGCCTGGGACTCGCCGAGTGGCGCGGCCGCACCCCCGGGGAGAAGTCTCGCCTGAAGCGCGAGGCCCGTCTGGAGGCCAAGGACCTGGCCGCCGGTCCCCCGGCGCCCGGGACCCCTCCGGTGAAGGTCCGGTCCGGACTGGCCGGGAACTACTACGCGGGGAACATCCGTGCGGTCTTCTCCCGCGGAATGTCGGCCATCCGCAACAACCGTGGTGTCATCTTCCTCTCCGGATTCCTCGAGCCGGTGCTGTTCCTGACCTCCTTCGGGCTGGGCATCAGTCCGATGATCTCCGGGATCGAGGCCGCCGACGGCGGCGAGATGAGCTACGCCGCGTTCATCGCCCCGGCGCTGCTGGCCGTCTCCGCGATGAACGGCGCGGTGTTCGACTCCACGTGGAACGTGTTCTTCAAGCTGAAGATCACCAAGCTGTATCAGTCGATGATGGCGACCTCGCTGGGACCCCTCGACGTCGCGGTCGGGGAGATCCTTCTGGCGCTCTTCCGCGGCGGAATCTACGCCCTGGGCTTCCTCACCGTGCTGGTCGCCGCCGACCTGGTCAGCCCGCTCTCGGCGCTGGTGATGCTGGTGGCGGCGCTGTTCATCGCCTTCGGCTTCGCGGCCGTGGGGATGGCGGTCACCTCTTTCATGAGCCGGTTCCAGCAGATGGACTGGATGATGATGGTCATGATGCCGATGTTTCTGTTCTCAGCCACCCTGTTCCCCATCGACGTCTACCCGTCAGGGGTGCAGTGGATGATCCAGGCCCTGCCGCTGTGGCATGCGGTGGAGCTCATGCGGGACATCGCCGCGTTCTCCTTCAGCGCGCTCACCCTGGTGCACATCGGCTACTACCTGGTGATGATCGCCGTCGGAATGACGGTGGCGACGCTGCGGATGCGGCGGCTCTTCCTGCGCTGAACCCGCTGAAGCTGTGGGTTCCGGACCTCAGAACACCTGGCTGTAGGCGTTGAGCGCCGGCTGCCCTCCCAGGTGGGCGTAGAGCACTGTGGAATCGGAGGGGATCTCGGCGTCACGGACCAGGCCCATCAGCCCTGCCATGGACTTGCCCTCATAGACGGGGTCGAGGATGACGCCCTCCAGCTGGGCGGTGGCGCGGATGGCCTCGACGGTGGAGTCCACCGGGACGCCGTACTCCTCCCCCGCCCAGCCGGCGAGCACGGTGATCTCCTCCTCGGACACCTCCCGGCCCAGGCCGATCAGCTCGGCGGTTCCGCGCGCGATGCGGCTGACCTGGGCGCGGGTCCTCTCCACAGTGGCGGAGGCGTCGATGCCGATGATCCGGCGCGGGCGTCCGCCCGCCTTCTGAAGTGCGGCGAAACCGGCGATCATCCCGGCCTGGGTGGATCCGGTGACCGTGCAGACCACGATCGTGTCGAAGAAGACGCCGAGCTGCTCCTCCTGCTCAGCGACCTCATAGGCCCAGTTCGCGAAGCCGAGCCCACCGAGGCGATGCTCCGAGGCCCCGGCGGGAATGGGATACGGGGTTCCTCCCTCGGCCTCCACCTCGGCGATGGCTTGCTCCCAGCTGGTCCGGATCCCGATGTCGAAGCCGGCGTCGTCCAGACGCACGTCAGCCCCCATGATGCGCGAGAGCAGGATGTTGCCGACCTGGTCATTGACCGGGTCGTCCCAGTCCACCCAGCGCTCCTGGACCAGTCTGGCCTTCAGCCCCAGCGTCGCGGCGACGGCCGCGACCTGCCGCGTGTGATTCGACTGGTAGCCCCCGATGGAGACGATCGTGTCTGCCCCCGAGGCGAGGATGTCCGGAACGATGTACTCCAGCTTGCGCGTCTTGTTCCCGCCGTAGGCGAGCCCGGAGTTCACGTCCTCCCGCTTGGCCCAGATCTGCGCCCCGCCCAGATGCGAGCTCAGCCTCGGCATCGGATGCACCGGACTGGGGCCGAAGGTCAGCGGGTGGCGGGGAAAGTCAGTGATGGCCATGAGGGCTCCTTCAGGCGGCCCCGCAGGCGTTCGCCGGGCCCAGGGTCTGAGAGTTATCCAATATATTGCACATACCATTCCACGCTCCCCTAGGATACTGTCAAGAGGATGCCCACCCCCGGACCCTGAGGTCCATGATGCCGAGGACGACGACGCCACCCGCCGTCCTCGCCGGAGGAGACGACCGTCCATGCCCGTCCCCGTCGCCCGAGGGGTGCATCGCCGCGGCCTGCTGCGTGACGAGGTCTATCGCTCGATCCGTCAGGCCATCGTCACCGGTGAGCTCGGCCCCGGAGAGCAGCTGCGAGACACCCAGCTCGAGGACTGGCTGGGCGTCTCACGCACTCCGATCCGCGAGGCCCTGCTCCGCCTGGAGCGCGACGGCCTGGTCAGCGCGCAGCCCGGCCGCCGCACCACCGTCGCCGCGGAGGACCCGGAGCGGGTGGCACAGGCCCGGGACGTCGCCGCGACGCTGCACGAGCTGGCCGTCCGAACCGCGGCCGAGCGGCTCACCGATGCCGACCTCACACAGATGGATACGGCCAACGACCGGCTGCGTCAGGCCCTCGAGACACACGACGCGCCAGGAGCCGTCGCCGCGGACGAGGCATTCCACGCCGTCGTCGTGGGCCGGGCGAGGAACCCGGTGCTGCAGGAGACCCTGGACCAGGTGGTGGCCCTGCTGCGACGCAGCGAGCACCTGCATTTCGGCAGCATGACCGGCACCGCCTCACCGGACCAGCATGATCAGATCCTGGCCGCGCTGCAGGACGGAGACGCTGAGGAGGCCGTCCGACTGACCCGGCTCAACTGGGCCGGCCTGGGCGAAGGGTGACCACCGCCGAGGCACGAGCGTGGAGAGGGGTCAGCCGGCCTGACGCTCGGCGGCCTCCACCACATTGGTCATCAGCAGCGCCACCGTCATGGGGCCCACTCCGCCCGGGTTGGGCGAGAGCCAGTCGGCGACGTCGACCACGTCCGGGTGGACGTCTCCGTACACCTTCGCCTTGCCGCCGGCAGGGTCCTCCTCGCGGGTGACGCCGACGTCGAGCACGGCGGCGCCGGGCTTCACGTCCTCAGGCCTCACCAGGTGCTTGACCCCGGCCGCTGCGATGATCACGTCCGCCTGGCGCAGGTGATGCGGCATGTCCACGGTTCCGGTGTGCGTCAGCGTGACCGTGGCATTGATCTCCCGCCGGGTCAGCAGCAGACCGATGGACCGGCCGATGGTCACCCCCCGCCCGACGACGACCACATGCTTGCCGGCGAAGTCATAGCCCTGACGCAGCAGGAGCTCGATCGCCCCGCGCGGGGTGCACGGCAGCGGGGTATGGATCGGCTGGTTGACGTTGAGGACCAGCCGCCCCAGGTTGGTGGGGTGCAGCCCGTCAGCGTCCTTGGCGGGGTCGATGCGCTCGAGCACACGATCGGTGTCGAGATGCTTCGGCAGCGGCAGCTGCACGATGTACCCGTGGCAGGCGGGGTCAGCGTTGAGCTCGTCGATCAGCGCCTCGACCTGCTCCTGGGTGGCGTCCTCGGGCAGCTCACGCTGGATCGAGTTCATCCCGATGGCCTCGGACCGCTTGTGCTTCATCCCCACGTAGAGCTGTGAGGCCGGGTCCGCGCCCACGAGCACGGTGGCGATGCCCGGGGTGACGCCCCGCTCCTTCAGCGCCGCCACCCGCTGGGTCAGCTCGGCGCGGATCTCCGCCGACGCCGCCTTGCCGTCCAATCGCCGGGCCGTGCCGGAGGTGGTGTCCTGCTGAGCCATCACCACTCCTCCAGGCCCTCGTAGAGCGGGAAGTCAGCGGTCAGCTGGGCCACGCGCGCCTTCAGCGGCTCGAGGTCGGCCTGGCCGGCGGCGCCCTGCTTGAGGACCTCGGCGATGATGTCGGCGACCTCGGCGAACTCGACGTCGCCGAAGCCGCGGGAGGCCAGGGCGGGGGTGCCGATGCGCAGTCCGGAGGTCACCATCGGCGGGCGCGGGTCATTGGGCACCGCGTTGCGGTTGACGGTGATGCCGACCTCGTGGAGGAGGTCCTCGGCCTGCTTGCCGTCCATCTCGGAGTGACGCAGGTCTACCAGCACCAGGTGCACGTCGGTGCCCCCGGTGAGCACGTTGACGCCCTGGGCGGTGACGTCGTCGGCGACCAGACGCTCGGCCAGGATCTGCGCCCCGGAGACCGTGCGCTGCTGGCGGGCCTTGAAGTCCTCAGAGGCGGCGATCTTGAAGGCGATCGCCTTCGCGGCGATGGCGTGCATCAGGGGGCCGCCCTGCTGACCCGGGAAGACAGCCGAGTTGATCTTCTTCTTGTGCTCCTCCTTGCAGAGGATCATGCCGGAGCGGGGTCCGGCCAGCGTCTTGTGCACCGTGGTGGTGACGACGTCGGCGTGCGGCACCGGGTTGGGGTGCAGCCCGGCCGCCACCAGACCGGCGAAGTGGGCCATGTCCACCCAGAGGATCGCACCGACCTCGTCGGCGATCTCGCGGAACTTCGCGAAGTCGAGCTGACGGGGGTAGGCGGACCAGCCTGCGACGATCATGTGCGGGCGCTCGGCCAGGGCCTGCTCGCGCACCTTCTCCATGTCGATCAGGCCAGTCTCGGAGTCGACCTCATAGGCGGCGACCTCGTGGAACTTGCCTGAATAGTTCAGCTTCATGCCGTGGGTCAGGTGGCCGCCGTGGGCCAGTGAGAGGCCCATGAGCTTGTCTCCGGGCTTTATGAACGCCGTCATCACTGCGACGTTGGCCTGCGCACCGGCGTGGGGCTGCACATTGGCATGCTCCGCGCCGAAGAGCTCCTTGGCACGCTCGATGGCGAGGTTCTCTGCGACGTCGACGAACTCGCAGCCGCCGTAGTAGCGACGGCCCGGGTAGCCCTCGGCGTACTTGTTGGTCAGCACCGACCCCTGCGCCTCGAGCACCGCGCGCGGCACAAAGTTCTCAGAGGCGATCATCTCCAGAGTCCCCCGCTGGCGTCCCAGCTCGTCGGAGATCGCCTGGGCGATCTCGGGGTCGACCTCGGACAGTGGCGCGGTGTTGATGTTCACGGTGGACTCGGCAGTGGTCATCGACGCGGTCTCCTCGCTGTGAGTTCAGGAACGACGGCGGCCCGGGCCGGGGCTGTCTCTCGCAGGGCAGAGCCCCGGATCCGCCCGCAGTCGGGTGCCAGTCTAACGCCGGGAGGCCCCACGGCGACGAGAGTCACCGAATTCTGTCACGCAGTCGCGGAGTCCGAGCGCCGCTGACCTCACCTTCTTGACGTGTGCGCTCCCTCACAGTACATTGCCTCACACGTGTTAGGAGGCACTATGCACATCTCATCGCATACTCGGACCCTCACCCGGCGCACGCTGCTCGGAGTGGGCGGACTCGCCGCTCTCGGAGGCACCGTCGCGGCCTGGCCGCGTCTGGCGGGTCAGGACATCCCCGGCCGGGGCGAGGACGTCCTGCGCGTCGCCATCCAGGGCACCGCCCAGGACGCGGCGGCCCGCCAGGACCTGGCCGACGAGTTCACGGCCGAGAATCCCGACATCCCCGTGCGGATCGAGGCGATCCAAGCCGTCGACTGGGGCGACTTCTTCACCAAGATCCTCACCATGGTGGCTTCGGGGACCGCGCCCGACGTCGTCTACGTGGCCACTGAGGGAGCCCAGCTCTTCGCCGAGCGGCTCGCCGAGCCGCTGGACGACTGGATCACCCATGACGAGGCAGCCCTGGAGAACTACTTCGAGGACGTCCACCCCTCGCTCATCGAAGCCTTCATGTACCAGGGCAGCCTCTACGTGCTGCCGCTGGACTTCAATGCGGCCAACATGTATCTCAACCTGCCGACCCTGGAGCGCGCGGGCCTGGACTTCCCCTCCCCCGACTGGGACATCGACGAGTTCGAGCAGATGCTGCGCACGATGCGCGACACCGCCGAGGGCGGGTTCGTCCCCTATTTCTGGACCAACCGGCTCTTCGGAGGAATCGTCCCATGGCTCTATGCCAATGACACCAGCATTCTGACCGAGGACAGGTTCTCCGGCGGCGACTGGCTGTGGGACCGGTTCTACACACCGGAGCTGACGGCCGAGCGTCGTGGCGGGTACCGCTGGACCAGCTCCAATGTCAGCGACCCGCGCGTCGTGGAGACCTTCGAACGTCTGCAGGGCTGGGTCAACGAGGGGCTCAGCATCCGTCCCGAGGAGGGCGGGGGCAACTCGCTGATCGGGCTGTTCGCCTCCGATCGCATCGGCGCCACCCCCGCCGGCGGCTATTGGGCCCAGGGCCTGCATGAGAACGGCATGTCCGACGAGGACGTCGACGTCCAGTACTTCCCCCGGTGGCGCAGTCAGCGGCACCAGTTCGGAACGGCCGGGTATTCGATCATGCGCACCTCTGAGCGCAAGGAGCAGGCCTGGCGCTGGCTGGAGTTCACGACCCGCAAGGAGTCCATGGAGCTGGCGATGCCCGTGCCCACCACCACTCCGACGCGCCGTTCCATGGTCGACGAGGCCTTCTACAGGGAGACCGGGCCGCGCAATTGGAAGGTCTTCTACGACACGCTCGACGACTTCCCGTCCTCCGGCCCGATTCCGGCTCCTCCCCAGCAGGCCGAGGTGGAGAACGCCCTGGCCCGGAACGTCGCCCTGGGCATGAGCGGCGGTCCGGCGCAGCTGGAGACAGCCCTTGACCGCCTCGACCGTGAACTCACCGTCGCCATGGAGAAGAGCTCATGACCACCACCCCTGCACCTGCCCGGGAAGCGGCCCGTTCGGCCCGCCCCACGACGCCGTCCACCGCCACGACGACGCCCCGGATCCGCTCGCGCTCCGAACGCTGGGTCATCCTGCTTCTGCTGGCCCCCACCGTGGTCGGCATGGGGATCTTCACCCTGTTGCCGATCGTCGGCTCGCTGGCCCTGGCCTTCTTCCACTGGGACCTGCTCTCCACCCCGCAGTTCGCCGGGGTCGACAACTTCATCGCCCTCGGCGCCGACGCCACCGTCCGGACGGCCTTCCTGAACACCATCGTGTTCGTGCTCATCGCGGTGACGCTGCAGCTGAGCCTGGCGATGTTCCTGGCGGTGATGGTCCAGTCCCGCATGCCCGACTGGCTGCGGCTGTTCTTCCGCTCCACGTTCTTCTTTCCCCTGGTGCTCTCCGCGGCCGGGGTCTCCATCTTCATGAGCTACCTGTTCAACGAGCAGTTCGGCGTCGTGAACTGGATGCTCGGCCTGGTGGGCATCTCGAACGTCCCCTGGCTGACGACACCGACCGGAGCCGCCGCCGTGGTGATCTTCGTCTTCGTCTGGCAGAACTTCGGATTCTCCTTCCTGATCCTTCTGGGTGGGATCGCCTCCATCCCCAAGGAGCTCTACGAGGCCGCCGAGATCGACGGAGCCCGGGGCTGGGGAGCGTTCAAGAACGTCACCTTCCCGCTGGTCTCCCCCTCGCTGCTGGTCGCCTCGGTCACCGCGATGATCATGGCGCTTCAGGTCTTCGACCAGCCCTACGTGCTGACCCGCGGCGGGCCCGGCGACTCCACCAGGTCTGCGGTCATGGTGGTCTTCGAGGCCGCCTTCCAGCGTCTGGAGTTCGGCCTCGCCTCGGCCGCCGGCCTCGTCCTGATGCTGATCATCATGCTCATCACCTGGGCGCAGTTCCGCCTCTCCCGCCGATTCGTCTTCTACCAGTGAACCGTCAGACGTCCCCACGACCTCTGACGAAGGAGCTCTGATCCCATGACCACCCTGCAGCCTGTCACCGACAGACCCCGCCGGCGTCTGCGCCTGCCCTCCCCCTCCCGGACCGCCGCCCTGCTGTTCATGGCCGTGGTGGCCCTCGCTGTGCTCGGACCGGTGATGTGGACGCTGTCCACCTCCCTGCGCGACCCGGCCGAGTCCTTCGACCTGCCCCCGCATTTCCTCCCGCTCAGCCCGGACTTCACGGCCTACCGGGAGGTCTTCACCCAGATCGACGTCACGCGGCTGGTGCTGAACTCGGCCCTGGTCACCGCGCTGATCGCCGCCGGACAGATGCTCACCGCAGCGATGGCCGGCTATGTGTTCGCCCGGATGCGGTTCCGCGGCTCCACCCTGCTCTTCGCCCTGGTGCTGGCCACGATGATGATCCCGGTGCAGGTCACGATCGTGCCGGTCTTCATGCTCATCCGCGGGATAGGGCTGGCCGACACGCTGTTGGCGCTGATCATCCCAGCCGTTCCGACGGCCTTCGGCACCTTCCTGATGCGCCAGTACTTCCTGAACCTGCCCGGCGACTATGCCGAGGCCGCCTCTCTGGACGGCGCTGGGCCCTGGCGGGTGTTCTTCTCCGTCTACCTGCCGCTCTCCGCGCCGGGCATGGCGATCGTGGGCATCCTGGCTTTCAACTACCACTGGAACGAGTTCTTCCGGCCCCTGGTGCTGGTCAACTCCGAGGAGAACTTCACCCTGCCATTGGGCTTGGTCTCCCTCCAGGGACATCTCGGCACAGGAAGCATCTCCGTGGTGCTGGCCGGCGTCGTGCTCTCGATGATCCCCGCGCTGATCGTCTTCCTCTTCGGCCAGCGCTACCTGCGCGAAGGCCTCACCGCCGGCGCGGGCAAATGAACCAGCCCTTCACCTTCCTCCGACACCCCTCCCGAAAGGACACGATGACCAGCTCCACCTGCCAGCCCGCCGTCACCTCCCCCGCCACCGCCAGCTCTGCCCAGGATCTGGCCTTCCCGGTGGCGCACCCCCGGCCCGCCCGCGGCTGGCTGAACGACCCCAACGGACTGTGCCGGGTCAACGGCACATGGCACGTGTTCTTCCAGTTCAATCCGCACTCGGCGCGGCATGAGCACATCCACTGGGGACACCTCTCGTCCCCGGACCTCGTCGAGTGGACCGAGGAGCCCGTGGCGCTGACCCCCGGCCCCCAAGGCCCCGACGTCGCCGGCTGCTGGTCGGGCGTCATGGGCTTCGACGACGGGGCTCCGATCGCCGTCTACAGCGGTGTCCAGGGCATCGAGAACGCCTCCGAGGTGACGCTGGCCCGGGGGTCTGCTGATCTGCGCGAATGGTCGCAGGAGCGTCATGTGGCCGCGCCCATGCCAGAGGATGAGCAGGTCGTCGCAGTGCGCGACCCGTTCCTGGTGACCATCGACGGGCGACGCTGGGCTCTGCAGGGGGCGGGACTGGCGGACGGCCGGGCCGCGATCCTGCTCTATGACGCCGAAGAGCTGACGGACTGGACGTACCACGGGGTGTGGCTGAGCTCCGATCGGGCGCCGGCAGCCCTGGACGCCGACATCTGGGAGTGCCCCCAGCTGGTCTGGTTGGAGGACTCCGCGGTCTGGGTGCTGGTGGTCTCCCGCTGGCATCGCACCGACGACGGCGGCCACGAGCTCGACGACACCCGCGCTCTGCTCCTGGAGGTCGACCTGCCGGACCAGCCGCAGGACCTGCCCCGGCCACGCATTCTCGGCGAGTCCGAGGTGGATACGGGCTCCAGCTTCTACGCACCGCAGGTGCTCGCCGAGCCAGACCGGGCCTTGATGATCGGCTGGGCACGGGAACAGCGCGAACAGCAGGCCTGCGACGAGGCCGGCTGGTCCGGTCTGCTGACCTGGCCGCGTGAGCTGCAGATCCGCGACGGCGCCCTGGTCAGCAGCCCTGCCGCCGAGTGCGAGGGATGGAGGCTCGGGCCTGCCCACCACGACGACGGCGCGGCCGTCCTGCTGCCGGATGCCTGCGACGTCGTACTCCCGACCACCCCGGAAGGGACCGTGCCGACCGTGGAGCTGCGCGCCGCCGGGGACACGGACGCCGAGGCAGGACCTCCGGTGTATTCCGGCCCAGCGTCTCGGATCGTGATCGACCACTCGATCATCGAGATCTTCCGGGCCGACGGCCCCGCCTGCACGCTGCGGGCATATCCTGCGGCGGACCAACAGTGGGAGCTGCGCACCGGCGGCGCCCGGCTCAGCTGGTGGGTGCTGCGCCGGTGGAGTCCCGCCTGATCAGCCAGGTCTCGATGAGTTCGGGGATCGCACCCGCTGAGGGCTCACCTGAAGGAGCCGGGATCCCCTCGAGGAGGATCTCCATGGCCCGCCGCCCGATCTGCTGATGCGGCAGGGCCACTGTGGTCAGCGCGGGGACCACCTGGGCGGCCACGTGAGCCTGATCGTCCACGCCCACCACGGAGAGGTCCCCGGGGATGTCCACCCCGCGGTGTGCCGCGGCGAGCAGCACCCCCACCGCCGTGCGGTCGTTCGAGGCCAGCACGGCGGTGGGGGCGGCTCCGCCGTCGAGAAGCGCGGAGGCTGCGCGGTAGCCGTCGTCGATGTCCCAGCCGCAGGGCACGACCCGATGCTCCGCCCCGGTGCCGGCCACAGCATCGAGGAAGCCCTCCCGACGGCGCGGGGTCGCCGGAGAGTCCTCGGTGCCGCTGAGCAGAGCGATATCGCGATGCCCCAGGTCCAGCAGGTGACGCACCCCCAGCCGCGAGCCCCCGGCCTCATCGGCGACGACGGCCGGCGCCCGGCCGGAGGCGTCCAGACAGTTGGCGAGCACCGCCGGGGCAGAGAAGAAGTTCTCCGCCGGATCGACGCTCACCAGCCCTCCGGTGGCCAGCATGAGGGCGTCCACGCTGCGGGCGAAGAACACCTCGGCCATCTGTCCGATGCGGGAGTCGTCCCCCGCGGTGTCGGCCACCATGATCATGTAGCCGGCCTCGCGCGCCACGGCGTCGGCTCCGCTGATGATCCCCCCGGCGAAGGGCGAGGTGACGATCTCATCGGTGATCACGCCCACCGTCCGCGTGCTGCGACTGCGCAGCGACTGCCCGACACTCTGCGGAATGTACCCCAGCTCCTCGACAGCGGCACGGATCTGATCCTGGAGCACCGGAGCCACGTTGCCGTCGGCACGGCCGTTGAGGACCAGGGAGACCGCGCTGCGCGAAGCGCCGGCGCGGGCAGCCACATCGGCGGCTGTGACCCGTCGGCGTCCCTGTCGCTGCACATCGCCTCCCCGCTGTCCGTTCCCCGGACCAGTCTAGTCGGGGCGGCGGCGGAGCACCGGCAGGGCACCGGCGGCCCGGTTCATGCCGTGGCGCGTCCGCGCTTCAGCTCATCCCCCGAGTGGACGTCCCCGACGAGCTGCCGCTGCCGAGCGTCGGCGTTCCCCTTCCCCGGCCTGCCCTTGAGCACCTGCACCACCGACGGACGCGGCAGCGCGGACAGCCCTGGCTCCGGATACGCCACATAGTCGGGGAATGCCGAGCGCTGATCAGCCCAGGTGCCGTCCTCGCCAGGATGCTGGACGGCCACGAAGACGGTGCGCTCCTCATCGTGGATCACCGGGCCGCAGGTCTCGGCATCGGCCGGGACTGAGAGAAACTGCTCCACCTTCCCGCGGTTCTCCCCCTCCAGGTGGACCTTGAACAGTCCGTCGCAGAGGCCGATCCCGCTGGGGGCGCCGTCGGTGGAGATCCACAGGTTCCCCTGAGAGTCGAAGGCCACGTTGTCCGGGCAGGAGATCGGTGAGACCTGGTCCCGCGGGTATCCGCTGAAATAGGCGGCGTCGTCCGTGGAGGGATCGCCGCAGACCAGCAGCAACGTCCAGTCGAAGGCCCTCGAGGCCTGGTCACCGCGCTCGGTGATCTCGACGATGTGACCGTCGCGGTTCTGCGCCCGCGGGTTGGGCTCGTCGACGTCGGCCGCACCGTCGGTGCCGCGCT
This sequence comes from Nesterenkonia sp. HG001, assembly GCF_034438835.1. Lineage (NCBI taxonomy): Bacteria > Bacillati > Actinomycetota > Actinomycetes > Micrococcales > Micrococcaceae > Nesterenkonia > Nesterenkonia sp. HG001. The sequence goes on along the minus strand of NZ_JAOSZD010000002.1, from coordinate 377,989 downwards.
GGGAGTTGTTGGTGCAGGCCATGTAGACCTTCCCCGTGTGCGGGTTCGGCTCCACGTCCTCAGGCCGGTCCATCTTCGTGGCCCCGGCGGCGTCGGCGGCCAGCCGCGTGTGGACCAGCACCTCCTCGGCGGTGAAGCCAGCCACCTGCGGCTCCCCGTCGAGAAGCAGCGGCAGCCATTCTCCGGTCCCGTCGAACGCTCCGTCGGAGGGCAGGGCGCCGGAACCGTCGATCTCCGACGCAGGAGAGTTCCCGGAGAACTTCGCGACGTAGAGGTCGCCCGAGGTCAGCAGAGTCTTGTTGTGCTCCCGGTCCCCGTCGGCGTAGGTGCCGTGGGAGACGAACTTGTACAGGTAGTCGAAACGCTCGTCATCCCCGGCGTAGGCCACCGCATGCCCGGAGCCGGAGAGGATGACGTTGGCGCCCTCATGCTTGAAACGGCCCAGGCTGGTGTGCTTGACCGGCGTGGACTCGGGGTCCCAGGGGTCCACCTCCACGATCCAGCCGAAACGGTTCTTCTCGTTCTCATAGCCGGGGTTCCGGGTGTCGAAGCGGGGCTCGTCCTGCTCCCAGCCGCGGACCGTGGGCTCGGCGTCGATTCCGTACCGACGGTCGGTCTCTGAGGTGCCCTCAGAGACGAAGTACCCGTGGAAGTTCTCCTCCCCGGAGAGGAAGGTCCCCCACGGGGTGAGTCCTCCGGCACAGTTGTTGAGCGTGCCGCGGACGGTGCGCCCCTCCGGGTCATCGGCGGTGGCCAGCAGCTCCGAACCGGCCGCAGGTCCGGTGAACGCGAACTCGGTGTCCAGCAGGAAGCGGCGGTTGCGCGCGCCCTCGACGTCGACCCGCCAGGCATGGTTCCGGTTCTTCCGGGTGACCTCGACGATGGTCATCCCGTGCGCGGCCATGCCCACGGCCCGGCGGACGGCGTCATCGGTGCCGTCGGTGCCGTCGGTGCCGTCGGTGCCGTCGGTGCCGTCGGTGCCGTCGGGGAACATGATGTCCTCATTGGTGTACTCGTGGTTGGAGAACAGCACAGCCCGGCGGCCCTTCGATCCGGGGACCTCCACGATCTCCAGGTAGTCGTTGTTGTACCCGAACTGCTTCGCCTGGGCCTCGGCGGTCTGGTTCTCCACATCGAACTCCGGGGCGTCAGGGAAGACCCTGTCGCCCCACCGGATGATCGGCTCCCAGGTGTACCCCTCGGGCACGATCAGACCGTCGACGTCGTGATGGACAGGATTGATCGGGGAGAACCTCAGCTTCGAGTCGGTCGCCGCCGCCGCAGGGGCAGGGCCCGTGCCGGCGGCAGCTCCGACCGCGAGGGCCAGCGCCCCCGCCGCCGAGGCCCCGAGGAGCTGGCGTCGGGTCAGTGCCGCAGAGGCCACCTCGCGGAACGTCTCATTGCCGGAGGTGTTGCACACCTCCCCGGCACAGGCGTTGGCGCATTTCAAGGCGCAGGTGACGGCACTGCGCTTGCCGCGGACGTGGCCGAGCATGGGCAGCATCTCCCGGACGGGCATCGTGGCGCTTCCTCTCGCAGACGTGGGGCAGAACGCCTCCACGATTCCAGGGGCAGGAAGCGCCGGTGAGACGACCTGGTGAACTCCCGGCGACGTTCGCGCGACATCGCGCTGACGTGGGATGCTCCTTCTTGAGCCCCGGGACGAGCCGGTTCGGAGAGTCCCGCACGCGGTGTGGTCAGCGCGAGCTCTCGACTCGGCACGCCGAGTTATTGTGAATCACTCAGATCTAGGGCAGACTGGTCTCGTGAGCACGATGACCGACTGGCCCTCCCAGCTGCGCGAACGCGGACTGCGCGTCACCCGCCAGCGCCTGGCCGTGCTCGAGGCGGTGGCTCAGGACCCGCACCGCCCCGCAGAAGCGATCCACTCACGGGTCACCGAACAGCTGCCTGAGATCACGGTGCAGTCCGTCTACACGGTGCTCCACGACCTCACCGCACGAGAGCTGCTGCGCCGCTTCGACCCTCCCGGCTCCCCGGCCTGCTACGAGACACGCACCCATGACAACCACCACCACGCCATCTGCACCGTCTGCGGGCGCATCGAGGACGTCGAGTGCGTCCACGGCGAGGCACCCTGCCTGCAGACTCCGCCCGGACTGGGGATGACCGTGGAGGTCGCCGACGTCGTCTTCCGCGGGATCTGCGACGACTGCGCGGCAGCCCGCGCCCAAGGCGGAGCCGGGGAGCAGCAGTCCGCGCCCGGGGCCTCCCCGGAGGGCACCCCCGCCTCCCGAGAGACCGCCTCCGCCCGTTGACCCGCGCGTCCGGCCGCCCCGCGGACCAGCCGCGCCACCACGACCTACCGCATCCGAGAACCACCCAAGTAAGAAGAGAAAGGGACAGTCATGACCACTGGCAACACCCCGCACGCCACCGGGTCGACGACCCAGGCCGGCATCCCGGCAGTGAGCGACCGTCATTCCCTCAGCGTGGGCCCCGATGGTCCGCTGCTGCTGCACGACCACCACCTGATCGAAACGCTGGCGCACTTCAACCGGATGAACGTGCCGGAGCGTCGCCCCCACGCCAAGGGCGCCGGCGCCTTCGGCACCTTCGAGGTGACCGAGGACGTCTCCCAGTACACCAAGGCCGACCTCTTCCAGCCCGGCCGCACCACCGAGACCCTGCTGCGCTTCTCCACCGTGGCCGGTGAGCTCGGCTCCCCGGACACCTGGCGCGACGTCCGCGGCTTCGCGCTGAAGTTCTACACCGAAGAGGGCAACTTCGACCTCGTCGGCAACAACACCCCGGTGTTCTTCGTCCGCGACCCCATGAAGTTCCCGCACTTCATCCGCTCCCAGAAGCGCCTCCCGGACTCCGGACTGCGTGACGGCCACATGCAGTGGGACTTCTGGACCCAGAACCCAGAGTCGGCACACCAGGTCACCTACCTGATGGGCGACCGCGGACTGCCGGCCTCCTGGCGCCGCATGAACGGCTATGGCTCCCACACCTACCAGTGGAACAACGAGGCCGGCGAGCGGTTCTGGGTGAAGTACCACTTCCTCAACGACGCCGGCTTCGACACCATGACCAACGAAGAGGCTGAGAAGCTGGCCGGTGCGGACGCTGACTTCCACCGTCGCGACCTGTTCGATGCCATCGCCCGCGGCGAGCACCCCACCTGGACCCTCTACGTCCAGGTCATGCCGTACGAGGACGCCAAGACCTACAAGATCAACCCCTTCGACCTGACGAAGATCTGGCCTCAGGCGGACTACCCGCGCATCAAGGTCGGCACGCTGACCCTGAACCGCAACCCGCGGAACTTCTTCGCGGAGATCGAGCAGGCCGCGTTCTCTCCCGCCAACATGGTCCCGGGCACCGGCAACTCGCCGGACAAGATGCTGCTGGGCCGCAACTTCGCCTACGCGGACGCCCACCGCTACCGCATCGGTACCAACTTCCAGCAGCTGCCGGTCAACCGTCCGAAGAACGAGGTCCACTCCTACAACTTCGAGGGCAACATGTGGTACGACCACAGCGGCGACAAGCCGGTCTACGCCCCGAACACGGTGGAGGGTTCGACCTGGTCCGACGAACAGGGCCCGGTGGACAACGGCTGGGAGGCCGACGGCGAGCTGGTCCGCTCCGCCTACACCCTGCGCGAGCAGGACGACGACTTCACCCAGCCCGGCGTCCTGGTCCGCGAGGTCTTCGACGACGCCGCCCGCGACCGTCTGGTCGAGACCGTCTCCGGCGCCCTCGACGGGGTCCGCGAGCCCGTGCTCTCGAACGCCTTCCAGTACTGGAAGAACGTCGACGCCGAGGTCGGCCAGCGCATCGAGGACGCCGTCAAGAACGGCTGATCCGCACTGATCCACGCTGATCCGCATCGCGCGGATCGTGCGCTGAGCAGTCCCGCACACAGCAGGAGGCCCCTCCCCCGGCATGATGCCGGTGGAGGGGCCTCCTGTCTGTGAGGAGGGCGCGTCACGCAGACCGCGGCGCACCCGCCGAGTGGGATCAGCCCTCCAGGCCGTCCTCCTCCTCAGCACCCTCGTCCTCGAGTCCACCCTCGGTGTCCTCGTCAGCGGGGTCATCCTCGAAGCCGGGGTCCTCCTCAGCCGGGTCCTCCTCCGGGAGGCCCTCGTCAGCCGGGTCCTCCTCCGGAGCACCCTCGTCAGCCGGGTCCTCCTCCGGAGCACCCTCCTCCTCGACCGGAGCGTCCTCGGGTGCCTCACCCTCGGTGTCGCAGGCAGTGATGCCGAACAGAGCCAGCGAGCCGACTCCGACCGCAGCGGCCAGGGAACGAAGCTTGTTTGCGTCGGTTGCAGCCATGATGTGCACCTCCGTGATCGCGCATCGCATGTGATGCTCCGCGGACTCTCCGCGATTCTCTTCTCGGCCGCCCGGCAGGTGATCCGCAGCTGCGAACCGCAGTGCCGATCCGGACGGCTTGAGACCATCATGGACATATCCGAGGGGCCCCACGAAAGTTGAGAGCGGCCTTTCCGGGGGACTCAGGGGAAGCTCTTACGGAGCATTGAGCACTTACACATATTCGGCCCGCTCTCTGATCAGATGCTGGACGGAGCAGCGATGTTCTGTCCAGACCTGCTGGGAGCCCCCTCCCCGCTTCCCGGCCGCGGCAGGGCCCGCGCCCGCTGGCTCCGCGGAGCTCTGTGCGGCGCCACCAGGGCGAGAGCCCACTCCGAGCCGGGGGGGCGGAGGCCAGCGCGGCGCTGCGTCGTCAGGTACGCGCGGTCGGTGCGGGCGGCCGGTGCTGGCGGCCCGGCACACACAGATCGGCCCCGGCGGTTTGCACCGCCGGGGCCGATCTTGGCCAGCAGGGCCGATCTGTGAAGATCAACCTGCAGCCATCGTCGTAACAGAAGAGGCTTGTGGGAAGCCGGAGCTTCCGAAGGGACCTCGATCGTCAGAGGAGACGAGGGATCAGCCCTCCTCTTCCTCCTCCATCGGGTCCTCCTCGGCCGGGTCCTCTTCCATACCCTCTTCTTCCTCGACCGCCGGGTCCTCTTCGCCGGTGTCCCCGTTGGTGTCGCAGGCAGTCACGCCGAACAACGCCAGGGAACCGACACCGAGTGCGGCAGCCAGAGAGCGAAGCTTGTTGTCGTCGGTGGTAACCATAGGATCAGTACCTCCGTCCAGGTGCATCGTTGATGCATCGCGGTCTTTCCGCTGGTCACCTGATCTGACCGTTCATCGGCAGTCCCCTGCCTCGACCAGATGACTCATGTCCATTCTCACCACACCTGTTCCCTGAAAGGAAGCTCTACAAATGCTTTCTCCCGATACTATGAGGAAGCTCACATGAAGTGTTCAGGTTGCCGCGTGGATCACGCTCTACCTGGATGGGAGCTGGACGCGAACTCCTCGGACAGACTCACCGAGGACCCGCTCAGCTCAGGAGCTCCTCGATGTCCTGGACCGTGAGGATGTCCTCGTCCGCAGGTCGTTCCGGCTCCTCAGCCTCGTTCCAGTCGCTGAACCGGACGTCGAAGTGGCCGGTTTCGTCCTCGGCATGGACGGAGAGCAGCACCGGCTCCTCCCCAGCCCGTACGACGACCTCCCGGCCGTCGCCGGTGTAGACCCAGACCTCCTCGCCGTCCCGGGTCTCCGCCGCTGCTTCGAGCTCATCGAAGCCGCCGCCGGACTCCAGGCTCTCGCGGAACTCATCCAGCCACTCGGTGATCGTGAAGCCCTCGGGAAAGATCTCCGAGTAGTCCACCCACCGGCCCGCGAACTCGTCCTCCAGCTCGTCCTCATCGATCTCACCGGGAAACTGCTCCCCGACGGCACGCAGCTCGTCCTCACCGCGCAGGTACGTGGCGTCCTCGAAGGTGATGTACTCGGCCTGGGCTGCGTCGGACTCCTCGCGCATGGTCAGGGCTGAGCCGTCCACCTGACCCGAGTAGTGCTGGGTGATGGTGCCCGCATCGTCGATGTCGACCTCGCCCTCGACCTCGTCGGCGTCAGAGGGCACCTCGGCATCGAGGACCACCGACTCGGCCTGGTCCATCGTGTCCCACAGCTGGGACTCGATCTCTGAGATCTCCGGGGCCTCGTTCTCCGGCTCCTCCTCAGCGATCTCGTCAGGCTCGTCACCCTGATCCTCGGCGCCGTCCGGGTCGACGTCCTCCTGCGCCGCATCCTCCGGCTGATCATCGTCGGGCGCACAGGCGGTCAGCGTCAACACGGCGATTCCTGCGATGCCGAACATCTTCGTCGGCAGCGGAGCCGGCCGGGTCTCCATTTCCTCAGTCACGTGGTGCCTCCTTCAGACGGTCCGTCCTCTTCCGTTCCGCCGCGCGACAGGCGCGGCTCCATCAGCCCTGCTCGACGTCCTCGACGTCCTCGGCGTCGTCGACCTCGTCGTCGGGACCGTCACCGGTCTCCTGGTCGGTCGGCCAGCCCTGCTGCTCGGCGATGGCATCGAAGATGTCGTCCAGGGTGATGACGTTCTCAGGCTCATCCGGAGTCTCCGTGGAGTTCCAGTCCGCGAAGGTGTAGCTGCTGTCCTCGTCGCGCAGCTGCAGCAGGTGCGGCTGCCCGTCGGCGGCCACCACGTACTCCGCCTCGCCGTCCTCCTCCGCGTAGACGTAGACCTCCTGGCCGTCCCGAGTCTCGCGGGCACCGGCGACGTCGTCGAGGTCGGCCTCCCGCAGCTCGCGCTGCCAGATTGTCAGGAAGTCCTCGGCAGAGAAGATCGAGGCGGACCCGTCGGCGGAGAACTCCACCCACTGGTCCGCCACCAGCTCATCGATGAACCCCGGCTCGACCGCCGCGGCCACATCCTCGTCGAGTTCGCTGTAGAGCAGGGCTCCGAAGTCTTCACCCCGGAAGTACTCCACGCCGTCGACCATCCGCTGGGTGAAGGTGTTCCCCTCACCGGCGGCATAGCTCATCTCCGAATCAGTTCCGTCCAGCGCCCCGGTGATGGTGATGTCTCCGACGGTGTCCTCGTCGATCTCGTCGAAGAGCTCATCCAGGTCCGCCTCGCCGGCCTCGACCTGCCCGTCGATGGTGACGGTCTCGGCCGCGAGCATCGCCTCCCACATCTGATCCTGGATCTCGGCGAAGCTGGGGACCTCAGCCTCAGAGGCGGTGCCGGGGTCAGGGGCGTCCTGACCATCGTCAGAGAACGGGTTCGACCCGCAGGAGGCGAGCATCAGCGTCCCGGCGATCGCCAGGCCGGTCAGCGCAGTGGGCTTCATCATCAGGGCCTCTCAGCAGCTGGGGCAGGTGCGGACGTCTCGCCCGACCTCAGGGCAGGGTAATCCGGAGCGTGACTATACTGACGGATCCTGACGGCCGCCTCAATGTGAGCTGGACGCGTGTCATCGGATCTCCTCAACCCGGCACCCGTGGGCGGCTCCGGAAGGCGTGTCACACCAGCCGGGCGTCACCCTCGCGCCGAACGCGCAGCCAGCGGTGCCCATAGGCGTCGAGCCCGATCTCCGTGTGCCCGGAGGCATCGAGCGTGCAGGTGCCGGGCTGCAGCAGGTCCACCAGCTCGGCGCCCTCCTCCAGATCATCCAGCTCGAATCCGACGAGGGCGGGCTCCGGCGCCAGATTGTGCAGCAGCACCATCGTTGATCCTCGCCAGGTCATCCTGTGCACCAGCACCTGGTGGTGCGGCTGCTCGATGACCTCCACCTCGCCCCAGCCCAGCTCGGGTGACTCCCGGTATCGCTGACAGAGCCTGGTGACGTGCTGCAGCAGAGAATCCTCGTCACGCCGTGCAGCGGCCGCGTTGACATGCTCGGGGCCATAGGGGCCCTCCACCAAGGGCCGAGGAAGACGACTGGGACGGGCGGCGGAGAACCCGCCGTTCTTCTCCGCCGACCACTGCATCGGAGTCCGGACCGCGGCGCGGCCCTCCAGGTCCAGCCGCTCCCCCATGCCGATCTCCTCGCCGTAGAACATCACCGGGGTGCCGGGCAGGGCGAAGAGCAGCGAGTAGGCCATCTTGAGCCGACGCGGATCACCATCCACCATCGGCGGCAGCCGCCGCTTCAGCCCACGGCCGAAGAGCTGCATCTCTTCCTCCGGTCCGAACTCCGCGAAGATCTCCTCCCGCTCGGAATCGCTGAGCAGGTCCAAGGTGAGTTCGTCGTGGTTGCGCAGGAAGTTCGCGTACTGGCAGGTCTCGGGCAGGCCTCGCGGCCGGGCGCGCAGCGCCTCGGCGATCGGGCGGGCGTCCTGTCGAGCCATCGCCAAGAACGTCTTCTGGTTGGTGAGGAAGTCGAACTGCATGGTCAGCTGATCGCCGGCCTCACCGCCGAAGAAGTCCACCTGCTCCGCATGCGGCAGGTTCACCTCACCGAGCATGATGCCGGCGCCGTTTCCGGAGGAGCGCCGCTGCAGGAACCCGCGCAGCGACCGCAGATAGTCATGCGGCTCCTCGAAGTCGCGGTGCTCCCGGAGGCCGATGGTGTTCTCATTCAGCGCGAACGGCACCGCATCCACACGGAACCCGTCCACTCCCATCTGCAGCCAGAATCCCATCGTCCGTTCGATGGCCTCCCGCACCTGCGGATTGGCGGTGTTCAAGTCCGGCTGGTGGCTGAAGAAGTGGTGCAGGTAGTGCTCGCCCGTCTTCTCGTCGTAGCTCCAGATGCCGTCCTCGACGTCGGGGAACATGGTCTGGTCCGAGGTGTCCGGCGGGGTGTCGGAGCGCCACACATAGAAGTCCCGGTACGGGCTGTCCCGCGAGGAGCGGGACCGCCGGAACCAAGGATGTCTCTCCGAGGTGTGGTTGATGACCAGGTCGATGATCACGCGGATTCCGCGATCATGGGCCACCCGGATGAACTCGACGACGTCGCCGTGGTCTCCGTAGCGCTGGTCCACCCCGTACATGTCCTGGACGTCGTAGCCGTCATCGAGCCGGGGCGAGGGGTAGAACGGCATGAGCCACAGGCAGGTGACCCCCACCTCGGCGAGGTAGTCGACGCGCTGGGTCAGGCCGGCGAAGTCCCCCACTCCGTCTCCGTCGGAGTCCAGGAACGTCGCCACGTCCAGGCAGTAGACGACGGCGTTCTTGTACCAGAGGTCGGCGGTGTCAGCGATGCGCATGGGTGATCCTCCTTCAGCGGGTCCGCAGTGCCGGCAGGACGTGTTCGCCGGCGATCTCAAGCCAGGACCGCTGCTCCTGGCCCACATGATGCAGATAGAGCGCCTCGAAGCCGGCCTCGAGGTCTTCGGCGAGATGCTCGACGTGCGCCTGCGGCGAGTCCGAGGTCCGCACCGCGTCCAACACCCGGCGCAGCGAGACCTCCTCAGCGGCGCTGTCGAAATGCTCCGGGGTGGGCATGTCCTGGTCCAGCGGAGGGCCGAAGACATTGGTTCGCCACTGATCGTGGGCGATCTCCTCGGCCTGCCCCCGCGTGGGAGCCCAGGAGAGGTGGACCTGAAGCATCACCGGGCCGGAGCCGCCGGCCTCACGGTAGGCCGCCAGCACGTCCCGCTCCGCATGTCCCGGCTGATTGAGCGTGATCATGCCCTCCGCCCACGCGGCGGCACGTCGGGCGGACTCCGGGGTGATGCAGGCGGCGTAGAGCGGGACCGGCTCCGCGGGGAGGTCGTAGAGGACGGCGTCGTCCACGCGCACCAGGCCTTCGTGGGTGACCCGTTCACCGCGGTGCAGGCGCCTGATAACGTCCACGCACTCCTCCAGCCGGCGTCGGCGGGTCTCCAGATCCGGCCAGCGATCCCCGGTGATGTGCTCGTTCATCGCCTGGCCGGCGCCCAGCGCCGTCCACACCCGCCCGGGGAACATCTCCCCCAGGGTGGCGTAGGCCTGGGCGACGACGGCGGGATGATACCGCTGGCCGGGGGCGTTGACCGCGCCGATCGGATACTCGGTGGAGGCCAGCGCGGCGCCCAGCCAGGACAGGGTGAAGCCGGAGTGGCCCTGCCGTGCCGACCATGGCATGAAGTGATCCGAGCTCATGGCGCCGTCGAAGCCGACCTGTTCGGCCAGCTGCACGTCACGCAGCAGCTGGGAGGGAGCGATCTGCTCCTGAGAGGCATGGAAGCCCAGGCGGGGGACGCCCTCGTCCCCGGCTGAGCGGGCGGGAGCGGAGGTGCTCATGGTAAGGCCGGCTCGGCGTGGCTGTGGGCGTCCTTCAGACCCAGGTAGATCTCCGCGTTCTTCGCCAGGCCGGAGACCTCCTCGTCGGTGAGCTCGCGGCGCACCTTGGCCGGGACGCCGGCGACCAGGGAACGCGGAGGGATCACCGCCCCCTCCAGCACGAGGGCCCCTGCGGCCACCAGGCTCTGCTCCCCGATGACGGCTCCGTTCAGCAGCGTCGCCCCCATGCCGATCAGGCTGTCGGCGCCGACCGTGGAGCCGTGCACCACGGCGCCGTGGCCCACCGAGACGCCTGCGCCCAAAGTGCAGGGGAAGCCCTCGTCGGCGTGGAGGACCACGTTGTCCTGCAGGTTGGTGCCGGCGCCGACGGTGATCCGGGCGGAGTCACCGCGCACGGACACGCCGTAGAAGGCCGAGGAGTCAGGTTCCATGAGGACGTCGCCGGTGATCGCCGCGGTCGGGGCGAGGAAGACGCCGGCCCCGATGGAGGGCGTCCTGCCCTTCACGGTGAGGATATGTGCCATGTTCCGGTCCTCTCTGATCGGATGGTCGGTGCAGGGGGGTCCGCTGAGCCGTGAGCGGGCCGGCGCCGCGAGCTCAGTACCCCTGGGCCGGGTCGACGACGCCGACCGGCGGCTCGCCGTCGCGCAGGCGGCGGTGGTTCTCCAGGATGCGCTCACGCAGCAGCGGGACCACCATCGCCTTGGTGTCAGCAGTGTGAGGGGTGATCAGGCAGTTCTCCAGCTCCCAGAGAGGGTGCCCCTCGGGAAGCGGCTCCGGCTCGGTGACGTCGAGCCCGGCACCGCGGAGCTTGCCGCTGCGCAGCGCACCCACCAGGGCGTCATGATCGATCAGCCTGCCGCGCCCGACGTTCGAGACCACCGCGCCGTCCGCCAGCAGGGCCAGCTGCTCGGCGCCGATCATCTTCTCCGTGGCCGGAGTGACCGCGGCGGCCAGGGCGAGGACGTCGGCGCCCTCGAGCGCCTCCTCCAGTCGGTCCTGGGACACGGTCCGGTCTGCTCCCTCGAGGGGGGTCTCGGTGCGGCGCACCACGGTGACATGGGTGTCGAAGGCCTTGTAGAGGCGCACCATCTCGGCGGCCACTCCCCCGGCTCCGATGACCACGCAGCGCAGCCCGTTCAGCGAGATGCCACCTTCGGCGCCCCAGCTGGTCGCCTTCGCCCGGGCCTTCAGCCCACGCAGCGCCGCCAGGGTCAGCAGGAGTCCATGCTCACCGACCGGCGCGGCATAGGAGCCCTTGGCCGAGGTCCAGAGTCGTTCCGGGAAGCGGCGAAGGATCTTCCCGTACTTCTCGATCCCGGCGCTGGGGAGCTGCACCCACTCGACCTGGGGGTTCTGCTCGAGGATCTCCTCGAGGTTGAAGCTCTTGAACATGCCGGTCACCACGACGCCGGTGGGGCGCTCGTCCGCCCCGACGACGTCGGCGCCCTGAGCCTCCAGTCCGGAGACGAGCTCCTGCTCCCCCTCGGGAAGGATGTGGATGCGTGATGTCACGAGGCCTCCGATCAGTTGACTGCCCGCGCCGGCACCCCAGGGTCCGGTGCGGCGGAATGTGCTGCAGAGCACCATCCTACGGGGATCCCACCTGCTGCGCCGGCGAGGTGACGGGGACGATGCCGCGTGCAGGCACGGCCCCGGTCCATGCACGAAGGGCCCGGCCTCCCGCACGGGAGACCGGGCCCTTCATGGATCATCCGAGGATCACGGCGTCCTCGATCGAGACGCCTCAGCTGAGGCTCATCAGCCCTTGATCCCGTCGACGATGCCGTTCAGCGTGGCCGAGGGGCGCAGCGCCACAGCGGCCTTCGCGTCGTCGGGGCGGTAGTAGCCGTCCAGCTCCACCGACTGGCCCTGCACACCGTTGAGCTCGGCGAGGATGGACTCCTCCTGCGCCACGAGCTGCTCGGCCACCGGCCCGAAGACCTGCGCCAGGCCGGCGTCCTCCGTCTGCTCGGCCAGCTCCTTGGCCCAGTACTGGGCCAGGTAGAAGTGCGAGCCGCGGTTGTCGATGGTGCCCAGCTTCCGCCCCGGGGAGCGGTTCTCCATCAGGAAGGTCGATGTGGCACGGTCCAGGGCAGAGGCCAGCACTTTGGCCCGCGGGGCGTCCGCCTGCTCGGCGTACTTCTCCAGCGAGGGGACCAGGGCGAAGAACTCACCCAGGGAGTCCCAGCGCAGGTAGTTCTGCTGGACCAGCTGCTGGACGTGCTTGGGCGCCGAGCCGCCGGCACCGGTCTCGAAGAGACCGCCGCCTGCCATCAGCGGGACGATGGAGAGCATCTTCGCAGAGGTGCCCAGCTCGAGGATCGGGAACAGATCGGTCAGGTAGTCCCGCAGCACGTTTCCGGTCACCGAGATGGTATCCTCCCCGCGGCGGATGCGCTCCAGGGAGAGCGTGGTGGCCTCCACCGGGTTCATGATGCGGATGTCCAGGCCCTCGGTGTCGTGGTCAGCCAGGTAGGCCTCCACCTTGGTGATCAGGTTGGCATCGTGGGCGCGCTGAGCGTCCAGCCAGAACACCGCGGGCGCGCCGGTCTCACGGGCCCGGGAGACCGCCAGCTTGACCCAGTCCTGGATCGGGGCGTCTTTGGTCTGGCAGGCGCGCCAGATGTCACCGGCCTCGACCTGGTGCTCCAGAAGCACCGCCCCGGCGGCGTCGAGCACCTGGACGGTGCCCGGCTGAGAGATCTCGAAGGTCTTGTCGTGGGAGCCGTACTCCTCGGCCTTCTGCGCCATCAGGCCGACGTTCGGCACCGTGCCCATGGTGGCGGGGTCCAGGGTGCCGTGGGTGCGGCAGTCGTCGATCGCCGCCTGGTACACCCCCGCGTAGGAGGAGTCCGGGATGACCGCGAGGGTGTCGTCCTCCTCGCCCTTCGGGCCCCACATGTGGCCGCCGTTGCGGATCATCGCCGGCATCGAGGCGTCGACGATGACATCCGAGGGCACGTGCAGGTTGGTGATGCCCCGGTCCGAATCGACCATCGCCAGACGCGGACCCTCAGCCAGCGCCTTCTCGATCTCGGCCTTCACACCGTCTGCGACCTCCGCAGCGAGGTCCTCGACGCCGGAGAGGATGGAGGCCAGGCCGTCGTTGGCGGACAGGCCGGCCTCGGCCAGCTCGTCACCGTAGGCGGCGAACAGCTCCGGGAAGTAGGCCTTGACGATGTGGCCGAAGATGATCGGGTCGGAGACCTTCATCATGGTGGCCTTCAGGTGGGCGGAGAACAGCACGCCCTCTTCCTTGGCCCGGGCCACCTGGGCGGCCAGGAACTCGTCCAGCGCGGCCGCGCGCATCACGGTGGCGTCGAGGACCTCGCCGGCCTGGACAGGCAGCTCTTCCAGGAGCACCACGGTCTCACCGGACTCGGTGACCAGCTGGATCCTGCAGGTGTCCTCGGACTCCAGCACCACGGACTTCTCGTTGGAGGCGAAGTCATCCCGCCCCATGGTGGCCACGTTGGTCTTCGACTCCGGGGTCCATGCGCCCATGCGGTGCGGGTTGGCCCGCACATAGGCCTTCACCGACTCCGGAGCACGACGATCGGAGTTTCCCTCACGCAGCACCGGGTTCACCGCGGAGCCCTTCACCCGGTCGTAGCGGGCGCGGATCTCCTTCTCATCCTCGGTGGAGGGGGACTCCGGGTAGTCCGGCAGGGCGTAGCCCTGGGACTGCAGCTCCGCGACGGCCGCCTTCAGCTGCGGCACCGAGGCGGAGATGTTGGGAAGCTTGATGATGTTGGCCTCAGGGGTCTTGGCCAGCTCACCCAGCTCGGCCAGCGCATCGGACTCGCGCTGATCCTCGGCCAGGTGGTCGGGGAACTGGGAGATGATGCGGCCGGCGAGCGAGATGTCCCGGGTCTCCACCTCCACCCCTGCGGTCGAGGCGAAGGCCTCCACGATGGGTTTGAACGAATAGGTCGCCAGCATCGGCGCTTCGTCGGTGTGGGTGTAGATGATCTTGGCCATCGGCGCGTGATCTCCCTCGAGGTCTGTGGTCAGGGTCAACGGTCCAAATCTACCGGAGTGCGGGCCACGTCCCGTCCTCCATGTCACCGGAGGCTGCGACCCAGGGAGGTCATATCCCCAGCACGGCCCGGGCAATGACGAAGTAGATGATCAGTCCGGTCGCGTCCACGAAGGTGGAGATGAACGGATTCGCGAACACCGCCGGATCCGCACCGAGCTTCTTGCCCAGGATCGGCATCAGCCCGCCGGCCGAGGCCGCCAGGGTGCATATGGCCAGCAGCGTGAGGCCGATGACCGCGCCCACGTGCCACTCCCAGCGCCAGCTGACCAGCAGGAATCCAAGGACCCCGAGCACCGAGCCCAGCGTCAGCCCGACCCGGACCTCTCGCCAGAACACCTTGAACACATCTCGGGTGGTGACATCGCCCAGGGCCATGGCACGGGTGACGGTGGTGGCCGCCTGGTTGCCGGTGTTGCCTCCGGTGCCGATGAGCAGCGGCACGAACAGCGCCAGGACCACCACCGCTTCGAGGGTCTCCTCGAAGACGTCGAGGACCTGCACGGTCAGCGTCGCGCCGATGGCCAGGACCAGCAGCCAGATGATGCGGGAGCGCATGATCGTCAGCACCGGCGTGGACAGGTAGGGGCGGTGCAGCGGCTCGGCACCACCGTGACGGGCCGCATCCTCCGACTCCGCCCGCTCCAAGATGTCCAGGGCGTCGTCGACTGTGAAGATGCCGACCACCCGGTGCTCCTTGTCCGTGACCGGCATCGCCAGATGCTTCCGGTCGGCGCACAGGCGCGCCGCGTCCTCGGCGTCGTGGTCGGCGTCCACGGAGTCGACCTCGGTCAGCAGCGAGTCGATGGCGGCCTCGGCGTCCGCCGAGACCAGGTCACGCAGCGAGACCACGCCCTTGAGCAGCCGCTGCCGATCCACCACCGGCAGGGTGTAGAGGGTCTCGGCCTCGTCCCCGGCGCGGCGGATCTTCTCCATGGCCTGCCCCACCGTCCAGTGCTCCGGCAGAGCGACGAACTCGGGGCTCATCTGACGGCCGATCGTGCCGGAGGGGTACCCCAGCACGATGTTGGTCAGGCTGCGCTCGCGCGGATCCAGGTGACGCATCATCTTGCGCGCCACCGAAGCCGGCATCTCGTCCATCAGCCGGACACGGTCGTCTGGGTCCAGGGAGTCGAAGTACAGGGCGACGTCGACATCCTTCAGACCTTCGATGATCTCGTGCTGCAGGGCCTGGTCCAGCAGGTCGAAGACTTCGACCGCCTGGTCCTTGGCCAGCAGACGGAAGGCCACGGCACGGTCCTGCACCCCGAGGCGCTCCAGGAAGTCGACGATCTCGCCGACCGGAAGGTCATCCAGCGCCTCGCGCAGATCTCGCAGCCGTTCATGACGGACCATTTCTGCGAGCTCGTCCAGTTTCTCTGACACTGACATCACCCCTTCCGAGGGTGTTCGCACCGATGGGTGGTCATCGCCAGCGGGCGTGACCACCCCCGCGTGGCCATGCTCGCACGCCGACGGGCATCTTGCCCGTCAGGTCAGTGGAAGAAATGTCGCGCCCCGGTGAGGTACATCGTCAGACCGGCCTCCTGGGCCGCGTCGACGACCTCCTGGTCACGCTGGGATCCACCCGGCTGCACCACGGCGCGCACGCCGGCGGCGATGAGGGACTGCAGCCCGTCGGCGAAGGGGAAGAAGGCGTCGGAGGCGGCCACCGCGCCACGGGCCCGGTCCACGCCGTCACCCGCCAGCGTGTTGGCGCGCTGCACGGCCAGCCGGCAGGAGTCCAGGCGGTTGACCTGACCCATGCCGATGCCCACCGTCGCCCCCTGGCGGGCCAGCAGGATGGCATTGGACTTCACCGAGCGGACGGCTCGCCAGGCGAACTCCAGATCAGCCAGGGTGTCGTCATCGGCGGACTCACCGGAGGCCAGCTTCCACCGGCCGGCGGAGTCGCCCTCCGCCTGCAGGGCGTCCGAGGCCTGCAGCAGCATGCCGCCGGAGATCTGCTTGTACTCCACCCGGTCACGGCGATGCCCTGCGGGCAGCCGGAGCAGACGGATGTTCTTCTTCCGGGTGAGGATCTGCAGCGCCTCGTCCTCGAAACCTGGGGCGACGACCACTTCGGTGAAGATCTCCGAGACGGTGGCGGCCATCTCCGCGGTGACCGTGCGGTTCGCCGCGATGACACCGCCGAAGGCCGAGAGCGGATCGCAGGCGTGGGCCCGGCGGTGCGCCTCGGCCACCGACTCGCCCACGGCCATTCCGCACGGGTTGGCGTGCTTAATGATCGCCACCGCAGGGGCGTCGAAGTCATAGGCGGTGCGGACCGCCGCGTCGGCGTCGACATAGTTGTTGTAGCTCATCGCCTTGCCGTGGAGGGTCTCCGCCTGGGCGAGGCCCGGGTCGGCGTGGGTCTCCCCGTACAGCGCGGCCGGCTGGTGCGAGTTCTCCCCGTAGCGCAGCCCGGTGATCCGCTCCAGGGCCAGGCCCGCGTAGGGCGGGAACTGCAGCGCCTTGTCGTCACGGGACAGCGGCGGAGCCGGCACCGAGGCGGCGTCGAAGTCGTCGTCGAACTGCTGGGAGGTCCACCGGGCGACCGCGGTGTCGTAGGCGGCCGTGTGCGCGAAGGCCAGGGCGGCCAGGCGCTTCCGGGTGGGCAGGCTGAAACCGCCCTGATCAGCGGCGGAGACCACCTCGGAATAGCGCAGCGGATCCACCACCACCGCCACCGAGGCATGGTTCTTCGCCGCCGCGCGCACCATCGAAGGGCCGCCGATGTCGATCTGCTCGACGATCTCGTCCTCCGAGGCGCCGGAGGCGACCGTCTCGGCGAACGGGTACAGGTTGACCACCACCAGGTCGAAGGGCGCGATCTCCAGCTCCTCGAGCTGGGCGCGGTGATCCTCACGACGGCGGTCGGCCAGGATCCCGGCATGCACCCGCGGATGCAGGGTCTTGACCCGTCCATCCAGACACTCGGCGAAGCCGGTGACCTCGGAGACCTCGGTGACCGGCACGCCGGCGTCGGCGATCCGCTTCGCAGTGGAGCCGGTGGAGACCAGCTCGACACCCGCGGCATGGAGCCCCTGGGCGAGCTCGGTCAGGCCGGTCTTGTCATAGACCGAGACCAGGGCGCGCCGGATGGGCTGCCGCTCCGTGGCAGAGGGGGTCTCCTCCGGGGTGGGACTGGTGTTGTGCACGTTCGACACGTACGCTCCTTCTCTCCGACACGGCTGGAGGGCAGGACCCCTGCAGGTCCCGCCGCTGCGGGGCACGGCGGCCGGCCGCACCCCGGCTGCGGGCACAGCGGGCCTCGCTCAGTCTAGCGCCCCGCACCGGGACGCCGCCTCACTCTTCGAACTTGTAGCCCAGGCCGCGCACCGTGATCAGGTGCTGCGGCTGGGAGGGGTCCGGCTCGATCTTCGCGCGCAGGCGCTTCACGTGCACATCAAGGGTCTTGGTGTCCCCCACATAGTCGGAGCCCCACACGCGATCGATGAGCTGACCGCGGGTCAGCACCCGCCCGGAGTTGCGCAGCAGCATCTCCAGCAGCTCGAACTCCTTCAGCGGCAGGCTCACCGTCTCCCCGCCCACCTCCACATGATGCCGCTCCACGTCCATGCGCACCGGGCCGGCGGCCACCGTGGCGGTGTCGTCGATCTCGGTGTCCACATGACGGCGCAGCACCGCTCGGACCCGTGCCAGCAGCTCCCGGGAGGAATAGGGCTTGGTGACATAGTCATCGGCCCCGAGCTCCAGGCCCACGACCTTGTCGATCTCCGAGTCCTTGGCGGTGAGCATGATCACCGGCACATTGGAGCGCTGCCGGATCTGCCGGCACACCTCCGTGCCCGGCTGTCCGGGCAGCATCAGGTCCAGCAGGACCAGATCGGCCCCCTCCTTGTCGAAGAGCTCCACAGCACGGAGGCCGTCGTCGGCGACGGAGACCTCATATCCCTCCTTCTCCAGGGTGTACGACAGGGCCTCGGAGAATGAAGCCTCGTCTTCGACGATGAGAATCCTGGTCACTCTGTTCCTCCTTCACCGGCGCGAGCACGGTCGGACTGCACATGGTCTGATCGGGGGCCGACGTCGTCGGCCGGTGCGCCGTCCTCCGGCTCGCCGGGCTCCTGGCCCTCCTCGAGCTCCGGGATGCGCACGGTGAACGTGGACCCCTTGCCCTGCTGGGACCAGAGGGAGACCTCGCCCCCGTGATTGGTGATGACGTGCTTGACGATGCTCAGCCCCAGACCGGTGCCCCCGGTCTGGCGCGAGCGGGCGGCGTCCACCCGGTAGAACCGTTCGAAGATGCGCTCCTGGTCCTCCGGGGAGATACCGATGCCCTGATCGGTGATGGTCACCTGAGCGATGCCGTCGCGGGAGGAGAGCCCGACCCCGACCCGGGTTCCCTCCGGCGAGTATCGCACCGCGTTGTCGATGAGGTTGCGGAAGGCCATGGTGAGCTGGTCATGATCCCCATGCACCCCGCGCGGCAGTGAGCCGCCGACCCTGATGGTGATGTCCTTGGCCTCGGCCGGGAGCCTGGAGCGGTCCACCGCCTCGGAGATGACCTCGTCGAGGTCCACCGGCAGGCCGGCATGGACGACGTTCTTCCCCTGCACGCGGGAGAGCTCGATGATGTCCTGGACCAGCGCGGCGAGCCGGACGGACTCCAGCTGCAGCCGCTGGGCGAAGCGCCGGATCGCGACCTCGTCGTCGGCGGCGTCCTCGATGGTCTCGGTCAGCAGCGAGATCGCCCCCACCGGGGTCTTCAGCTCGTGCGAGACGTTGGCGACGAAGTCGTTGCGGACCGCCTCCGTCCGGGAGAACTCGGTGCGGTCCTCGGCGAGGACCAGGATGTACTCGTCCCCCAGCGGAGCCACCCTCAGGTGGACGACGATGCTGGACTCGCCCTGCAGTCCACGCGGCAGCTCGCGGTCCTGGTCGATGATGACCCCGTCGGCACGCACCCGTGCCGTGAGCGCCAGGAGCTCCTGATGCACCACCGTGTGGCCGCGCACCAGACCGAAGGCGTAGGCGGCCGGATTGGCGCGCACCACGCCGTCGACGGTGTCGACGACGATGTAGGCCAGTCCCAGCGAGGCCAGCACCTCGGTGGCTCCGGCGGGCATGGTCGGCTCGTCCACGTCGATCCCGGCCGCGCGCTGCAGCTCGCTCACCCGGAACGCGTGCATCCCGGCCACGCCGAGGAGCAGGCCGACCAGACCGGAGACGATGGCGATGAGCAGGGAATCCACCTGTACAGCTTAGGCATGTGTTCACGCGCTCGTCGCCGTCAGCCCCTCCACCGGGCAGGGGTTCAACAAGCGTTCACCTGATGGTTGACTGGCGCCGGGGCACCTGTTCACGTGCATCAGCGAGCCTGGGGCGTCGGAATGCTCCGGGATCCGTCGGCGCACCCGCGGCAGGCCGCGGCCTCCACCTCGACGAAAGGACCCGTCCCACGTGCGCAAGCTCTTTCAGGAAGACCTCCAGAACCTCGGTGAGCAGCTGATCGACATCTCCACCCTGGTCTCGCAGGCCATGCAGAAGGCCTACCGCGCCTTCGAGGCGGCCGATGTGCAGCTGGCCGAGGAGGTGATCGCCGCCGACCAGCGGATCGACTCACTGCAGAACGACCTCGACGAGCGCGCGATCGACCTGCTGGCGCTGCAGGGCCCGGTCGCCTCCGATCTGCGCACCATCGTGGGTGCCCTGCGGATGAGCACCTCGCTGGAACGTATGGGAGATCTCGCCCGACACATCGGTCAGCTGGTGCGGCTGCGCTACCCGGACCATGTCTCTCCCGACCATCTGAAGCCGGTCTACGCGAAGATGGCCCGGCACGCGCAGAACGTGGGTGAGAAGGTGGTCGTGCTGCTGCAGACCCGTGACCTCGCCCTGGTGGAGGAGATCGCCGCGGAGAACGCAGAGATCGACGCGCTGCACGCTTCGGTGTTCCGGCTGATCGCCGAGGAGGACTGGGACGCCTCGGCCGCGACCACCGCTGACTGCACTCTGGCCAGCCGGTACTTCGAGCGCTTCGGCGACCACGGGGTCTCCGTGGCCAAGAAGGTCGCCTACCTGGTCACCGGGGAGTGGGACGTCAGGACGCCCGCCGAGTGAACCGGGCCTGCGGGGCTCAGCCCCGCAGGCTCACTTCTTGCCCTGGTTCGCGACCGCCTGGATGGCGTCCTTCGCGGCCTCCGGGTCCAGGTAGGTGCCACCGGCCGTGACAGGCATGAAGTCCTCGTCCAGCTGGTAGTGCAGCGGGATGCCGGTGGGGATGTTCAGCCCTGCGATGTCCTCGTCGCTGATGCCGTCCAGGTACTTCACCAGGGCGCGCAGCGAGTTGCCGTGCGCGGCCAGCAGCACCGTCTTCCCCGCCTTCAGGTCCGGGATCACCTCCGCCTCCCAGTAGGGCAGGAAACGCTCGACGACGTCGGCCAGGCACTCGGTGCGCGGGGCGGCGCCCCCGAGGTCCGCGTAGCGGGGGTCCCCGACCTGTGAGAACTCGTCGTCGGCGTCGAGCTCGGGCGGCGGAGTGTCGTAGGAGCGGCGCCAGGTCATGAACTGCTCGTCGCCGTACTCCTCACGGACCTGGGACTTGTCCTTGCCCTGCAGCGCGCCGTAGTGGCGCTCGTTGAGACGCCAGTCGCGCCTGACCGGGATCCACAGGCGGTCGGCGGCCTCCAGCGAGAGGTGAGCGGTGGTGATGGCGCGCTGCAGCAGCGAGGTGTGGACCACGTCGGGCAGCAGGTCGTTCTCGGCGAGCAGCTCACCGCCCCGGGCGGCCTCGGCACGGCCCTGCTCGGTCAGCGGCACGTCCACCCAGCCGGTGAAGAGGTTCTTCTGGTTCCAGTCGCTCTGTCCGTGGCGGAGCAGAATGAGGTCATAGCTCATCTGGCGGTGATCCCTTCCGATGCGTGATGTGTTGGATGACGTCGGTACTGAGGGCGCACGTCAGCGGGCGCGGAACGAGGGTCGGAGCCGCTCACTCGGAGACTGCGGGGTCCACGTCGGCCAGATAGACGGCGGCCATGGTCGCCCCGATCACCGGGAACAGGAAACCGAACGGGCCGCCGAAGAGCTGGGAGTAGACGCCGAACAGGCAGAGCAGCGCCGCACCGCCGGTCATACCCAGCCAGAAGCCCTTGGTGCGCTTGAACGCGATGTCGAAGCGCTGGGCGTTCTTCGGCAGACATTTCACCAACGCCAGGCCAGCCACGATGAGGCAGACGACGGCGAAGGCGAGGAACAGATAGACCTCGGAGATGAGGACGGCGTACCAGATTCCGGACATGACTCGATGTTATCCGTTCTCGTCGCGGTTTTCCGAGGCGACCAGCCGCAGGGCGTGCAGCAGGTCCGCATAGAGGTCGTCCACATGCTCGATGCCCACCGAGAGACGGATGAGCCCGTCGGGCACCGTCTCAGGCTCGGTGGCGTGGCGACGTCGCCGCTCCGCCAGCGACTCCACTCCCCCGAGGCTGGTGGCCGGGGTCCACAGGCTCAGGTTCTCCAGCACCGCGTCGGCGGTGTCGCCGTCGGGAAGCTCGATGGTCAGGATGGCGCCGAACCCGCCCAGCTGGGCGGCGGCGCGCGAATGCTGCGGGTGGGTGTCCAGACCTGGGTAGCGCACTCCGCGCAGCGGGGTCTCCCCCGTGCCCAGCAGCGCGGCGAAGCGGCGGGCCAGCTCCCCGGCGTTGGACTCTGCGGCGTCGAGCCGGACCGCCAGGGTGCGGACCCCGCGCAGCGCGAGGAAGACCTCCATGGGCCCGGGGATCGCGCCGTGCAGCGTGCGGTGCTCATGCAGCCGTCGGTGCAGCTCCTCATCGGCGGTGATCGCTGCGCCCATGATGAGGTCCGAATGACCCGCGAGGAACTTCGTCACCGAGTGGACGACGACGTCGGCCCCGTGCTTCAGCGGCTGCTGACGCAGCGGCGTGGCGAAGGTGTTGTCCACCACCGTGATCAGCCCACGCCGCTTGGCCTCGGCCAGCAGCGCCGGCAGATCCGCGACCTCCAGCATCGGGTTCGTCGGGGACTCGACCCAGAGCATCACCGGGGAGTCCTGCGCCTGGGCGAGGGTGGCGACGTCGGCGATGGTGGTCTTCACCGCCTCGGTCTCGGCAATGTCCACCCGGTGCAGGGTGAGCAGCCCGCGATCGGCCATCTGCTGGGCCAGGGAGGAGAATCCCATGTAGCTGTGCCGGGGCAGGATCAGGTGACCTCCCGGGGGGAGCAGGTGGGTGACGGCGGAGATCGCCGCCATGCCGGAGGAGAACAGCAGCCCCGGCAGCACCGCGACCGGGTGCTCCTCCGCGGTGGTGACGAATCCGTGCCCGCGGTGCCCCTGCCGAGTGCCGGCCTCCAGGTGAGCCAGCAGCTCCTCCAGGGGCGCCCAGGACGGCACCCCTTCGCGGGCATAGTCCCAGCGGCTCTCCGCACCGGGTCGATAACGGTAGGTGGAGGTGAAGTCCACCGGCGGGTTCACCGGGGCACCCTCCTGGTGGGCTCCGCGGCCCCCGGACACGAGATAGGTACGTTCGTCAGTCACATCAGCCACGGTAGCCGAACCCCCGGGTCCCCGGACCGCCCCTGCAGCCGGGGTCCATGCTCTGAGACGGCGCCGGGCGCCCGCCCTGGTCATCTGCCGGGCCGCCGCGGCGTCGTGAACGCGTCAGGTGGAGCCGCTAGGCTGGTCCGCGTGACAGAGACCAAGCCCAGCAGCACCCGCGGCGCCTTCATCGTCGTCGAGGGCGGCGACGGCGCCGGCAAGACCACGCAGCTGGATCTGCTCGAGTCCTGGCTGCGATCCCGCGACGTCGCCTGCGAGCGCACCCGCGAGCCCGGAGGCACCCCTGTCGGCGAGCGTATCCGCTCTCTGGTGCTGGAGCACGGGCAGGGCGAGGTGGACCCGCGCACCGAGGCGCTGCTCTTCGCCGCCTCCCGCGCCGCGCACGTGGTCCAGCGGATCGACCCCGCGCTGGAGGCCGGCTCCGCGGTGCTCTGTGACCGCTACGTGGACTCCTCCGTCGCCTATCAGGGCGTGGGCCGCGGGCTGGGTGCCGAGAAGATCGCCGAGCTCAACGGCTGGGCGACCACCGGGCTGCAGGCCGATCTGACGATCCTCCTGGACGTGGACCCGACGGTGTCCCATCAGCGCCGCGCCGGCCGCGACGGTGGGCCTGGTGATCGCATGGAGTCCGCCGACGACGCCTTCCGCACCCGCATCCGTGAGGCCTTCCTCTCCCGGGCGGCCGGTGAGCCGGAACGCTATCTGGTGATCGACGCCGCCCAGGACCCCGACGCTGTGCACCGGCAGATCCGCGCCCGTGTGGCCGCGCTGCTGCCCGCCGGCACGGGGCTGGCCACCCAGGAGGCGCCCGATGACTGAGAGCCCTGCGGTCAGCACGGAGACCGGGCACGCCGAGAACGGCAGCTCTGCCTCGACGGATCCCACCGGCGTCTTCGGCGAGCTCGTCGGCCAGGAGCCCGTGGTGGACCAGCTGCGCCGCGCAGTGACCTCCAGCGCCCCGGCCCATGCCTGGCTGTTCACCGGCCCGCCGGGTTCGGGCCGCTCCAATGCCGCCCGGGCCTTCGCGGCCGCGCTGAACTGCGAGGTCGAATCCCCCGCGGGGCGGGGCTGCGGGAGCTGCCGCACGTGTCGGCTCATCATCACCGGGGCCCACCCCTCGGTGAAGCTGGTCTCCACGGAGAACGTCACCTACCGCATCGAGGACATCCGCGAGCTGGTGACCACCGCCCAGGATCGGCCGCAGGGAACCCGTTGGCGGGTGATCGTCGTCGAGGACGCCGATCGGATGACCGAGCGCGCCACCAATGTGCTGCTGAAGGCCATCGAGGAGCCGCCTCCGCACACCATCTGGGTGCTCTGCGCCCCCAGCCCTGCCGATGTGCTGGTCACGATCCGCTCCCGGTGCCGGATGGTCAGCCTGCGCATCCCCCCGGCCGAGGCGGTCGCCCGGCTGCTGGTGGCGCGGGACGGGCTCAACGCCCAGCAGGCCCACTTCGCCGCCCGGGTCTCGCAGAACCATGTCGGCGTCGCCCGCCGGCTCGCCCGCGATCCGGAGGTGCGCAGCCGGCGGGAGAACGTGGTGACCCTGCCGCTGCGGGTGCGCACCTCCACCGACGCCGTCCAGGCCGCAGGGAAGCTCGTGGAGATGACACAGGCCGATGCCGAGTCCGCGGCCGAGGCGCGGCTCGCCCAGGAGCAGGCCGCACTGCGCAGGTCCCTCGGGCTCGACGTGGAGGAGAAGATCCCGCCGAAGCTGCGCAGCCAGTTCAAGCGCCTCGAAGAGGAGAACACGCGTCGGGCCAAGCGCGCCGTGGCCGACTCCCTGGACCGGGCGCTGATCGACCTGACCGCTGTCTACCGAGACGTGCTGAGCCTCAAGCTCTCCGCCGGCGTCGAACTCATCAACGACCACCTGCGCGCCGAGCTGACCGACTACGCCGAGAACCTGAGCCCCGAGCACGCGCTGGGGTGCCTGGACGCGATCAGCGCCGCCCGCATGCGGATCGGGCAGAACGTACCACCGCTGCTGGCCATGGAGGCGCTGATGATGTCCTTCCTGTCCGTCGAGGACCACCGACGCTGAGGGGAGCCCCACATCATGACGATCACTGCGACACGGAGCCGACGGTTGTTGGCCGGAGCGGGCGCCTTCGCGCTGCTGCTGACCGGCTGCGTGCCGCTGGACTCCCCCGCTGAACCGGAGCAGACCGCGACCGCTCAGGAGGGCCGCGGCTTCGCCGGGGACCCCGCCTACTCACGCTTCTATGAGCAGGAGCTGCAGTGGGAGGAGTGCGAGCGTTCTGCCTTGTGCGCCGCCGTCGAGGTGCCTCTGGACTATGCGGACCCGGAGGGTGAGACCCTCGAGATCCAGATCATCAGCTCCGACACGGGCGGCCCGGACGCCCCGCATCTGCTCATCAACCCGGGCGGGCCCGGGGTCTCGGGCTATGACTCCGTAGCCGAAGACCTGCGCTACTTCTTCACCCCCGAGCTGCTGGAGAACCACGACGTCGTCGGCTTCGATCCCCGCGGGGTGCACCGCTCCGCGCCGGTGGAATGCCTGACCGACGAGGAGATGGACGAAAACCGGGAGCGCGTGGCGGAGGCCGACGACGAGTTCGACGACGAGGCCGCCGTCGAAGAGGCCCGCGAAGACGCCCAGTGGCTGGGCGAGCAGTGCCTGGAGAACACCGGAGACGTGCTGGAGCATGTGGACACCGTCTCCGCGGCCCGTGACATGGACGTCATCCGAGCCGCACTGGGCGAGGAGCAGCTGCACTACCTGGGGTTCTCCTACGGCACGCACCTGGGGATCGCTTACGCCGAGGAGCACCCGGCCTCTGTGGGCCGATTCGTGCTCGACGGGATGATGGACACCTCGCTGAGCGACCACGAGCTCTCCATGGATCAGGCTGTGGGCTTCGAGGCGGCGCTGCAGGGCTATGCCGAATGGTGCGCCGCCCAGGACAGCTGCCCCGTGGACGGCGAGCCCGAGGACGTCGTCGACGCCGTCGCCGGACTCTTCGAAGAGGTCTCCGAGGAGCCCCGGGAGGGGCCTGACGGCCGGACCATCTCGGTCAGCGTCCTGGTCAGCGGCTTCATCCAGCCCCTGTACTTCTCCGGCGGCTGGCCGATGCTCAACGAGGCGCTGGGTGCCGCGATCCTGGAGGACGACCTCTCCTCCTTCCAGGACTGGGCCGACCTCGCCGCCGGGCGGGAGCCCGACGGCAGCTACGGGTGGAAGAGCCAGCTCGCCTTCCGGGCGATCATGTGCCTGGACCATCCGGTCTCCGAGGACCTCGAGAGCATCGAGGCCGAGTACGACGAGACGGTGGAGGCGGCCCCGACCTTCGGCCCCTACCTGGGACACTCAGGCATCGCCTGCTCCGAATGGCCCTTCGAGGCGGTCGGAGAACCCGGCGAACCTCAGCTCGACGATGTCGAGGAGATCCTGTTCATCGGCACCACCGGAGACCCGGCGACCCCGGTCCATTGGGCCGAGGATATGCATCAGATGGTGGAGAGCTCTTCGCTGCTGGTCTACGACGGCGAAGGACATCTCGCCTACCGTCCGGGCAACACCTGCGTCACCGACATCGTGGACTCCTACCTGCTCACCGGAGAGCTGTTCGAGGGACGCCAGGAATGTTGAGACCGGCCCGCATCCCTGCTGGTGAGAGGCGCCCTTCGTTAGAATGGCGGTAGCTGGAGGACGGTGACGTCGCCAGCGGTGGTGAGCACCGTCGTCGGCAGCTCCGCCCACCGCTGTGCCCAGGAGGTCGCCATGAACGAAGATGCTCGGCACCGAAGAGCCATCCCCTACACGCGCGAGTCCCGGGGTCTGGGAGTCATCGTCGGCTTCGACGCCTCGGACCAGGGAACTCGAGCCCTGCACTATGCCGCGGTCGAGGCCCACCGTCGCTCACTGCCCCTGACCGTGATCAGCGCCTTCACCGTGCCGCGCGCCGTCGCCGGCTATGTGGACTCGGCGGCGGAGATCACCGGCGATTCGCTGGCCCGCCGCGGCGCCGAAGACATGCTGGACGAGGCCCGCGAACACCTGCGGAACTACCCGGGAAAGGTCGCGTACCGGGTGGAGCACGGAGATGCCGCAGGGGTGATGATCGCCCGATCGGAGAACGCGGCCTTCGCGGTCGTCGGCGGTCGCGGCCGCGGTGGATTCGTCGGCCGGCTGCTCGGATCCGTCTCCTCCGCGCTTCCCGTCCACGCACACTGCCCCACCACGGTGGTCAATCGCAGATACGACCCAGGGATGATCGGCGGCGCCACCCGGTTCACGCCTCGTCCTGACGACCGGCCCGTGATCGTCGGCGTCGACGGGTCCCGCCATGGGCGGGTGGCGGCCTTGCATGCCGCAGAGGCGGCCATGGCCCGCGGGACGAACCTGGAGGTGCTCCTGGCGCTGCCGCCCATCGACTCATCGGTGCTCTGGTACTCCTCGCGCTCCGCGAAGGACGCCGGCATCACGGACAAGGAGCTGCAGGGGCTGCAGGAACGTCTCGACGGGGAAGCACGCTGGCTGGGCTCCCACTTCCCGGGGCTGAGCATCGAGGGAGTGCTCGAAGAAGGTTCGGCCGCACATGTGATGGCGTCGGCCACCGCACGCGCCCAGCTGACCGTGATGGGCACCCGAGGACGCGGAGGCATCACCAGCGCGCTGCTCGGATCGGTGTCCCGCAGCGTGCTCATTGAGGCCCGCGGGCCGGTGCAGGTGGTGCCGCTGCTCGCCGACGCACGACTGGAGAACCATGAGGAGTTCTCACCGGTGCTGTAGCCCCGGATCAGTGACCTGCCGACCTGTCCCTGGCCGGTTTTGACCGGTGTGCCGAGAGCCGAGTAATGTGGTGCATCGCGCGCGTGGGCCTCAGGCCCCAGGCGGGCAGGCCACCTTAGCTCAGTCGGTAGAGCGATTCACTCGTAATGAATAGGTCGCCGGTTCGATTCCGGCAGGTGGCTCCATCGAGACGACAAAGGCTCTGGTCAGAAGCTTCTGACCAGAGCCTTTGTCGTGTCCGGGGCGAACCCACCGGCCTAAGTGGGGGGTCACTTGGGGGGGGTATGCTGAGGCACCTCAGCAGGGTTCCGTGTGCGTACTATTGTCAGTACCTCTTACTGGCCCCGCAGCTGACCCTTCGCCGACCTCTGCCAGTGGTGGCGTGACCCCAAGCCCCCAGCGATGACGTCTGGGGCTCCCGCTGGCGATTCTCACCGGGCCGGCATCTGAGCCAGGCAGTCGTGGATCACTGGATGATCTGGCTGGGCTGCATGACCGGCTGCCGTTGCCGGTGAGCGCCTCAGAGATCCAAGACTGGCTCCACCCTGAGAAGCCGGAGAAGGCTGGTGCTGCCTGGCTCGTGGAGACCGTGCGGGATGGATGGGGCCTTCGCGGTGGCAGCCACCTGGGAGGTCCACGAGGTCGGGCCTGAAGCGAGAGATGTGCGCAACAACAGCCCTGAGTTGCTGGAGCCTATCAGCTCCTCATCAGCCGGCTGAACACGCAGAGAACCTTCCCGATAGAACATCTCACCACCCCGGGTCAGGTTGCCCCACGGGCTCTCCTCGGAGCTCTCGACAGTGCCGAGAGGCCCAGTACGCCGCGCTCGAAGGACTGTCTGTCGATGTCGATGACACCGCAGACGTGGATGAAGTTCTCCGCCGTCTTGGACCCCTGCGTCCTCTGGCCCAGCCTGCAGCGAGACTTTCTGCTGTCCCTGGCGGCTGAAGGCAGCTATCGCCCGCTGTAGAGTCCGGTGATCCTGGAAGTCCTGCATGCAGGTAAATACCTTCGGCGTGCTGATCATGCCTGACACACGCAGCTCCCGTGAAGCCGACCAGAACGGAGGCACTGCCACACGTCGAGCAGCACGGAAACCTGTGGTCTAGCGCCTGAGCATGGACGAGGAGCTGGACATCGAGCGCAAACCGAGCCCTTCACGCTCGAGGACGCAGAAACGATCAGCACGACTTGATCCACTTCTGCCCAGCGGAGGCTCCCCCAGCATCAACGTCATGTTCAGCCTGGGAGGATTTTCTGGACGATCGTTAGACACGAACGGCTCGATTCTCCGCACTGTCGGGCCTGCGAATCCGTGACCCGCCGATATTGAGGCGCGTCCTTGACGGGGAACGAGGTCTGCTGAGAGCGTGGGATTGTTGGCCGATCGAACTAGCGAGGGATCGAATTGGAGAATCCAGCAACGACTCGATCGACGACAGCTTTCTAAGCAACGGCCAGACCGACGCTCAATCGCTGCCGCGCAGGTTATGTGAGGGCGCCCCTTCGACGAGTCTCAACTATTCATCGGAGGATTCCAGTGAAATATGCGTCAGCTATATGCGTCGTTCTATGTCTGGGCGCAACGCTTATTGCGCCCCCAGCGCACGCATCCTCTTCAGACGGTGCAGCTCTCGATGAAGCAGGAGAGCAGGAGCTGACTCAGTTCCTCAATGAGCACGACGTTCCCCAAGGGGATCAGGAGCACCTGCTCCAGAAGCTTGAAGAGGGGGAGCCGTGGGATTCACTCTCCGAGGGATCTGATCCTGTAGACGTCGACACGGTCACTATAGGCGAAGTTGAGCAAACGGTAGCGTACTACGAGGACGGATCAGTCTCCCCTACTACGGTCGACCAGCCTGAAGAGGACGCCGGAGAGACAGCGAACCCTCTCCTGGGCGGCTCCGTGAGCAACTGCAGCATCTCTGGAAAAACCGCGACTGGATACCATGCGAGCCAAGACCACGGAGTCATCCAAAAAGGATTCCACTTCGACTCACATGACGGCAGGACTACTAGAGCTTATGGCACCCAGCACAGATTCATCGGGGGTGCGCTAAGCAACCACCGTCTCGACTACATGGCCAGTAACCGGGTTCGCTACTCATCGGATGTCTCTGTCGCCTTCCAGGGATTCCCTCTCGGCTGGACAGCATGGATGGAAGTCTCCATCATCAATGGTCGGGCAGTCATAAACCACAACTAGTAAGGATTCGACAAAATGCAAGCAGCAGCAGTAGCAAACACTGTAGTGATCATCCTTGTCATTGCACTCCTGTCGTACCTTGTCTATTGGCTATCCAAGCGAAAGCGTCGCGACTGAGGGGGCGTGCAAGGGCCCTTGCTCGATGCGTCGGCGAGCCATGGGCACAAGTCCCGGAGTCGGCTCGAGGCACTCGTCATCACGACAACCCTGACGCTCAAGTCGGCGCATCCCGGGAACCGGCTGACGTCGCGACGAATCCTACAGAACGAAGAACCCCGTGAGCATCACGCGCACGGGGTTCTTCTATGTCTGAGGGCACTGTGTCGACGCGTCTCTGTAGCCTCGACGAACGGGCCTGATCAAGGTGACTGCAGCTCGAGGAGGACCGTTCGGCACGGCCTCGTGAGGCCTCTCCCGAGAATCCCGGTCCATCAAATCCCCTTCGTCGACGATATCTGCCTCAACCTCCACCGTACCGGCAGACGTTTATCGACGCTCTGTCACAGAAGCCTCAACGAAGCCTCCCACTCCTGGGAGTCAGCCGCCAGAAGGTAATTCAGATGGACCACCCGGGCTTCTCCTTCAAGCTGTCGAGACGCTGTTCGGCCAGCGCCAGAGCGACGTCGACTTCTGCGAGCTTGTGCTCATCATCGCGGACGCGGGCGAACAGACGCTGCATCACAGGCATCTCAGCCTCCTGCTTGCCCAACTCACCGAGCTCCTAGATCTCCAGCTGCGCACCGTGCAGCTGATTCTCGATGTGCGTGGAGCGGAGGCGCAGGTCACGCACCAGTTGTTCTTTCCATGCCTAGCGGCTTGCCGATCGAGCGTAGTCTTCCCGGAGGTCGAGTCGTGCAGTTCACAGGTCTCCACATCGCAGGGAAGGCCTGTAGCCCTGGGCCCTTCGGAGACCAGCTGGTCGACGGGGATGTGGGTCAGCAGGTCTGCGGGCTGATCTCGAGTGCATAGGCGATGGCGGTGGGGTCATCGACAGTGGCGACCGTCAGCCGGTCCTCGATGCCGCGCAGATCATCGACGTCGAGATCGTAGCCGCTGTGGTGCAGGACGTAGGTGAGCTCGTCACGGGTGAGCCCACGCGGTTCGCGGTAGTGGCGCACCGCGTCGGAGACAGCGTGCGACGTGGGCGGGACATTGGCCTCGGTGTGGTCGAGAGGCAGCAGCTTACCCACGATGGTAGGACATCATGAGCTCTGTGAGACCCCCTGGAGACATGGGGTAAGAAGCCGAGGCACTCGGGGGCGGGAGGGAAGCATCGACATCGACTCAGAGGTGAGCAGACCGGGGTTCGGACGTTGTTGGAGAATTCTTATGGACGAGAAGGAGTGTGTCCGCCCGGCGCGACGGACGACGAGTGGTGACAGTCATCGACTGAGGATGTGAGGATGCCTCGAGCGTGGGGCGAGGCGAGCTAGACAGCCTCGCTCGACAGGAGGGCAGGACCACATTCTCCCCACCCTCACGGACGAGGGTTGCGGAGCATGCCTCTGGACAGACCTCTGAGATGACTCCGCAGAACAGACGAAACCCCCGGTCAGAGCGATTTTGACCGAGGGCTTCGTCGCATGAGGGGACTACCGCAGTGAACTGGCGCCGCGCGAGTCACCCGACACTCAGCGCCTCAAGCGCGCACCTTCGCCCGGCGCCTCCGCGCCGGGGCGATCAGTCGGTCCAGACTGAAGCGGCCCGCCCCGGTGGCCGCCAGGATGATCAGCCCGGCGAAGAGCGCCAGGACGAGCTCATAGCCGCCCTCACTGACAAAGAGCCCCGCCGGCGCGTGCACCAGGAACAGGGCCACGAGCATGGACACGGCGTTGATGAGGGCCACGATCGGAGTGAGCAGCCCGAGGATCAGGAGCACCCCGCCGACCAGCT
Source organism: Nesterenkonia sp. HG001 (assembly GCF_034438835.1). Taxonomy (NCBI): domain Bacteria; kingdom Bacillati; phylum Actinomycetota; class Actinomycetes; order Micrococcales; family Micrococcaceae; genus Nesterenkonia; species Nesterenkonia sp. HG001. Next base: position 346,466 of record NZ_JAOSZD010000002.1, on the reverse strand, counting down.
CGGCACCGGTGACGATCGCGGCGCTCGCCGAGGGCACCGGAACGCCCATGCCTTCGAAGGAGGCCGCCGTCCCGGCGACGGTCCATTCGTCGAACTTCTGCCAGCCGTGAGCGACGAGGATGACTCCCAGCGCCACCCGGGCGATCAGCAGTGCCAGGTCGGTCAGCGCCGGAGCAGCGGCGGCAGGGTTGAGCAGAGTACGCATGGAGAGGGAGACCTTTCGACGAGAGGGGCGGCCTCTGTGAGGCTCAGGGCTGCGTCCCGGGGTTCGAGCGCAGCATTTTTATTGTCGCTACAACCACGATAATGCAGGACAGTTGTCCCTTCAACTCTTCCGGGAGAGAATCAACCTGTGGACGCACAGTGGTTGGACAAGAGACAGCTGGCCGCTTGGGTGCGGCTGACCGCCGTGCTTGAGCTGCTCCCCGGCGTGCTGGACTCCCAGCTGCGCCGCGAGGCTGGCCTGACCCATTTCGAGTACTACGTGCTGGCCGTGCTCTCCGAGACGGAGGAGCAGTCCCTGCAGATGACCACCCTGGCGGCACGGACCAATGCCACCCTCCCCCGACTCTCCCATGTGATCCGCCGGCTCGAGGACCGCGGCCTGGTGGAACGCCGACGGAGTCCAGACGACGCACGCGCCACCTGCGCCCGGCTCACCGAGGTCGGCTGGGCGAAGGTCCAGGACTCCGCGCCCGGACACGTCGCCACCGTGCGGCACCATGTGATCGACGCACTGACCGACGAGCAGATCGACCAGCTGGGCGAGATCACCGAGGCCATGCTCGAGCGCCTCGACCCGGAAGGCCGGCTCATCCCGGTCTACCGCCGTCACGACTCCTGAATCGACTCCAGACCTACTATGGGCTCATGACCCACAGCCCCACCTCCCTGTCCCGTGATCCGATGCCGCTGCGCGGACGAAAGATGCTGGTCACCGGGGTGAGCCGCCGTGACGGCATCGGGCACGCGATCGCCTGCCGGCTGGCCGCCTATGGCGCTGATGTCTTCTGCCACCACCACCGCGCCCATGACGCGGCACAGCCCTATGGCGCCGACGACCTCGACGCCGTCATGGCCAGCATTGGCACACACCTGACACCCGGTGCACGACTCGAGGAGCTGGGTGCCGATCTCACCGAGACCGGCGCGCCGGAGCGGGTGATCGACGCCGCCGTCGAGACCTTCGGTGGTCTGGACGGACTGGTGTGCAACCAGGCGCTCAGCGGCGGCGACGGCGCACTCGGCGAGCTGACGGAACAGATGCTGGACCGGCATTGGGCCGTGGACGCGCGTGCCTCGATCCTGCTGGCGCAGCGATTCCTGCACCATCACACACCGAGCGACGACGCCTCGATCGTCTTCATGACCTCCGGCCAGGGTGAAGGGCCCATGCCCGGCGAGATCGCCTATGCGGCCGCGAAGGCCGCCCTGGCGGGGATCACCGCCACGATCGCGGATGAGGTCGCCGAGACCGGAATCCGGGTGAACACGGTGAACCCCGGCCCGGTGGACACCGGCTACATGACCCCGGAGACGTGGGAGCGGGTGGCCTCGATGTTCCCCCGTGGGCGGTTCGGGCGTCCGGATGACCCGGCGCGGCTCATCGGCTGGCTGATGACCCCGGAGGCGGAATGGATCACCGGCCAGATCCTCAGCACCGAGGGCGGGTTCGCCCGTGGGAGGCCACGCGAGGGCTGAGCCCCGGCGCCCCTGCCTGTCCGTCGGTCCTGCACATCAGTCCTGCACGTCCAGACCCAGGTGCTCCGCGAACGCGGGGGCAAGGTCCATGAGCTGCTCGGGGCTGATCGTGGTCCCGCGAAGTCCGGCCAGACCGACGATTCGGGACACCCTTGCTCCGCGCAGATCCACGTGCTGCAGATCCGCACCGGTGAGGTCCAGGGTGCCGATGCCACAGTCCCGCACCTGCATCCGGCGCACCTTCGCCGCGCCGAGATCCAGCTCGGTGAGCGTGCAGCCATCCAAGACGACGTCGGTCAGCAAGGCGCCGCGCAGGTTCACCAGGTCCAGCTTGGAGTCAGCGATCCGCAGCTCAGAGAGCCCGGCGTCGTGGAGCTCGGCCACCCCGACCCGGCTGCCGAGGATCTCCACCGCACGCCAGGTGGACCGGGCCGCCGCCAGGTGCGGGCTGGTGAGCCGGACCAGCCGCGACTCCGCCACGGTGGCGCCGGTCAGCGCCACGTCCTGCAGCTCGACGTCCAGGAGCTCGCACTCCACGAGGCGTGCCCCGGTGAGGTCCTCCCCGGTGAGCGTCTGCTCTGTGAACCGCAGCCCTTCGGCATGCTGGCTGACCACCAGCTCGCGAAGCTCGCCGGGGAGCAGATCCGCCGGGGCACGGAGATCGAGCCGGGGCGGGTGCGGCACCGGGACTGTTCTAGGCGAGGCGCGTCGAGGAGCGCGGCGGGAGGTCGGCATGAGCCGAGGCTATCGGTCTGCCCTGACAGGGCCAGGAAGACCAGCCCAGAAGCACCGGGCCGGGAGCACCCGGCTCGCCGTCCGCGCATATCCCCCGCCCCTGACCACCTGTGCCGCCCCGGTGGTAGAGTCCGGGACCGTGGACCTGAGAGTGGGCGTGTACGCCGTGATCACCGACGACGAGGGCCGCATGCTGCTGCCGCACTGGCGCGACGAGGGCATCGGCACCGGCTGGACGCTGCCCGGCGGCGGCATGGAGCCCGGAGAGCATCCGGCCGACACTGCGGTGCGCGAGGTGCTCGAGGAGACCGGATACGACGTCGAGCTGGACGATCTGCTCGGCGTGGACAGCGTCGTCATCCCCGGGAACAGGCGGAAGGCCGAGCATCACGGCACGCCCCTGCAGGCGCTGCGGATCATCTACCGGGCGCGCATCACCGGAGGCTCCCTGCGGGTGGAGCAGGGCGGCTCCACCGACGACGTCGCGTGGTTCCGCCCCGAGGAGATCGACCGGCTCGACCGCGTCACCCTGGTCGACGTCGCCCGCCGCCAGGCCGGGCTGCTCGCCTCCGTCTGAGCGGCGACGCCCAGCTCGCCCACGGCCGCACGGCCGCACTGCCGCACTGCCGCACTGCCGCAGCGGAGCTGCCACCACCGGGTGCTACGCTCGCGCCTGTGCGCCCCTCACACTTCTACGAGCCGACCACCGGCCACGGCCTGCCCCATGACCCCTTCAATGCGATCGTGGGTCCGCGACCCATCGGCTGGGTGTCCACCCAGTCGCCGGACGGGCGGCTCAATCTAGCCCCGTACAGCTTCTTCAACGCGTTCAACTACACTCCGCCGCTGATCGGGTTCTCCAGCATCGGGCACAAGGACAGCGTCGCCAACATCGAGGCCACCGGCGAGTTCTGCTGGAACCTCGTCACCGCGGAGCTGGGCGAGCAGATGAACCAGACCTCCGCCGCCGTCAGCGCCGAGATCGATGAGTTCGAGCTCGCCGGCCTCACTCCAGAGGACTCGCGCGTGGTCGGGGTCCCGCACGTGGGCCAGGCTCAGGTGGTCTTTGAATGCCGCCGCACCCAGACCCTGCGCCTGACCGACGCCGACGGGCAAGCCACTCCGGCGCGGATGGTCTTCGGCGAGGTCGTCGGGGTCCACATCGAAGAGCGCCTGCTCGAGGACGGCGTCTACCAGACGGCGGCCGCTGACCCGCTACTGCGCGGCGGCGGCCCGGCGGACTACTTCAGGATCCGCCAGGAGGACCGGCTGAGGATGCGCCGGCCTCAGGTGTGAACGTCCTCGGACCCCTCTCCCGGGTGCTCCTGCGCTGCGCGGTCGGGGTCCTCTTTCTCCCCGGTGATGACGGTCATCACCAGCTCACCGGGCTCGACCTCCGTCACCTCGGCCGGCGTCACCGAGGCGAACTCCTCAGCGTTGGTCACCACGACGGCCGTGACGGCGTCGAATCCGACCCCGTGCACCAGCTCCAAGTCCACATCCACCAGCGGCTGGCTGACCTCCACCCGGTCCCCGCGACGTACCGCGGGGGTGAACCCCTCGCCCTTCAGGGCCGGGGTGTGGCTGCCGCAGTGGACCAGCACGTCGATGCCGTCGTCGGTGCGGATGCCGTAGGCGTAGCCTCCTGTCGGGGCGGCGATCACCACTCCCGAGACCGGCGCCACGACATGGCCGTTGACCGGCCTGATCGCCACACCTGCGCCCATCGTGCCCGAGGCGAAGAGTTCGTCCTCCATGGCGTCCAGGGGCAGCAGCCGTCCTGGCATGGGAGCCAGGATCTCCACGGCCGAGGGGGAGGCGGCGCGCGAGCTCCGGTCCGCTGACGACGGGGCCGCGGGTGCCACCGACGTCATCGTCGAGGTGGTCGTCGGCTCCGGGTCCGGCTCGGCGTCGGGGTCCTCGTCCGGATCCTCCCTGTCCACCAGCAGCACGGTGGGGAGGAAGCCGATGAGCAGCGCCACGCCCAGCCCGATCACCAGCAGCACCACCGAGCCGTGGGGCGCCATCGCCGGCGCCCCGGCCAGCGCGGGCGGCACCGCCTGGTCCGCGGCGGCACCTGAGGAAGCGGTCAGCGCGCCGCCCACCGCTCCTCCGAGCATCCCGAACAGGAAGGGCTTCTTCAGCGGCAGGGTGACCCCGTAGATCATCGGCTCGGAGATCCCACCCACCAGCCCGGCCACGGATGCCGCGCCGGCGATCTTCCGACGGGCCGCCGAACGGGTGCGCAGCAACACCGCGATCGCGGCCCCCGCCTGGGCCACCACTGCGGCGGCGATGACCGCCGGCAGCGTCGCCGTCGTCGGAACCCCGGAGGTCTCCTCGCCGACGGACTCTGCGATGGTGCCCACCATGCCCCACTGCAGCCCGAGGATGGTCAGCACATGCCACAGTCCCCCCAGCACCGCCCCCGCCAGCCAGGGCGCGGAGCCCAGGACGCCTTCGACGGCGGCCACCAGGCCTTCCCCGGCGATGACGACGGTGGGCCCCAGCAGCACCAGCGCGGCGAAGACCACCACCAGCAGCGTGACGAGCGGGGTGCCGACGCTGCGCAGCGAGGCTGGCAGCATCCGGTCCAGGGTTCGCTCCACCCACCCCTGGGCCAGCACGATCAGCAGAATCGGGATCACCGAGGCCGCGAAGACCATGATCGGGAACGGCACCCCCAGCAGGGAGCCCGTGGGGCCCGTCGTCGTAGACTGGGTCTCACCGAGGTCCAGGAGCGAGGGGTAGACCAGTGCCGCGGCCACCGCCATGGCGGTGAAGGGCTGAGCGCCGAACCGCCGAGCGGCGGTGACGGCCAGGAAGAGCGGCAGAAAGAGGAAGATCCCCTCCGAGACCGCGTGCAGCACGGTGAAGGTGCCGGCGTCGGGGTCCAGCCAGCCGAGCTGGCCGAGCACCACCACTGCGGTCTTGAGCAGACCGGCGGCGGCCAGCGGCCAGATCACCGGAGCGAAGACGGCGGACAGCATCGCGATGGTGCGGCCGCCCAGTCCGCGCACGGAGAACACCGCAGTGGAGAACTCCAGGTCCGGGGCCGAGCCGACTGAACGGCGGGTCAGCAGCTCCAGCTCCTGGTGGACGAGGTCGGTCCCCTCTCCGGTGACCACGTGCAGCTCACCGTGGGCCTTGACAACGGTGACCACCCCGGGCAGCGCCTTGAGAGTCTCGGTGCGGACAGCGGCTGGGTCGCGCAACACCAGCCGCAGCCGGGTAGCGCAGTGCGCGGCAGAGGTGACGTTGTCGGCCCCACCGACACCGTCGAGGATGTCCTCGGCGAGAGCACGGTGGTCGGTGGTGCTCATCCGGTCAAGCTCCTTGGCGTCCTGTGCAGCATGCCCGCCGGAAGGGCGTTCTGTCTCCGGCTCGGTGAGTATAGGTCAGCGCCGAGACGATCACCAGACACAGATCATCCCGTCCGGACCACCTCAGCGGATGCGTTCCAACGCGGCTTCGGCGTCCTGCAGGCTGGACAGCACCCTGTCGGCGCGACGCCGCACGGCGACGATCTCCGCGCTGCCCAGCCGCACCATGGCGGCAGCCTCGGCAGTGGTGGCCATATGGTTGGCGGCCTTGGAGAGCTGGGAATGCAGCTCGGAAGCGCGTCCGGGGATGTCCATCCCCTCCCCGGGGAAAAGCCGGTGAGCATGGGTGCAGAGAACCTGGACGCTGGGGAGCTGTTCGGCGAGCTCGTCGCCGATGGCGACCAGGTGGTTGTGCACGGCGTCGTCCTCGACGCCTTCGATCACCTGGTGGTAGCGGTCCAGGCCGCGGGCGAACCGGTCCCGGGCCTGTCGCCAGAGACCGCGCCCCAGGTCCTTGTCCAGGCGGCGGTCACGGCGATGACGCGCAAAGAGCTTCATGCATCCCTCCACCTGTGTGCTTGGCCGGCTGCGCACCGGAGACTCTGTTCGGCTGACTCTGCTCGACGAGAAGCAAGTCTACCCACGTCAGTCGACCAGGACGTCGGCAGCGGTGCGGCCTATGGGCGCAGCAGCACCTTGCCGGTGTGGGCCCCGCTGTCGAAGTACTCATGGGCGGCGGCGGCATCCTCCAGGGCGAAGACCCGGTCCGTCTGCACGGTGATCCCGCCGTCCTCGATCACCGGCCAGACCTCCTCCCCCACCCCGGCGATGATCCGAGCCTTGGTCTCGGCGTCACGTGAGCGCAGCGTGGTCGCGATGATCCGCAGACGGCGAGCCAGCATGAGCCCCAGGTCGATCTCGGCCCTCCTGCCGCCCTGCAGCCCGATCACCACCAGCCGACCCCCGGAGGCCAGACTCTTCAGGTTCGCCTCCAGATACTTGGCCCCGACAACGTCGAGGATCGCCTCCACCCCGCGACCCCCGGTGATCTCCTCCACTCGGGCGCGGACGTCCTCCTGCCGGTAGTCGATCACGTGGTCCGCCCCGAGGCTGCGCGCCAGCTCCGCCTTCTCCGGGCTGCCCACCGTGGTGAGCGTGGTGGCGCCGAGAGCGCGCAGGAACTGCAGCGCGAAGGTGCCGATCCCGCCGGTGCCCCCGTGGACGAGCACCGTGTCCCCGGGACCGGCCGCCGCCTCGCCGCGCAGGTTGGAGTGCACGGTGGCGGCGACCTCGATCAGCCCGGCCGCGTCGACGACGTCGACCCCCTTCGGCACCGGCAGCACATGCCGGGCGTCGACGACGACCCGTTCCGCGTATCCTCCACCGGCCAGCAGCGCGACGACATCTACGCCCACCAGCTCCTGCACGGCCGCCGGGCTGCCCAGCCCTGCGGCGACCACGCGCCCCGAGACCTCCAGACCAGGGATGGGCGAGGCTCCGGCCGGAGGCGGGTAGACGCCACTGCGCTGCATGACATCGGCCCGGTTGAGCCCGGAGGCGGCCACCTCGATGAGCACCTCCCCAGCAGAGGGGACGGGATCCGCCGCCTCGGTGATGCGGATGACCTCCGGGCCGCCGGCTGCGGTGTACTCGACTGCTCGCATGCTGCTCCTTCTGCTCTGGGACGTCTCATCGTGGTCCGCTGGCCACATCTGACGGGATCTGGGCGGGGACACGCCGGCGCGGACCCCGAGATACCGTCATTCGTGGCCAGCCGATGCGTGGGGGTCTAGCTGCTGGGAGTCGGCTGCGGGAATGCGGGCCGCCCAGAGGGTCCACCGGTCCGTTTCGATGACCGGGCCTGGGGGCAGATTGTCCCGCACCACAGACACCAGGCGGGCGAGTTCGGCGTCGTCGAGCTCATGCAGGATGCTGCGCCCGGTGCGGGCGGCCAGGTCAGCGATCAGCGCCTCCCGGTCCGCATGCTCAGCACGGACCTCCCACACCGTGCTGGTCTCGACCTGCGCGCCGGAGTTCTGCAGTGCCTGGCGCAGTGCGACGGCCTCGGGACGCCGAGCCGCCTCCACCTCGAGCAGGCTCGGAAACTCCTGGAAGAACCAGCCGCGCAGGTGGCGCGCCCCACCGGGGAGGTCGACGTCGGGAGGCTGGGACACGTCGTCGAGGGTGCGGTCCTGGATGATGAGCGTGCCGCCAGGGCGCAGCAGCCGCCGCGCCTCCCGGGTGAAGGCCTGCAGGTCCTGCAGGTGGTGGACCAGGGCGCGGGCGAAGACGACGTCGGCGCTGGCGTCCGGCAGCCCGGTCGCCAGCGCGTCGCCCTGCTGGAAACTGATCCGCGGGTCGTCACGGTGGTCCTCGCCCGCACTGGTCAGGATGGGAGCACTGGCGTCGACCCCGATCACGCTGTCCGCTCCGAGGTCCCGCCAGGCTCGGCTGTAGATCCCTCCGCCGCAGCCGATGTCCACGACGTCGGCACCACGGGGATCCACGAGCGCGCGCACGTGCTCCGCCCAGCTGGGATGTGCCCGGCGGCCGGAATAGGTGCGGGCGTTCTGCTCAGCGGTGAAGTCGATCATGGCCGATCCTCTCTCCGCGGCTCCGATCACTCGGCGCCTGCTCAGGGTGCCCGACTCGATAGCGGCGCACCGTCTCCCGTATAGTCTGAGCCTAGGTTTTCACATTGGTAGGCGGCCACCGGCGACGCCCGCCCGGCTGGGTGGTCCACCGATGTGTCATCGACCTGGAGCGCTGTCCGAGCGGCCGAAGGAGCCGGTCTTGAAAACCGGTGTGCGGCAACCCCGCACCGTGGGTTCGAATCCCACGCGCTCCGCTCATGAGCAGGCCCCTGACCAGGGATTTCTGGTCAGGGGCCTTCGCGTTGTTGGCGAGAACCGCCGATTTGTTGGCAAGACACCAGCAAGATGTCACCGGCCGCGCCTACGCTCATAGGCCATGGCCACCATCCGCACTCGCACCCGCAAGGATGGGTCCGCCGCTCACACCGTCGTATGGCGAGACCCCGACCTCGGACTCAAGTCCCGCACGTTCACCACCCAGCAGCGCGCCCAGGACCTCAAAGACTTCCTCGACGCCAACAGCAACAGCCTCAAGCTCGCCACCCAAGCGAAGAAAGCAGCCGACCGACGAGCCCCCACCGTCGCCGACATCGTAGAGCACCACCTCACCGAGCTGATCGGCATCACCGAGGGCACCCGAGGCAACTACCGCCGACTCATGGAACGGCACCTGGAAGGAACCCAGCTGGCCACCACCGCCGCTGAGGACGCCGTACGGAAGGACGTGCGCGGATGGCTCGACGGCATCACCACCAAGTCCGGTGACCCCGCATCCTGGAAGACCCGGGCCAACCTGGTCGCCATCGTCTCCGCCGCCTACCGCACCCAGGCCCGCGAGGGGAAGATGACCGCCAACCCCGCGGAAGGCGCACTGGGCAAAGACATCGACCTCCCCGACCGAGAGCCGGTGCTCTTGACCGTCGACCAGCTCAAAGCACTGCGGGAGAGGGTCACGCCCCGCGGGTATGCGCTGCTGATCTGGACGCTGACCGCCACGGGCATGCGGTGGGGCGAGGCCATCGCGCTCCGGGTGAAGGACTTGCGCCTCAACGGGGATCGATCCGTGATCCACGTCTGGCAGGCCTTCAAGCGGGGCGCCAACGGCACCGTCATCCTGGGCACCCCGAAGACCCGCCGCTCATCCCGGCTGATCAGCATCCCTGCCGACCTCGCCGACGCGCTGGCCGACCGCACCCGAGGACACTCCCCGGATGATCTCGTGTTCACCAACAGCGCCGGCGGGGTCCTGACCTCCTCCCGCTTTCACCGGTCCGTCTGGCATCCGCTGGTTGACCGACTCATCGAGGATGGCACTCTCACGGAGCGGCCCTGGGTGCGAGAGATCCGCAATGCGCACTGCACACACCTGCTCCAGGCCGGGGTCCGGGTGGATGTAGTGCAGAAACGTCTCGGCCACGAGTCCCCCGCCACGACGCTGGGGGTGTACGCCCGGATGACTCAGGAGGACGACTACGCCGCGGCGGCAGCCGTGGACTGGTAGGCCCCTCCCCCACCCCCGGCCTACGGACGCCCACCATGGGGGCATGGCTGATGGTGTGATCTCGTTCCCGTTCCGGCTGACCCCACAGGGGCATGTCGCCACGGCACTGCACGGGTCCGATCAAGAGGTCGAGGAGCTCCTGGCCGCGCTGGTCCTGACCCACATCGGGGAGCGGCCCATGGAGCCGGACTTCGGCATCCCCGACCCCACATGGGTGGGGATCACCCTCAACGACGTTGAGACCGGGCTGGCCGAGTTCGGGCCGCCCGGGGTCACGATCGACATCCTGGACGAGGAACCCCTCACCGACACCCAGTCCAGCTATGTCCTCAGCTGGTCCCGCGAGCCCGTTGATCAGGAGTCACTGTGACCGAGCCTTTTCCCGAACTCGACGGCACCACGACCGGTTCCCCAGATGCTCCGGCCCCGGTGTCACCGGACCTGCTGGAGTCCATCACCGAAGAGGACCTGGTGCAGGCCGCGATCGAGCACGCTCAGGTGGCGATCCCAGAGTGGGAACCCAGGGCAGGACATACGGAAGTCATTCTGATGGAGTCGTTGGCGCAGATGCTCACGATCCTGTCCTTCGCGGTCCAGCAGGCTCCAACTGAGCTGTTGGAGCAGCTAATGCGGCTCTACGGCACTGACCGGGACCAGGGCGCGTCGACGCGAGCTGTCGCACGGTTCGAGGCCTCCGGGTCTCAGCCCCTCTATGTGGTGCCGGAGGGCACCCAGGTCCGCACCACTATGGCCTCCACCGGGGAGGTCGTGGACTTCACCACCACGGGCCGGTTGGAGATCCAGCCGCAGGAGTCCACCAGCGGGCTGCAGGAGATCGTCGCGGTCGAGGCCGGCGCCGGCTTCAACGGAATCCCGGCCGGGAGCACGCTGGAGATGGTCGACAACCTGCCGTTCCTCGAGCACGTGCAGCTGGACACCCCCACCGCTGGTGGCCGGGACGTCGAGTCGGACGCCGCGTTTCAGGCGCGGGCCTCCGCGATGCTGGGCCGGCTGGTGTCCACCCTGGTGCTGCCGGACCACTTCCAGCAGGCCGCCGTGGAGCTCCCCGAGGTCGGCCGGGCCCGCGTCATCGACGTCTACGACCCGACTGACCCCGAAGCCGGGGAGTCTCCCGGGCACGTGACTGTCGCGGTGGCGGACAACGACGGACAACCTCTGACCCCTGGGCAGATGGGCGAGGTCAAGCACCACCTGGAGCAGCAGGCCATGGCGTCACTGATCATCCACATCATCGAACCCACCTACACCAGCCTGGACATCACCCTCGAAGTGCGGGCTGCACCGGGGGCGAACCTTGAGGACGTCGAGGACGCAGTCGAGGAGCGGGTGCAGTCGTGGCTGTCGCCGGCCCGGTGGGGATGGGGCGACATGGTCAGGCAGTTCGCTCTGGTCTCCGAGGTCTCTCAGGTCGAGGGTGTCGCCCAGGTGCTCTCTGCCCCGGCCGACATGTCCCTGGACGGTGTGGCTCCACTGCCATCAGTGGATCAGCTGACCGTTACGGTGCAGGAGGGGTGACGGTGTCTCCTGAGAATCAGGCTGAGGTGCACGACTTCACCCGGGACTGGTGGGGGCGTCTCCCCCGCGCCTGGCGGATCGCTGACCGCGAGCAGAACCCGGAGGCCGGGGCGGTGCCGCTGCTACGGTGGATGGACGGCATCGGGCAGATCGCCGGCCGCACCCGCGACCTGAACTCCGACATGTGGGAAGGCCGCCTGCTGGACCCGGATCACACCCCGGACCATCTGTTGCCGTGGCTGGGCTGGCTGCTGGGCATGTCCGAACACCGCCGGCAGGCACCCCCTGCCACGCTGCGGGACAGGATCCGGGCGCAGATCGCGTCCGGCTCCCACGGGGTCGGGACCCGCCGGCACATCGCCGAGGCCGTCCGTGAGTTCCTCCACGAAGGTGGCCAGGTGCAGATCCTGGCCTCAGCGTCCTACCCGTTCACCCTGGTGATCGGTGTGGCGGAGGACGACGTCCCCGGGGCCGACTACGGGCTGCTCGAGGAGCGGATTCGAGCAGCCGGGGTGATCCCGGCCGGGCACGTGCTCGTCGTCCAGGACGTGCGCACCACCTGGGACGCCTGGGAGGACGCCGCTGGGGAGACCTGGGACGACAAGGAGACCAACATCGTGACGTGGGATGACTCTGACACCGCCGGGGTCACCTTCGAAGAGCCCTGATCGCTGCTTCCACCCGGGCCCGGTGCGATGGGTACTGGGGCCGGTCTTCCGGCCAGTGGTCGAGCCACCGGATCAGCAGCACTTCTGCCGCCCGTGCCTCCCCCTGGAGTTTCAGGATGCGGGCGGCGTAGAGGTACCAGTAGGCCTGCGGCTCCCGGGAGTCATACTGGGCGAGGGTCTCGACAGCGTGGGTGATCTCGCCGAGCAGCGAGAGGACCTCTTCGTAGAGGCCGGCTTCCTCCCACTGGCGGAGTTCGGCGTGCCAGTCGTTGAGGTCTCGGCCGCGCACCTGGCGGCGCCGGTAGAGCTCCTCGGTGTTGATCCTTCGGATCGCGTCATCGGCAGGGGTACGGGGGTGGTTCCAGTCCTCGAGCACCAGGATCAGTCACCCCGGGGTCTGGGTGTTGGCGGTCTGCAGTTCGCGGACGATCTGCGCGACGGCGGTGCGCTGGGTGCGGGTGAGGTCGGACCAACCGTCGAGGATGAGGTGCTGGGGCTGTCCCCAGTCAGACTCAGTCCAGAGGCCCATGGCCAGCCCGAAGGTCTGAACGATCACGGCGGGCTTGACCCTGAGTCCGCGGGCGAGGCCTTCGATCTGGGAGCGGGTGGGCATCTGCTCGGGTGTCTCGTCCAGCCAGCGGGTGATGGTCTTCCGGGGCGGGTTGCCGCCGCAGTCGTCCTCGAGTTGCCGCATTGACCGGTCTCCGCGGAGGGTCTCGATGAGGTCGGCCACGGGGTTGGTGGTGGGTGTGGTGGTGTCCATGGTGGTCCATTCTGCTACTGACGGGTCCGCCCCGCCCCAACAAGACAGGGGCGGGGCGGGAGGTGTAGTGGATAACTCACAGGTCCCAGCGGATGTCATGGACACCGCCGGCGTAGACCAGGGTGCCGGTCTGTCCAGCGGGCATATCCAGTACGACAAGTCCAGTCGTGTTCGTGCCCGGCTGGGCGTACTGCAAACTCCCGTTACGATCAGCGCAGAGCCAGCCTTCGTAACTGACGATCTCGTTGCGGAGCATCGTGTCGTTCTCATCGATCACGTAGAAGTCGCCTTCTGACACGCTGAATACGTCGCTTACGTCCTCGTGGGCGTCGATGGTGATGTCAAGGGCCACGAACTCTCCATTCGTCGGCTCCTCGCACCCCTCGCCCTGGAAGTCGCGGGTGATGTCGTTGAGGGTCAGGGTTCCGACGTAATCTCCCTCATCGACGAACGGGCCCTGGTCAACGTCGAGTGTTTCCCCTAGCTCAGCGTCGATGGGATCGGTCGTCTGGCCCGTCGACGAGTCTCCGATGAGCTCGTCGATCGAGACACCCCGGTCCACAAGGTACTGGAGGAACCCGAGCATCTGGAGCTCGGGCGGCAAGTCTTCGACCGACTCAATGTCCGGATACAACTCGTCCAGTTCGTCGTAGATCTCCTCGAGCTCAGACTGGACTTCAGCCTCTTCCTCCGTTCCGACTGCGTCGAGGAAGCGTTCGAACACCTCGTTCTCGCGCTCGACAAGGTCCATAGCTTCGGGGTTGAGTCCGTCGTCGCGGCTTTCCGGCTCCTCCGCGGCTGCGTCTTGTTCCTCGGCTGCAGGGCCGTCAGCATCGGTGGGCTGTTCGGTTGCAGCCTCATCTGTGTTCTCGGCGTCGGCCTCGGTGTCGCCGCCGCAGGCGGTCAAGGCGAGGAGGGCGGCTAGTGCGGTGCCGGCCAGCTGTGTAGAGGTCCTCATGGTGGGTCCTTTCAGGGTGCGAGTGAACGGATTCTGTGGTGCGAGTAGAAGTCTGCGGCTGCTTCGACCAGTCTGGGGAGGACGCCAAGCTCGTTGGCGACGGCGACCGGGCTGCAGTGGACCCGGGTGGCTTCCTCCCATGCCTGTGGGCTGATCAGGAGCCAGACGGCGTAGGCGTCGGCCTGCCGCTCGAGCTTCGGGCAGTCCCCGTCGTGGCCGTAGTGCGCGTGGCCGAGCTCGTGTGCGAGCGTCGATCGCCACTGCACCGCCCCCATCCCAGCGCGGAGGGTGATCCGCCGGGTCGGGTGGTGGTATCGACCCCATCGGTCGAGGCCGTGGACCTCATGGACCCGCACTCCCATCTGCGATGCGAATTTCTGCAAGTCCATGGGAAGACGGTACGTGGTGGGGGTGACAAGAATGCATTGCTCAACTATGCACCCCGGTCGGTCTATCAGGTATACGTCTCGAGGAGGGTGGCGAGCTCCCGCTCTGGCTGTTCCATGTTGAGATCGAGTACCTGAGCGTCCTTCTCGATTGACCGGATCAGGGGCTCCATCTCCTCCTCACGGTCGAGATCGCGGCGGGTCACGGCGATGATGGCACGAGGGCTGGCGACCCGCTCGACTGCGTCGATACGTCCGCGAAGTGCCTGGAGTGCCTGCGGCCTGTCTGCAACGGCATCCACAGGCAGCGCGGTCCCGTTGACGCCGAAACTGAAGGGGATGCGATCCTCCCTGCTGTCGTCGCTCCACTTGCCGGGCAGCTTGATGTCACGCGCCGGCTCCACATCCAGGGACCGGAAGAGGTCCAGGACGTCATCCACGAGTGATCGGGTCGTAGCTGGCTCGTCCACCAGTTCCGTGTACAGGGTGTGCAGCGTGACGTCCCACATGGAGTGGTCGTCGAGGATGGTCCCGCCCGGACGGACGGCGAAGTTCGTTGGTCTCCGCTGTCCAAGCGTCAGTGCATCCTCCCAGGTGCCCTCTTGGGCCTTCCGCTGGAAATACCTGATCCAGTCTTCGTAGAGGTCCTTGTCCAGTCCACGGGCACCGAGGCGGCGGCCGTCGATGCTGCCGTCGCCTCGCTGGCCGAAGAACTGGAAGTGCCAGTGCCCGTCGGCATGAAGCGCGACCCCGACGTTTCTGGGCTCGCGACGACGAAGGTCATGCATGTACTGGAAGAGGTACCAGTGTGCAGGCATCGCGCCTCCCTAATGTGTCAGCCTCTTCAACGGGCTTCCGTTCGGATGGTATTTTCTCGAAGCGCACCCAGGGCGGATGGGCCTCAGAAGAGTCCAGGCGAGAAGCCGAACGCCTTACTGGTGAGGCTAAAGATCGTAGAAGCACGGTATGACAAGAACTCTTCGTACTGCTTCAGGACGGGCCGATTCGCCAGCTTGCGCCTGTGGGCGGCCTCCGTTGCGACCTTGGCCCAGTACGGCCCGTGTTGCCGGATCAGACTCGCCCAACGGTCAGCGAACTCGGACCTGGGGAGCACCGATTCACGCTGGAAGGGAACGGATACTGCGTCGAAATGTTCCTGCAGAGACTCTTCCGTGCGTGGATTGAACTCGCCGAAGGCGCGCTCGTGATCGATCGCCCAGAGCCCCATCTCTGGCGACCAGATGATGTTCTCCTCCCACCTGTCGACGTTGTGTATCCATACGTCGAACACGCAGATTCCGGCGAACACGTGGGGTTCTGCGGCGGCTGCCTTGGCGACGTCGCCGGGTGGGGCTCCCTTGCCGCTTGCTCCCACTACCGCGGAGGCCCACGCTCGGTCACTTCCCCTGATGGCGGCCAGCTCACCGAACGGGACTGGGATGCCCAACGAGTGGGCCAGGCGGCTGGCGAGGTACTCGTGCAGTGGAGCGGGATGCTCGACTGGATCGCCACACTTCACATAGACCGATGCGGTGCCCGCGTAGAGGTCGCTTGTCCCGTCGTCTGAGGCCAGTAGTTCGCGAACAGCCAACCCCGGAGTGCCCTTGTAGTTCCGTTTGGCCATCAGGGGTCCTCTGAGGGCAGCTCGTCGTGTGCGATCTCGTGCTGCTCTGGGTGGGCGGCGTGCCCGTAGAGCTCAGCATGGTCCACCGGCTCATTCTCGGGTGTCTGCCGGCGGTGGGCCAGCTCGTCGTTCATGGGGGCGGAGTCGTCCTCATCCTCCACCACCTCCTCGTCGTCTGCCTCTGCGAGGGCGTTGATCAGTTGGTCAACGAGACGACGATTCCGGAAGCTCAGCCTGTGAGCTGTCTCGGGCGGCTGGTACGGCGTAGCACCCTGACCCGACATGAGTTCGTCCATCTCGGCGACGTCGAAGCCCAGGGCCTCCGCGACCGCCTGTCGGGTCTCGATCTTCATCCGTGACTGCTGGAAGAAGTACCGGCTGACCGTGGCGTTGTTGAGGCCGAGTTCCGTGGTGAGCGAGCGGACCGAGGGCTCTCCGTTGCGGGGGTTGATGTACCCCGCTTGGATGAACGCCTGCCGCACTCGCTGCGGGAGCTTGTCTGTCACGGGTCAACTCTCTGTCCAATATCGGGAGCTAGCAAGGCCCTATCCTACGCAAGTGTCCAAGAATTACACGCGTGTAACCGCCCTATTCCGCATGATTTCGGCACTTTTCGCACAGAGAGGTTGGACAACCGTGTCCAATATGTGTAGTGTGTAGCTACACGGCCAGCCAGGGAGGTGAACATGGTCAAGAACGAGCAGGACCGCATCGTCCGCCTGCGAGACGCCGAGATCTTCCGGACAATGATCGACGACCGCGGCTACACAGTCCGCACCCTCAGTGAGGAAGTGCAGCGAGACCTCCGCCGTCGCCGGCAGAAGACCATCGGCGCCAAGCGGTCCACCATCGGCAACCTTCACTCGGGCGCGCGAGACGTTGTCCGCGCCCAGGTCGCCGTCTCCATCGCGAACGTCCTCAAGTTGAAGTGGTCCAGCCTCTTCTCTGACGAAGTGTGTACCGTCTCCCGCGAGACATATACGGATCGCCGTTCGGCGGCATGAGAAGGGCCCCCAGCTGCGGCAACAGCTGAGGGCCCATGAAGACAAGGAGTAGTCAATGACTTCACCCACGATCGTACAGCGCTCCTCCGAGGGGGACCTGTTCACCACGTCCGAGGCGATCGCCCAGGGCGCGGACATCCAGCACAAGAACGTCCTGGAGGCGGTCGGCAAGTACACCGCCCAGCTCGAAGAGTTCGGAGGGGTCGCGTTTGAAACGCGACCCTTCGAGACCCCCGGCGGCACCCAGCAGAAGCGGGTCGCTCTGCTGAATGAGCAGCAGGCCACCCTGATCCTGACGCTGGCACGCAACACCGAGAAGGTCGTCGCGTTCAAGGTCGCTCTCGTCAAGGAGTTCGACCGGCTCGCACGCCAGCAGATCGACGTGCCCCCGTCGCGTGAGGAGCGCCTGGCCCTGGCCGTCATCGACGCGCAGAAGATGCTCACCGAGAAGGACGAGCAGATCGCGGAGCTCGCCCCGAAGGCCGAGGCGTGGGACTCCATCGTCGGGTCGTCCGGGTCCTGGTCGTTCAACGACGCTGCGAAGGTCCTGCACGAGCACCAGGAGATCGTCATCGGCGAGAAGCGGCTCTTCCGCCTCCTGGTGGAGCTCGGCTACCTGTACCGCGACGCCAAGGGCCGGCCGCACGTCTACCAGCGGTGTCTCGAGCAGGGACTCTTCGTCGCCAAGGCGCGCACGTTCCGCGACTTCGAGACCGGCGAGATGCGCGTCTCCAGCGCCCCGCAGGTCCGGATCACCGGCAAGGGGCTGGACATGCTGCGCCAGCTGCTCGCCCCAGCACAGAAGGAGCTCGCATCGTGATCAGTTTCCACTTCATCTGGACCCCGGACTTCACCCGGGTGACAGGCCTGCTCCTGGGAACCCCTGGTGCTGGTGACCTGCGGGTCGTCACGGAGCCGGACCTGGTCGCTGAGGCGGCCGCCGCGAACGGGGAGGTGAGTGTCTATGACGACGCATGCGCCGCCTAAGCGGGTCCGTCGGTTCGAGCGGATCGGCCCGGTCGCTGACCGTCTCGGCATCAGCGTCGACGCGCTACGTGACCTCGCCCACAACACCGGGGAGTACACGCGGATCACCCCGCGCAGCAAGCGCTCCACGATGCTGTTCTCCGCTTCCCATGAGGCCGCTATCGAGCAGTACCTCGAGGACGCCGGCGGCCGCAGGAGCCACCCCACCCCCGACGACGAGACGGACCCCTTCTGAAGGGGCCCGGGAAGACCTGAGGCCCCCACCCGGTAGGGGCAGGGGCCTCGGCGTCAGTAGCGCACCGGAACCACCCGGTGAACCGCCTCCAGCTTAACACCCCAACCCGTCAGTACCGCACCCGAACCACACCACGACACAGGAGAGGAAGGGCGCTGACCATGCCCCGCGACACCACCCTGAACGAAGAGCTCACCTACCACTACGCGCTCGATCTGCTGCGCTCCAGGCGCGTCTCCGTGCCGGGGATCGTGATCTATCTGGTCGCGATGCTCGACCCGACCGAGGAGGTGACGGCATGAGCCCCGAGGACACCACCGACATCGACGTGGACGCCATGAACGAGCTGTTGCGCGCTCAGGTCACGGCCGCAGAAACCCGGATGAAGGACCTGCAGACGGCATGCCGCCTCGGTGATCGCCGGAAGATCCGAAAGACGGCCGACGTGGCCGCTGAGCTCGCGACCTTCGCCGAGGGCATCCATCACACCCTGACCCGCCTGGCCGAGCACCTGGAGAAGGAGGACGACCGATGACCACCACCTGCACCGCCGACGACATCGAGTGCGGCCACTGGTTCCGGGAGGACGACAAGTGCACCGCCCTGGCAGTCCCCCACGGTGAGCACTGCCCCCGGCACGGGGGCGACCGAGAGCTGGACCTGTTCATCGCAGAGCACGAGGCCGAGGACTGCTGCCCCCTCCACCACGAGGAAGACGAGACCGCGCACCTGGTCGACGGCGTCTACGTCCAGGAGGCCGCCTGATGGGTGTCACCCACACGGACCTGGTGGCCCGGCACCGGCCGGCGCACGTCCGCCGCAAGATGCGCCTGTGGGCACCACTCGCCGCCATCGGGACCAGTATCTACTTCTTCAACTTCCACGACGCGGGCCTGGCCCTCTCCGGGGCCGCGATCGCGACCATCGGCCTGCTCGGGCTGATCGGTGATCAGACCAGCATGGACAGGAGCGCACTATGAGCCTCACCTTCGACCCGGCCGCGCACCGGTACCGGCTCGACGGCAAGCCCGTCACCGGGGTCACCAGCCTGATCTCCGGCGGCACTCCGAAGGAGGCCCTGATCTGGTGGGCCGCGACGACCGCCGGAGAGTGGGCAGCCGAGCACAAGGACGAGCTGGCCACCATGGCGGATGAGTCGATCATCCGCGGCGCCCAGCGGGAGCACATGCGCCGCCGTGACGACGCGGGGGTCACCGGCACCGCGGTCCACGCTCTTGCCGAGCAGCTCCACGAGCACGGCACCGTCGAAACCTCAGACCCGCTGCTGGCCAGCTTCGTTGAGGGGTACGCCGAGTTCCTCGACGCGTGGGAGATCACCCCCGTGCTGTTCGAGCGGCCATGCGCGAACCGTGCCCACTGGTACGCGGGCATGTTCGACCTGCTGTGCACCTCACCGCACCTGGCCGGCGGCGAACTAGTGCAGATCGACCTCAAGACCTCCAAGAGCGTCCATGGCGAGACCGCGCTCCAGACGGCGGCGTACAGCAGGGCCGAGTTCTACGTGGACGGGTTCGACACCGAGACCCCCATGCCCGAGATCGCCGCCACCTACGTGGCCCACGTGACCCCGACGCACCGGGACGGGTCCGCCGCCAGGTACGGGGCCGCACCCCTGGGCACGAGCCTCTACACGCTGGCCCAGACACCCCGCCAGCTCGAAGAGCACTTCCAGATGTTCCTGCACGCTGCTGCGACCGCGAAGACCAAGACCAAGCGGGACCGGCTCATCAAAGACCCCCTGACCACCCCCGAGACCACCACCACGGACGCCGCCACCACGGCGGCGGCCTGACCACCGGAAGGAAGCACCATGACCGAGATGACCAGTTTCAACAGCACCAGCCCCGCTCTCGCGCCCACCGGGCAGTCGTCGTCCAGCGTTGTGCAGATCGCAGAGTGGGCGGCCGAGCTCGACGCCGCGCACAAGCTCGGCACCGCGCTGGCGACTTCCCGGTTCCTGCCCGACTCCCTGACGATCGAGAACAAGAAGCCGAAGCCCGCCGAGCAGGTCGCCGCCGACGCCGCAGTGATCATCCTCGCCGGGAAGTCCCTCGGCCTGGACCCGCTGGCCAGCGTGCAGAACATCTTCACCGTACGCGGCCGGCCGGCCATGTACGCCCGCACCGCGGTCGGGATCAGCATGTCCCACGGCCACGAAGTCGAGCGCACCCACGCCGACCAGAACAGCGTCACCGTCCGGGCACGCCGCAAGGGCGCCCGCGAGTGGCACACCTTCACCTGGGACATGAGCCGCGCCAAGCAGGCCGGGTACGACTCCAACCCGCTCTACCAGCGCGACCCGATCGCGATGCTCACCGCGAAGGCGCAGATGGAAGCCTGCCGGAACCTGTTCCCGGACGTGCTGGCCGGCATGCCGTACTCGGCCGAGGACATCGAGCTCGAAGACCTCGGCGAGGTCCACGAGGCACCGAAGACCACCGTCAAGCGCAGCAGCCGGTCCAAGAGCACCAGCGGCACCAAGTCGAAGTCGACCGGGAAGACCGCCAAGGAGGAGCCCCCGGCCGAGCAGGAGACCACCGAGCCCACCCCCGCCGAGGATCCGGCAGAGGACACCGCCCCGCAGGACGCAACGGCTGGTGATGGGCCGATCCAGCAGCAGACCTGGGACGAGATCAAGTCCCTGCTGACCGAGAAGGACCCGACCGCGAAGCCCGGGCCCTGGGCCATGGAGACCATCGGCCGCACCGTGAAGCGCTGGCAGGACTTCACCGAGACCGAGGGCGACCAGATGCTGCAGCTCCTCATCAACGGAGAGACCACCACCGAGGAGGAGGCGGCCGCATGAACGCGCTGATCTCCCTGTCCCGCGAAGAGCAGGCACACGTGATGCTGCTCGCCGCCACGGGGAACCTCGAGCAGACCGCCAGGACCCTGGCCAAGCGGGGACTCACGCCCGCCGAGGGGATCGAGTGCGTCGCCCGGATGGCAGCCCGCTCCGCTCGGCTGCTGGCCATGGCCAAGGGGCACGACCTGCAGGAAGCCGAGGCGATCATCTTCAGCCAGCACGACGAAGACGACCAGCATCTGCCCGTCGCTGTTCAGGCGGCCAACGCGTTCGCCAACGGGCAGGACGAAACCGGCCTGGCACTGCTGGCTACCATCCCGGAACACGAGCACGGCGCCGAGTTCAACGCCACTGGGAGTGCCCTGAACGAGGCACTGTGGGCGTTCCTGATGCCGATGCTCTCCACCACCACAGAGAAAGGCGCCGACCAGTGAAACGACCGCTCACACCTGAGGCGGATGAGGCCCAGGGACGGGCGCTGAGGATCATCGCACAGCGCGGCTGGTCTGCCCAGCGCCTCGCCGACACCATCGGCGTCTCCGGGGACATCATGCGTGGCCTCACCAACGGGGTCACCGTCCCTCACCGGTCCAACATGGCCCGGATCCTCCACGGGCTGGACGCTGTGGAAGCGGGCACCACCCCTGAGGAGATGCCCCGCCCTGAGGACCAGCACAACATGCGGGCTCTGGCCCGATTCATGGACGCCAGGCGGCACCGGCGCCGCACCCGCACCAACCAGCACTCACGAGCATTCAGGAGAACACCCGCATGAGCATGAACACGCTGACCATCACCGGCAACCTGACGGGTCCGTTGGAACTCCGCTTCACCCCGTCCGGTGCCGCCGTTGCGAACGGCACCATCGCCTCCACCCCCAGGAAGTTCAACCGCCAGACCAACGAGTGGGAGGACGAGCCCACCATTTTCATCCGGTTCTCCTGCTGGCGGGCGCTAGCCGAGAACGCCGCTGAGACCCTCAGCGAGAAGGGCCTCCCGGTGGTCGCCACCGGCAAGCTGAAGTCCCGTCCGTTCGAGGACAAGGAAGGCAACCAGCGGACCTCATGGGAGCTGGACGTGGAGACCATCGGCCCGGACCTGCGCTTCTCGACCGGGCAGGTGCGACGACACCGCCCCGGAGGTTCCGGCAGCACCGGGTCCGGTGGGTTCGGTGGTGGTGCGGCGAACACCTACGACGCCACCAGCGGTGCTGGCTCCGGGTTCGGGGGCCAGTCCGCGGACCCCTGGGGAGGACAGCCCGCTGGCTCCGGCGGATCCGGCTGGCCCGCCGAAGAGCCCCCGTTCTGACGGCCGCGCCTCCCATGATCTGGCGTCCCCGGGCCTTGTCCCCTTGGGGCCTGGGGGCGCCCCTCCCCCACCACTGACCAGCGCGGGGACAGCATGACCCACATGCCAGCGAACAAGCCCCGCAATCAGCCCATCGCCCTCCGCCGCGCCCACAACTGGCCCACCAGCCGGGCCAAGGGCAGGTGGCGCCGCCAGAACCGGGCACGCATCGCACGCGACGCCCAACGCACCCGAGACAGAGAAGCAGCCCGCACACCATGAGCACCTCCCAGCACCACCCGCGTGCTGGGGCACACGGTGTCGCCGACCCTCGCACAGGACCAGTGATGCCCCTTGCCACCACGTAAGACGGATGGACCTGACTTCCGCAGGATCTACGTCTCCATCTGGGACGACCCCGACTTCACACGGTTGCCACGACGCGCACAGCACCTCTACCTGATGCTCATCAGCTACCGGCACACCCGCAGCACAGGTGTACTGGACTGGGCGCCCGGCAGGTTCGAGGACTTCGCACCCGACGCCTGCAGCGACGACCTCACCGAAGACCTCCACATTCTCGAGGACGCCGGCCTGGTGGTCGCTGACACGAAGTACGCGGAGGTCCTGATCCGCACCTACATGAAGCACGACTACCACCTGAGCAACGGCAACAGAGCCGCCGGCCTCGCCTCACAGTTCCAGTTCATCAAGTCCCCCAAGATCTACGACGCCATGCTGCACCAACTCGGCCGGCAATACCGCGAGACGCCGGACCTGAAATGCTGGGAGGTGTTCCGCCGCAAGGTACCCGAGGCCATGAGGACGATCCAGGAGCACTCGGAGAAAGCTGACAGCATCGACGCCGCGTTCTGAGCTCTGAGCAAGTGACCCCCTTCCACCACGTGGGAGGGGGTCTTCGTATGCCCAAGGAATCCTGTGGATATCTCCGAGCGTAGGCAGCGTGCCTAGGAGGGCCCGAGACGCCTCCTCACCATCGACAGTGACCTCCCGAGTGACTGCACCAGTGACTACTGAAGTGACTTCCCAAGTGACTTCGACAGTGACTTCCCAAGTGACTTCACAGGTGGCCGAATCCCCGGAATGACGCGGAACCGAAGTGACTGGGCAAGTGACTTCCGAAGTGACTTCACCAGTGACTTGCACGGTGACTAGCGAAGTGACTGGGCAAGCAAATATCTCAAATATCCCAAATGACCTACTCACCTCTCGTACGACACCCACCTCCCATAAACCTCACCTTTAAACACCTGGTTACGAAACTGAACTAGGTCACCAGCGCGCGAGAGAAAAACAATCCACAACTGTGGAAAACAGGGACTCCGCGGAACCAGAACGAACTCAGCCCATCGCCGCTGACACTCGAACCTCGCCCGCGCCTGCCCCGATGCCGGTGGATCTTGTGATCCGCTCCGGAGATTCTTCGGCCCCGTATGCCGCTCTGCGGGCCTGGCACCCCGCCTCGGGTGCATCCACCCCACTGGACCCTTAAAGGCCTGCGAGCTTGGCGCACAGCGCCGGAGAGCGGCACCCCTCACGGCGCGCCCACCAGCTACCCCGGCCGGAGCCGGACCACCCCCGAACGGTGTTGCATCACCTCCGCAGACTGCTATAGTTGTTGTCGTCAGTAGGAGCACACCCAGCCACGGAGGAACCATGACCACCACCACGACCAGCAGCGGCCCGGACATGGGCATGCTCGAGCAGCTCGCCGACGAGTACGCGGCTCTCGCCGCTGAGCACGAGACCATCAGCGCCCGCATGGAGGAACTGAAGAAGCACTTCCGGTCGTTGGCCGTCGGCCACACCCACGACGTCGGGCCGCTCACCGTGACGGTGTCGCGGAACGCGAGGCTGAACACGCGGGCGTTGGCGGCGTCCTACCCGGAGTCCGAGGCCCCGGAGCTGTACTCCTCGAAGATCGACACGGGCCGGGTGCGGGAGCACCTGGACGAGGACATGCTGGAGGACTTCACCACGGAAGCTGAGCCCCGCGTCACTATCAAGGTCACCGGCGAGGCCCAGGGGGCCGCAGCATGAGCATCTGGACCCCACACCGTGCCCGCCGGCGGGTGCCGACCGGGGAGGCCGCGGAGCTGCTGGCCCGGATCAGCCGGCACGCGTCGACCGTGGAGATCTCGGCCCGGTCCGGGTTGACCATCCGGACGCTGCGCCGGGTGCGGTCTGGCGCTCAGCCGACCGTGCACATCCGCACACTCGCCGCCCTGGAGGAGGCCGCGTTCGTGCTCGGCGTCGGCGATTGGCCCGAACCCGACGTGCTGGAGGTGGCCGCATGATCACTCCACCACGTCACACGATCACCCCCGCAGAGCTCGAGGCGGCGATGGACGCCATATTCTGCACCCCCGGGGTGAACGCAACCGCGGACTTCGACGTCCATGGGCCCGGCGTGTGCCTCAACGACATCTACCGGGAAGCCACCATGGCCGGACTCCGCGCCGTGGGAATCACCGTCGAGGAGGCCTCCCAGTGAAGCGCCGCCCCCTCCCGTCTTACTCCCCCGTCGTCGAGGCCGAGGCCCGCACCATCTGCGAGCGCCACGGCCTCAACCCCGACGAGCAAATCACCTTCCACCACCCGCGCCTCGGGGTGTTCGACGCCCCGGTCTGGTGGGACTTCACCGGCGACGCGACCGACGCCCTCCGAGAGCAGGCGGCGTCATGAGTCCGGCCGTCCGACGGATCGCCGCCACCTGCGAGGACTGCGGCCGGCCACTCCGCCCCCGCGGCACCAGCCCCGAGGATCACCCCGGCACCGTTGTCGCGGTCAGCAGCACCCGCTGCTCCCGCTGCGCCAAGGCACACCGGCACGGGAAGCCCACCTACCGGAAGCACCCCAACATCACCATCGGTGACCCCTGCGCTGAATGCGGGCGCCCCATGCGCCCCAACACGTACACCATCGCCGAAGCCCCCG
Organism: Nesterenkonia sp. HG001; assembly: GCF_034438835.1. Lineage (NCBI taxonomy): Bacteria > Bacillati > Actinomycetota > Actinomycetes > Micrococcales > Micrococcaceae > Nesterenkonia > Nesterenkonia sp. HG001. Next base: position 321,379 of record NZ_JAOSZD010000002.1, on the reverse strand, counting down.
GCACCGTGGACCACTTCCACCACGGCATCTGCCGCACCTGCGTCCGCCGCACAGAGCGCCTCGACCTCCGAACCCGGCCACCCCGACCCAAGCCCGTCGAACCCCCACCCGCAGGGCTCGAATCAGACGACCCCACCATCAGGACCGCGGCCGCGAGCCTCGCCCGCTTCATGAGCCGGCGCCGCCGCGGCACCCCGACCCCCGCAAGGAGCACAACCCCATGAACCGGAACACGAACCCAGCCCGCCGGCAGCCGATGTCCGAGCAGATGCAGGAACGCCTCTTCGAGCGGATGATCGGCGGCGGCGAGAAGCCCGACACCGGCCCCACCCTGGGTGAGCTTGTGCAGGCGGCCGAGCACTTCGCCCGCCGCGCCGAAGCGAACCCCAACGTGTCCGGGCGGCAGAAGCATCAGCGGCGCATCGCTCACATCACCGGCATGATTGACCAGCGCCTCGGCTACGTCGACCAGGAGGACCTGTGATGGCGCCGCAGCGGACACCCCGGTGGCGGGTCGAGCGGCACACCACCCGCGGATGGGTCACCCGCACCCCAGAGGGACACATCATCCGGGACCACCCCACCCACCAGGATGCGATCGGCTGGGCGCAGCGCCGCGCATACCGGGCCACGCTGCCGCCTATCGTCGGCGCTGTCCTGTACCTCATCGGCCACGGCCCCACGCTCCGAGCCTTCGACTCCAAGGAGGACTACACCCTTGCCATATGAACGCCCCCGCCCGCGCACCCGGATGTCCGGCCCACAGGCGCTGATGATCCTGCTCGGGCTGCTCTGCACCCTGACCAGCCTGGGCTCTCTGATCGCCTGGGCTGCCGGTGCTGATCGGTTCCTCATCGTCGCCGCGATCACTGGAACGGTCGGGCTGCTCGCCATCGTCGCCGGAGCCGGCACCGCCGGGCGCACTCATGGCTGAACGGATCCACGCGCCCCGCCACATGCGGCACCGGCTCCCCACCGACACCCTCTGGGTCGGCCGCGGCTCCCCCTGGGAGAACCCCTGGACCGCCCGCCGCCGGCTCGCCACCCGCCCAGCTGGTGACGATCACCCCGACGCCGGCGAACCCCACCCCGGCAGGTGGCAATGGGACGTGATCAACCTCCACACCGGGGAGCTCCACCAGACCCACACCGGCCGCTACGGGCACCCCGAACACGAGGCCCGCACCCAGTGCGTGCACCTGTACGAGGCGCTCACCCTCCCGTACCGGCTCGAGGCCGCACAACTCGACCCCGCCGAGCTCACCGGCAAGACGCTCGCCTGCGACTGCAGGGCAGATGCCCCGTGCCACGCCGAAGTTCTCGCGGCCCTCACCCGCCAGGAGACACCCGCATGACCCCGCTGCTGACCGTCACCGCCACCCACGTCCCCCACCAGCAGGAAGCCGGGTGGCCCTCCCACTGGTGGCACTACCAGCTCTCCGAACCCCACACCCAGATAGAGCATGACCACACCCGGACGAACTTCACCGACCTGACCGTCGCCCACCTGCCCGACCTCATCGACCCGGAGAAGGTCACCACCCGGATCATGCCGGCCACCCGCGAAGGTGAGCCCATCCCAGGGGTGGACGCCCGCACCCTCGATGGCCACCACGACCCAGCCGCCGCCGTCCGCTGGTGGCTGCAGCGCTGCGCCCTCCCCCTCGACCCGACTGGCTGCGGGCACCCTGAGACCCCATGACGACCACACCCACCACCGGCACACCCGTCCTGTTGGGCGAGTTCGAGGTGCCCGGCACCCCGGTGCCGAAGGCGCGCCCCAGGGTGGCGCAGGACCGGCGCGGCAGGAACCGCACCCACACACCGGCCCGCACCCTCGACGCCGAGGAAGCAGTACGGACGGCGTGGGCGGAGACGGTGCGGCGCCGCTACCTCGACAAGACATGGCGGTACCGGCTCGAGCTCGAGTTCTACGGGGCTCACGGGTCGGCCGACGTGGACAACCTCTGCAAGCTCGTCGCCGACGCGCTGAACGGGTGGGCGTGGGCCGATGACCGGCAGATCACTGAGCTGCAGGCCGTGAAGCGGGCCGCGCCGGCGGCTGCTCGGCGCACACGGGTCCGGGTATTCCGGGTGGAGTGATCTCCACCCCGTACGGGGTTGTTCAACCTCCACTAGATGCTATAGTTGGTGTGTCAGTAAGTGCCACAACCAACCACCCCATCGGAGGCCCACCATGCGCCCCACACCCACTCACCTCCTCCCCGACCGCTGCTACATATGCGGCGACACGTTTCACGCCGAGCGCCGGGAAGGCCACGACTTCTGGTCCAACGCCGAAGCAGACGCAGAGTTCGCGGCGAGGGATGCCTTCACCTCGGGCTCGCTGGAGGCGCGGTATGTCGCCGAGCACCGCCCCTACTGAGCACCGCCGGCCCATGAGCACCCGCACCAGTGACCCGGCAACCGTCCTGGACCCCGACCGCAACGGGCACCACGACCCCGGCACCACCCCCGACGACCACCGGGCGGTCCTCGCCCGCGAGGTCGATGCCTTCCATCAGCACAGGAGACAGGGATGAGGATCTACCGCCGCCGCGGGCGGCTCCGCCTGTGGCTCGCATGGGCCACCCACCGGATCAGGACCACGAGGAGACAACCATGACCAACCTGGACAAAACCCCGGCACACATCAGGGACACGTCGCTCGACCTGCGGGAGCTCGCGGACGACATTGAGCAGCTGATCCGCGAGCGCGACGAGGCCCGCGCAGAGATCGAGCGGCTGACCCGCGAGCTGGATGAGGAGCGCGGTCGGGACGACGTGATCGAGGCACACCGGAAGCTCGGAGAGACGCTGATGCGGGAGGGCGCTCTCCGCTGTGAAGTCGACCGCCTCCGCACCACTGTCCCCCGTGTGATCACCCCGGACGAACTGCGCGAAGGGCAGATCGTTGTCGTCTGGGAGAGCGGTGCATGGCCTCAGCCCGTGGGAGACGTCATCCAGATCAGGAGCATCGAGCACCTGGACGACGGGTCGATCGACCTCCGTGCACCCGGTGAGTGCTGCAACTTCAACCCGCACGATGAGCAGGCGGTCCTGCTGGCCGCCGCGCCCGCTGATCCTGAGCCGGAGCCGTGGGAGCCTCAGCGCGGTGACATCGGAATCGTGACACACTTCCGAGGCCGTGCGCTGGACGAGCCGGTTGCTGCGCGGCTCACCGGCCTGTCCTGGTATCGCCTGGACAGGCGCAACTGGCCTGATGAGGCCCCCAACGCCGGGCCCCGCGAGGTCACCGTCACTCGCGCCAAGGTGGTGCCCGATGAGTGAGCACACGCCGACGACAGAGGTCGTCAAGCACGCGGCATGCTTCCCCCGCGAGCGCCTGGGGGAGCCGAGACCCATCGACCGGAACGCCTTCGACCGCTGGTTGGCGGGCGTGGTCCGTGACGCCAAGGCCGAAGCGTGGGACAAAGGATATCGAGCCCATGAGGAATGGCGCTACCGCCAGGATGACGCCATTGCCGAAGGGCAATGGGTCCGAATCGACTCACCGCGAAACCCCTACCGAGAGAGGACCGACGATGCCGAATGACCTGAATGACGTCTTGAAGCCGCTCCGAGACGCGGCGGAGGAGGTGGAGCGCGGGTTCAAGCGATCTGCGATCGACGCCTTCGTCGCTGGTGCTGCTCACGCGCTCACCCACCCCATCATCCTCCGCACAGCCGAGGAGCTGGCCGCCCTGCCCGTCGGTTCTGTGGTGCTGGACTGGGTGGATCGCGCCTACGTGCGGAGCGACCTTCGCGAAGGCTGGTCGTGGGTGGCGCACGACGGTTACGCGGCAACCCACGACGGGCTGGCCCTAGCGGCGTCCGGCCCCATCGAACTGATCCGGCTGCCCGCCGAGATCTAGACCCCGAGCCCCACATTGAGCACGGAGAAACGGAGATGGACGCATCCTATCCGCGGGACACAATGCCAACCGGCGGTCCATGCGGCCGATCACCCGTCTGGGATTTTCGCTAGCGCTGTCTCGAAGCTCTCTCGAGCCTCGCGCAGACGAGCTCGCAGGCATCGTACGGAGATGTCAGGGACCTCCCCGAACACGTTTACGATCTCATCCCGCAGATCGCCGAAAGCCAGGATGAGGTGAGTGCCGGGCTCCCGTCGTGTATGAGAGTAGGTCGGCACAGTCCAACCTCTTGGAAATGACCTCAGCGCTTGAGTGAGCAACTCAAACTCAGCGCGCAGGATCTTCCGATGGCGCTTCTTCTGTACTGCGGCAAACGCGAATAGAGCCTTACGAATCTCGAAAGTGGACACTCGTCGAGTGTCTGCAGCCCGGGTTCCGGCGACTCGAGGCTTGGGGAGGTCGTACAGTTCGCCAGTTGGGCTCAGTCGGTAAGTGGCTTCTACTACGTCAGCACCGAGTATCACAGAGTCTGTCCGGCGGTGCCGGGTCGACTCTCTCCAGTAGAAGTAAGAGCTGATCACCCCGCCAACACCAGCCCCGAAAAGGGAAGCAAGAAAGGGTATGGCCCACTCATCAATCGGCAACAAGAGATCCATGATCCAACTCTACGATCCCGACCCACTCACCAGGTGGCGGAACTTCTCTGAACGGAGGCACCATGCCCACCCTCTGCCCCGATGACGGGTCCTGCACCTGTGACTGCCACGGCCCGCGCACCCTCGGCGAGCTGGCCGGGATGGCCCGGCCGCCTTGGGAGGACTGTTGCGGCCCCGGGCTGACCTGGGGGCTCACCTGGCCCGACCCGCCCACCAGCCTGGATGACTGGCCGACCTGCTGGTGCGGCTCCGGGCTGCTGGCCACCAGTTTCGGCGGTGACCCGGCAATCGCGCCGCAGGTGATCCTGTACAGCTCCCGGTGCTGCCTGGGCTGGTCACTGCGGGCCGACAGGGGAGACCGGCACAAGGACGGCGCCATAGGCACCCTCCCCGGCTGGGCCGAACCCCTCCACCGGATCGGCGGCTACAGGACCCTGCACGCAATCAACCGCGGCGAACAGCCGCCCGAACCCGACCGGCACGAGGTGCGCCTCGCCGACGGTACCGCACAGCCTGCGCTGTTCTGACCCCGGGCGGCGTCACACTCCAGGGGAGATCCAGTAGACCCGACGGTTCTTCCCTTCGGTGAACCCCAGCTGCTCGTACTTCCGCACCAGCTCATCACTGGCAGCTGACGCAACCAGAACGGCACCGGGCGGCAAAGTATCCCTGAGGCGAAGAGCCATCTGCACAGCCGACAGACGCGTCCCGGGCCGCTGCGCCAAAGCGGCCACCTGCCACCGGCGCCCCCGCGGAGTCTCCCTGCCAGTCGGCAGGGTCATGGATCCCTGCCCCAGAGCTGTTGCACCTGCTAGCAGCAGGAACATGAGCACCGCCCAGTACGTGGTTGCCCAACCAAACCCGTGGACCTCGAAGATCCAGACATACACCGCGAACAGCGGCACCATCATGACCGCCACGATCAGGAACTCGACCACCACCCGGTAGCGGCCGAAGATCACCATCCCGTCCCCTTGGGGCGTCTCATACAACTGGCCCCTGATCGCGTACGGCGCCAGCATCAACACCGCCAGAGGAAACGCCAGGACCGCGGAGAGGCGGGTCTTCACGAAAGCGGTAGCCATCAGCCACGCCAGAGAGAACGCGCGGGACGGGCGAGCAGGGGCAGGAGGGGCAGTCACGCGTTTCAGCCTATCGCCCAGTCCACTCAGCGCCACCGTCGCTCAGCGGCCCCAGAGCTCCCAGGCCACAGCCTCCATTGCCTTCGCCTGACGCTTCTCCACGTTATTGCCGTCGCCCGGATTCTGCTTGGTCTCCCAGTCATAGTCCTTCATGCGGAGGGACACCGTCTCTGAATACACCCTCTTGGCGAACCAGGCGGTCTTCCAGTCCCGACGAGTGGGATCCTGGTACTTGACCGTGACCGTGAACTCATCGGGCGCGACTGGCAACTCCAACCTTCTGGGAACGGTGGCCTCGCCATCGCCGGATTTCGAGGCCGTCTTGACATGACGATCCCGGTGCCTCTTCTCCTCATTCTCAAGCTCACGGTTCGTCCAAATGTTCGCCAACGCCTGTCCCGGAGCGAGCACCCGCGTCGGCTCCTCGAAACGTCGCCGCATGGATTTCGCAGACGCATCACGGATCGGCAGTGAGTTCTCATCCTCCTCGAACTTCGGCAACGGCGGGTCAATCGTCACACGCACGTCGCGGGCCGAAGTCGCGCCGAAGTTCTTGACAACCAGGTACAGCGCGCCGTGAACGAAAGACGGGCCGATCTGGGCGTACGGGACGACGATGGGCCGCGTGCGCTCGTGACTGTCGCGAACGGCTCGGACGAGAGCCCCAATGGCGATGATAGCCGTGAAGATCGCCGCCAGCGCGCTGAGTGGACCTGCCACGGGGTCCAATGGCTCAAGAGGTTGCAGCCACTTCGCGACGGTCTCGAACATGTGTCCCTCCAAGGTGCCGGGTGTGATGTCCCGCCATCCTATGAGGAGCCGTCGACGCCGCTCCGAGAGCTGTGGAGAACCTCACGACGTGTCCCACCCAGCACGTACCCTGGATTCATCCAGGGCCCGCACAGCCCTGGTCACTCGCAACGATGAGAGGAAGCACGGAACATGTCCGAGCTCATGCTTTCCCAGACCGCCCGAGAGGACGCGGTGGCTATCGCGTCGGTCCGGCTCCGCCGGCAGCACGCAGCCCGCCCTAAGGACGACCCCGCATGGGAGGCGTTCGAATACCTCATCCACACCAAGAAGCTCGACCCGCTCCTGGAGTTCTACGTCGAGGCCTACTGCTACGAACCGAAACGGATCTTCGATGAGCAGTGGCTGACCCCGCAGGAGTTCCAGGAGAACATCAACGACATTATCTCGAACCGGCGGCTCCCCCGGCCTATCGCGCTCACTGCCGGGTTCTTCCGATACTGGGACCAGCTTCAGGAGCCACTGGCCCACGAGACGGCACAGGTGATCCTGGAGCTGATCCGACCGCAGAAGCGGATGACGGACTGGGACGCCGACCGCGCCCGCCGGGGGCTGGACGCTGACGGGGCGGTGTGGGCGTGAGAGACATCCTGGACCAGGCGATCCAAGCCGCGAACGATGACAGCACGCCCCTCACCACCGTTCTGAGGAACCTGCTCACCGTCGGCCACCGGATCGGATCGGCCGAACTCAAAGAGTGGGCGGCGAACGAGCTCCACGGCTACGGGGACGAACCACCACGGCTACCCCACTACAGGAAGGATATTCGCGCCGCCATTTCTATGACCTTCGTCCCCCTGTACGGACGGGGGCAGGATGTCCGCTACATCTCCCCTACCGATGTTCCCAATGATGATGGGTTCCGAGACAGCCTGTTCAAGGAGCAACTGACCCAGGCGGCCAGCGAGATCACCGAGTGGGCGGGCAAGGACAAGGGCCCCTCTTCTCAGATTGGGATGCACGCGGTCAACCAGCTGCGTCGGTGGGGCGACGATGGCAGAGCGCCCGCTGCGCCGCAGTACGTGCTGGATAGCGTGAAGAAGGAGCTCTCGCCGGCCACCGTCACGGGCGTGGTGGACCAGATTCGCACCACCGCACTCGAGCTGTGCCTCGGTATCGAGTCGGAGCTCCCGCCGGACGGGGCAGCGGACGATGGGCCGCGCCTGGCCGATGCCGGGCCGGGCATGCCGGAGCGGGTCAACAACTTGACAATCCAGCACGTGTACCAGGGAGCGACCGGGCACGTGTATCAAGCGCAGCACATCGACGTAACGGTAAACCCAGGAGACGTGGACGGCCTCCTGAGGGTGGCTCGGGAGCTTGGCCTAGGTAACGACGCGGTATCGGAGCTCCGGGAGGCTGTGGAGGCCGACGGCAGGACGATTGGAGATCGGGTCAAGGGCTGGGTTGGGAAGGTGAAGCAGGGCGCGTTCAAGATCACTGGGGAGGCCTCGGCTCAGATCATCGCAGGCCAGATGTTGCTTGCGCTGGGCCAGTTCGGCGGTTCCATCCCCGTGATATAGGAATGCCACTGAGTGACCGACTAGTACCGTCGATTGAGGAGATGAAGACGATGAGCTCTGATGTTCGATACTTGTTGTCCCTCGGCGTGAGTGTCGAGGAGGTGGCGCGGCGTGCTGGCCGGACTGTCAGCGCCGTGCAGGCTGAGCTGGACCGGGACCAGCCGCGCACGAGGACGAGGGAGGACTAGGTGTTCAAGGACAAGTTCATCGGTGGTCCCCTGGACGGTGAGGTGCGGGACGTCGCGCAGGAGACCCTGGGCGGGGCCAACGTGCGGGACCGGGAGACCCAGGTGGAGTACGCCCGTGCCCCGCATCTGGACACCGAGGACGTGCGGGCGTGGATCGTGGCAGCCCCAGAACCTGAGCCGGTCCTGCAGCAGGCTCCTGCCCCCGCGGTGCGGCGCGCCCCGACACCGCCACTCTTCCCACCCGACGATGACCCGGTGCAGGTCATCGTGGAGAACAAGAGGTGCCTCACTCTCGGCGAGGTAGCACGGTTCGTGGACGCCGCCCGGGCCAACGGATGGCAGGACCACCAGGAGGTCGAGGGCGTCTCTGGCTGGTCCCTGCGGCTGAGGAAACTCTCCATGCGGAAGAACTAAACACGCGGAGTCAACAAGACCCCATTATGGAGTCTAGGCGGTACCATTGAACCGGATCACACAACCCGGCTTCGTGAGGTGCACCCCGTGACATCCCGCCAACTCTGCCCCGCCTGCACACACCGCGAGAACCACCTCATCGACCCCGACTGCCTCATCTGCGACGGCATCGGCATCATCTACCTCGGCGACCCCGCCCTCACCATCTACCCAGCCGAGGTCGTCGCGGAAGCAGTCACCATCACCCTCGAGGCAGCCGCCCGCCTCGGCGACACCACCGGTACCCTCTCCGACGACCGGCAGGCCCACCTACGGGCCGCGCTCCACGACCTGCGCGACGCCGGCCTCCTCGACTCCGAGACCACCACGCTCACCCGGGCCATGGCATCCAAGACCGGGAGCAGGAATCCGGCTGTGGCGCTGGCCGCGGAGGTGATCCAGGAGCCCATCAGCGGCCTGGACCAGCTGCTCCCCCACGCGGACCCCCACGAGTACGCCGAGAGTGACAGGCCGGGCCGCAGGGGCACCCCTGTGCTGTCGGCCAACGGGCACCCGTCACACCTTGCGAGGGTTTGCGACCCGCGGGACTCGACACTGGACACCCGGGCTGATGTGCGGCGGCGCCGGCGGAAGTCCCGACAGGCGAGGGTGCTGTCCGAAGCGGCACGAAAGGCCGCCGGCCTGAAGCGTGTTCAGCCCTCCTCCGCCCACCAGAAAGAGACGCTGCCCGCCAGAGCTGAGATTGCAGCATGATTTGCAGTGCAGGACTCGGCGCATACGATAAGCAAGCGCCACTGCGAATCCGCCCGCAGATCGCGCTACTGGAGGTGATGTGCCATGTCGCGACACTCATACTCGGACGCGTAGATTAGCTCCATCTCCGGGTACCCATTCGGCAATCGCTGATCGATGCCGCTGTAAAAGGTGTCCAGCGCGACCCAGGGATCGTTTCCACGTAGCCATTCATCCAGAGAGTACTCGAGCGCAAGGCACCCTCGGTCAGAGTCAATGCTCCTCATGAAATTGCTTCCGATCTGCTCGGCAACTTCCAGGTCCACTCCCGGTTGGATGACATCCGCATCATCCAGCGTGAACCCTCGCTCAGCGAGACTGTAGTAGAACTCAGCTCCGGAGGGCGCTGTCATCTCTTCGAACTCTTCGGTTGGAAGCCACCCAGAGTCCTCACCTGTCTCGATGGGGAAGTCATCCGCAGTCGTGTCGTAGTCTCGTGGTTCCGGTTCACTAGGCACGTCGTTTTCACGACCGCATCCTGCCACCAGAACAGACCCAACGACTGCCAAAGAAAGTAGCAGGGCTGACGAAGAACAACTTCGCGACGAGTCCAGAGGCCTATGCAACATTTGATGCCCTCCTGTTGAGCACTCTCGTTGTCTGGGCGTCAGCAATGAGGCCTAGTGCTTGTCATCATGGAAGCCCGAAACTTGATGCCACTCTAGCCGGCATCAGTGACCTGGGGCCATGATCGATCGCGCCCCGTCCTTGCGGAAATCCCGTCCACCCCCGTTCGCGGTCACCCTGCGTGCCGCTGCCGTTTCCTCGATGTTCGCTCCTGGATCCATGGTTCGATCGTGCGGCGACGCCAGGCCGCCGAGTCCTTCCGGCCACGGGGCGAGTCAGACCGGAACCGGTCAGGCAAAGGAGCCCGGCCCTCGCAGGGTGGCAGGTCATGGCGGCCAGGCTTGCCGTCGCGGCGGCGCTTGTCCGTCCGGGCTTTCTCGACCTGGAGGGACCGGACGCTGATCCCGATGGCCTCAGCCACCTCGGGGAGGGTGATCATCTCATCTGGTGCACTCATGACACACCAACTATAGCACCGTGGGGGTCATCCCGTCCCCCACCATCGCCCGGCACAGGTCCAAGGTTGAACCCACCGAGACAACCCGCACGACCCCGAACGGAGCCACCGACATGGGAGCAGCCCGCCGCCGCACAGACAAGGCCACCATGGAGCAGCGCAAAGCCTCCGCCCTCGACCTCCTCGCCCACGGCCACACCTACGACCAGATCGCCAAGACCCTGGGCTACAAGTCCAAGGCATCCGCGTACAACCTCGTCCAGCAAGCCCTGGAAGAGCACGTGAAGCAGAACGTCGAGGCCATCCAGGAGATCCGCGCCCGCGAGCTCCTGCAGCTCCAAGCCCTCGAACACAAGCTGCTCCCGACCGTGCTCGACGCCGACTTCACCATCCTGCACGGCCGGGACCTGTTCCCCGTGCTCGAGACCGTCGACCGGATCGTGAAGATCAAGGAGCGCCGCGCCAAGATGCTCGGCCTGGACGAGCAGGCAGACATGCAGCTCGGCTCCAACGGGAACATCCAGGTCATCATCGACGGCACAGTCGTGGACAAGACCCGATCCGAGGTCGAGGTGGAGATCCCCGCCGACGGAGGCGGCCAGTGAACGGAGGCCCCCTCCGGTACGACTACACCCCACACCCCAAACAGGCCGAAGCCCACAGCGTCCTGGTGGACGAGCTGCTGTTCGGTGGGGCGGCCGGCGGCGGCAAGTCGCATTGGGCGCGGGCGGAGGCCATCTCCTTCGCCGTCCAGGTGCCCGACTCCCGGACCGTGATCTTCCGCCGCACCTTCCCCGACCTGCAGCGCTCCGTCGAGGAAGAGATGAAGAAAGAGATCCCCCAGGGGCTGGCCACCTACAACCACTCCAAGCACGTCTGGACCTTCGCCAACGGGGCGATCATCGAGCTTGGGCACCTCCAGCGGAAGGACGACGTCCTCAAGTACCAGGGCGCCCAGTACCAGCTCTGCGTGTTCGAGGAGGCCACTCACTTCACCGAGTCCCAGTACCTCTACATGAAGTCCCGGCTGCGCGCCGCAGGGGCCGTGCAGAAGCGGATGAGAGAGTTGGGTCTCCGCCCCCGGATCATCGCCACCGCGAACCCCGGCGGGCCCGGCCATCACTTCATCAAGGCCCGCTTCGTGGACCCTGCACCCGCGGGGAAGATCTTCCGCACCACCCCCACCCCGGATGAGCCCCGACCCGGAACCCGGTGCTACATCCCCTCCAGGGTGACCGACAACCCCAGCGTGAACCCTGAGTACATCGACATGCTCAACGCCCTGCCCGAGACCCAGCGCAAGGCTCTGCGCGACGGCGACTGGGACGTTCTGGAAGGCGTCCGATTCAAGGACTGGCGGGCCAGCGCCCACGTCATCCGCCCAGAGCAGCTGCCCGTCCCGATCAGCACCGGGCAGAAGGTCATCGCCGTGGACTACGGGCACGCGGCCCCGTTCGCCGCCGTGTGGCTGGTGAAGCTCACCGACGACATGGTGGTCGTCTACAGGGAGGCCTACGCCAAGAACCTCACTCCCGCCCAACAGGCTGAGCTGATCCGCGACCTGTCATCCGACGAGGAGGCCCGCTCCGGGGAGAAGATCCCGGTGGTGTGTGACCCGTCCATGTGGAACAGGTCCACAGCCGGGGCTGCGAAGTCCCTGAACCCAGACAAGCCCGCCCCCGGTACTCCCGCCCACGCCTACCAGCAGGTCCTGGGCCGCACCCCGATGAAGGCGGTCAACGCCCGCGTCAACGGGTGGGCACTCGTGGACGAGCACCTGCGGATCCGTGAGGACGGGCTCCCCCGGCTGCTGGTCCATGACCACTGCGTGGAGCTGATCCGTACCCTGCCGGCCCTTCCCCGGGACCAGAAGCGGCCAGAAGATGTGGACACGACCGCGGAGGATCACCTGGCGGACAGCCTCCGCTACGGGCTGATGTATCTGGCTGGGAAGCGGGTTCTGACGGCGAAGGAACAGCAGCAGGCTGCAGACCAGTTGCCGGTCTCCCCGGGGGCGAGGTCGCTCACGGCCGGGCTGGGGCAGGCTGCGTTCTGAGCCGCCCCGTCCCACACCGGGGCGAGGACCGGCCGGATCGTGGGGTGTATGGCGACTCCTCCGACTCATGAGCAAGGCACCCCCGGCGGTATCCGCCCGTCCTGGAACCCCCACACCGGGGGGCAAAGCACGTTCGAGGTGGACCCGCTGGAGCGGTCCTGGGAGTTGCAGTTCCCGCGCAGCATCGCTGTGTTCGATCGGATGCGGTCCGAGGACGGGCACGTCGGGTCGGTGCTCTCCGCGCTCACCTTGCCGGTGGTGAAGGCCGACTGGCAGCTCGACGCCGAAGGGGTGGATGAGAAGGTGGCGCAGTTCGTGCGCTCCGAGCTGGGGCTACCCGCGCCAGGTGAGGCGCGGGCCCGACGGCGTCGGGAGGGCATCTCCTGGACCGCGCATGTCGAGCAGGCCTGCCACATGCTCTGGGCCGGGTTCATGCCGTTCGAGCAGGTCTACAGCATCGGTCCAGCTCGTGCGGATCAGGGCGTGACCGGTGAGGTGGTGCATCTGCGGAAGCTGGCCCCCCGGTTGCCGAGGACGATCCAGCGGATCGAGACCGGCGCGGACGGTGGACTGGTCGCTGTGCATCAGGAGACAGCAGACCCGGCTACGGGGCGCAGGGGTATCAGCATCGGGGTGGACCGGCTGGTGATGTACACCCACCGGATGGAGGGCGCCGACTGGTCCGGGCGCAGCATCTTGCGGCAGGCGTATAAGCACTGGCTCATCAAGGACGTCCTGATCCGCCTCGACGCCCAGGCCGCCGAGCGGAACAGCATGGGTATCCCTGAGGTCACCTACGACCGTGACAACGCCGAGGACCGGGCCCGGGCGGAAGCGATCGCGACCTCCCTGCGCGCCGGCGAGTCCGCCGGGGTAGCCCTACCCACGGGCATGAGCCTGAGCATCAAGGGCGTCCAGGGGTCCACCGTGGACCTGATCGAGCGGATCAAGTACCACGACCAGGAGATCGCCCGATCAGCTCTGGCCATGTTCCTGGACCTCGGCCACGACGCTGGCGCCCGGTCCCTGGGCGAGACGCTGCGGGACGTGTTCATGGACAGCGTGCAGGCCTTCGCGGACAGCATCGCCGAGACCGCGACCGAGCACATCGTCCGCGACCTGGTCGAGTACAACTTCGGCCCCGACGAGCCCTACCCGACCATCACCCCTGGTGACCTCAAAGCCGCCCAGGGCATCGCACTCGACGCCCTGGTGCAGCTGGTCAGCGGCGGCGTGGTGCGGGCCGATGATGACCTGGAGTCCTGGGTGCGCACCCGATCCGGGCTGCCCCCCGCCGACGCGGACACCTCCCGGGTGCCGTCGGAGACCGCGGACAACGCGGAGACCGCTGGCGCGCTGGTCCGTGCCGGGTTCGAACCGGCGGCCTCGGCACAGGCCGCCGGTCTCGGGGACCTCCCGCACACGGGCATGGCGCCGGTCACGGTCCAGTCCGCCCGCCTCAACGCGGATGAGCGCACCCCGGTCGCGGCGTCGCAGCCTGCCCTGGCTGGGGTGGATGAGCTGATCGCGGAGCTGCTGCAGAGCTACCAGGGGCGCCGGCGGCGAGGTGACCGCCAGTGACCCTGGACCAGAAGCGACTGCTCACAGTGCTGCTAGCTGCTGAGCATCAGGAGACACTGCGGATCACCGACGAGCAGGCCCAACGCCGATCCCCCAGCGTCGCCCAGCGTGCCCTGCTCGCCCACGAGCTGACCGCCCAGGTACGGTTCGCCGACATCGAGGACGACCTCGACACCGCAGTGGACGAGGCCACCGCCCTGCTCGAGGACCTGCACACCGAGGTGAAGTCCCTGATCCTGGTGGAGATCTTCGGCGAGGACCGGGAGCCGCGGTCCCCGGCTGAGGCGCACGAGGTCATCCACCGGCTCACTACCGACCAGCCCGACCAGGTGCAGGAGTCCGAGGCCCGGGTGGGTCTCGCGATCGCGGGGATCCTCGCCGGCCTCTACCTGGCCGGTGGGCGAAGGGTTATCGAGGAAGCCGAGAGGCAAGGCGTCCCCACCAGTGCCCTGTCTCCCGCCGCGTTGCCGGTCGAGGCGTTCCAGGAGCAGGCGGCCACTGTGGCGCAACACCCGTGGCGGCGGATCACCCGCAAGATCGAGGACGACCTCTCCGACCAGGCCACCCTCGCCCGCCCGCAGATCACGCCCGACGAGGTCGAGCGGGTGCTCGATGACATCAGGATCGACGGGTCCCGGGACCAGGCCCGCCAAGCCACCCAGACCACCGCCGGCCAAGGCCGGATCGACACCGTCGAGCAGACCCCTGAGCTGGAGCCAGATCAGATCTGGTCCTCCGAAATCATGGACGGCAACCAGTGCCCCGCCTGCGAGGAAGTCGACGGCCGAGACTTCGCGTCCCTGGCAGAAGCCCGGCAGCTATACCCGAACGGGCCGCACATCAACTGCCACGGCGGCGCCCGGTGCAGGGGCACCCTGATCTTCCTGTTCGGCAGCTCCTGACCCCGTCCCCCAACCGGCCCCATGGGGGAATGACCCTGAGGGCATGGACTACACGACCGTCACAGGAATCGAGATCGTCAAGGTCGGCACCCACAAGGCCGGCACCGGCGAGTTCACCGTCACCGCCGAGGACCTGCACCACATGGTGGAGGCCGCCGAGTCTGGGCGGCTCCCGAAGCCAGTGGTGAAGATCGGGCACGTCAACGCCGCAGTGGAGAACCCCGAGTGGGGCGACGGCGCACCCGCCTACGGGCAGCTGACCAACCTGCAGGTCTCCGACGACGAGACGACCCTGCTGGCCGACTGGGTGAACGCGCCTGCCGATCTTGTGGAGAAGCTGCCCTCGGCCTACCCGCACAGGTCCATGGAGGCCACGTTCAACATGGTCCTTAAGGACGAGCAGGGCGATGTGGCTGAGCAGTACCCGGCGGTGCTGACGGGTCTGGCGCTGCTGGGTGCGACCCCGCCGGCGGTGAAGAACCTTGCCGAGGTGCACACAGCGTTCAGCGACAAGATCACCGGCCGGCTGGTGCATGCCTCCGGGGGCGAGCGGGTGCAGGTGGCTGCGTCTCTGCCTGGTGAGATGACGAAGCAGGAGCTGGACGATGCACTGCGCGCCGCCGTGAGGTCCCTCGAGGTGGCCGGTGATGTGATGTGGCCCTACCTCATCGACTGGGACGACACCCACGCCTTCTACGAGATCGAGACCCCCACCGGGGTGGGCACCTTCCAGCGTCCGTACCGGGTCGACGGGAACCAGGTCGTCTGGACCGGAGACCCCGAGCAGGTGGTCGCCCGGCACACCTTCGAGCCCGTCACCGACACCGCGAGCCAGGTCAGTGCGGGGACCGTCCCACACCAGCATGCGCGGGCCTCTGATCCTGGTGCCACGGACGCCGCCGAGCCGGTGGCGGAACCCGCGACCGAAGGAGAAACCCCCATGCTCAGCGAAGAGACCCAGCAGGGTCTGCGCCAGCAGCTCGGACTCCCCGCCGACGCCACCGCCGAGAAGGTGGTCGAGGCGGTGAACAAGGCGTTCGAGGCCAACGACACGACCAGCGGCGACACCGGCACGGCCAACGCCGACGGTGAGACCCCCGCCGACGACACCGGTCAGGAGGGTGACGGTGAGGCTCCCGCCGAGCAGTCCCCGGCCGCTCAGCCTGTGGCCGCCTCCGCACCGTCCACCGTGCAGGTCTCCGAGGCCCGTCTGGAGGAGCTGCTCAAGGACCACGCCGAGATGAAGATCCAGCTCTCCGACATCCAGGCGGAGCGGCAGGCCAGCCACGTGGACGAGCAGATCACCGCGGCCAAGCGCGCCGGGAAGATCAGCCCCCGCGAAGAGGCCAACGTCCGCGCCCTGTTCTCCGAGGCGCCGGAGGCCGCCGAGAAGTTCCTGTCCAACCTGTCCCCCACGATCCCGGTCGCCGAGGTCGGCACCCACGAGGCCGTCATGGCCTCCGGTGACGACGAGGTCGCACGCCTGCAGCGCCAGGCCCGCCGAGAGCTGCTGGGGCTTCCCACCGACACCACTGAGAGTGAGGCCCGCTGATGCCTGCCAACACCGTTGCACCGTTCTTCAAGCCCGGCCAGGACATCACCGGCCACGCCACCGAGGACATCACCGGAAAGCGGTTCGTGACCGCTGCGCCGGGTGGCCGCGGAACCCTGCCCCACATCGCCCCCGCAGCAGCCGGTGACCCCGTGCTCGGGGTCGCAGGGCACGACGTCGAGGACGGCGACAACGTGCACGTCCACGTCGCCGGTGTCGTCACCGTGACCGCCGCCGATGACATCACCGCCGGCACCGAGGTGTCCGTCGGCGCTGACGGGCAGGTCGCTCCCACCTCCGAGGGAGCGGTCGTCGTCGGTTACGCCGTCGCCAACGCGGCCACCGGGGCCGACGCCCCGATCCTGCTCAAGTGAACCTGACCTGGAAGGAAACCACTTCAAATGCCTAACACTGGCTTCTACCCCCCGGCGAAGGTTCAGCCGAAGCTGCGGGACTACATCTCCAACCCGACCGAGATCCGCCGCGACCTCGATGAGCTGATCAACCGGGCGACGATCGCGGACTACGCGTTCGCGCAGGGCCCGGCGAACAACGGTGCCGTGGTCTACGACGAGGTCACCGGCCTCGTGGAGGGCGAGCGTGAGGCTGAGGCCATCGCCCCCGGTGCCGAGTTCCCGCTGCTGGATGGCGCTGCTGTGACCCCGCAGACCGCCAAGGTCCAGAAGTACGGTGGCGCCGACCACATGACCTGGGAGTCGATCAACTTCAACGAGTGGGACACGATGCAGCGCAAGCTGCGGATCCTGCGGCAGAAGGTCATCCGTAAGGTCAACAAGGTCTCCGTGGATGCCCTGGTCGCGAACCAGAACGTGCGCACGTTCGGAGTCGGCACCGCCTGGGGTGAGTCCGGGGCAGACCCGGTGGGTGACATCATGCGCGCCGCCGCCGTGGTCGAAGCCGACGAGGACTTCACCTACCAGGCGAACCTCGCCCTGGTGAACCCGCTGGACAAGCAGGACTTCCTGCTCTCCCGTGACATCCGCGACCAGTTCCCCCGAGAGAGCCGGGAGCTGAACCCGGCCCTGTCTGGGGACATCGACGGCATCGCCGGCCTCGAGTGGATCACCTCCTCCTCGGTCCCGCAGGGCACGATCTACGCGTTCGAGCGTGGCGTGGTCGGGTCTGTCCGGGACTCGGGCGGTGGGCTGCAGGTGAACACCTTCACCGACAACGACCGGCAGCGTGAGGTCGTCCAGGCGTGGAGGCACATCGTCCCGATCATCACCGACCCGCTCGCCGCGGTGAAGATCACCGGATTCCGCAACTGATTCGAACAGACGTAGGAGGGCCTGGTCAGCATGGCTGCACGGCAGAGGAAGACCCAGCAGAGCACGACCCAGAAGAGCACCACGGCGTCCAAGGCCAAGCAGGCTGAGGACCAGGTGGAGGAGACGGTGGAAGCCGGCGCCGAGGCGCAGCCTGAGGGCGCGTCAACCGTCGAAGACACCACCGCCATCAGCGATGGTGCGCAGGACGGCGGCTCTGGGGGTGATGCTGACCAGGACCCTCCCGCCGAGAGTGGCGGGGCTGACCCGCTGCTCTCGCGGTTCGTCACCGGCGAGCCCCAGGCGCAGGAGACCCCTGCCGAGGAGGCCCCGACGGACGCCCCGGTCGAGGAGGCGCCGGAGACGCCTGTGGACGCTGACGCACGGGTGCAGGCTCAGGTGGTCGCGGACATCTACGCCCGGGCCGGTGCCTCCGCCCGCAAGGGTGACACGATCACGGTCACCGGGGCGCAGCTCGCCCGTGGTGTGCGGGCCGGGATCCTCCGGGCGGTCTGAGCATGTCCGAGCAGGACTCCACGGTGGCCTGGGGTGTCTCCGTCGCCGATGTGGTGGCGGTGGCATCCCAGGCCGACGTGCATCTCAGCGTCGACGGCGGCGCCGTCGTCCAAGACCCGGCATCAGGAAACGACGTCTGGGACGGCACCGCGCAGCCGAACATCGGCCGGCGCGTGTCCCTGGAGAACGTGACCACATGGATCAGCCGAGTCGGAGCCATGGTCTCGACCCGGCTTCACCGGCGCTCCCGGCTCTCCCAGTCGGCCCGGGACGAGTTCGAGATCGCCATGGGCACCGTGGTCGAGGTCGGAGCCGCCGCCTACCTGGTCGACGCGGTCTACCCGCAGCGGGCCGGCGTCAACGACCAGGGCTCCTACGGGAACGTGCTGTGGACCCGGTACCGGCAGGGCCTGGACGACCTCGAGGAAGCCCTCGACTCCCGCATCGGTGACGGCGACGAGGACGAGACCCCCGACACCGCCGGGGCCCGTGCGGCCGCGGCATTCCCGCCCGTGGTGTTCACGGACCCGTGGGTGCGGGAGAACACCGGCCACCTGCGCCACCGGCCAGACGCGTCCAGCCGGTCTCCCGGTGCCGAGACTCCGCACAGGTGGTGAACCCTCATGCCGGCCATGCTCGACATCAGCGGCGACGGGTTCGACAAGCTCTCCCTGCTGCTGGACCGGTTCGCTGAGAACGTCAGCAACCTGGCGCCCCTGTTCGATCAGATCGCTGATGACTTCGCGAACACCCAGCGGGAGAACTTCCGCACCGCCGGCGCCGTCTACGGGCTCTGGACCCCGCTGTCCCCCGCCTACGCCGCCTGGAAGGAAGCCCACTACCCAGGGCAGCCGATCCTCACCCGCACCGGACTGCTGCGCGACTCTCTGTCCAGCCGGCCCTTCGGTGTGGAGCACATCGACCAGACCCGCATGGTGCTCGGCACCCAGGTGCCCTACGCCCGATACCACCAGGACGGGGCAGGGCTGCCGCGCCGCCCGATGATCAACCAGCCCACCCGGGGCGAGATCCGCCGGTACGGGTCCATGCTGCACCGGCACGCATTCGAAGGAGTGACCTCATGATCGGCCACGAAGGTGTCGCCACCGCCCTGGTGCGGCTGCTCAGAGACCGGGGCGAACCAGCCGCCCGCATCGTGGAGACCCAGCTGGGAATCCCGGCGGGCGCCATCCAGGTCCCGACTGGGGAGAACATCCACCCGACCTGGCTGGACGTGGTGGCCAAGGGCACCTTCCCCACGTGGATGGTCGTCTCCCAGGACACACCGCTGCGCCGTACCGGTCGGGCGGCCAGCGTCGACGGCGGGGATGACGAGCACGACTGGCTGTACCCGTTCGTCATCGTGAGCCACGTGGTCGGGCGGGATGAGCGGCACGTGGAGCTGCAGCGGTACCGGCTGATGCTGGTGGTCCGCACGATCCTCATCCAGACCAAGCTGCTCATCAAGGCCGGGGACGAGGGTGCCCGCATCCTGGTGGACGACATGCAGGAGGTCGTCGGGGGCATGTCCCAGAACCCGGAGACCAAACGGTACCTGATGGAGGGCCGGAACCACTTCCACGTGAAGACGACCGAGCTCACCCCGGCGATCCAGGTCCCGTGGGGGCCCGCCACCTCTGTGGAGTCTGACGCCCGGGTGATGGACGACGAGGGGTGACCGTCCCACACCCGCCCGGTGGTGGCGGTGAGCCTGGGGTCATGAGCCGACGAATCCTTGTCCACAATGCCGGTCCCGGGGCGCTGGTCTTCACCCAGGGCGGCCGGGTCCTGTCCCCGCACAAGACGGCCGAGTCCGACCCGGGAGACCCGGTGACTGCCCGCCTGGTGGCCGCCGGTCGTCTCATCGACGTCACCCCCACCCAGGAGGCTCCGGTCACCGGCGTGGAGGCCCACGAGCCTGCTGAGGGCACCACGAGCCAGGTGGCCGCTCCGGCTGGCAACGCTCCCCGCACCGAGTGGGAGGCCTACGCGCTGACCCAGGGGCTCACCGAGACGGACCTCGAAGGGCTGGGCCGCAACGACATCCGCGATCTCCTCACCGACGGGGACACCCCGGCCGGTGAGGAGAACACCACTGACTCCCCCGTGGACGGGGAGACGTCCACCCAGACGGCCACCAGCCCCGGTGACGCCGACACATCCGAGAAGGAGCAGTAAACCATGGCACGACGCATTGGCGTTGAACTCACCTCGGGCGTCCGCAGCGGCCCGACCAACACCGGGACCCCGTCCGGGATCCTTCACCTGGCCGGACTCGCAGAGAAGGGCCCCACCAGCCGGGCCGTGACCGTCCGATC
This sequence comes from Nesterenkonia sp. HG001, assembly GCF_034438835.1. Classification (NCBI taxonomy): domain Bacteria; kingdom Bacillati; phylum Actinomycetota; class Actinomycetes; order Micrococcales; family Micrococcaceae; genus Nesterenkonia; species Nesterenkonia sp. HG001. Next base: position 300,744 of record NZ_JAOSZD010000002.1, on the reverse strand, counting down.
CTTCGCAACCTACACCCGCCTCTACGGCGACCGGGCGCCCTACGCCGGGAACCTGTTCGACGCCGCCCGACTGTTCTTCGAGGAGGGCGGCTCCGAGCTGCTGGTCTCCCGCGTGGTCGGCCCGGCCGCGTCCGCCGCTTCGGTGGACCTGCTCACCCCCGACGACGGCGAGGGCGGCGGACAGGAGCCGGTGGCCCGGATCCAGGCCAACGACTTCGGCGGGTTCGCGAACCAGTGGTCTGTCCGGGTTGAGCAGGACGACGAGACCTACACCGTCCAGATCCTCGACGGCGACGACGAGGTGCTGGCCGCATGGCGCGGCATCGACAGCGTCGAGGAGCTCGTCACCCGGTCGGCCACCAGCACGGTGGTCACCATCACCAGCCTCACCGAGGACAGCGGGTCTCTGCTGCTGGAGACCGGAGACTTCGACCTGCAGGATGGAGACGACGACCGGGAGTCCATCGGCACCGAGGACGTCATCGACGCCCTGCACAAGGCAGGAACCGACGGAGAGGGCGGCGCCGTGGCCGTGCCCGGCTACCCGGCCGACGTCATCGGCGGTCAGCTGGCCGACTACGCATCCTCGTCCCGGAAGATCGCGCTGCTGTCCGCTGATGCTGACGCCACCCTGGGTGAGGTGCAGAGCCTCGCCGCAGAGCTGCAGTCCAGCATCGACGGCCAGTACGCCGGACTGTTCTTCCCCCACGTGACGATCCCGGACGGCAACGCGTCCCGGGTCGTGTCCCCTGAGGCATTCGTGGCCGCACTGCGGGCACGGGCGTTCTCCACCGGCCAGTTCTGGTCCATCCCCGCTGGTGTGCAGCGAGGACGCGCCCGGTGGGTCGTGGGCACCGCCACCCCGATCAGCGCGGACCTCAACGACCAGCTGGACGAGGCACACGTCAACGGCATTCAGACCAACGGGTCCCGCATCTACCTCAACAACTGGGCGTCCCTCGCGGTCGACCGGGACAACTTCGAGTTCCTCTCCGCCCGGGACGTGCTCAACAACCTGAAGGTCCAGATCCAGCGGGTCCTGGAGCCCTTCGTCTGGGAGACCATCGACGGCCGCGGCCACCTGCTCTCTGACATCGAGGGCGCCGTCACCTCGATCCTGTCCCCGATCGCGAACCAGAACGGCTTCTACGCCGCCACTGACTCCGAGGGCGAAGAGCTCGACCCCGGATACCGGGTGCTCGTGGACGCCACCAACAACAGCACCGAGACCGCAGCGGACAACCGGGTCCAGGTCGACGTGTCCGTCCGGCTGTCCCCGGCGGCCAAGCTGATCCAGGTCGAGATCGTCAAGGTCGCTCTCGGCGCGGCACTCTGAGAAAGGAAACCCCTGACCGATGAAGACGACTCAGCACCAGTTCCGCGTCAAGGTCTCCGGCATCCCCGGCACCTTCAACACGTTCTCCGGCGGCGGCATGGAGCGCGAATCCACCCAGTCGTGGAACGGCGGATCCCCGAACTACGACAACCTCTCCGGCCCGGCCACCTACGCGAACATCGAGGTGTCCCGACCGCACCGGCTCTCCGACGAGGAGTGGCTGTCCCAGTGGCGCAACGGGGAACGCATCCGGCGGGCCACCGTCACGAAGCAGCCCCTGGACGAGAACCTCGTCGCCGTGGGCAAGCCGGTCACCTACGAGCAGTGCCTGCTGGTGGGCCTCTCCGAGCCGGACACCGAAGCCGGGTCCGCCGCGGAGGCGATGGTGTCGCTGACGTTCGCGACGACCGGCCCCGCCCGGTGACCCGCTGATCTTCCCCAAAGGAGGTCCTGCTGGCTTGCTTCCTGCCGGCGGGCCCCCCTTGGGGAACAGTGCCGCCACCCGTCGTCTCGGGGGTGGCCACCCGTGGGACGGCACCTGATGATCCTCCCCTGCGATGGTGCGAGCGCAGGGTTCAGGTGCCGTCCCACACTCATGCCCGGGCACGCCTGAGTCTGGGGTCATCCCCGGTGACGCACACGATCCGGGGCGACCGAGACACCAGCAACACGATTGGACGTGACACCCGTGTCAGAGCAGACCAGCACCTTCGGCACCGTCGAGAACGCCACCAGCACCGGCCCCGCCTCCGCCCCCGTGGAGCCGCCCAAGGACGCCGCCCCGGCGTCCATCCTGGACGAGATCGTCGGCTCCCTCGAGAACTCCGAGGACGACCACCTCAAGATCTGGGAGGTCCCCGACCGGCCCGGCTTCGAGCTGGAGTTCTCCACCTACCTGGGATCGGCGGACTTCAAGCGCCACCAGACCGCAGCCCAGACCGGCAACCGGAAGACCCGCCGAGGCCGCGGCGCCGCAGAGGGAATCGACCAGTTCCAGCTCAGCCTGGGGCTCGTCCGGGAGCTCTCCACCCGGATCATCTTCCAGGGTCAGGACGTCCGTCAGTCCGACGGGCAGCTGATGACCCTGAACAGCCCCGAGTTCCTCGCGCTGATCAAGCGCACGAAGTGGGGCCGAGACATCTCCACCCAGGCAGAGGCCGTCGAGGAGTTCCTCACCGCCGGGTACCTGGTGCAGCTGGGTGACTCGATCATCACCGAGGCCGGATACGCCGGGGAGACCGCGCCGGTAAATCGCTGACGCGGCTCGCCGAAGACCTGCGGGAGGACCCCCGCTTCCAAGACGCCGTCAACATCGCCCGAGCCCTCGGCATCGACCCGGTGACCGTCCTGGAAGAGACCGACCCCTACCTGCAGGCCTCCCGGCTGGCCGCGGCCCAGATGATCGCCGACGACCAGAAGAAGCAACGGCAAGAGCAGCAGAAGAAACAGGCGCAGGCCAAAGCAAAGGGCCGGCGCCGCCGATGAACTGGAGGAGGGCGGCAGGTGGCACAGGAATCAGTTTCCCTGGTTGTCGAAGTCCAGGACCGCGCCACCGCCGCCCTCGACCAGGTCAACAAGAGCATCGATGACACCGCCCGCAAGGTCGACAAGGCATCGAAGGACACGGGCCGGTCCACGCGGGGGCTCTCTGACGGGTTCGACCGCGCCTCCCAGGCCGTCCACCGGTCCACCACGAACATGGGCAAAGCCCTGCAACGGTTCACCGGGGGCGGCAGCACAGCACTGCGCCGCTTCACCTCCGGGGTAGGCGACCGGTTCGGCCAGGCCCGGGAGTCAATGTCCCGGTTCACCCAGCACGTCGGGTCCTCGGAGACCCGACTGGGCCGGTTCCTGCAGTCTGGCCGCCAAGGGCTGAGGAACTTCGCCACCGGGTTCCGAGACTCCAACGCCGCCGCGTCCACCTTCACGGGCCGGATGGGGTCCCTCGGCGGGGTCATGCGCACCGTCTCCGACAGGGCCAAGAGCATCGGCTCCTCCGCCGCCAGCGGGCTCGGAGCCATGCGCCGCTACCTCTCCGACTCATCCACCATGGGTGGCCGAGTCGTGTCCAGTATCGGGGGCATCGCGTCCGCGGCTGGCCGGGCCGGTTCCGCGATCGCGTCCCGGGTGACGTCCGCTCTGTCCTCGGCGGCTTCGACGGCCACCAAGATCGTCGGAATCGTCGGCGGCATAGCCGGGGCCGCCGCCATTGGTGGTGGTGTCTCCCGCGCCATGAACATCGAGGACACCGAGGCCCGGCTGCGCGGTCTCGGCCGAGGCGCCGATGAGATCGAGTCCCTGATGGGGGACGCCTCAGACGCTATCTGGGGTACTGCCTACCGGCTGGACGAGGCCGCCGGTGTGGCCGCCACGTTCTCGGCGGCCGGGGTTGAGGGCGGCGACGACATGCAGCGCATGCTCTCCCTCGTCGGAGACAACGCTTTCGCCGCCGGCCAGTCCTTCGAGGAGATGGGCAACATCTGGGGCCGCGTGGCCGCCTACGGGCGACTCGACACCCAGACGATGAACCAGATGATGGACCGGCAGATCCCCATCCTGGACGGCATCACGGAGCACTACGGCATCACCCAGGACGCCGCCCGCGAGATGGTCACCAACGGGGAGATCGACCTCAACGCGTTCGCCGACATCATGGAGAACGTGGTCGGCGGGGCCGCCCAGGAGATGGCGACCACCACACGGGGCGCGTTCACCAACGTGCAGGCCGGCGCCATGATGCTCGGTGAGCAGGTCGTCGGCCCGCTGATGCAGATCTTCCGAGGCGCCTTCAACGCCCTCCAAGAGATCCTGTTCGCCAGCGTAGAGGTCATCTCCCCCGTCTTCGAGGTACTCACGGAGCGAGCCACCGACTGGGCGGAGGCCTTCGGTGAGTCCGGCATCGACGTCGCGGACCGCATCCGGACCCTCGTGGAGCCCATGGAGGATGTCGCGGAGCTCATGCGCGACGGGGTTCCCCTGGTCGAGGCGTTCGCGGAGGCGTTCGACATCGACCTGTCCGATGGGCTGCTGGGCACCCTGGTGGACCTGGTCCAGACGGGGCTTGAGCTGTCTCCCCTGGCTGGGATTGTCCGGGGACTGGCCGACGCCGGGGCCGAGGTCGGCGAGGCTTTCAGCGGCGCGTTCGGCGTCATCATGGACACCGTGGGCGAGGTCGCGCCCATCATCGGTGACGCGTTCGCGGACATCGGTCGGGCGCTGGCTCCGCTGCTGGCCACTGCCGCCACGACGCTGGCCGGACTGATCGAGGCTGTCCTGCCGGTCGTGATGGAGGTCGTCGCGATCGTCGCGGACCTGCTGGCCGACCTGCTGCCCGTGATCACGGAGGTAGCCGGAGAGCTCGCAGGTGCCCTGCTGGGGGTACTCGAGGCGCTGCTGCCTGCTCTGCTGCCGATCGTGGACGTCGTCGCGGACCTGCTCCTCACTCTGGCGCCCATCGTCGGTGACCTCGTCGTGGCCCTGTTACCGGTGCTGGACATCGTCGGGGAGCTCGCCGGGGTGCTGGTGGCGCTGCTGGCTCCGATCCTCGATCAGGTGGCTCACGTGCTCGGGGTGGTGGCCGAGTTCGCTGTGGACCTGGTGATTGCTCTGCTGCCTCTGGTCGAGGTCGTACTCGACGTGGCGGTCCAGCTGATCGAGGCGCTGCTGCCCGGGATCGAGGCCATCCTCAAAGCGCTCGAGCCGCTGCTGCCAATTTTCCTGGACCTGCTCCTGGTGATCCTGACTCCGCTGATTGGGGTGATCACGTTTGTCGCGGAGGTCATCGCGGACGTGCTCGTGTGGGCACTCGAGCTGCTCGCTCCGGTCCTCGAATGGGTCGCCGACGGGCTGGAGATGTTCGCCTCCTGGCTGGGTGACAAGCTCGGCGACGACGTCGATATCGCCGGTGGCGCGGTCCAGTGGTTCACCGACACCCTCGAGTGGCTGGGCGATATCTTCGAGCCCATCCTGGACGACCTCGGCGAGGCGTGGGAGTGGCTGGCCGAGGTCATCCCCGAGGTGTGGGAGGACCACCTCGAGCCCGCGCTCGATGAGTTCGGGAACTTCCTGCTGTGGCTGTGGGAGGACGTCGCTGACCCGACGCTGAGCTGGATCCTCGACAAGTGGGACGAGCTGGGGCTCGGAGTCTCCGACCTGTGGGAGAACGTCCTGCAGCCGACCATCGAGACTCTGGGCGGGGTCATCGTCTGGCTGTGGGAGAACGTCGTCTCCCCGTACCTGTCGAACGTGTGGGGTGCGTGGCAGACCTTCGGTCGCATCCTGCTCTGGGTGTGGGACGAAATCCTGTGGCCGACGATCACCACACTCGGTGACACGATTCAAACGCTGTGGACTGATTACGTATCCCCGGCGCTTACGAACATCGGCGACGCCTGGGAGACACTCTCGTCCACGCTCTCCCACGTGTGGGAGACGTACATCAAGCCGATTTTCCAGGCCGTCGGCGATTTCGTGAACGACGAGCTCGTGCCGCGAGTCGAATCCGGGCTCGAGCTGATCACCGACATCTGGGAAGGCATCAAGGCGGCCTTCGCCGACCCCGTGAACTTCGTGATCGACACCGTCTGGAACGACGGCCTGCGCGTCGCGTGGAACACCGTGGCTGGGCTGGTCCCCGGCATGTCCGAGCTCGACGCGGTCCCCACCGTCAACGCCTACGCCAAGGGCGGCACCACCGAACGAGGCCTGGCGCTGGTCGGTGAGGAGGGCCCCGAGCTGGTGTGGATGGGCGGCGGCGAGTACGTGTCCACCGCCTCCGAGACCCGGGAGCTCCTCACCCAGTCCCTCGTGGACTCCGGGCAGGACGTCCCCGCACACATGGAGTCCGACCTGCTGGGCAACTCCCCGGCCGAGTCGCTGCTGCCCGCCGGGGACGGGTTCTGGTCTGGTGTCATCGAGGGCGCAGGGAACATCGTCTCCACCATCGGGGACGCGCTCGGCAGCCTCGCAGACTGGTCCATCGGCAGCCTCGTCTCCAACGCGAAGGAGGCCGTCTTCGGACCGGTCATGAGCATCGTGGAAGGTGCCGTGTCCGACATGGGCGGTTTCGGTGACATCATCACCGGGTTCGCCGAGATGGCCATCGACGGGCTCACCAGCATCTTCGGCGGACACGACGACTCCGCCTCCGAGGGTGGGGTCATGATCGAGGGAGAGTTCGAGGGCGCCCGCGGCACCACCTTCCCCGTATCCCACGGCCCCGTCACCTCCCGGTACGGCCCCAGGTGGGGCTCCCACCACGCCGGGATCGACATCGCCGGCGGCGGGCCCGTCTTCTCCCCCTGGAATGGGATCGTCGCCGCCACCGGGTCCAACATCGGCCCCGGCCGGACCGGGCTCGGCGTGCTCATCAGCCACGGCGACGGCATCTGGTCCTACACGGGCCACCACCCAGTCGGAGGCATCACCGTGTCCCCCGGGCAGGAGGTCTCCGGCGGGCAGCGGATCGGCGCGCAGGGCGCGACCGGCAACGTCACCGGCATCCACACCCACGCCGAGATCCACAAGGGCCGCCCCTGGGCCGACGTCAACCCCGCCCCCTACCTGCTCCGCGACGAGGGCGGGATCCTGCCCCCTGGCCTGTCCCAGGTCCTCAACCTCACCGGCGGGCCCGAGTACATCCTCAACCGGCCCCAGTTCGACACGGTCGCTGACCTGCTGGACCTCTGGTCGCAGGCACCCGCCGCACCCGAGGCGCCTGACGCCCCGATCGTGCCCGCACCCACGAGTGCCGGCGGCGGGGACACGATCATCTACGAGCGCAACGTCACCATCGAAGAGGGCGCGTTCCAGTTCACCAGCACCGGAACCGGCGACGACGCCGAGGAGCTCTACGACGCTGTGAAGGAAGCCCTCGAGGAGGTCCTCGAACGCTCTGAGGAAAGGGACTACGCCTGATGCCCACCACCCGCATCATCTCCGGCCGCACCACCTCCACCCGGGTCCGCATCCAGGCCCAGGGTGGAGGCACCCGCGACCTGCCCGTGGCCCCGCCGCAGTGGTCCACCGACGGCGGCGCCGAGATCGTCCAGCTGGAACGTCCCGGACGCGAAGCACTGACCCGCATCGAGGGGCCGAAGAAGGACACCCTCTCGTTCAGCGTCGCCCTGGGGAACATCGACTGGACCACCAGCATCCAGCACCAGATCGACTGGCTCACCAAGCAGCGCGACGAGGGACGACGCATCAAGTTCTCCGGTATGCCAGCCCAGTTCTCCGGCTGGTGGCACATCGAGTCCATGCCGGTGGAGGTCACGCAGATGACCCCGGACCACAAGATCAGCCGGGCCACCGTGTCGTTCAGCCTCGTGGCGGCTCTGGACTTCACGGGCAAGGTGCAACGCACGCCTCCTCCGCCGCCGAAGAAGCCGAAAGCTCCGAAGGCGAAGACCCCGGTTTACCGCACCCACACTGTGGTGTCCGGGGACTGGCTGTCCAAGATCGCCGGACGCTACCTGGGTGACATCAACCGGTGGCGGGAGATCTACAACCTGAACAAGGACAAGATCAAGAACCCGGACCTCATCTTCCCTGGGCAGGTGTTCAAGATCCCGCCGAAGTAGGCCCCTCCCCCACCCGCGGCTGCATCCGCCCGACACTGTGGGACATGAACAACGCGTGGCACGGTCGGGCCAGCGGCACCCCCAGCAACAGTCGGCACTCGCCCATGGGTGAGAACAACCGGCTCCGTCAGGTGACGATCAACGGGTCGGGGCTGCGCGCTGACCTCATCGGCGCGTGTCTGTCGGCATCGGTGTCGGCGTCGATGGGGTCGATCACCGAGCTGCGCTTCGCCTTCGCCGACGACCACGACCTGTCCCTGTTCCGTTCTGGGATCTTCCAGGACGGGCAGACGGTGCAGTACGCGCATTGGCGGGGCCGGCTGCGTGGTGGTGGTCGGGTCCGGGCCCGGAAGGGCGGCCCGGTGGTCGAGGTGGTCGCCCCGTCGCTGTTCGTCGCGAAGCTGCAGGACCAGACAGGTGGTCGTGACTGGGGTCAGCAGAATATCGCTCAGTGGGTGCGCCGCCAGGCCGAGTCGGTTGGCATGGTGCATCAGGTGCAGCCTGATCTGGGGACTGCCACGATCGTGCGGGAGAAGCCTGACGGTGACCGCGAGGAGTCCACCTGGGACGTGATCACGGAGGTGGCGCAGGAAGCCGGCGCGTGGGTGTTCGAGCACTCGACGCGGCTGATCATGGGCAAGCCGGCTTACATCGCGGAGCGCACCCCGGTGCGGCGACACATTCCGCTGCGCTGGTCCGGGTGGGGCGACTCGTCTGCCGCCCTGGTTGGGCTGCCGGAGTTCACCCCGGGTGGCCGTGAGGATCAGGAGCTGAAGCTCAGCATCGTCGGCGAAGACGCGGACCAGATCTGCCCGGGTGACACGGTGGAGCTCTCGGGACGGCTGACTGGCGGCACCCGGGAGACGAACGCCAACGGGGTATGGGTGGTGCGGGATGTGGAGCTGCCGCTGACCCGGACGGTTCCGGTGGGGCTGACCTGCATTCGTGCTGTGGCGGGTGCTCTGTGATGCCGGCCGGGGTGTGGACTGGGGTGCTGGCGGCGGCGGTGTGGCCGCTGGTGGAGTACCGGTACACGGTGGGCCGGGATCTGGACTCGGACTGGGCGGATCCGGAGATCCCCCGCACGGTGAGCGTCGGCCAGGTGGTCTCGGCGGCGGTTGCGCCTCACGGTGTGGCGCTGCCTGAGGATGACCCACGCCTGCTGGCGGTGCTGCGCCGTGACATGGTCATGGTGGAGTCGTCTCTGTGGTGGATGCTCGCGGTGCATGCCGACGATGGGCGGCTGGGTGTGGTGACTCCTCGTGGTGTGGTCGAGTCTGCTGGTGAGCAGCTGGGCCTGATCCTGTCCCCGGAGCCGGGCCGGTATCGGGGGTATTTCCCCGTGCCTGGGGTCCGGTATCAGGGGGTGTCCCTGTGAGTCAGATCAGCAAGATCACGCAGGCCTCCCGGGCGGCCCGTCGGGTGGAGTCTGGGGCTGACCGGGTCCCGGCCGTGTGGCGTGCCCGGGTGGTGCATTCGGATGATCAGGGCGGCGTCTGGGTCGTGGTGCCCCGGCTGACCGGAGACTCCTGGCATGGGCCGGTGCAGGTCGTCGGGGATCAGCCGGACACTGGCGCCCGGGTGCTGGCGGTCGCAGTGGAGGGCCGCAAGGGCGACATGGTCGTCATCCATCCAGCCTCGGAGCGTGTGGACGACCTGGAAGCCCAGCTGGGCGGCCCCGTGTTCGACACGCTGGCAGCGCACGGCCTGGCGCTGGGGGTCGCGGAGAACATCCTCGAGGCGAACCTTCTGGGCGAGGTGACCTGGTGGCACTCCGACGACATGACGAATCAGTCCTCAGACAACGTGCAGGTGTGGCCTATCGAGGACCACACCCCGGCGGGGATCCAGCGAGCAGTCCGGCTCGAGGTCGACGTTCTCACTGAGGGGTTGGCCGGGTTCGAGCTGTTCTCCGCCGCCCCCGTAGTGGACGGCGACCGGCCGCTTACCCCGACGGCGGCCATTGACGTGGCTGGTGATTCGCATCGGTACCGGTTCGGGCTGGACTTCCACGTGCCCGCTGAGGCCGGTCTGGAGCTGAGGTTGGCGACCCGGCCGACGGGTGACCCGCGGGCGGGCCGGATCGGGTTCACGACTCCGGTGATCACGACCCCAGTGGAGAGGAGCGCCTGATGGGGGATCTGCGAGCGATCGGTCAGCCGTACCCGCTGTTGCCGGGGTTCCGGGACATTTCCGGGTTCCTGGATAACGGGTGGTCGGCGTGGACGGCGGACGAGGCGTCCGTGTTGATCGATGGCAACTGGATCGCCTACAGCCTCCGCGTCAGGGGCACTGACTCGACGTCGTGGTTCATCACCGAGCAGCTACCACCCGGGATCCTGCCGGTGGGCAATCCGCCGCTGATGGGGTGGGCGGACGGTGAGCTGATCCGGGTGCAGATCCAGAACCGGTACATCTTCATCCCTGCGGATCAGCGCGGCCCGGAGCGGCCGACCGAGCTTGTCGTGAACACGCCCGCGATGCCGAGGAGGATGCCATGAGCCTTGCTGACCACGGACTGGTGTTGCACCAGTTCCAGCCCTACCCGGAGCTCGACGGCTTCTGGAGCTTCTCGACCCTGCTGGAGAACGGGTGGCAGGCGTTGAGCGTGACGCACGCGTGTGTGCGGCCGAACCGGAACGTGGCCGAGTTCCAGTTGCGCCTGGTCGTGGGGACGAGCAACCACCTGATCAACGCCGGCGGTTGGCCCGAGGAGCTGCGACCGCATGCCAACACCGAGAGGATCGTGTCGGTGAACAGGCAACTGCACTTGATCCGGTTCAACACCGATGGGGCCGTCCTACTGCTGGGCTACTCGTCCAGCCTGCAGGGCGAGCAGTTGATCGGGGACTTCACCCTGCCGAGGAGGGCAGTATGAGTGACTTCCCGCTGATCACGACCCCGTACCCGTCCCTCCACCCGGCGCTCGACATCTCCAGCCTGCTGGTCAACGGATGGACCGAGCGGTTCCCTCAGAACGTGTCCGTCGGGGTGACCCCCAACGTGCTGTTCTACAACTTCCGGCTAGTCGCTGACGACGCTACGAACTGGATCTTCATGGAGGGCCTCCCGCCGGAGCTCCGGCCACCGCAGAACCTTCACGTCACCGCGCTGACGCCGGTCGGGGCGACCTTGGCCCTGGTCCGCGCATCCGACGGCGCCTTCATGATCCCATCACTGGGCCGCAACGCGCTCGACCCGCCATGGGACAGGACCGGGGAGCTGACCGTGACCGGCGCCGTGCCCCGCGGCGCCGGCACCTGAGACCCAGGAGGACACCATGAGTGACCTGTCGACGCTGAACACCGCCTACCCTGACGTGCATCCGTGGGTCGATCTGCGCGACTATCTGGTCAACGGGTGGACCTCGCTCGGGACGCAGACGTGTGGGGTGTCCGCGCAGCCGAACATGCTGGCTTGGTCCATGCGCCTCAACCGCGATAACTCCACCAGCCGTACCTTCATGGCTGATCTTCCCGTGAACCTCCGGCCACCGCAGAACTTGCCGGTCGGGATTTTCATCAGCGTCGGCGCCACCTACTGCCTGCTCTACCGGTCCGGGACCATGTTCGTACCGAACGCGGCGTTGGACGCGCTCGGCGGATCCTGGGACCGGACCGGTGAGATGACCGTGACAGGTCTTGTGCCCCGCGGGACGGCGGTGAGCTGAGCCCGTCCCCCACCCCTGGGGGCGATCCGGCCATGGTGAGGGCATGGCTATCGAGGAGACCGACCGGCTAGGACTGCCGACCTACACCTCCGGCACGGACGCGCATCCGATCCGTGAGGACTTCAACGCGAGGATGCAGCTGCTCGACCAGCTGGCCGCCATCGTGGAAGAGGGCCCCCACGAGGACCGGGGACTCCCCCAGACGTGGGGCAGGTTCTGGCTGTCTACCGACACCCGTGACTTGTACTTCGACCGGGGGAATGAGTGGGTGCTGGTCGCTCGCATCGGTGGTGGCGGCGCCGGCCAGGACGTCACCGTGTCAAGTTCTCCCTCCGAGGGGTCCAGTGATCGCGCGGCCCGGGCTGACCACACGCACCGGCTGCCGCTGGCCACGAGCTCCGCCCACGGTGCGATGAGCTCGGCCGACAAGTCTCTGATCGATCAGGCCTCGAACGTGAGCTACCCCAACCGGCTGGTACGGCGGGACTCCTCGGGCCGGATCAACGTCCCGGACCCGTCCCTTACTCCACACGCCACGAACAAGGCCTACGTTGACGACCAGGTCGCCACCCGGGCGGCTTCCAGCCACACGCACAGCGCGAGCGATGTCTCGTCGGGCGTTCTGCACCATAACCGGATCCCGGCGGCCACCAGCTCAACCCAGGGGGCGATAAGCGCCACGCATTTCTCCATGCTGAATGACGCCCACTGGGATGGCGGAGACGGGACCCTGGTGCGGCGAAGCTCCCCGAATCGGCGCATCCGCATCGGAGACCCCGGCTCCGCAGATGATGCGACCACGAAGCGGTACGTGGACCAGCAGATCGGGGACCACTCGCACAGTGGTACGGACATCACCAGCGGCACAGTCCCCGCCGCCCGATTGCCTGCCGCCACGCAGAGCACACAGGGGGCGATGAGCGCCGCGGACAAGGAGAAGCTGGACCTCGCACGTGCCGACGCCATCGGCGGACGTCTCGTCCTTCGCCTCTCCGGCGGTCAGGCCAGCTTCGCGGACCCCGTTGCCAACCTGCACGCGGCGAATAAGCAGTACGTCGACGCCGCGACCAGCACCGGCAGTGTCGTCAACTTCCGGGGGAACCTCACCTCGTCCACACACCTGGACACCGTGACCGGGCAAGGCGAGTACACCACCACCGGGACCAGCACAGTCCACCCCGACAACGGGTACCCGATCGACGGGGAAGCCGGAGTCCTGTCGGTCCGGTCCTCCGGCCTGTCCTACGTCCAGGAGTGGACCCAGACCAATGGGACCCCGCGCCGATGGATCCGCACCCGGAACACCAGCGGAACCTGGTTCTCCTGGCGGGAGCTGACATGATCCAGCATCCGAGGTCCCCCGGCTGGCCACAGCTGCTCTGGTCCCGCCTCCAAGAGCCCCGGCTGATGACGGCCGCCCACATCATCGCCTACGCCACCATCGCCGCCGCCGGCGCCTCCGTCCTGATGGACCCTCCCGCGTCGATCAGCACCCAGATCGGGCACACCATGACCACCCTCTGGGGGCTCATGTCCCTGATCGGCGGGGCAGTCGCCATGATCGCCTGCCCTGCCGGCCGGTGGATGATCGAGAAGCCCGCCCTGGTGCTCTGCGCCACCGGGGTCCTGCTCTACGGGCTGACCGTGTTCGGGCTGCACTGGACCACCGACGGGAACCGTCTCCCCCAGGCGCTCATCCTGGCCGCCCTGTTCCTGCACCTGGCCGGCCGGTTCGTGTACATCCGGCCGTTCTCCTACGAGCCGGGCAAATGACAGGTGGTGGTGCACACACTGCTGGCCGCGACAACGAGTGAGGGGAATCCGCGCATGTGGGACTGGTCAGTGTTCTGGCCCGCTGTGGCCAGCGTCTTCGGCGCCGGGGGATTCCTCGCCGTCACGGTCCAGGAGCTCCGGAAGTGGCGGTCCGGCCGGGCCCAGGCCGAGCGACGCCGCAACAACGACTTGAAGGCGACCGCCGACCAGGCTGCCGCGGCTCGTGCACACGCTGAGGCGCTCCGAGACTGGGAGGCCACACGGCGCCGACAGATCGCCGAGCACGCCTCGCATCTGCGCAGGATTGCCCTGGAGCACGGCGTGCCGCTTCATGAGCTTCCACCTTTCCCGGCTCCGCCGGACCGGCCTCAGCGCGACGACTACCACTGAGCCCCGTCCCCCAACCGGGGTCCGTGCCAGCGCTGAATGGATGGTGACAGCACACCACGATCGGCCTTGGAGGCACCCATGGGAGAGAAGACTCTCGACTCGGATGTCGAGGTCACCTACGACCCCGACATCACGGAGAAGCAGGCCGGCGCAGAGCCGACCCCGGAGAACGCGCTGACCCCGGAGGCGGTCGCGGAGATCGAGGCGGCCGAGCAGGTCCGGGAGGTGGTGCCCGGTGAGTGAGATCATCCCCCGCGCCCGGTGGGGCGCACGCCACCGCAACGGCGTCGGCACCAGGACGACCGGCAGGCTGGAGAAGTACCTGCACCACACGGTGACCAGCCAGCTCCCGGAGTCCGCGAGCTTCGCCCAGGACGCCGCCGCCGTGCGCACCGTCGAGACCATCGGGCAGAACCGCTTCGGCGCCGGCATCAGCTACAGCTTCCTCATCACCCCGTCGGGGCGGATCTTCGAGGGCGCCTCAGTCGACCGAGTCAGCTACCACTCCGGCCCCGGCCGCAACAGCAGGGGCGTCGGGATCTGCCTGGTCGGGAACTACGACACCCACCGGCTCGGCGCCCGCGCCCGTGACGCGGTCGTGTGGCTGCTCCAGGAGGGTGTTCGCCGCGGCTGGTGGGGCGACCCTGCGCTGACGGAGATGCACCGAGACTTCCGCGGCACCGCCTGCCCCGGCAAGCACGCCGCCGCCCAGTTCGAGGACATCAACCGCAGGGGCCGCGGCCAGACCGTCACGACCGGTTCGGGATCTTCCGGCTCTGCTGGGTCTGGCAGCACGGCCGCCGGCGGGAGCACCAGCAACGCAGGCAGCGCGGCGACGGGTGACTTCCTCGTCGGCACCGCCCGTGTCCCCGTCCACCCGGCCGCCACCCGGGACCGTGACCCCATCGGCCACGTGGGCGCCGGGCACGCGATCCGCCGAGACCCCTCCCGGGACACCCCCGGCTGGCACGGCGTCGGCGGCTCCTGGTTCGTGCACAAGTCCGAGACTGAGCCCACCAGCGCTGATGAGTCCGCTGGTCTGTACGTCGGCCAGTGGCCAGGACGTGCCCTGCCCGGACGCGACGCCCACACGTGGGAGTCGCACTTCGCATGGGTCGAGTTGCTGGCCCGTGTCGGCTACGCCGACGAGTCGCTGACCGTGGCGCTGCAGAAGTGGCTGGCCGACCTCGGAGAGGACGTCGGCCCCGCAGACGGCGTCCCCGGACCTCGGACGGTCCGCGCCCTGCAGACGGCGCTCCGCAAGCGCGGCCACTATGACGGGCTGATCGACGGCGACCGCGGGCCCATGACCATCCGCGGCGAGCTCGCCTACCTGAACTCGCAGCGCTCACACCTGGGCTCCTGGTGGCCCCAGCACACCCGAGCACCCCGACTCTGAAAGGAACACCAATGCCCGAGATCAAGGAGACCCCCGACCGGGGCATCAAGTCCGACAACGTCCGCCAGGCGGTCTACATCGCCCTCGCCGCCGGCCTCGCGATCCTGACCGTGTTCGACGTGATCACCGAGGACGTCGCCGAGCAGATCGAATCCATCGTCCTGCAGATCGCCGCACTGGCCGGCTTCTCCCTGGCCGCCGCCAACAAACCCAAGCGGCTCGACCAGCCCGGAGAGTAGCCTGGCCTCAGACGCAGAAGCGCCCCGCCTCCCACCGCTAGAACCCGCAGTGGGAGGCGGGGCGATTCTCGTGTATCTGAAGCAACCTACGCGGGTAGGAGGCCAGGCGTCGACCAACCATTCGTCTGATCCACGACGCCGTCACTGGAAACTGTCGATGTAGCGTTCATGAGGCTTCGGAGCCTCGATGCGGCCACAGCGACCTTATTCACGGTAGATGTGCCCCACTTGAAGTGATCGCCCATCGCCAGCACCGGCAGTTCGGCTACCCACCTGAGAACTTCGATGCCTACAACTCGATCGTTTGCGTCCAGGTCAACGACCACTGCATCGGAGTACTCCACGGTTCGAGCTACGGGCTGTTCCGAGATCTGGACGTACCCAACGCCGAAGGTGGAGTCAAAGTATGTACTGTCCTCGATATTCATGCTTTCCTCCTGCGGGGTTGGTCAGAGTGACCTGCCCGGATCCACACCTTACATCGTCACTGGTCGTCTTTGAAATAGGCTGTGATCACGACGATCTCAGATTCTGGGGCGGCGTCCTCGATGGGCGGTTGAGTCACCACGTAGAGTGGCTTGGGGTGAATGTCAACGATGTATACGCGGCGATTCGGGTGGTCACGCGAAGGCTGAGACCCAAGTCGCTTGTGCTCCCACAGTACCTGCTCAATAGCAGCTCGCGAGATACCTCGCATCTGCATCCTGCGCTGACAATGGGGGATAATCTTCAGTCGCATACCGAGAGCTACCCCGGGTGTCCGCTCGACTCGTTCACAGAGAAGTAGAGGCTGCGAACCAGCTCATCTCCGATCAAGATGTCAACCTGGTGTCTCCCCTCATCTTCAAGCGTCATGGGTATTCCCACAGCGAAGATGATCCCGACCCGGCCACGGTACGGGTGGATGCCTTGGGCCGGATCGAGCGAGGTTTCCAGGTGTATCCTCTCGGAAGCATCCTCAGCCCCGATCCGGAGGCGCAGCGGAAAAACTTCGCCGTCCTCTGCTGCTCGTATACGCCCTGCAATGTGCAGGTGGAAATTCGTTGGGAGTCCCAAGACGTTGAGCTGAGTGAAACTCGCCCCCACCGCCGTAAGGCTGTTACCTTCGGCGCGTGCGTACTCCGCAAGGAACGCGTAGTCGAGCTCCGGGAGGCTCTGGGGGGTAGTCATGAGCGGATCTTACTGACTTCTCGATGGATACGCATCAGCCAGCGACAAGAATTACGACCGGATCCGTTGGTGGCCGAGAAACCAGATCACGCACGGGAAGCCCCAGTAGCCATCGGTCACACCGTGTAACGCTCCGGTGTGGGGTTGTTGACTGCATCACCGACGCCGGCGTCGAGGGCGTCCGTGCTGCGGCTCCGCTGGCTGGTTGCCGAAGCGTCGGAGCACGAGCCGGAAGAGGAAGCGGCCAACCTTCATGGCAAGGTATCGAATGATCATGACCGGATAGTAACCCGCCCCGCTAGGAGCCAGCCCGAGAGCTGCGGTGCGTGATGGAGGGTGCGTCTACCCTGGGCCCATGCCTGACCTCCGCCCCTGCCGGTACTGCGGTGCGCTCATCGACTGGGGCCGCCGCCTCGACCACCTGCGTTGGCACGCGACCATCGACCCGGAGCTCGAGACTCCGACCAGCAGCCACGGTCTCTGGGCCAGCTCTGGCGAGTGGATCGAGACCGGCCCATGAGATGGCACGCCCACCGCAGCCTCGCCGCATATCTCCGGCTTGACGGCCAGCTGCAGGCCGCCTGGGGGCCCATGATGGAAGTTCCAGGGCCTGATCATGACGAAGCTGGATACCGCCGTTCCGGTCCCTGGCGCGCCCAGCAGTGCCCCGCATGCGGTGCCCTGGTCGAAGTACGGCACCTGGTCGTCCATCACGACTTCCACGCCCACCTGGACGCCCTAAGGGCCGAGTGAGCCGGCCGGAGACGAGCGTAGGCCCTCGCCTCCCTAGTGAGAGGCGGGGTGCTGCTCGTGTCCGGCGACCGTGGTTCAGATGTTCTCTCGAGTGGACATGCCGTAGTCCCGCCGAGACTGATCCACCGCTGCGCGCAAGGTATGCGCGACTCGACCCGCATCTTTGACGTGTGGAACGCGGATCGTCTCCCCCTCGGCGGTGGTGATGAACAGGCGGCCTCCGCTGAACACCGACTCGGCGGCCGATACGTTCTTCACGCGGTAAAGGTCGACGTTCTGGAAGTTCTTAGACAGTGCGCCGCTCTTCACCTCCAACGTCGTCACTCCGTACAGGGTGAGCTTCCGGGAAGAGATGGCCCAGAGCTGGAAGGGCACGGGGATCCAGAAGAGGACCCAGGACCACAGGATCGTGCCGATCACGGCCCGATAGTCCTTGTCGAAGATCGTCACCTGCTGGCTGGTCGGCGTGGGGCCCGCATGGACCTGCCCCATCCTCCCCTCGCCGCCGGTGGGCTGAACAGGCCCAGGCTGAAAAGGCCCCGGCTGCAACGTTCCGGATTGGTGCGGCGGCAACGGCGGCTGAAGCCCTGGCTGCATGGGGTCAATCTGGTTCGGCTCGTTCGGTTCGGTATTCATCATTCCCCCTATGAGAAGTGCGAGTCCGCCCAGTGTAAGAGGTGCCAATGACATGGCGGGACATTCCAAACATCTGGGGAAATGAGTAGACCCCCGGGGCTGGCCAGCGTGAGGGGGACGCTGCAACGGCCAGACCCGGGGGTCCGAATCACTCGCACCTTGATGAGGTAACGCCAGTCTATGAGCCACCCCTGACAGAAGACCGACACTCGGCTGACTGCGGCCTGGACATGACCCAGGGGCCGGCCTCGTCACTCCTCGGAGTGAATGACTCCGGCAGGGATAGCCCACGCCTTGCCAACGCGAGAGGCCAGGAGGCCCCCGTGGTCGATGCGTTTGAGGACTGCCTGCCGAGAGACCCCGAGTGCTTCGGCTGCCTCGGATACCGACAGCAGGTCGCCGGGCATGTCGAGGATCCCGGAGGACTTGTCGAACTCGTGTGTGGTCATGACCTGGCATGCCACGGGCTGGGCGTCCGCGGGGGTGGCATCGGCGGTCACGGTCAGCGCCACAGTGCTGGCCTGCCGAAGACTCTCAGCGGGCAGCGTGATGGTGATCTGGGTGGCCCGGCGTGCGCTGGTCGAGATCGCCGGGTGGAAGTCGGTTAGCGCGTCGATGGTCGTGTCGATCTCGTCGTCGGTGAGCTCACGGGCGAGGTGGATTGTGGCGTTCCAGTCGGTCATGGCGTCCTCCTTATGGTGGTGCGGCGGATGGGGGTGAGACGATGGGTGCTGAGGGGCCCCGGCCCCGGAGGTGCTTGCTTCATCTCCGGTGCCGGGGCTTCTCTCATCTTCTGGGCGGCCACCTGAATCCCTGCCGTTTCAGCGGGGCCAGGCTGTTCAACCAGGAGCGGCGGTCGCTGGGGGTTCCCGAGAAGGTGGTGACCCAGTTGCCGTTCTGGTCGAGGATCCGTCAGTGGCCCTTCTTGGTTTCGACCGGTTCGAAGCCGGCGTCCCGGAGGGCCTTGAGCATCTTCCTCAGCTCTTTGTTCATCGTCTCACCCCCTCCCTTGTTGACAACTACAGTCTACACCATAGGTTGTCATTTAGTAACCACGGAAGGAGTCGGGCGCGGGCAGAAGAAAGCCCCGGGCGCTTGCATCAGCAGAGGCGACACCGGGGCGTTAGGGTCCCAGGATAGCAACCGGCTCCGTGTTGGCGGCGCCAACAACCGACCTCGAAACGGGGGGCAGACCACCCCAATACTCCCCATAGACTGGCGTCATTCCGGGTCGGAGCGGCGTAACAATCGCGTCGGGTCGGGTTCGAATCCCACGCGCTCCGCCATCGTCCTTTCTCACGAGATGGGACCTGACGACCAGGGGACGCAATGGCCCCACGCCCTGTTCCCCTCTGTGTGCGACAAGTGGCCTCAGCCCCGAAGAGGTCCTTGTATTCATCGATGAATCGGATCATCTCCTCGCGGGGCGGTCGTGCTCCTCTGCAAAGACGGCTGAGGCCTTCCTCAGGATCTCGTTGGCTCACCGGGTCTCGGCCAGTTCACTGCCTCTCCTCAATGCATTGACTCGAATCGAACGCGCATTCAATCCTCCTGCGAATCGCTGACATGGGAGCATTTCGACGCGCAAAGGTCAGCGTGGACAGTGCGCGCACGCACGAATTAGTCCCATCCCAGATTCCATATTGCTTTAGCAAAATCACAATGGAGGCTAAGAGTACCCTGAAAGCATGACGATGCGGACATTCCGCGAGAACGCCCACACCGATGAGATGAGGGGCCATGCATAAGAAACTCTCCGCCATTTCCATTGCCGCACTACTCGGACTATCACTTTCCGCTTGCGTCGATGGTATTGAGCCCGATGACGCGGATATCAGCGCAGAGGAGGTGGGAGAGGAGCCCGAAGCGTCAACCGCGGACGACGCGGACGAAGCTCCCGATGCCCAAGAAGCCGAGGCGGAAGAAGCTGAGCAGGAAAGCGAGCGGGAAGCCGAGGAGGCAGAGGCGGATGAAGCTGAGCGCGAGGCTGAGGAGGAGGCTGCAGTCGAAGACGAGCCCGCGAATGAAGAAACCCCTGGCCAGCGCAACGCGAGGCAGTCCGCGGAGTCTTATCTGAACTACACGGCATTCTCCCGCCAGGGACTCATCGAGCAGTTGGAGTTCGAGGAATTCAGTACGGAAGATGCCGAGTATGCAGTCGACCATGTCGAGGTTGACTGGAATGAGCAGGCTGTGAAGTCAGCGGAGTCCTACCTTGAGTACACCTCGTTCTCGCTTCAGGGCCTCATCGACCAGCTGGAGTTCGAGGGCTTCACACCCGAACAGGCCCAGCACGGAGCAAACGAAGCCTACTGAGCGGCATCGTGAAGCGACAATGACGACCTGCGGAGAATCGCACCTCAGATGCGTTCTTGGGGCGACACTGGGGAATTGACACTATGCGCCGGGACACGCCGGAGCTGCTCGAAGCCCCCCCGGGATGAGACGGATTTCGAGAAGGCAGCCTTCACGCTATCCATAGGCTCGAATCCCACGCGCTCCGCCCATCTGCAGGCCCTTGACCAGGAGTTTCTGGTCAGGGGCCTGCGCTGTGTCAGGAATGGGGCGCCGATTCGGCGACGCGCGACCAGCGAGACGGAGGTCCTCACTGTGTCTCCCGTGTCTCCCGTGTCTCACTGTGTCTCCCGTGTCTCACTGTGTCTCCCGTGTCGCGGCACGCAATCGCGCGAGGCTCCGCTGGATATCGCCGGGGACGCACCGCACGCAGATCGTCTGGGGCCGCCGAGACACCATGTCGCACATCGCCTCGTGGAGGCCTCCCACCGCCGTCGCTCCAGGACTCGACTGCAGCATCTGTGCGGCCTGGTGGTTCGGGTCCCGAGACGGAGAACGGGCCGCGAACTGGGCGGTCGCTTCCGCTGCGGAGTTCATCAGGCAGACTTCCTGGAAGCGAGCGCCTCCACGGCGCGCGACGGCGCCCAGCTCATCGATGAACTGCTCGCGCTGGAGGAACTGCGGAACGATCACGTCGTGTCCCGCTGACACGTGGATCTCGCACATGGCCAGGGCGAGCTGCCGAGCGGCCAGCCCGGCGGCGGTCGGAGCTTTCTGCCAGTCCGTCAGGAAGCCACGGATGGTGTCGACGTCCAGCACCAGGGTCATCGCCCGGTCCTGAGCCAGAAGCCGGGCCAGGGTCGATTTTCCGCTGGCCGGGGCTCCGTTGATCAGCATCACCGTGGGCATAGGGTCATTGAACCCCGGGGCGCGGGACACGGCAATCCTGGAGATCATCGGCAGAGCGGCGGAGGCGCGCGCCTGACTCAGGTGCACCGCCATCTCCCGGGAGGAAACTGACCATCCCGAGCGCCTCAAGCTGACAGACTGGTGTCCGAGCAGCCGGACGAGCCGGCCCGGACCCTGGAGGAGACGATGTCAGACGCACCGCATGATCCGCGCCGATCCGGCGAACCCGAGGAGTTCGGCTCAGGCCCGCATCACCCGAGCCCGCAGGAGCCCGCGCCGCGCGGGCCCTTCCCCTACGAGGCAGGTCCGCCCGACTCCTCCGCCCATGACCGCCATGCCGGCCACGGCCAGCAGCCCCACTATCCTGCCCCGCATGATCCGCATGCGGGCTGGGGCCAGCAGGCTGCACCGAACGGACCCGGATACGGAGCACAGCCCGGATACGGAGCACAGCCCGGATACGGAGCACAGCCCGGATACGGAGCACAGCCCGGATACGGAGCACAGCCCCACCATGGTGTCCAGCCCGGAGGTGCACCGAACCAGCCCAACTGGGGCGGCGCCTACGGCCCGCCGCCGCCTCAGCCCACCGGGATGGGCATCACGGCACTGGTCTTCGGCATCATCGCGCTGCTGCTGAGCTTCATCCCCCTGGTCGGTCTGGTCAGCCTCCTGCTCGGCCCCGTGGCGGTCATCCTCGGCATCATTGCAGTCGTCCGGCGCCACGGACGCGGAGCAGGCATCGCCGGGATCATCACCGGTGGGCTGGGCACAGTCGTCGCGATCGCCGCACTGGCGCTCGCCGGGCTGGCCTTCAACAGCTTCATGGACGAGGTGGACCGCACGCAGGAGGAGATCGAGCAGCCAGCGGAGGAAGACGCCCTCGACCCCGCGGAGGCTCCGACCGACGACGACGCGGAGGACACAGAGGACGGCCCCGAGGGCGGCGCGGACGGCGACGCCGGCGAGACGTCACAGGAGGACCTCGACGACGCCGTCCAGGAGTGGGAGGAGCGGATTGAGGACGGTGACTTCAGCGACGTCTCAGAGGAAGACGTCGACGACGCCATCCAGGAGTGGGAACAGAGGATGCAGGACGGCGACGCCGACGATTGGCAGGAGCTCGCCGAACAGTGGGAGGGCGAGCTCGACGAAGAGGAGCTGCAGCGGATCCAGGAGGAGCTCGGGCACCAGTTCGAGGACCTCCCCGAGCAGCTGCCCGGCGGCTGAGGGCAGGCGCCCTCACACAGGACCCTCAGCGCCGACGGATCAGGCCTGGTCCTTGAACACCACCAGGAACTTGTGGGCCTCGTCCTCCGTGAGCGGAGAGTGGTCGGCCAGCAGGGTGGCGGCCTCGTCCACATGGTCGTCGCGCAGCAGCGCGTAGAGCTGATCGTGGACCCAGGGCTCGAGGTCCTCATGGGAGAGAGTGATCTTCTCCTCCCCCCGCTGGACCTCCAGGTGGAAGCCGGCGAGCTCCTGATCCTGCTCCGCCCAGTCCTCGGGGATGGTCAGCTCGTCCTCCAGGGAGAACCCAGACTCCGCGAGGAGTCGGCGTGCCTTCTCATCGACCTCATCGTCACCGGAGGAGCCCGCCGTCGAATCCGGCCCGCCCTCGCCGGCCGCGTCGGCGGAGCCGGCAGACCCGGCTGTGCGGGATCGGCCACCAGGGATGTCCGGCACGTCCTCTCGATTCTCGCCGATGATCTCTCCGGTCTCCGGGTCGGCCTCGGCGATCGGGCGCCCTACCCGGTCAGAGTCGGCATCCGCCCGCACGCCGTCGATGACGTCCTCGACGTACTCGCCCTCGTCGGCGCTGGGCGCCGAGGCGGCCGGCGCCGTCCCTGCCTCCGACCCGGCCCCTGCCGGGTCACCGCCGAGCTCATCCTCGAGCTGCAGCTCGGAGGGAGGCTTCTGCGGAAAACGGTGCAGGGCCTGGACGGCGATGAGGCAGTCCTTCACCGGAGCCCCGGTGGCATGCTTGAACAGCGCCAGGGCCCGCTGTCCATCGTCTGCAGCGATGGCCCGATACACTTCTCGGTGCTGATCATCGGTCAGCAGTTTCGCCGCCATCCGGGCGTTCTCCGGTGTGACGGCTTCCTCGATCCGCTTGTTCAGGCGCTGCCCCTGGCGCTGAAGGAGCAGCCGGACCCCGAAGAACAGCAGGACGGCCAATGCGATAGCTGCGAGAAACTCCACACGGCCAGTCTAGGTCAGTCAGCTGGGCGGTGTCTGCGAGGTCACGTCAGCGGAGATCAACGCCTCGGGGAGCCACCCCGGCGCGGTCTCAGTTCCGCGGCAGCACCAGCGCTGCCGCCGTCGTCGCCGCGGCCACCAGGACCAGCACCATCCCGACCGTGCCTGGCCAGCCGAGCAGGTGCAGGAACATGCCTCCGAGAAACCCGAACACCGAGGAGCCGGCGTAATAGCCCAGGTTGTACAACGACGCCGACTGCGCGCGTCCCGCCACCGCGGAGGACCCTGCCCAGCCCGCCGCCACCGCATGGGCGGCGAAGAACCCTGCGGTGAGCACCACCATCCCGAGGATCACCACCGGCAGACTGGGCACCAGGGTCAGCAGGACCCCGGCGGCCATCACCAGGTTCCCGCCCAGCAGCACCGGCCGCCGGGAGAACCTTGCGGCCAGGCGTCCGGCCCGCGGTGAGGACCACGTGCCGGCCAGGTAGGCCAGGAACACGAAGGCCGCCAGCCAGATCGGCAGCTGGAACGGCGGACCGGCCAGCTGGAAGCCCAGATAGTTGTACATCGCCACGAAGCCGCCCATGGTGAGGAAGCCCTGCAGATAGACCACCCACAGCGTCGGCGAGCGCAGATTGCCGGTCAACGCGGCCACCGCCTCGAGGAACCGGGTGCGCCGCGGCGTGAAGCGCACCGCCGAAGGTGCCAGCCGCAGGAACAGCAGCACGCACACCACGGCGAGGATCGTGACGCTGAGCATGCCGACCCGCCACCCCAGCTGCTCGCCGATCGGGGCGGCCACCAGCCGGCCGCTCAGCCCACCCACCGTGGTGCCGGAGATGTAGGTGCCCGCGGCCACGGCTGCGGCCCGCGGATGGACCTCCTCGCTGAGGTAGGCCACGGCGAGCGCCGGGACCCCACCCAGCATGACCCCTTCGACGAAGCGCACCACCAACGTCCAGGAGAAGTCCGGCACGACGACGGCGACCAGCGCACACAGGCAGGCCAGGCTGATGGCCCACAGCATGGCCGGCCTCCGCCCGTGGGCGTCGCCGATGTAGGACCAGGGGATCACGCCCAGAGCGAGCCCGAAGGTGGCCGCGGAGATCATCAGTGCCGCCTGATCGGCGGTGACGTGCTGATCAGCGGAGATCACCGGCAGCAGCCCTTGCGGGGAGTAGAGCTGGGCGAAGGTGGCCACTCCGAGGAAGAA
Organism: Nesterenkonia sp. HG001; assembly: GCF_034438835.1. Classification (NCBI taxonomy): domain Bacteria; kingdom Bacillati; phylum Actinomycetota; class Actinomycetes; order Micrococcales; family Micrococcaceae; genus Nesterenkonia; species Nesterenkonia sp. HG001. Next base: position 276,181 of record NZ_JAOSZD010000002.1, on the reverse strand, counting down.
CAGGGCGGCCAGCAGCCGACGGTACGCCGCGGTGCCCGGCTCATGCCCGCCGTGGCCGGATCCCGGTGAGCGGGCGTCGTCGTCGGCTCTCACTCAGCTCACCCTACGCCCGGACTCCTGACCAGTGCCGCCGGTGCCACGTGTGTGAAGATGCTGGCTTACCATGAACCGGTGAGCATCGATCTTTCCGCCTCCTTCAAGGCTTATGACGTCCGCGGTCTCGTCGGCGAGACCATCACCGAAGAGTCCGTGCGGGCGGTGGGCGCCGCCTTCGTGGACGTGCTGAACCTGGCGGGCCGCCGGGTTCTGGTGGGTGGGGACATGCGCCCCTCCTCCGAGGACTTCTCCGCGGCCTTCAGCGAGGGAGCGCGCGCCCGGGGAGCCGACGTCGTCCAGCTGGGGCTGATCTCCACCGACATGCTCTACTTCGCCTCCGGGACCCTGCAGGCCCCCGGTGTGGTCTTCACCGCCTCGCACAACCCGGCCGGCTACAACGGGATGAAGATGTCGCGGGCCGGGGCGGTGCCGCTCTCGGCGGACACCGGCCTCACCGAGATCCGCGACGCCGCCCAGGCCCTGCTCGACGCCGCCGGTGAGGACGGCGTCGTCATCCCCGCCGCCGAGCGCACCGGGACGGTGGAGCAGGTCGACCAGCTGCACGCTTATGCGGCGTACCTGCGCTCGCTGGTGGACCTCTCCAACATCCGGCCGCTGAAGGTCGTGGTCGACGCCGCCAACGGGATGGCCGGACTCACCACCCCGGCGGTGTTGGGCGACTCGTTCCTGGATGCCCTTCCGCTTGAGATCGTGCCGCTGTACTTCGAGCTGGACGGCACCTTCCCCAACCACCCTGCGAACCCGCTGGAGTCGGAGAACCTGCGTGACCTTCAGGCCGCGGTGGTGGAGCACGGCGCGGACATCGGGCTGGCCTTCGACGGCGACGCCGACCGGTGCTTCGTGATCGACGAGCGCGGCGAGCCGGTCTCCCCCTCAGCGGTGACCGCCTTGGTGGCCCGCCGGGAGATCGCCCGCGCCCGGGCCGAGGGTGAGCAGACCCCGGTCATCATCCACAACCTCATCACCTCCCGGGCGGTGCCCGAGCTGGTGGAGGCCGAGGCCGGCCGGGCGGTGGAGACCCGTGTGGGGCACTCCTACATCAAAGCCGTGATGGCCCAGGAGCAGGCCGTCTTCGGCGGCGAGCACTCCGCCCACTATTACTTCCGAGACTTCTTCAACGCCGACACCGGAATGCTCGCTGCCATGCATGTGCTCGCCGCCCTGGGGCGCCAGGAGCTGCCGCTCTCCGAGCTGGCCGCCGAGTACAGTCCCTACTACGCCTCCGGGGAGATCAACTCCGAGGTGGAGGACAAGCGGGCCGCCGCCGAACGGGTGCAGCACGCCTTCGCCGCGCGGGACACCGTCGTCTCCCACGTGGACGGCCTGACGGTCCGCGCCGGGGACGGCACCTGGTGGTTCAATCTGCGTCCCTCCAACACGGAGCCATTCCTGCGGTTCAACGGCGAGGCGCACAGCGCCGCCAGGATGGAGTCCGTCCGCGACGAGGTGTTGGAGATCGTGCGCGGCTGAGCGTTCCGCCGCGGCGAAGTGTCAGGTCTCATCATGCGAATCACCTCTTGACAGGCCTGAGAGCACCCGGCCTACTATCACCCCGGTTCAGCTGTGACTTGCCGCACTTCGATCGGGAGGCCCCATGTCCGTCACCGTCGCCGAGCGCTCCGCATCCCTGCAGCGCATCACCGCAGGTCCTGGATTCAACCGCTGGCTGATCCCCCCGGCCGCATTGGCGATCCACCTGTGCATTGGCCAGGCCTACGCCACCAGCGTGTACAAGACCTCCCTGGTGGCGCACTTCGAGACCAGCCTGACGGCCGTCGGGGTGATCTTCTCCCTCGCGATCGTGATGCTGGGCCTCTCCGCGGCGATCTTCGGCACCTGGGTGGACCGCAACGGGCCTCGTCGAGCGATGATCGCCGCGGCCGTGTGCTGGGCGACGGGGTTCTTCGTCGGGGCGGCCGGGATCTTCACCTCGCAGCTGTGGCTGGTCTACTTGGGCTACGGGGTGATCGGTGGCATCGGGCTCGGCATCGGTTACATCTCACCGGTCTCCACCCTGATGAAATGGTTCCCCGATCGGCCGGGGCTGGCCACCGGAATGGCGATCATGGGCTTCGGCGGCGGCGCGATGATCGCCAGCCCCCTCTCCTCCACCGCTCTGGGCCTCTATGACCCGGACTTCGACCCGGCCACCGGCATCTACTCCGGAGCCGCCGTCGGCGGACTGTTCCTCACCCTGGGCGCGGTATACCTGGTGGTCATGCTCTTCGGCGCCTGGTTGGTGCGCGTGCCCGCGCCAGGTTGGACCCCCGAGGGCTACGATCCCTCGCGGGAGAAGAGGAAGGCGCTGGTGACCAGCGGGCATGTGAGCGCCGACCGGGCGCTGCGCACCCCGCAGTTCTGGCTGCTGTGGATCATTCTCTTCTGCAACGTGACCGCCGGCATCGGCATCCTGGAGCAGGCGGCACCGATGATCCAGGACTTCTTCCGGAGCGACGGCAGCACGGCGATCGCCGGCGCCGCGGCAGCCGGGTTCGTGGGTTTCCTCAGCCTGACCAACATGGCCGGACGCTTCGTGTGGTCCTCCACCTCCGACCTCGTGGGGCGCAAGAACATCTACATGCTCTACCTGGGCGGCGGACTGGTGCTCTACACGCTGCTGGCCGTCCAGGGGCCGACGTCGGTGGTCCTGTTCATCATCCTGGCTGGGATCATCCTCAGCTTCTACGGCGGCGGGTTCGCCACCATCCCCGCCTATCTGCGCGATCTCTTCGGCACCCTCGAGGTCGGGGCGATCCACGGTCGCCTGCTGACCGCCTGGTCCTGCGCCGGGGTCATGGGCCCGCTGATCATCAACGGATTCCTCGATGCCCGCGGCGAGCCAGGCAACCTCACCGCCGCAGACTATCGGCCCGCCCTGTTCACCATGGTGGGGCTGCTGGTGATCGGCCTGATCGCCAACATCCTGGTCCGCGCGGTGGATGAGAAGCACCACGTCAGCACCGAGACACCCGCCGCCACGGCGACGTCGGCGACCTCCTCCGTCCCGGAGGTGGAGCCGGCGGGCACTCCACGCGTGCCGGTCTGGCTGGCGTGGGCCGTGGTGTCGCTTCCCTTGGCGTACGGGGTGCTGCAGACGCTGAGCAACGCACTGGGGCTCTTCGCCTGATCACCACCCGCGGGCCCGTCAAAGCCGGACTACCTCCGTGGGTTCCCTCAGGAATCGTGAGCGCCTTCGACATTCGCAGGGCCTGGAGATCGTCCGCGGCTGAGCGTGCACCACTCCGGCTCAGTCCCCGTCGTGTTCGCTTGTCCCCGCGGAATTGCGCGGGGACAAACGAAGAAGACGGGGACAACTGGGCAAGCCTCGCTCGGCGAACGACGCCCGTCGCGTCACGAGCACTCCCCCGGCGCGTCCGACCTCTGCGCTCAGCCGCGGGACAACAGCCCCTGGCGATCCAGCCACTCGAACCAGAGATCCAGCCAGGCGTCCACCGGAGTGCCGGTGGCCCGGGCGCCGAAGCCGTGCAGCGCCCCGGGGTAGATGTGCCCCTCCACCGACGCCCCGGCGGTGCGCCAGGTGCTGATCAGCTCCAACACGTGGGCGGCGCAGAGCGGGTCGTGCACATCCACCACGGTGAACAGGTCCGGGAGGTGCCCAGCGCCCTCGGCCGGCGGTCCGGGCAGCCTGCCCCCGTAGATGCAGGCCAGCGCCGCAGGCCGGTTCGCCGGGTCTGCGGCGCTGACGGCGGCGGAGACGGCGTAGGCGCCGGCGGAGAAGCCGATCGCCGAGACCCGGGCCGGGTCGAGCCCCCACTGCCCTGCGCGGTCACGGATCAGGGCGAGTCCCGTCTCGACGTCGTCCACGGCCAGCCGTTGATGCCCGCCGCGGGTGTCGACGACGTCGTGATCTTCGCGCGGGGTGAAGGCGTTCGCCAGGTGTCGCCCGAAGTCCTCGATGGTCTCCCCGGTGTGCCCGAGCCGGTACTTCAGCACGAAGGCCGCCACGCCGCGCTCGCGCAGCAGGTGCGCGACGTCGGCCCCTTCGCTGTCCATGGAGAGCTTCAGGAAGGCCCCGCCGGGGGCGATGAGCACCGCCGCGCCGGTGGCCGTCCCCGGATCCGGCAGGAACGGGATCAGCGTGGGGCGGGTGACGTTGCGCAGCCGGAATCCGCCGTCGGTGCGGCGCAGGGCCTGTTCCTGGTCCGGGGTGTCGTCGGTGGGCCGCAGCGGGATCTCCGGGCCGCTCGCGCCCAGCGTGCTGGGGGCGGCGAGGGTGAAGGCAGCGGCGAACTCCGCGGCGAGGTCCTCCAAGCTCGGTGCGGCAGACGCGGGTGCGGCATCCGTGGTGATTCCTCCTGCGGTCCGGTCTCTCGGCTGATCAGGCACGGGTCTCTCCCCCGTCGTCGGAGCTGGCATCGGGTGGTCACCTTTGACCCTATCCCACCGCAGGTGACGCACTTCACACTGCCGGAGCCCGCCGAGGAGCCGCCGAGGAGCCTGTCAGGGCCGACCGCTCAGGCGCGGGCGGGGGTGGTCGCGCGCGTGGTCTTCGCGGTGGACCGCCGGAGCAGCCACAGCAGGTAGGGAGGGCCGATGACGGCGACCACCAGGCCGGCAGGCAGCTGATCCGGGGCGATGATCGTGCGTCCGAAGGTGTCGGAGAGCGAGACCAGGGCGGCGCCGAGCATCGCGGAGATCGGCAGGAACCAGCGGTGCTCGCGACCCACCAGCATCCGCGCCAGGTGCGGGGCGGCCAGGCCGACGAAGCTGATCACGCCGACGGCGATCACCGCCACCGCCGCCAGCAGCACCGCGATGATCAGTGCGACGCCCCGGACCACCGGCAGCGCGACGCCGAGGATCCGTGGAGTGATGTCATCGATGCCGACCAGGTCCAGCTCGCGGCGCAGCACCAGCAGCACCGGCACGGCGGCCAGCAGCACCACAAGCATCGGCCCCAGGTCGCGCCAGGCGGTGCCGAAGGTCGAGCCGCCGAGCCAGGAGATCGCCATCGCCTGGTTGTGCGGATGAGCGGTGGAGATCAGCAGCTGGGTGATCGCCTGGGCGGCGGTCATCACGCCGATGCCCACCAGCACCACCTTCTCCGGGGAGCTGGTGCGCGAACTGGCCAGGACGAAGACGATCAGCCCTGCCAGGATCGCCCCTGCCGCCGCCCCGGCGGACATCGTCCAGGCGGATCCGGAGGGAAGCACGATCAGCGCGATCACCGCGCCCGCACCGCCGGAGGCCGCCACGCCCAGGATGCCAGGTTCGGCCAGCGGGTTGCGGGTCACGGTCTGCACCAGCCCGCCGGCCACCGCGAGCACCGCACCGGCCAGCAGCGCGGCGGCGACCCGGGGCGCCCGGAAGTCCAGGGCGATCTCGATCGCCCGCGGCGCCTGTCCCTGCAGCCACAGCATGAGGTCCCCCGCGCGCAGCCACCAGTCACCCAGCAGCATCCCGGCGGCCGCCAGCACAAGAAGCAGCGCCCCGACGACGACGGCGACCGTGACTCGGCGGGAGAGGCGCACCCCGCTGGGCAGCCCCAGCGCCGCGATCTCCTGACTGCCGCCGCCGCTGCGCATCCGCAGGGCGATCACCACCAGGAACACCGCTCCGATCAACGAGGTCACCACCCCGGTGGGGATGCCGACCGCCAGGTTCAGGTCCCTGAAGCCGAAGACGCCGCCCAGGAAGATCCCCCGGACCCCGACGTCGGCACCGATCACGATGAGCGCCCCGAGCAGCCCCGAGCCCGCCATGGCCCAGCCGAAGCGGCCGAATCGGATCACCCGAGTAGAGAGCAGCCGGATGATCGCCGGGGCGCAGAGCCCCACGAAGCCCAGCGGCCCGACCATGGTGACCGCTGAGGAGGCCAGGACCACCGAGCAGATCAGCAGCCCGGCGCGGACAAGACCGACGTTGACGCCCATCGACTGCGCGGTGTCGCTGCCCAGGGAGAGCACGTCGGTGGCACGGGCCAGCAGCACCAGCACCACCAGGGCTGCGAGCACCACCGGCAGCAGCCCGACCACTCCGCTGATCCCGGAGAGGTTCAGGGTTCCCGCGCCCCAGAGGAACAGCCCTTGGGTGGACTGGGCATGGATCATCAGCAGCGCGGAGGTCACCGAGGCCAACCCCATGGCGACCACGGTCCCGGCCAGCACCAGACGGATCGGCGCCGACTCGGAGAATCCGGTGAGCGCCAGCACCAGGCCGGCAGCCGCGAACCCTCCGAGGAAGGCCAGCGCCGCGGAGCTCAGCAGCGGCAGGGACAGTCCGAAGGCCGCCGCCGCCGTGAGCGCCAGATGCGCCCCGGCGTTGACCGCCAGGGTGTCCGGGGAGGCGAGCGGATTGCGGGTCATGGCCTGCAGCGCGCAACCCGCGATGCCCAGCACGACACCCACCACCAGGCCCCCGATCAGCCGCGGCAGCCGGGAGTCGAGGGCGATGGCGGAGAGCTGGGCGTCCTCCCCGGTGAGGACGGCGGACAGCAGATCCCGGGCGGAGACCCCGGAGGTGCCCTGGGTGAGATGCACGGCGCTGAGCACCACCAGGGTCCCCAGCCCCACCACGAGGGTGAGCACGACCAGGAGATGGGCCCTGGCCGGGGTGGTGCGCTCCACGGCTGCGCTGGTGCGCACCGTCAGGGCGTCCGTCTGCTGTGTCATATGCCGTCCGCCGGGGTGCGGTCCGCTCTCACGCTGCTCATCCGATGGAGGTGATCAGGCGTCGTCGGCGACGGTCTCGGAGAGCTGGTCGGTCCACTGCATGGCCGAGCCAGGGCCGCCGTAGAGCCAGGTGCGCTCGATGGCGTGCATGCGGTCGTTCTCCACGAAACCCAGCGAGTTCCAGGTCGAGTTGTCCTCCAGCGGTGCGAAGGGGTCCTCCGGCTCGCTGGAGGCGGTCCACCAGAAGAACTCGGTGTCCTCGGGAAGGGCGGTCAGGCCCTCGGTGTCGGAGGAGCTGATCGCCCACCCGGCGTCACCTTCCTCCTCCCAGGCGGGGGTCAGGCCGATCTCCTCGCCGATGGCGCTGACCATGGCGCCGGGGCCGTGCAGACGGAAGGTGGCGGTGTTGCCCTCCACCGAGGGGTACACGACCACGAAGGGGGTCTCGTCGGCGTCCGCTTCGGAAAGGCGGTTCCGGGCGTCCTCGAGGTTCTGCTCATAGTCGCCCCAGACCTGCTCGGCCTCGTCCTGGGCACCGAGCAGCTCGGCGGTCTGGAAGAAGGTGCGCTCCATGTGCCCGAGCGGGTCGGAGGCATCGGCGGACTCCTGGAGCACCACCGGGGCGATGTCCTGCAGGTCCTCGAGCAGGCCCTCGGGCACGGACTCCTCGGCACCGATGATCAGGTCCGGGTTGGCCTGGCCGATGGCTTCGATGCTGGGCTCGGTGCGCAGCCCGACGTCGACGATGTCCTCGTCGACGTCGGCGGCGGAGGCCCAGGCCTCATAGCCTTCGAGGTCAGCCACGCCGACGTGGTTGCCGCCGAGCATCTCGACGTTCTCCGTCTGGACCCATTCCAGGGTGACCACGCGCTGAGCGGGAGCGTCGAGGGTGATCTCCTCCCCGGCGTGGTCGGTGACGGTGACCGGACCGGCCTCAGAGTCGGAGTCGGCATCGGCGTCGTCGACCTCGGTGGTGCCGCAGGCGGTCAGCGCCAGCGAGCCGACGGCCGCCAGTGAGAGCAGCCAGCGTGTGGAGGGGGTGTCGGTGAGGGTCATGGTGTCCTTCCGGAGTGAGGGTGAGGGGCGCTTGGGGGCGACGCCCGCAGCCTGTCCGGGCGTGAAGACGCGGCCCGGACGGGCGTGGGAGGTTCTGGTCGGGTCAGGCGGGGATCGGCAGGCGCTGCGCGGCCGGGACGTCGATCCCCGCCCGTCCCCGGCGCCCGGCACGCTGCGCACGGACCGCGAGGCCGCCGTCCGGCAGGGGCGCCACGTGGATCGGGACTCCGTAGACCTGGCTGAGCAGCTCGGAGGTCATCACCTGAGGCGGAGGGCCGGCAGCGACCACGGCACCCTCCTGCAGCAGGACCACATGATCGGCGATGTCAGCGGCCTGCTCGAGGTCGTGGAGCACGACGCCGACGGTCAGCCGGTGGACGTCAGCCAGGTCTCGGATGAGGTCCAGCAGGCTCATCTGATGTTTGAGGTCCAGGAAGGTGGTGGGTTCGTCGAGCAGCAGCACATCGGTCTGCTGGGCGAGGCAGGTGGCCAGCCAGACACGCTGGAGCTGTCCCCCGGAAAGCTCGCTGACCGGCCGGTGAATGAGTTCGTCGAGGCCGGCGAGCGCCAGCGCCCTGTCCACGGCCGCGGTGCCGCCGGGGTCGGTCCGGCGAAAACGTCCCCGGTGAGGGTGCCGGCCCAGTTCGACGACCTCCGCCACGGTGAGCCCGGTGGGGGTGGGGCGCTGCTGGGCGAGGATGGTGAGACGCTTCGCGAAGCGACGCGGGGAGAAGGTGGTGATGTCGACGTCGTCGAGGGCCACCTCGCCGTCGGCATCGGCCAGGCGGCACATGCCGCGTAAAAGGGTGGTCTTGCCACTGCCGTTGGGGCCGATCAGCGCAGTCACGCCTCCGGGGACGAGCTCGACGTCGACGCCGTGGACGACACGCTGGGCACCGTAGGAGACGGACACGCCGCTCCCCCGGAGCGAGGTGCTGGGCTTCTGCGCGGGGTTCCGCTGCGCCGGATCATTTTCCACATCTGCATCTTACTCAATGAAGCATAGGGTGTCCTAACACATCCGTTCGGGACTGGTCCGACGGGCGCAGGGAACCACCATGGGGCTTCCGGCCTGCGGATCCGGCACCAGCTCGGAATCCAGGGAGAACACCTCGGAGACGGTGGATGGGGTGAGGACCTCCTGCGGATCACCGGCGGCGAAGATCTCCCCCCGCCGCATCACCACCAGGTGGTCCGCGTAGCGAGCCGCCTGGTTCAGATCATGCAGCACCGCCACGACCGAGCGTCCCTGATCCCGGATGTCCTGGCACAGGTGAAGGACCTCGACCTGGTGTGCGATATCCAGGGCCGAGGTCGGCTCGTCCAACAGCACCAGGTCGGTGTCCTGAGCCAGCACCATAGCGATCCATGCCCGCTGGCGCTGTCCGCCTGAGAGGTCTTCGGCGCGGGCCCCTCCCAGGTCCGTGATCCCGGTGGCCTCCATGGCCAGCTCGATGGCCTCATCGTCCCCTGGCAGCCATTGGCGCAGGGGCGAGTGGTAGGGGTGCCTCCCGCGGGCCACCAACGATCGCACTGTGATCCCGTCCGGCACCACCGGCGACTGCGGCAGCAGGCCGATGCGCCGCGCCAGCTGCCTGCTGCGCCACTGGGTCAACGGGACGTCGTCGAGCTCCACCGTGCCGCGCTGAGGCCTGAGGGTCCGGGCCAGGGCCTTGAGCAGAGTGGATTTCCCGCAGCCATTGGGACCGATGATCGCGGTGAACCTCTGCAGCGGCACGGTGAAGTCCAGCCTGTCGAGCACCGGCTCAGCACCGTAACCGACGGTGACGCCTCGGGCCCGGAGCCCAGCAGCCCTGCTCGTATGGTCACGCACTGGCCTTCCTCCATTCGTGAATGAGCAGGTATCCCAGGTACACGCCGCCGACCCCGGCGGTGACGATCCCCACAGGGAGCCCGTCGAGGACTGACAGCTGCTGGACGAGGAGGTCCGCGGAGACCACGATCAGCGCGCCGAGGGTAGCCGAGGCCGCCAGATTCGCTCCGGGGCGACGCGTCAGCCGCCGGGCGATATGCGGTGCCGTCAGGGCGACGAAGGCGATCGGACCGGCCACGGCGACGGCGGCGGCGGCCAGCAGGACGGCCAGGATGATGGCCGCCGTCCTGACCCGAACCGCCCCGACCCCCAGAGAGTCGGCAAGGTCGTCCCCCAGGTCCATCAGGGTGAGCCGGTGACTCAGCAGCAGGACCAGCGGCGCGAGGACCAGCAGTGAAGCACCGATGAGCCCCGCATCCTGGAACGTGCGGGTGCCCAGCGAACCCACCAGATAGGCCGCCAGCTGATGGGCGCTGTCACGCAGACCGACCGCCACCACGTACTGGGTGATGGCATGCGCCATGGCCGAGACCGCGATGCCGGTGACGATCACCCGGGCCGGAGAGGAGAATCCACGACCGGTGGCCTGATGCACCAGCAGCGCGGCAGCCCCGGCGCCGAGCACGGCACCCATCATGGCGGGGACCTGGCCCGGCCACCACAGCGTGGCCAATGCGACGCCGGCTCCGGCGCCCGCCCCCAGGCCGATCACGTCCGGGCTGCCGAGGGGGTTGCGGGTCACCGTCTGGAAGAGCGCGCCGGCGAGTCCCAGCGCTACGCCCACCCCCACGGCGACGATCACCCGAGGACCCCGCAGCCGCTCCAGCACGAACCCCGCCGCCGCGTCCCCTTCGACACCACGCAGATGGCTGATCACCGCCGCGGGCCAGCTGCCCTGCGGGCCTGTCCCGAGGGTGAAGACCACCAGCGCCAGCACCAGCACCCAGATCAGCACTGTGACCGTGGCCGCGCGACGGTCCACGGACAGCGCGACGGCGGTCCCGATGCGCATCACCGTCACAGTCGCACCTTCCCGCGACGCACCGCGAGGAGCAGCATCGGCGCGCCGATGAAGGCGGTGAGCATGCCTACCATCAGCTCCTCCGGACGCAGGATCACCCGCGCCACGACATCCGAGGCGACCAACAGAGCCGCGCCGACCGGCACCGAGACCGTGGCCTGCAGCCGCACGTCGCTGCCGACGATCCCGCGGACCAGATGCGGGACGGCGAGACCCACGAAGGCCACTGGTCCGATGGCGGCGGTCGCCGCCGCTGCCAGCAGCGTCACCGCTGTGACCGTGCCGAGGCGCAGCCAGCCGACCCGGACGCCCAGCGAGACGGCGACACCCTCACCCAGCGCAAGCGTGTTCAGCCCGGAGACCAGCAGCACGGCGAGCAGCGCACCCAGCAGCAGCATCGGCGCCAGGTCACCCAGCGTCTCCGGCCGAGCCCCGGCCAGGGAGCCGACCACCCAGTGGCGGTAAGAGTCGAAAGTGTCGGGCCGCAGCAGGATCATGGCCTGGACATAGGCGCCGAGCACCGCCGAGACCACCGCCCCGGCCAGGATCAGCGGGACGACGGAGCCAGCCCGCGCGCGGGCGCCGATCAGCTGAACGACCAGCACCGCCAGCACAGCACCGGGCACGGCGGTCCAGGCGGCGGCCACCCCTGAGACGGGGCCTGCGACGGCAACCACGGTGACCATCGAGGCCGAGGCACCCATGGTGATGCCCAGTAAGCCGGGCTCGGCCAGCGGATTACGGGTCAGCGCCTGGATCAGCACTCCGGACAGGGCCAGGGCCGCCCCGACCACGGACCCGAGGACGGTGCGCGGGATCCGCGCGTCCACCACAGCCTGCAGGTGCTCCTCCCCGCTCCCGTGCAAGGCTTCCCACACCTCTCCCAGCGGAGCAGGGCGGGACCCGTAGGCGATACTCGCCGCGCAGACCAGGGCGAGCACCATCAGAGCCAGCAGGTGGATGAGGATGATCCTCGCTGAAGCCGACCAGCGCCGGTGCGCGGAGCCTGGACTCGGCGGCACCGTCGCAGGCAGGTCGAGGGACCTACCTGTCGGGTCCGGAGGCGTCGTCGAGAGTCGGCTGTGCGTCTCAGTGCTCACTGGCGGCGACGGCCTCTTCGATCAGCGGCTCATAGCGGTCGATGACCCAGGGCACGGTCAGCGGGCTGATGATGGAGGAGGCCGTGACCAGAGAGGCGTCCGTGGGAGCGACCACGGCGCCGTCGGCGATCGCGGGGATGGAGGCGTAGAGATCCTGAGCCTCGATCTCGGCACGGTTCTCCTCGTCGCTGTAGAAGGTGAAGATCAGCTCCGAGTCGGAGATCATGTCAGCGTTCTCCAGGCCGATCATCGCGGAATCTGTACCTTCGACCTTGTACTCGTCGAGATCGTGGACCACCGGGTCGACGGTCAGTCCCAGGTTCCGGACCATCGCGACCCGCTGCTCGTCCGGAAACATGACGCCGAGGGTTCCCGGCCCGTCGTTGTAGATGAAGGAGAAGGTGTGGTCCTCCCATTCAGGGCGGGCGGCCGCGGCGAAGGCGTCCTCGACCTCATCGATGAGCTCCTGGGCCCGCTCCTCCTGCCCGAGGGCGGTGGAGACCATCTCGATCTGCTGCTCCCAGGTGATCGTCCAGGGCTCCTCGGGGTAGGCGATCGTGGGGGCGATGTCGGAGAGGACGTCGTGCTGCTCCTCGGTGATCCCGGACCACGGTGCCAGGATCACGTCGGGGTCAAGCTCGAGAATGGCTTCGACGTCAAGCTCGGTGCCGCCGGTGAACTGCTCGGGCAGCTCTTCGCCACTCTCCTCCACAGCCTCGTGGATCCATGGCAGATAGCCGGTCTCGTCGGCGCCCCAGGCGTACTCCTCGACACCCACCGGGATGACACCGAGGGCGATCGCCGACTCTGCCGACCCCTGCCCGAGGGTGACCACACGTTCAGGCTGCCCCTCGATCTTCTCGATGCCAAAGGCGTGCTCCACCGAGCTGATCTCGCCCTGGTCCGCAGAGTCCGACGAGCTCTGGGAGGAGGCGGTGGCACCGTCATCGCAGGCGGCTACCGCCAGCAGGGCGGTCAGCGCGAGGCCGGCAGAGAGGGCGCGGGAGAGTCGGGGCAGCCCGGATGGTCGGGACATGAGGCTCCATTCGGTCAGTGGGTCAGACAGGCCACTATTTACAGCATGCCTTTGTGATGTATTCAGAGACACCTTACCTTCACACTGAAGGAGCGCCAGCCTCACTCCACCATTGAGATACACCTCACGTCAGTACAACGGAGGCCAGGAAAAGTGACCCCTGAAGGCCAGGGGGCTGACGTGCCACGCCCAGGACGGGGCGAAGAGACCAATCCCGGGGCCTAGGCACAGCCCCGCTCAAGCTCTCCAGACCGCTCGCGTCGCCCACAACATGCTCCTGCCCACCGAGGCTGTGACCCCAGGCAGATGGACGCATGAGCGACCACTCGCAACGATTCTCGCGGCCTATCTAGGTATATGTCATACTTAGATACATGGGTGAAGAGATGACGGAACCGCGCTGGCCGTCGCCCTGGGTGCGGGCCGCCCTAGGCACGGCGATCCTCGCCGCTCTGGAAGGCGGCCCGCTGCATGGTTACGGCATCGCCGTCGCGCTGCAGGGCCGAGGCTTCGGTCGCCCCAAAGGCGGCTCGCTCTACCCGCTGCTGACGGCATTGGAGAATGACGGCGCTGTCACGGCGGCCTGGGAACAGGGAGCCAGCGGCCCTGGCCGAAAGACCTACGCCCTCACCCACAGCGGGCGCACACGCCTGAAGCAGGAGCGCACAGGCTGGCACGAACTTGCTGACGCGCTCCGAGATCGAGACACGGATGAAAGGCACTCATGATGAAGGCTGTCCATACACCGCAGACCTTGGACGAGGTCGCCACCATCTTCCGTCAGGCACGCGGAGAGCGCGCTGATGAGGACTGGGCCCGCTCAGCTGCCGCCCGGCTCATGCTCGACGGTGTGCGCGAGCCGCTGGTCCATGACGGGCTGGTGGCCCTGGTGCCCGTGATCGAGGAATCTCAGGAGCCCGCCACCACGTTGTTTGGTAGCCCTGTGGAGTGGGCGCAGGAACGACACGCGGCCTGGCGCTCCGACGGTGTCCACACGACCAGGCCGAGCGGCCCGGCCTCAGTGGGTGAGTTTGTGCACGGCGTGTCTATCGGCGCCGCCATCGCCGCGCCGATCCTCGCACTCCTGCAGATGATGGCCGATGGGTGGGTCATCGACTTCACGCTGGCCCTGGTGGCGTTCCCGCTGCTCATATCCCTCGGAATTCTCGGTTTTCCGGCGGCATGGAACTGGTGTCTTCGCCGCCGAACACGTGGGGCCACCATCGCAATCGCGGTCGTCTCACTGATCGGCTACAGCTCAGTCGTTGCGAGTATCCTCTATCTCGCCCATGACGTCGTCCTGTGGAACGGCTCCGGGTTCTGGATGTTCGCCGTCGCCACGGGCTACGCCATACTCGCCAGCCTGACGCGTCGGGCATGGCCGGCATCGGACCCGAAAGCCCCGGATGAGTATGTCGAGGATGACTCCGAATGGAAGCGCAGCCTCGCCGCCTACCTTCGCGAGCGCGACGACATCCAAGAGTTCCGGCTTCAGGCGATCATCGATGACGCCGAGACCCACAGCGCCGAATCGGGTAAGTCGTTGCAGGAGGAGTTCGGGGCGCCCGCCTCGTATGCCACGCGGTTCGCGCCCCGCCTGGAGGTCAGCACACGCCGGAGGGCCTGGGCGTGGACGATGCTCCTGCTCCCGCCGATCGTCGTGTTCCTGCTGTATGGCCTCGAGGACGGCTGGCACTGGCAGAACCGGTTCTTGCCCTTGGTTCTCTGGTTCCTCGCCGCCGTCTTCATGGCGGCCACAACGTGGCGCCAAGCGATCCAGCACTCACGTGACCACACCTGATGATCTCTGCACGCCTGTCCCACGCGCGGAAGTAGCCCCACGGACGGAAGCCGGTGATCGTGCCTGAGCATCCGTCTCGAGTTGCCACACCGCCCAGGGCGCACGCTGACGGTCCCCGAACGGCACATCGAGTGGGCAGTATCGGTGCGCGTGCGGATGACCGACGCGAGTCCACACGACCAGCTCATCGGCACGCACAGCTTCATTCTCATCCACAGACACGACAGACGGTGTCGTCATCGATGGCGAGGCCGGATGCACAGCGCCTGCACGAAGGACAGAACGTCGCTGGACGGAGCCGCCTGTGCGCGCCGATCTATCCTCCCATGTGCGACGACAGGAGCGCTACAGCGAGAGCATCGCCTCAGCGTACTCGGTCAACCGCGTGACGATCTCTTCCAGGATGACCTCCCCCTGCTCTGCGGTCACCGTTGTCGGATCCCCCAACACCCCGTTGTCGGCGTAGTGCTCGAACCGCACAGAGATCGAAGGAGGCTTGATTCTGCTCAGGCGGGCCTTGGCATTGAGCTCCTGCAACGTCCGCACCCCTGCTGTGAGAGAGGAACGGTCCACCGCAGAGGGGGCGATGGCCAGCACCTGTGCAGTCTCCGACTCACCGGAGTGCCCGGAGACCTCCGCCGTGGGCAGCTTCGCTGAGGCTTCAGGAGCCAGAGTTCCGACAAGAGTCCAGGCGAAGTGGAGGTCAGGGTGGGTAGCCAGGAGATCCTGCTCGACCACACCGAGGGAAGCCCCGTTTCCGCCATGCCCGGAGACCACGAGAATCCGCTCCCACCCGGCTTCACCGAGATTCCGGACGATCGAAGAGACCACGTCGATGAAGAGGCGCGCCGACAGGCTCACGGTGCCGGGGAAGCTTGCGTGGTGGGGCGAGACCCCGTAGGGAAGACCCGGAAGCACATGCGCTCTGCCTGCCAGCCTCTCCGCCACTGCTTCAGCGACATATTCTGCCCGAAGAGTGTCAGTGGAGAGGGGAAGCCCATCTCCGTGCTGCTCCAGGGCGCCCACGGGGAGGATGAGCAGCGCCCCCCTCCGCTGTGCCGCCTCGGGACTGGTGAGTTCACCGAATCGGGTGATCCGCGTGCGGTCAGGCGTCTGCATGGGGGTTATCATCGTTCTCCTCAGCGCCGAGAGCGGCGTTCTTCAGGTTGATCAGGTGCCTCTTCGTCCTGTGCTCCGCCTCAAACGGGTCGCCCCTGCGGACGGCGTCGACGATCTCGCAGTGTTCTCGGTGATCCTGAACACGGTCATAGCGGACCCGCGAGGTCTGATGTGCCCGTCTGTAGAGGGACAGCAGAGCCTCGAGGAGCTCACAGAGCGCCCGGTTCCCACTCGCCCGAGCCAATTCAACATGGAAATGCCCGACGGGAACCTCGGTCTCGTGCTCCAGGGCATGGTCGGTGCCGCGCGTCAGACGGTTCAGGGCATCGTCGTCGCGGACCTGCGCGGCAAGGGCCGCGATTCCGGGCTCGATGGCGATGCGGGCGTCGAAGAGCTCCCCGATCGAGTCCCGGTCGGCGGGATCGTAGTAGGGGTTGTCCAGGATGCGACGGTGGATCGACGCGCCGACGTAGGTTCCGGAGCCGTGACGCAGCTCCACCAGATCGGTGGCTTCCAGCCGACGCAGCGCCTCTCGAACACTGGGCACGGTGACGCCGAAGCGGCTGGCGAGCTCGCGGGCCGGCGGAAGGGCCTGGCCGGGAACGAGACCATTGGTGCGGATAGTGCTCAGAATCTCGTGGCTGAGAGTCTCGATGAGTCGCTCGGTCTTCAACGCTCCTCCTTCTGTACAGGCTAGAGTCATTTGATCACTAGCCCGAGTCCACGTCAAGAACCTGGCGTAATGACGGTCTTGAGCACTCAGTCGGCACGATAAGTCATCAGATCTGTAATTGTCTTGGTTGCGACGTGCATCACATTACTCTACGATGAGCGTCGTCAGAGATGCCGGCTCGGCCTCTATCCTCAAGAGAAACCCAGGATTCACGAGGGACCGGCACTCATGGACTTCCCGCACTGTCCACTGAGCTAAGGATTGATCTAATGAGTAAGACGCTCCGTCTTGGTGCCGCAACCATCGCGGTCTCCGCACTGGGACTCACAGCCTGTGGCGACGACGGCGACTACCCCTCCGAAGACATCACCTTCGTCGTGCCCTTCGGCACCGGCGGAGCGAATGACCAGATCGCCAGGGCCTTCGCCCAGGAACTCGAGTCGGAACTCGGCGTCAACGTCAACGTGGAGAATCGCGAGGGCGGAGGAGCCACCATTGGCACTTCCCACGTCATCAGTTCAGATCCGGACGGCTACACCATAGGCCTGGCCCCAGGTGCAGCACTGGCGCAGCAGCCGTTGACCAATGACGATCTGCCGTACAGCTCGCCCGAGGATTATCACGTGGTCGGCAAGATCGCCGAGATGCCAGGCATCGTCGCGGTGCCCGGCGACTCGGAATTCGACGATCTGGAGGAGTTCATGAGCTACGCCAAGGACAATCCGGGAGAGCTCCAGGCTTCCCAGGCGGGCAACGGGACGACCCAGGACCTCCTGATCCGGGAGCTCGGCCGTCTGGCCGATGCTGAGATCCAATCGATCCCCCTCGCCGGCGGAGGCCAGGAGGCAACCTTGGCGGCCGTCTCCGGACGCGTCGATGCGACGTTCGGCTTCGCACCCGCGATCAAGGGCTTCGTCGAGTCCGATGACCTGAAGGTCATCGGCGTGGTCAGCGATGAGCAGTACGAGGCGTTCCCCGAGGCCCAGCTCTCGACGGACATCGGATACGACACCCCCTTGCGTGCGGTGTACTACATCGTCCTGCCCCTGGAGACGCCCGAGGACGTCCGCGAACAGCTCGAGACGGCCACCGAATCCATCGTCGACAGCGAGGCGATGGCCCAGTTCTCGGAGGAGTCCGGGTTCGTCCTGGACCACCGGGACCACGACGCCGCGGTCGAGGAGATCACGGAGTACACGGAGCTCTACGAAGAGTTCAACGCCAACTTCGACATCGAAGACTAGGTGCGCTGTGCCATCTGTGCCTGACCTCGAGAACGCTGATGGAGCGTCCATGACCACTGCCCATGAAACCCAAGAAGCCCGCGAGGTCTCCGAAGGCGGCCTGCGGATCGCCGTCGGACTGCTCGGTCTGGCAGCGTTCTGCTACTACACCTGGGACGCCGGCAGCATGCCCGTCGGCCAGATGGCGATGCCCGGTCCCGGCTTCTTCCCGCTCCTCATCGGGGCGTTCGGAGTGCTCTCCTCGATCATCGTGATCGTGGATGCGCTGTTCAAGCTGCGCCAGGAGACGACCGTGCTCATCCCGAGCGGTGGAACCGCCCGACGGCTCGGCGGCCTCATCTTGCT
Source organism: Nesterenkonia sp. HG001 (assembly GCF_034438835.1). Taxonomy (NCBI): domain Bacteria; kingdom Bacillati; phylum Actinomycetota; class Actinomycetes; order Micrococcales; family Micrococcaceae; genus Nesterenkonia; species Nesterenkonia sp. HG001. Next base: position 258,203 of record NZ_JAOSZD010000002.1, on the reverse strand, counting down.
GCTGACGCTCTTCGTGCTGGCGATCGACGTGATCGGCACCTACCTGGGCTCCATTCTGTTCTGCTCTCTGAGCATCAAGCTTCTGAGCTCGCACGCCTGGTGGCGATGCGTCGTCTACGGCACCACCATGGCGGTGGTCTGTGTGTTTCTCTTCGACACCCTGCTCAACGTCTCGCTGCCCGGTTTCGGCCTCTGGTGATGGGGGATCCACGATGAATGCGTTTGAAGGTTTCCTCTACGGACTGGAGATAGCAGTCTCACCCGAGCTGTTGGTCGCCGCCTTTCTGGGGGCGTTCGCCGGCACACTCATCGGTGTGCTGCCGGGAATCGGCCCGGTGGCGGGCGCAGCGGTGGTCCTGCCGATCACCTTCATGTACGACCCCCTGGTCGGGATGGTGCTGATCTCCGCGATCTATCTGGCGTCCCAGTTCGGCGGCTCCATCACCTCGGTACTGGTCAACATCCCCGGGGATGCTCAGTCGATCGTCGCCACCTTCGACGGCTACCCCCTCGCGCAGAAGGGCCGGGCCGGGGCCGCTGTGGGAATCATGGTCGGCGGTTCGTTCATCGCCGGCGTCCTGGGGATCCTGGTGGTGCTGCTGACGATCCCGATCATCACGCCCGTCGCCCTGAGCTTCGGACCCGCCGAATTCTTCGCCCTGACGGCGGGAGGACTGATCGCGCTGTCTCGCATCTCAGGCGGAAGCATCGCCTCGGGTCTCTTCCCGATGGCGGTCGGCGTGGCGCTGGCGACAGTCGGCACTGACGCGATCCACAGCTACAACCGGTACACCTTCGGCGTCATTGAGCTTGCCACCGGCATCTCTCTCGCCATGCTGGCCGTGGGCCTGTACGGCATCTCCGAGATCCTCTACATGGTGGAGAACAGGAAGCTCAGCACGAAGGGCCTGAGCAGGATCCGGGTGCGCGACCTGACGCCCACCAGAGCGGAGGTCAGGGAGGCGAGCATGCCGTGGCTGCGCGGTTCCCTGGTCGGCTACGGCTTCGGGATTCTCCCCGGACCGTCGGCCACCCTCGCCACCTTCGGCTCCTACCGCGTCGAACAGGCGCTGGGCCGGGGCAAGGGCGGATTCGGCACAGGCAGAGTCGCCGGACTGGCGGGGCCCGAGGCGGCCAACAGCGGCGCGACGGTCGGCAGCATGGTTCCCGCCCTGCTGCTGGGCCTGCCATTCTCCGCGACCTTGGCGATGATGCTCGCCGCCATGCAGGTGCACGGGGTCGCGCCGGGGCCGCTGCTGATCGACAGGAACCCGGAGCTCTTCTGGTCGGTCATCGCTGCGCTGTTCGTCTGCAACATCATGCTGGTACTGATCAACGTTCCCCTCGTGGGCCTCTGGATCCGTGTGGTGCGCACACCGGTCTACCTGCTGGCCCCCTCGATCCTTCTCCTTGGTGCAATCGGCGTCTACAGCGTCAACACCAACCTGATCGATCTACGCCTGATGGTGCTCATCGGGGCGGCAGGGTACATCCTGCGGAAGGCGAACTTCAGCATCGCATCCATGCTCATAGGCCTCGTTCTGGGTTCCTTGGTGGAGCAGTACTTCCTCGAGGGAATGGCCATGGGCGCGGGCGACCCCGGGTACTTCCTCTCCACGCCGACGGCCATCGTGCTGTGGAGCCTCGTGCTGCTCGCCGTCGTGGCCCCCGTGCTCTCTCGGGCCGCCGCTCGAATCCGTGGGGGCCGCATCCACCACACTGAAACGGCCACGCCGAAAGGACGATCATGAACCGTGCATTCCTGAGGCGAGCATCTCTGAGCCTCCTCGGCTTCGCAGCGGCAGGGGGCATCCTCATGGCTTCGCCGGATGCCCCTTCCTCACAGGCGAGCGAGCAGTCACCGACGGACACGGCGAAGGGCGTCGAATGCACCGCGCCGGTGCCGCAGGCGGTCGGAAGCAGCGCGAAACACAGCATGGTCAGCGGAGCCCTGGAGCGCGAATACATCCTGACCCTTCCGGAGGACTATGCATCCCGATCCGACTGGCCGCTGATCGTGGCCTTTCACGGCCGGGGCAGCACCGGGGTTGAGGTGGAGGGCTACTCCCGGCTCTCCGACCTTCCCGCGGTGGTGGCCTACCCCTTCGGTGTGTTCCCCGACGATGCTGATCCGCGGCGTGCGTGGCAGGGCGCGCCCTACTCCGATCCCGAGGTCGATGATGTGGCGTTCGTCGAGGATCTCGTCGACCACCTCGACGCCGAGCTCTGCCTCGACGGCGAGCAGGTGTTCGCCACCGGAAAGTCCAACGGAGGAGGCCTGGCTCTCGCCCTGGCCTGCCTGATTCCGGACCGGATCACCGCCGCGGCCGCTGCGGCACCGGCGCTGTATCCGGAGACCCGGCAAGCATGCCTGGAGCCGTCAAGATCTCCCAGCATGATCATCCACGGCACGGACGACGTCACGATCCCCTACGGCGGCGACCCTGACCGGGACCTGCCCGACATCGAGGAGTGGGGTTTGGAATTGGCGCAGGCAAGTCGATGCCGCCCACATCCCGACAGAACGCACGTCGGGGACGACGTCGAGTACCTGAGCTGGTCCACTTGCGCGCGGGGCGGCGAGGTCACCGTGGTCTCCGTCCAGGGCGGAGGACATGTCTGGCCGGGGGCAGCCGCCTACTCCGGAGGCGGCTTCACCACCCGTACGCTCGACGGCAACGAGGCGGTGTGGGAGTTCTTCATGAAGTCGCGGTAGCCGACGGCGAACCGACCACCAGGGCGTCCGTGCCCCTCGGAACACCGACGAAGGAGACCATCGATGACGCGCATCGCCATGCGTGAGATCAGACGGCGTCTTCACGCCCACCCCGAACCAGGCTTCCTGGAGTTCCACACCGTCGGGGTCATCACCGAGCAGCTTGATCTGCTGGGCGTGGAGTACCACACCGGCACCGCGGCCATGGACCCCACCGCCATCATGGACGGCCCGTCGCCGGCCGAGCGCGAGGAATGGGGCCGGCGGGCGCTGGAACGCGGCATAGAACCTCGGCGGGTCGAGACGCTCACACAGGAGGGGACGGCGATCGTCGCGATCATCCGGGGCAGGAGGCCAGGCCCGGTCTGGGGCCTGCGCTGCGACATCGACGCGCTGCCCATCGCGGAAAGCCGCGAGCCGGATCACCTCCCGTGGCGTCAGGGATTCGCCTCCCGCACCCCGTATATGCATGCCTGCGGCCATGATGGGCATACGTCGATCGGCCTGGGTGTGCTCAGCCGCCTTCAGGACGAGGACTTCGCCGGCGAGCTCAGGATCTTCTTCCAACCCGCAGAAGAGGGCACCCGTGGTGCAGCCCCGATGCTCGCCGCCGGCGTCGCGGACGACGTCGAGCGGATGCTCGCCTTTCACCTGCGCGCCGATGTGCCATTGGGCACGGTCATCGGCGGCGTCGAGAACTACAAGGCGACCACCAAATGGCGGGCGATCTTCACGGGCGCCCCCGCACACGCATCCGGCGCCCCCGAGAAGGGCCGGAACGCGCTGCTGGCCGCGGCGCACGCGACGCTGGGCATCCACGGAATGCCACGATTCGCCACCACGGACACCCGTGTGAATGTCGGCACCTTCCACGCGGCAGGTGCCGCGAACATCATCCCGGCTGAGGCGACCATCACCTATGAGGTCCGCGCTGAAGACAATGACGCCGTGAACGATATGAGTCAGCGCGCGGACGCGGCCGTGGAGGGCGCGGCACGCATGCATGATGTGCAGGTCGAGACGACCCTCTCCGGACAGGCACCCACCACGACGCCGGACGAGGAGATGCTCAGCCTCATCGAAACGGCCTCCGCCGCAGTTCCAGCGATCACCGCGTTCAGTCGCCGGGCTCGACTCACATGCGGCAGCGACGACGCTCATCTGTTCATCCGTGCAGTGCAACGAAACGGCGGCATCGGCACCTACCTGGGGATAGGGGCCCAGAACACCGAGGCACCCCATCACAGTGCACATTTCGACTTCGACGAGGCCGCTCTGGACGTGACCGCCGATCTGCTGGCCGCGACGGTCCGCGAGGCGGTAGGCCCCAGGGGATAGGCGATGAACGGTTCCTCGAATCCGCCCCAGGAGAAACGCCCGACCTCTCCGATCGTCGCCACAGCGAGCCCCTGCGCGCCGCGGAGTGCGTGCCAGCGTACGAGGTGGACCTGAGACGTAACACGGATGACATGCGAACCTCCCTAGGCTTCATGCGACACAGTTGCATGACGGGACGACGACGGCGCCCCGGGTGCCCAAGACTTCCCCGAGGGACAGGACCCAGATGACCATCACCGGCGCAGGCCCTGCCGACCGGGTCCACCCTGGCCGAGTCCAACCTGCCCCCGACGACTGCGAGCACGGACGCACCGGCACAGACCCTTCCGACGCCGGGCTTCCTGTCCCGGGCCCCGCAGAGCCCGGCCCGGTGAGCCTCACGGCCGGTGCGCGTCGGTGTGCGGCCTGGTGGATCATCGGACTCTCGGCGGCGCTGCTGGGCTCCGTCGTCCTCTGTGTGGGCATCGGCCCCGCGCCGATCGCGCCGTCCACCGTGGCCGGGGCCATCGCCCACCAGCTCGGCCTGCCCGTGACACCCACATGGACGGACGCGGAGCAGGCCATCGTATGGACCATGCGCGCCCCGCGTGTGCTCCTGGGTGTCGCCGTCGGGGCGGGACTGGCCCTGTGCGGCGCCGCCCTGCAGGCCATGGTGCGCAATGTGCTCGCCGATCCCTACATCCTGGGCATCTCCGGAGGGGCCTCCACCGGGGCCGCCGGCGCCATCCTCTTCGGCCTTGGTGCGGGCGCCGGGCAGCACGCCCTGCCACTGAGCGCCTTCCTGGGAGCTCTGGGCGCCTCCCTGCTGGTGTTCGTGATCGCCCGCGCGAACGGGCAGGTGACCTCCCTGCGGCTGCTCCTCGCCGGCGTCGCCGTCGGCTATGCGCTCTCGGCCACCACCAGCTTCCTGATCTTCGCCTCCGACGACGTCGAGGGTTCCCGCACCGTCATGTTCTGGCTGCTGGGCTCTCTCTCCCTGGCGCGTTGGGACCCGTTCCTGCTGCTGGTGCTGGTCCTGGTGGCGGGCAGCGCCGGGCTGCTGATGCTCTGGTCCCGCCGTCTCGACGTCCTCGCCCACGGTGATGAGACCGCCCGGAGCCTGGGGGTCCGTCCCAACCACGCCCGTATCCAGGTCCTGACAGTGGTCTCCCTGAGCACCGGCGCGATGGTGGCCGCGGCGGGGGCGATCGGCTTCGTGGGGCTGGTGGTGCCGCATCTGGGACGGCGCCTGGTGGGCGCCGCCCACGCCCGGCTGCTGCCCGTGGTCGCACTCCTCGGTGCGGTCCTGCTGATCTGGGCCGACGCCCTGTCCCGGGTCCTCATGCAGCCCCGGGAGCTGCCCATCGGCATCGTCACCGCCCTGGTGGGCGCCCCGTTCCTGCTCCTGCTGATCCGCCGAATGCACTCACAGAACTCCTGACCGGACCCGACCACCCGAAGGACCATCATGAGCTCCCTCCTCGACCGGCCCGCCGGCACCGTCCACAGCGGGGCCGTACGCGCCGGCACCTTCGCCCTGGCCGCGCTGGTCCTCAGCGCATGCGCCGGCGGGGCGCAGGCACAGGATCCATCGGTGCGGAACTCCGAAGTGCAGGACACCGCGGTGACGGTGACCAGCTGCGGCCACCAGGTGACCCTCGAAGCCGCCCCGGAACGCGTCATCCTGCTGGAGACCGCCCCGGTGACCATTCTGGACGGCCTCGGGGTGATGGACCGCGTCGTCGCCCGCGCCGGAGACTTCCCCGCGGAGTATTACTCGCCGGAGCTGGCAGAGCAGATCCAGGACATCCCTTCGCTCTCGGAGGACCTGGACGCCTCCGGGCACCTCATGCTCTCCCAGGAGGAGGTCGTCGCCCAGGAGCCGGATCTCGCCCTGGGTCTTCCCGACGGCGTCACCCGTCAGGGTCTGGGCGATGCGGGGATCGCCGTCCTGGAGCAGGACCTCTACTGCCCGGAGCCGGACCAGGATGCGGACTTCGAGGTACTGTGGGCCGAGATCGACCGGCTCGGCACGGTGTTCCGCACCGAGGATGAGTCGGCCGCGATGGTCGATGAGCTGCAGGCTCGGATCACCACCGTAGAGACCAGCGACGCCGCCCAGCGCGAGTCGCGCACCGCGGCGGTCCTGTACCCCTCGGTCGGCGGTGGGCCCGTCTACGCCTACGGGACCGGCTCCATGGCCCAGCCCCAGCTGGAGGCAGTCGGCCTGGAGAACGTCTTCGACGACGTCACCGACCGGGTCTTCGAGGTCCAGACGGAGGAGCTCGTGGACCGGGACCCGGAGGTGCTGATCCTGCTGCACCAGGGTGAGCCCGACGGCGTCTCAGAGGCAGTCATCTCGCTGCCCGGAGCCGGCGCGATGCGGGCGGTCGAGCAGGACCAGCTCATCGTCCAGCGGTTCAACTTCACGGAACCGGCATCCCCGCTGACCGTGGAAGGCCTGGAGCGGATCGGCCAGGAGCTGCATGACCAGGACTGAGACGGCCCCGGTGCTGCATGCCGACGGGCTGGACTGCGCCGTCAGGCACGGTGCCCGCAGCCGGCTGGTGCTCCACGACGTCGACCTCACGGTCGCCGCTGGTGAAGTCGTGGGGCTCATCGGCCCCAACGGCAGCGGGAAGACCACGCTGCTGCGCACACTCAGCGGGGCGCTCTCGCCGCGCCGTGGGCAGGTGCTGCTGCACGGCCGTCCTCTGGGACGGCTCACCGCGCGTCAGGTCGCCCAGAAGATCGCACTGGTGGTCCAGGAGCCGCCGAGCGAGCTCATGCTCAGCGTGGCAGAGACGGTGCTGTTGGGCCGCACCCCGCATCTGGGCATGTTCCAGAGGCGGTCCTGCCGCGATGAGTCGATCGCCGAGCGCGCGCTGACGGCGATGGGCGTCCGCCACCTGGCCCAGCGGGAGACCAGCCGGCTCTCCGGTGGCGAGCGCCAGCGGGTCCTCATCGCCCGAGCACTGGCCCAGGAGGCCACCTGCCTGCTGCTCGACGAGCCGACCAACCATCTCGACATCGGATTCCAGCATCAGGTGCTCCAGCTGCTGCGCGGGCTCGACACCACCACCGTGGTGGTGCTGCATGATCTCAACCTCGCGGCCCGCTACTGCGATCGGCTCCTCCTGCTCCACGACGGACACGTGCGCGCATCCGGGCCGCCGGCGGAGGTGCTCGGCCCCGACCTGCTGGGTGACGTCTACACGGTCGGAGTCGACCCGGTCACTTCTCCGGACGGCACGAACCAGCTGCTGTTCCGTGCCGGCACAGCGCCCGATGAGCCCCGCCGACCATGAAGGAGCACCACAGATGAACGTCCAGGACACCCTCGACGACTACTGGTCCCGGTGGGCCGCCGACTATGAGGCCCACCAGCAGCAGCGGCTCCGCGACCACGGGGAGGTCCAGGCCTGGGAGCGGGTCTGGCGCCCGGTGCTGCCACAGGCTCCGGCAGACGTCCTCGACGTGGGCACCGGCACCGGCCACGCGGCGCTGATCATCGCCGGACTCGGCCACCGGGTCACCGGCATCGACCTGGCAGAAGGCATGCTGGCCGAGGCCCGCCGCAAGGTCCACGCCACCTCGGGTCCCCGGTTCTTGCGCGGAGACGCGGCCGATCCGCCTGTCCCACCTGGTTTCTTCGACGCGATCACCGCGCGGTATCTGCTGTGGACCCTGCGTCACCCCGACGAGGCGCTGCGTCGCTGGCATCGGCTCCTGCGCCCTGGCGGAGTCCTGGTGGCGGTGGACGCGCTGTGGTTCCCTCAGGGCCTCACCAGCCATGATGCCCACGACGGCGACGCGCCCCGATCCGGCCGGAGCGCGCACTTCCGCCGCGTCTACGGCTCCGCCCGCCAGGACCTGCCACTGGCGGAGGCAGCCGATATCTCCGTCTTCGCCGCACGCATCGAACAGGCCGGATTCTCCGAGGTCAGCGTCGACGAGCTCCCGGAGATCATGGAAAGGGACCGGCGCCACGGCGTCGCGCCCGGCCACGAGGTCCAGCGGCAGCACCGCATCCGGGCCGTCCGCCGCTGAACCTGCTCAGTCGACTCGGCTCAGTCAACTCGACATCCGGCGCAGCGCCCCAGCAGCGTGGATCGGTCCAGGTCGAGACGAAACCCGGCGCTGCGCTCCAGCGCGGCGGCGAGCTCCTCGGCGTCCTGGCGGGGCAGAGCCTGAACAGCGTCGCAGCTGTCGCAGTGCCCGTGCAGATGTGAGGTGGAGGCGAGGTGATAGGCCGCCGCCCCTCCTGGCAGCCGCCGGACCGCGACCAGCCCCAGCGCGGAGAAGAGCTCCAGGGTCCGGTACACGGTGGTGCGGTGCACTCCGCTGGCCGCGAGCTGGACGGCCAGCTCGTCAGCGCTGAGATGCTCGTGACCTCCCGCCAACACCTGAAGCACCGCCCGCCGCGCCTCCGTGTGGCGCTCACCGGACTGACGCAGCCGGGCCAGCGCCTCCTCGATGCGACGCTGCCCGCCGCCTCCGTGCAGCGCATGGTGAGAGGAGGTGGCACCTATCCCGCTCATCGGGGCACCTTCCGTCCGCGCAGCGGGTCGAGGAGGATCTCAGCCGACCAGGCCGCCGCGTCGGCGACGTCGCGGGTCTCCGGCCCGACCTGCCGGTGAAGCGACACCCAGGTGCCGGCCGAGTCCAGATGGCACAGCCCGGCCACCAGGTCACGACGTTCTTGGGGGGCCAGATCCGGGATCTCCCGGGAGAGCAGACGCTCCAGTCCGGCCCGCCCCGGGGCAGGGTCGATACCGTCGGCGCCCCGTATCTCAGCCTCTGCTACCACATGGGCCAGCTCGCGGCGTCGGGCGTAGGACTCCATGGACTCCCGCACCAGCAGCGGGAAGTCGAAGATCGACTCGCAGCCGGGGCGGGGGAAAGCCACTCGCTGGAACCACGCAGCCGCCGAGACCAAGAGCTCGGCGCGGGTTCCATAGTGGCGGAAGACCGTCCGCTCGCCGATTCCTGCTCGGCGTGCGATCAGCTTGAACGAGACGTCATCGGTCCCGAGTTCTTCGACGAGCTCGGCGAAGGCCTGGAGGATCCTGGCCTGGCTGGGCGTGAGACCCGGATCCTCGTCGGCCTCCCGGGCCGTCATCGAGGTCTCCTCCTCGGCGCTCACGGGGCCGCCTCCGCGGCCCGGTGCGACGCGAAGGCCGTCTCCGGGAAGCTGGCCCTGAGCTGCTCCGCAATGCGCCGGAAGGCCGCTGACGTGCCCTCGACGTCCATGTCCAGCCCTGTGCGGCAGCGCGCCCAGAACTGCGCCGAGGCGACGTTCACCAGCCCGGCGCAGAGCCGCCCGGCGTCGCGCCTGGCGAGCCCTGGAGCGGCTGTGCTCACCAGGGCGCGCACCGCCTCGGCGAAGAAGCTCGAGTGGTCAGGCCCCACGGGCGAGATCGCCTCGGCCCGCGCCATCAGGTGGGCGTAGGAAGGTGCACGGTCGAAATCGGAGAAGCGTGTCTCCACCACATGCAGGAAGCTCTCCCAGTCGGTGAACGTCGGAGGCGGGAGGACCTGGTCCTCCAGCCAGCGCGCCAGCGCAGAGAGCAAGTGGGGGCGGGTCGGGAAGTGCCGATAAACCGTCCGCTCGGACACACCGACCGACTCCCCCAGGGAGCGGTAGGCGATGTCGTCGAACGGCATCTCGCGCAACAGGGTCGCGGCGCTGGTGAGGATCGCCTCCGGCGTCGCCAGGTGTTCGCCCATGCTGTTCACCCTCATGTCTTCGACGGGCTCCGCGACGGGGCCACGGGCCCACCGTCCATGTCCTCGAGTCCGAGCGGCCACGGCGGGCCGGCCGTGCGGAGCTGACCCTCCGGCGGGAGCACGTACCGGTCCGAACCATCCAGGGTGAGCGCCAGCGAGGAGATGTGCTGGGTCTCGCCGAACGGCCCTGGCTCCGCGGAGGCCAGCATATCCGGCCGCTCGAACGTATAACCAGTGACGTGGCATCTCAACCGCACCGCGGAGGGACTGCCCTGCTCATCGACCATCGGCAGGGTGATCCCGTCCCAGCTGCGCCGCAGATACCACCGGCCACGGGTCAGCACCGCGGTCAGCGGGGTCACGACCGCGGCGACCACGATCGCGACCCCGACGGCGAAGGGCCGCAGGACCTCGCCGAACACGCCGGCGAAGGTCAGCAGCGAGAGCACCGTGGCGACGCCGACGGAGACCAGTCCCACCGGGTTCCAGTCATGGAGCATCCCTCTCCGATGCTCCGGCCTCAGCGGAGAGATCCGCAGCAGGCACTTGTTGACTGCGATGTCCACCGCCACGGTGACCAGCCAGGCCATCACCACATTGGCGTAGAGGCTCAGCACGAAGTACATCAGTGCGAACACGTCCAGCATCATCAGCGCGCACGCCACCGAGAGGTTCAGGACCACGAAGACGGTGCGGCCCGGATAGCGACGAGTCAGCCGGGTGCAGGCGTTCAGACAGGCCAAGGATCCTGAATAGCCGTTGGTGACGTTGATCTTCACCTGGGCCACCACGATCAGCGCCAGAGCCAGGGTGACCGCCAGCCAGTCCGGCATCAGCTCCTGGTAGATCCCCAGGAACTGGACGACCGGTTCAGCGGCTCGGTCCCCCAGGGTGGGATCTACTCGGGCCAGCACATAGACGGCGAGGAAGACTCCCAGCACCTGCTTGGCACCGCTGAAGATCACCCAGCCCGGGCCGGCCAGCAGCAGGGCCGCCCACCAGCGTCGACGGTTGCCTGCCGAGCGCGGGGGCATGAACCGGATGTAGTCCAGCTGTTCCGCCAGCTGCGGGGTCAGTGCGAAGCAGACTGCGGCGCAGGCCACCACGGCACCGACGTCGATCGCTCCACCATGGGCTCCATCGAAGGTCAGAAAGGCCGCCACGATCTCCCCGTCGACGAGCACCACCCAGACCAGGGGCAGGAGCGCCAGGACCAGCCACAGGGGCGTCGTCCAGAACTGCAGGCGTTCCAGGGCGCGCATCCCCAGGACCACGATCGGGATGACCACCACGGTGGAGACCAGGTATCCCACCGGAAGCGGAAGTCCGATGCCCACATGGAGCGCCTGAGCCATGATCGCTCCCTCGAGGGCGAAGAAGATGCAGGTGAACCCGGCGAAGATCAGCGTGGTGATGACCGAGCCCTGGTAGCCGAAGCCGGAGCCTCGGGCGATGAGGTCGATGTCCAGGTTGTAGCGGGCGGCGTAGATGCTGATCGGCAGCCCCACCAGGAAGATCGTCACCGAGGCCAGCAGGATCCCGAGCACCGCGTTCGCCGTGCCATGTTCGAGACCAATGCTCGCCCCGATGGAGAAGTCCGCCAGGAACGCGATGGAGCCCAGCGCCGTCCCTCCCACCGCCAAGGTGCTCCACCGGCGGAAGCTGCGCGGCACGTACCTGAAGGCGTAGTCCTCCAGGCTGTCCTCTGCGGCGCGGCGCGCCCGGTCCCCCTCCGTCACGTGGTCAGCGCCTCCGGCTCAGATCGCCATCGCATCGCGCACGTCGCGCTGGGCCTCGGCGCCGCCGGCGCCTGCACGGGTCACCCGGCCGGCGGCCAGCACCGCATAGCGCTCTGCCGCATGCAGGGCGAAGTCAATGTGCTGGACCGCGAGCAGCACGCTGAGCCCCTCATCCCGAGAGAGCCCGATGATCGTCTGTTCGATCTCCGCGACGACCGAGGGCTGGATCCCCTCCGTGGGCTCGTCCAGGATCAGCAGCTTCGGCTCGGTGATCAGCGCTCGGGCGATGGCCAGCTGCTGGCGCTGACCCCCGGAGAGCAGCCCCGCCCGGCGGTCGATGACCTCGGTCAGCGCAGGGAATCTCCCCAGCGCGTCGTCCACCAGCTGCGCACGCCGCGGACCGCGCCGCCGGTCCGCCACGACCTGGAGGTTCTCCCGCGTGGTGAGCTGCTCGAAGGACTGCTGCCCCTGGGGCACATAGGCCATGCCACGGCGCACGCGGGCACTGGGAGACAGCGCCGTCACGTCCTCCCCCTCGAAGAGCACCCTCCCCCGGGACGGTCTGATCAGACCGATCGCGGCGCGGAGCATCGTGGTTTTGCCGGCACCGTTGTGCCCCAGGATCGCGGCGATGCCGTGCGGGGACCCGTGCATGCTCACGGAATGCAGGACCCGGGTGCTGTCATAGCCGGCGTCGAGGTGCTGGAGCTCAAGCATGGGCCAGCTCCTCCTCCGGCATCGCGGCCGTCCCCAGGTAGACCTGCTGAACCCGAGGATCCTCCTGGACCTCGGCGACGGAGCCCTGGGCGAGGACCGTCCCCTGGTGGAGCACGGTCACCTGCGAGGCGAAGCTGCGCATGAACTCCATGTCATGCTCCACCACCAGCACAGCACGCCCCTCCTTGACCCGGTGGAGGAGCTCGCCGGTGGCCGCCCGCTCGTCATGGCTCATGCCCGCGACGGGCTCGTCGAGCATGAGCGCCTGCGCGTCCTGGACGATCAGCATCCCGATCTCCAGCCACTGCTTCTGACCATGGGAGAGCGTCCCGGCCCGGCTGTCCTGCAGATCACCGAGCCCGGTCTGCTCCAGGGCCTCCTCCACTCGCCCCCCGAGATGCCGGCGAGCGCCGAGCAGAGAGAACCAGCGGCGGTGGATGCCCGCGGCGATGTCCAGGTTCTGCGCCACGGTGAGCTGTTCGAAGACGCTCGCCGTCTGGAAGGTCCGGCCGATCCCCAGCTTCGCGATGGACTGCACCGGCCGGCCCAGCAGCTCCGTCTCACCCATGCGCACCGACCCGGACCCCGACACCAGCCCGGTGATGGCGTCCACGCAGGTGGTCTTGCCGGCACCATTGGGTCCGATGAGGAAGTGCACCTCGCCGTCGACGGCGTCGAAGGAGGCGCCTCCGACGGCGGTGAAAGCTCCGAACCGGACCTCCAGGTCTCGGATGTTCAGCGACGTCATCACTGCTCTCCCTTCTGCTCGGAACCGAGGGCCGCCGCGACCGGCGGTCCGGCGGGGGAATCCCCTCGTGCTGTCTCGGGGCCGTCGGCGGGGCCGCCTCCGGCCCCGTCGTCGTGAAGGTCGCCGCTGCCGCCGTCGTCGTCAGCCTGACGACGGCGCCGACGGACCTGGGTGACACGCAGTACGGAGGCGACCCCGCCCGGCAGCAGCGCGATGACCACGATCAGCAGGAGCCCCTGGAAGTAACTCCAGGCCGAGGGGAAGCTCTCGGCCAGCGAGGACTCCACCCAGGCCACGGCCAGGGCACCGATCACAGGGCCGAACAGGGTGGCCCGGCCTCCGATGGCCACCCCGATCACGAAGGCGATCGACGGCACGACTCCGATCTCCGCGGGCGAGATGATGCCCACCAGCGGGACGAACAGTGCCCCGCCGATGCTCGCCATCACCGCGGCGACGACGAAGGCGGTCGTCTTGATCAGGGCGGGGTCATAGCCGAGGAACCGGACCCGCTCCTCCGCATCACGGGTCGCCACGAGCAGCTCGCCGAATCGGCTGCGCATCAGCCAGTAAGCGATCACCACCATGAGGATCAGCACTCCGGCCGCCAGCAGGTAGAGGGTCCTCCGGTTCACCGGGTCATAGAGGGAGAACCCCAGGAAGGACTGGAATCCGGAGAGCCCGTTCGACCCGTTGAGGGTTCCCTGCTGCCCGACCAGCAGCACGGCGAAGGCGAACACGAGCGCCTGGTTCAAGATGGCGAAGTAGGCACCCTTGACGCGCCGCGTGAAAACGGACCAGCCGAGCACGAACGCGACCACCGCGGGCAGCAGCAGGACCGCCCCGAGCGTGAACAGCTCGCTGCGGAACGGCTCCCACCACCAGGGCAGCTCCGTGCCGAAGGTGGACATGAACCCCGGCGCCTGCTCGCCCTGGAGCTGCGCGTCGGCCAGCTGCATGTGCATGGCCATCGCATAGGCGCCGAGGCCGAAGAAGACTCCCTGCCCGAGGGTCAGCATGCCGCCGCGCCCCCAGGCCAGGCCGATCCCGACGGCGACGATCGCATAGCAGATGAAGCGCCCGAGCTGGTTCAGCCGGAAGTCGGTCAGCAGCATCGGGGCGAGGACCATCAGACCCAATGCCAGCAGGCCGATCCCCAAGAACGCCCGCGAGGGCCTGGGAAGATCAGGGCCCGCGCCGACACGACGGATCCGAGCCAGGGTCCCGCGCTCCGCGGGGGTGATGGTCGTCATGCGAGGCTCCTTGTCCGCACGGAGAACAGGCCCTGGGGCCTGATCTGGAGGAAGGCCACCACAATCACCAGCACGAGGAACTTCGCGATGCTCGCCGTGGTGCTGAACTCGATGAAGGCCTGGAGGATTCCGAGGCTGAACGCCGCGATGACGGCGCCCTTGATCTTCCCGATACCCCCGGCCACGACCACCAGGAAGGCGTCGACGATGTAGCTCATGCCCAGCGTCGGGCTGGTGGAGCCGATGAGGGTGATCGTCACGCCGGCCACGCCTGCCAGCCCGGAGCCGATGAAGAAGGTGAGCCGATCCGTGCTGCGGGTGGAGATCCCTGAGGTCTCGGCCAGGCTCCTGTTGAGGACTACCGCACGGATCCGTCGTCCCAGGCTGGTCCAGGTCATCATCGCGGAGAGCCCTGCCACGACGGCGATGACCAGCCCGAGGATGAAGATGCGGCTGACCGGCACCGCCGTGCCCAGCAGCTCCACGCTGCCCTGCAGCCAGGACGGGGTGCGTACGTCGACGGCGGGCGCTCCGAAGAGGTCCCGGGCCAGCTGCTGGAGGATGATGCCGACGCCGAAGGTGGCCAGCAGGGTGTCGAGCGGCCGATGGTACATGTGCCGGATGAGGACCTGCTCCAGCAGCACACCCAGCAGTCCGCCGACCAGGAAGGCGAGCGGCAGCGCCACGATCAGCGAGATCCCGGCGTGCCCGAAGATCCCCTGCAGCACGAACGCGGTGTAGGCGCCGACCATGATGAATTCGCCGTGGGCCATGTTGATGACGCCCATCTGGCCGAAGGTCAGAGCCAGGCCGACCGCCGCGAGCAGCAGGATCGACCCGACGCTCACCCCGGCGACGAGCTGGGAGAGGATCATGTCCATGTCGAGGGGCTCCTCATCATCGATCGCGGGGCGGGCTGGTCAGTCCTCATCAGAGCCTTCATCAGAGTCCTCGTCAGCCCCGTCCTCGTCAGCCTCGTCCGCCTCCTGGGCGTACTCCTCGGCCTCTTCCTCGTCAGCCCAGGAGTACGTCTCGAGGAAGGGATCGGGATCGGTGAGCTCACCCTCCCAGATGGTGTCGATCAGGCCGTCGGCGGTGATGCGGCCGATGCGCGGCGTCTTGGTGACGTGCTGGTTCTCGCCGTCGATCGTCACGGTCCCCTCCGGAGCGGCGAAGGAGGTGCCGTCGGCGGCGTCACGGACTGCGTCGACGTCGAAGGACTCCGCCTCCTCGACCATGGCGGCCCAGAGGTGGAGGCTGTTGTATGCCGACTGCATGACGTCCGAGGTCACGCGGCCCTCCCCGTACTTCTCCTGGAAGGCCGCCACGAAGTCCTCGTTCTGCTGATTCTCGAGGGTCTGGTAGTAGTTCCAGGAGGTGAGCTGCCCCTCGATGTTCGAGGCGCCGATGCCCTCGATCTCCTCCTCCGCGATCGAGACGGAGAGCACCGGCGTCGTCTCGGCGTCGAGGCCCAGCGAGTTGTACTGGCGGAAGAACGCGACGTTGGAATCGCCGTTGAGCGTGTTGAACACGGCATCGGCACCGGAGGAGGCCAGCTGATTGGCGATCGTGGTGAAGTCGGTGGAGCCCAGCGGGGTGTAGTCCTCTCCGAGGATCTCGACACCGTTCTCTTCCGCCCACTGGCGGATGATCATGTTCGCGGCCCGCGGGAAGACATAGTCGGAACCGACCAGGTACAGCGACTCCGCGCCCTCCTCCTCCAGGAGGTAGTCGAGGGCAGGGACGATCTGCTGGTTGGTGGTCGCCCCGGTGTAGATGATGTTCTCGGAGGCTTCGAGCCCTTCGTACTGAGTCGGGTAGAACAGCAGCGCGTCGTGCCCTTCGAACACCGGCAGCATCGCCTTGCGCGAGGCGGAGGTCCACCCGCCGAAGACGGCGGCCGTGCATTCCTGCACGATCAGACGCTCCGACCGCTCGGCGAAGGTGGCCGGCTCAGAGGCTCCGTCCTCCTCGACGATCTCAAGCTGCTTGCCCAGCACGCCGCCGGCGTCGTTGATCTCCTCCGCCGCCAGGTGCAGGACGTCGTTGACCGTGGCCTCACTGATCGCCATGGTTCCGGACAGTGAGTTGATGAATCCGATCTTGATCGAATCGCCGTCGACGTCAACGCAGGACTCTGTGCCGCCGCCGACGGCTTCCTCCCCGGCTCGAGCGCCGCATGCGGTGAGCAGCAGGGCCCCGGCCGCGATGAGGGCGGAGCAGGTCCGCAGGCTCCGGGTACGACGCTGGTGGAGTTCGCCCATGGGGTTCGTCTTCTCCTCAGTCAGATGAGTGTGAGTGGCCGCGCTAGGTCGCGGTGGAACCAGCCTGAGCGCATGGCATTACTCTGACGTTGCTCTCATATTTCTTCTCTGTAAAACATCCCCTCCCCTGGGCCCCAGATGATCGGGGGCTTCTCTGCCGGAATTGCGGGGAAAATGACCGATCTGAGGCGTTCCAGAGAAGAGCACTGGACCGACGGAAGAGAAGGACGGACCGCGGACAGGACACATTGGTGTGGCAGAATTCTGACGCAGGGGAAGACCTCTTCCCCGCAGGACTGATGAGAGGGACGACCGTGCACTTCACCCCTGCCGACCAGGAGAAGCTGCTGCTCGCCGCCGCCGCGATGGTCGCGCGTGATCGCCTGGGCCGGGGCGTCCGACTGAACCACCCGGAGACCGTCGCGCTGCTGTCCTCCTGGGTGATCGAGGGAGCCCGCGACGGGCGGACCGTGGCGGACCTCATGGAGGAGGGACGTCACGTGCTGACCCGCAACCAGGTCATGGACGGCGTCCCGGAGGTCCTCACCGATGTCCAGGTCGAGGCCACCTTCCCCGACGGACGCAAACTGGTGACCCTCCACCACCCGATCGACTGACACCGACCCTTTCCCGACGCGGAGGAGCCATCATGGCAGGCAGCACCACATCAGGCCCGGGCGCCGTCCGCGTCCGTGCCGGCAGCATCGAACTCAACGCGGACCGCACCGACGATGAACGCATCCGCCTGATCTTCACCAACACCGGCGATCGCCCCGTGCAGGTGGGCTCCCATCTGCATCTGCCCGACGCCAATCCGGCCCTGGAGTTCGACAGGGCCCGCGCCCAGGGCTTCCGCCTCGACGTGCCCGCCGGGGCGTCCCAGCGGTTCGAACCGGGCGCCTCCCGCGCCCTCGACGCGGTCGCACTGCGCGGCCGCCGGGTGGTGGCCGGACTGCAGGTCCGTCCGGAGCCCCTCGACCTGGACGCCCCTGCCGGAAACTCCCGGGAGGGTGAGGACTGATGGTCAGCATCGACCGCGAGACCTATGCCGCCATGTTCGGTCCCACTGCGGGCGACCAGCTGCGGCTCGGCGACACCGACCTCTGGATCGAAGTCGAGGAGGACCGCACCGTCGGCGGCGACGAAGCGGTCTTCGGCGGGGGCAAGTCGATCCGCGAGTCCATGGCCCAGAGCATGCTCAGCCGGGCGGCAGGCGCGCTGGACACGGTGATCACCAACGCGATCATCCTCGACTGGTGGGGAGTCGTCCGCGCGGACATCGGCATCCGCGACGGTCGGATCGTCGGCATCGGGCACGCAGGGAATCCGGACATCTCTGATGGCATCGACCCGGAGCTGATCATCGGCCCCTCCACCGACGTCATCTCCGGGGAGGGCAAGATCGTCACCGCCGGAGCCATCGACTCCCATGTGCACCTGATCTCTCAGTCGCAGATCCACGAGGCCCTCGCCACCGGGATCACCACGGTGGTCGGCGGCGGCACGGGCCCTTCCGAGGGTTCGAAGGCCACCACCGTGACCCCGGGTCCCTGGCACCTGCGGCAGATGCTGCGCGCCCTGGACACCCTGCCCGTCAACGTGCTCCTGCTGGGCAAGGGCAACACGGTCTCCACGGCCGGCCTCGAGGAGCAGGCCCTCGGCGGGGCCGCCGGATACAAGGTCCATGAGGACTGGGGATCCACCCCTGCGGCGATCGACGCCGCCCTGAGCGCCGCGGACCGCTGGGGGCTGCAGGTGGCGCTGCACTCGGACTCGCTCAACGAGGCCGGATTCGTGGAGTCCACGATCCGCGCCATCGACGGACGCTCGATCCACGCCTTCCACATCGAGGGAGCCGGCGGCGGGCACGCCCCGGACATCCTGACCCTGGCGGGCCTGCCGCACATCATCCCCGGCTCCACGAACCCCACCCTTCCGCATACGGTCAACACCGTGGCCGAGCACCTGGACATGCTGATGGTCTGCCATCATCTGAACCCGTCGGTGCCTGAGGACCTGGCCTTCGCCGAATCCCGCATCCGAGGGACCACGATCGCCGCCGAGGACATCCTCCACGACATGGGGGCGCTGTCCATCACCTCCTCCGATGCGCAGGCCATGGGACGGATCGGGGAGGTCATCACCCGCACCTGGCAGGTCGCCCATGTGATGAAGGGCCGGCTGGGGCCGCTGGACGGCGGAATGCCTGCGGACAACGAACGCGCCCGACGCTACGTGGCCAAGTACACGGTGAACCCCGCGATCGCCCACGGCATCGCCCACGACGTCGGCTCCGTCGAGACCGGACGGATGGCGGACCTGGTGGTCTGGGACCCGCGGTTCTTCGGCGTGCGGCCTTCGGTGGTGGTCAAGGCCGGCAGCATCGTCTGGGGCGCCCTGGGTGACCCCAACGCCTCCATCCCGACTCCGCAGCCGGTGCTCCAGCGGCCCACCTTCGGCCACCTTGCGGGCGCCGACCATGCGGTGACCTATGTCGCCCCGGCTGCACTCGACGCCGGATTGGAACAGACCCTCGGACTGCGGCGCCGCCTCCGGCCGGTGACCTCCACCCGGGACATCGGGAAGGCCGAGATGAGGAACAACTCCGTCCTGCCGGAGATCACGGTGCGTCCCGACACCTTCGAGATCTCCATCGACGGCGAGGCCGTGGAACCGGCTCCGGCCGAGGAGCTCCCACTGGCGCAGTTCTACTCGATGTTCTGATGTCGCAGCCCGATCTCGGCGCGGCGGCCCCTCCCGCCCTGGCCGCCCAGACCGTCGCCCTGCTGCTGGCCGACTCACGTCTGCCCTCGGGCGGCCACGTCAACTCCGCGGGACTTGAACCGGCCCTGCTGGCGGGGATGCCGCTCAGCCAGGTGCCGCTGTTCCTGCGGACCAGGGCGCGCACCGTCTCTCTGGTCGACGCGGCGACGGCCGTCGTCGTCCGCGGCCAGCTGATGCGGCTCGGCGGTCACGGCGCCGCAGGAGGCACTGAGATACGCACGCAGCTGCGCATGATCGAACGGCAGTGGGCGGCCCGGACGCCGAGCCAGGCGGCACGGAGCATCGCCCGGGAGCTGGGGCGCGGCCTGCTGCGCCTGACCCGCTCACTGTGGCCGGAGTCTCCGGGGCTGGAGATGCTGCGCGACCTCGGAGGCCCCCAGACCGGTGACGCCCGGGATGCGCGGGCACGCCCGCTGGTCATGGGGGCGGTGGCCGCACACACCGGCCTGGACGCCGCCTCATTGATGCGGCTGTCCATATACGACGACGTCGCCTCCGCCGCGGCTGCCCTGCTGAAGCTCGAACCCGGGGATCCTGTGGCCGCGATGGCGCTGGTGCTGGAGGCCTGCCGAGCGGCCGAACCCGACGTCGCAGCCCTGGCCCACATCACCCAGGCCGAGGAGATCCCCGCGCCGAGCGCACCACAGACCGAAGAATGGACAGAACGTCACACACTCACCACCAGGAGGTTGTTCCGTGCCTGAGAACCCTGCACCCGCCCTCGTCCCGACCGCCGCGCCCCCCGAGTCCTCGCGGCGTGCCCTGCGCCTGGGCATCGCGGGCCCGGTGGGCACCGGTAAGTCCTCGCTGATCGCGCTGATCTGCCGCGCCCTCGGCGACGAGCTGCGCCTGGGGGTGATCACCAATGACATCTACACCGACGAGGACGCCCGGTTCCTGCGCTCCGCCGGGGTCCTGGATCCCGAGCGCATCCGTGCCGTGGAGACCGGGGCCTGCCCCCACACCGCGATCCGCGACGACGTCACCGCCAATCTGCTGGCCACCGAGGACATGGAACGCGACTTCGCCCCGCTGGACACGGTGCTCATCGAGTCCGGCGGCGACAATCTCACCGCGACCTTC
Source organism: Nesterenkonia sp. HG001 (assembly GCF_034438835.1). Lineage (NCBI taxonomy): Bacteria > Bacillati > Actinomycetota > Actinomycetes > Micrococcales > Micrococcaceae > Nesterenkonia > Nesterenkonia sp. HG001. Next base: position 237,852 of record NZ_JAOSZD010000002.1, on the reverse strand, counting down.
TCCCCCGCCCTGGTGGACGCCCAGATCTTCGTGCTGGACGTGGCCGGAGGCGGCGACGTCGCGCGCAAGGGCGGTCCCGGGATCGGCCGGGCCGACCTGCTCGTGGTCAACAAGACGGACCTCGCCCCCTACGTGGGCGTGGATGTGGAGCGCATGGTCGCCGATGCAGAGGAGGCCAGGGAGGGCCGCGCCGTGCTGGCCCTCTCCCGCGAGGACGACCAGTCCGTGCAGGCGCTGCGCCGCTGGGTGCTGCAGGTGCTCGCGGCCCACCGCTCCGGAGAGCACATCCCGCAGGACCCAGGGCCTATGGCACCCCACTTCCATGCTGACGAGGAGCACCCGGAGGGCGGGTACGTGCATGCCCACGCCTGACGATCGGCGCATGCCCACGCCTGACGATCGTCGGATGCCCGCAGACGGAGGGTGGGAGCGCCCGCATGCGCATCCAGCTCTGCGCCGGTGAGCCGCGGGCCAGGACCGAGCTGATCGTCGGGAAGCTGGCGCCCCGGCTCATCTCCCGGGGCCCCCGCCACGCCCACGTGGGGGTGACCGCCGCCGAGATGATCCTGCTCGACGGGGACAGCCTCACCGCCGAGGTCAGGGTCGGGGCCGGCTGCGTCCTGCGCGTCGAGGACATCGGGGGCACCGTCGCCTATCCGCGGCGTGCATCCCAGACCGGGCTGTCTGCTTCCGCAGAACGCGTGCAGGGTCGACAGACCGCCTCCTGGCACCTGGACATCCAGGTCGAGGACGGCGGGACCCTGCTGTGGCACGGACTGCCCTTCGTCATCGCGGAGGCCGCCGACGTCGTCCGTCGAACCTCTGTCAGGCTCGGACACGGTGCCCGCGCCGTGCTGCGCGAGACCCTCGTGCTGGGACGGCACGGGGAGCAGGGCGGGCGGATCCGCTCCGCGCTCGAGGTCCAAGACCCCGACGGTCCGCTCCTCCTCGAGGAGCTGACGGTGGACGGCGCCCGCCCTGAGCCGGGGGTCCTCGGAGGTCAGCGGGTGGCTGACACGATCCTGGCCGCCGGATTCCGGCCCCCTGCCCGCCCGGGCGATCTCCTGCTGGAGGCCCCGGGGGCGCTCGCACGCCTTCTGGGAACGGCCGCCCATGACTCCCCGCTGGACACCCGGTTCCAGGAGTGGGTGGCGGCGGCGACGCACTGACCGCTCAGACCGGTGCCCCGGCGACGCGTCGTCGCCGGGGCACCTGCCGATCATCTCTCAGCCGGGAACGTGGCTCTGGTCAGCCGCCCATCCGATCGCGCAGCTGCTGGAGCTCGTCCTGGATGGACTGCGGCAGGGAGCCGCCGAACCGCTCGAACCACTGCTCGATGTCGGCCAGTTCGGCACGCCACTCCTGCGGATCGACCCTCAGGGCATCGTGGAGGTCCTCGTCGGAGATGTCGAGCCCGGTGGTGTCCAGCGCCTCCGGCGTGGGGGTCAGGCCGATCGGCGTCTCGACGGCCTCTCCACGGCCCTCGATGCGCTCCACGATCCACTTCAGCACCCTGGAGTTCTCAGCGAAGCCGGGCCAGGCGAAGCCGCCGTCGCGGTTCCGGCGGAACCAGTTGACCAGGAAGATCTTCGGCAGCTTCTCGGGGTCGGCCTTCCCGGAGACCCGCACCCAGTGGTTGAGGTAGTCCCCGGCGTCGTAGCCGATGAAGGGCAGCATCGCCATCGGGTCACGGCGCACCTTGCCCACTGCGCCCTCTGCGGCGGCGGTGGTCTCTGAGGAGAGCGTGGCGCCGAAGAAGATGCCGTGGTTCCAGTCTCGGGACTCCGTGACGAGCGGGACCGTCGTCTTGCGCCGACCTCCGAAGAGGATCGCGTCCAGCTTGACGCCGTCCGCGGAGTAGTACTCCTCGGCCAGCATGTCGGTCTGGTCGATGGGGGTGCAGAACCGCGCGTTCGGGTGGGCGGCCGGCGTCTCGGAGTCCGGGGTCCACTCGTTGCCCTGCCAGTCGGTGAGGTGCGACGGCGGCTCCTCCGTCATGCCTTCCCACCAGACGCCGCCGTCGTCGGTCAGGGCACAGTTGGTGAAGACCGAGTTGCCTTTGGCGATGGCGCGCATGGCGTTGGCGTTGGTGTGCCAGCCGGTGCCCGGTGCGACCCCGAAGTATCCGGCCTCGGGGTTGACCACACGGAACTCGCCGTCCTTGCCCGGGCGGATCCAGGTGATGTCATCGCCCAGGGTCTCGGCGGTCCATCCTTCGAGGGTGGGGTCGATCAGCGCCAGGTTGGTCTTCCCGCAGGCTGAGGGGAAGGCCCCGGAGATGAAGTGGCTCCGCCCCTGCGGGCTGGTGAGCTTGAGGATGAGCATGTGTTCGGCCAGCCATCCCTCGTCCCTGGCCATGGCCGAGGCGATGCGCAGCGCGTAGCACTTCTTGCCCAGCAGGGCGTTGCCGCCGTAGCCGGAGCCGTAGGACCAGATCTCCCGGGTCTCCGGGAAGTGGACGATGTACTTCTCCTTGTTGCACGGCCAGGCGACGTCGTCCTGGCCGGGCTCCAGAGGGGCGCCCACGGAGTGCACCGCGGGCACGAAGAACGCGTCGAGCTCCTCCATGCGGCGCACCACATCGGTGCCGATGCGGGCCATGATCCGCATCGAGGTCACCACGTAGGCGGAGTCGGTGACCTCCACCCCGAACTTGGGGTCCTCAGCGTCGAGAGGACCCATCACGAACGGGATGACGTACATCGTCCGACCGCGCATGGCGCCGTCGAACACTCCTGAGAGGGTCTCGCGCATCTCGGCGGGGTCCACCCAGTTGTTCGTGAAGCCGGCGTCGCGCTCGGCCTCCGAGCAGATGAAGGTGCGGGACTCCACGCGGGCGACATCGGCGGGGTCGGAGAATGCGGCGAAGGAGTTCGGGAAGTCGGGACTGGTCAGACGGGTGAAGGTTCCTGCCGCGACGAGCTCGTCTGTCAGGCCGACATATTCTTCTTCGCTGCCGTCCACCCAGTGGATCCGATCCGGCGTGGTCAGTTCTGCGATGTCGCTGACGAACTGGATCAGCTTCTCGTGTGTCGTGGGGGCATCCACGTGGATGTCCTCCGCACCGGGCGTCTTTGCAACGGTGTCGACCATCGTTTCCCTCCATTGGGTTCCTGAAGTGCACGGTCCGCTCAATCGCACTCCTGTGTGCGGCCACGACGATGGACATCGCACGTCGACGGTGACGTGCGCCGGCTGGCGTCCACATCATCGTGGACACCGAGCGCGTCGGAGCCTTGAGCAACCGGTCCTTCAACTGTACTTCCCCGCGCGCACGGTGACCCCAAGGAAGTCCACATAATGGGAGACGGATGCTGGTTGAACCGATTTTCGTGAGGAACACCACTCTCTCAAGGGGGATTTTGCCCTCGCTCCGCAGCGCGTGTATAGTTTTCTAGGTCGAGATCGCGAGGGCGTGATCGGCGGACAACAGAACATGCGCCTATAGCTCAGCTGGATAGAGCGTCGGTCTACGGAACCGAAGGTCTGGGGTTCGAATCCCTATGGGCGCACCGAAGAGAAGCCCCGCGGCGATGATTCGCCGCGGGGCTTCGTCGTGCCCGTGGAGTCATGTCCGTATCCCCGATCCCTCCCACCTACCCGCCCTCGATCTGCGCCGGATCTGACCGAACATCCTCCTCTCGGAGGATCCGGCAACGCGGGGCTGCGACCTAGGCTGTTCGCCATGCACGCTCTGTTTCGCGCACATGCCGCTCCTGCCGCCGTCGCCGCCCTCTGCTTGGGGACGCTGGGCCTGACCGCTTCCCCAGCCGCGGCCTCCGGTGACCCCGAAGATGATGTGGTCCGCGACCTGAGCATCAGCATCGACCTCGACGAGGACGGCGTGATGCACGTCCAGGAGACCTATGACTGGGACTTCGGGGAGCGCGAAGGGCTGGGCTTCTTCCGCACCCTGAGCACCGAGCTGCCCACCGACGAAGGACGTCGCCTCTACGACGTCGACGACTTCGAGCTCAGCAGTCCCAGCGGCGCCCCTGCCGAGGTCGCCGATGTCGAAGAGACCAGCGACGGTCTGCGACTCAGCCTCGGCGCACCGGACGACTCAGAGGAGACACGCACTGGCCTGCAGACCTACGAGCTGCGGTACACCGTCCACGGGGCCGTCGATCCGGCCTCCTGGGAGTGGATCACCGCCGGGCCGGACCAGGACGTCCCCATCGAGCGCGTCACCACCGAGGTCACGGCCCCCGCGGAGATCCTCGACGCCGCCTGCTGGCAGGGCGCCGACTCCGACCTGGACGACGGCGTCGCCTGCACCGCCGAGGTCGACGGCGACACCGTCACGGCCACCGCCACAGGGCTGGCCCCGGGCGGTTGGCAGGGGGTGCAGGTCGACGTCCCCGAGGGCACCTTCTCCGAGGCCACCCCGATCTATGCCGAGCCCACCGCGCTGGAGCGCCTCGGCGACGACCTCGCCCCCACCACCGACCGCATCAGCCAGACCCTGCTCGATGCCTGGTGGGCGGTGTCCGCCGTGGTCGTAGCCGCCGTCGCGGGGCTGGTGGCTCTCCGCCGACGCTCCGGCCGCGATGAGCACTTCCCCGGACTTGTCCCCGGCGTGCTCCCGGAGCCCGGAACCACGCTGGAGACCGCGCGGCTGGAGCACGAGCCGCCGCCGACGGCACGTCACACCGTGCCTGATGACCTGCGTCCGTACGAGGCGGCCCTGCTCTGGCGCAAGTCCACCCTGTTCCTTCCGGCCGATTTCACCACCCTCACGCTGGTGGATCTGGCCGCCCGAGGGCACCTTCGCCTGGAGGAGACCCCTGGCTCAGACGGGGACGACTCGGGCCCGGACTGGATCGTGTCCGCCACCGGTGCCCACGGCACGGGACTGGCCGGGTGGGATAAGGACCTGCTCGCAGCGGTCGTCGCGGCAGGAGACGGAGACCGGATCCGGCTCTCCGACCTGGACGGAGACTTCTCCTCGGCGGCTCAGAAGGCCCAGTCGAAAGCCGTGGAGGCCTTCGACTCCCGGCATCTGCTGGCCCGGCGCCTCGGCGGTGTCGGCAGCCTGTGGGGTTGGGCCGCCGCGGCCGTGACCCTTCTGCTGCTCATCCTCACCATCGTCGGCTGGGCCACGCAGCTGCCGACGTCGCTGAATCTGCTGCTGACTGGGGCCACCGCGATCCTCGTCCTCCTGGGGCTGACCTGGATGGCGACCTCCAGCAGGAGTAATCCGCGCACGGCACTCGGCCGAGCCCACCTGGAGCAGCTGCGCGGGCTGCGGCGGGGCCAGGCCGCCGTCGTCGACCTCTCGCCGAGTCCCGCGGACACCCCGGAGGAGCTCACGCCGGAGGAGATCACGGCCCAACTGCCCTATGCCATGGCGCTGGGCGACGACGAACGCTGGGCCGCCCTGGCCGATGCGCGCTCCCGCATGGACCCGTCGTCCTGGGAGCGCCATCAGGGTCTCTCGACCGTGAGCTGGGTGGTGCTGGCCACGAGTCTGCAGAGCACGATCGGCGCATCCCACAGCTCCTCCGGGACGGGTTCCGGAGGAGCCGGCTCATCAGGATTCTCCGCCGGGTCCTTCGGCGGAGGTGGAGGCGTCGCCGGCCGGTGACGGGCGCCGTGGTCAGCCCAGCTGGGCCTGCATGGCCTCCACGATGCTCCGCTCACCCTCGGTGATGCGCTCCGAGGCCATGTCCGCCTGGTGCCAGAACGGGTAGGCGATCCCCGGCCGGGCAGCCTCCTCGATACGGGCGTGCTCCTCCTCGCCGAGCTCCAGGTGCAGGGAACCCAGCAGGTCCTCCCACTGCTCCATGCTGCGGGCGGCCACGGCCAGATTCGTCACCCCCGGACGCTGCAGCAGCCAGGCGAGCACCACCTGCGGGATCGTCGCACCCAGGCCGGCGGCCACCTCGTCGAGGGCTTCCACGACGTCGTACAGCGTCCCCCAGTCGCCGACCCGCAGATCGGAACCGTCGCCGTCGGTCATCCGGGTCCCGCCCTCAGGCGAGGTTCCGCGGCGGTGCTTGCCGGTGAGCAGGCCCATGCCCAGCGGACTCCAGGCCTGCGTGCCGATGCCCTGGTCGCTGGCGGCGGGGATCATCTCGTATTCGGCCTCCCGCGCACTGGGGCTGTAATGGATCTGCTGGACCACGGGCTTGATGAATCCGTGCCGCTCGCAGACCATGAGGGCCTTCATCAGCTGCCAGCCGGTGTAGTTGGAGACGCCGTAGTAGCGGATCTTCCCGCTGCGGACCAGCCCGTCCATGGTCTGCAGGGTCTCCTCCAGCGGCGTCTCGCCGTCCCAGTGGTGCAGGTAGAACAGGTCGATGTGATCCCGGCCGATGCGGCGCAGCGACTGCTCGACCTGCTGCAGCAGGTGCCAGCGTGAGGCGCCGGCGTCGTTGGGGCCCTCCCCCACGGCGAGCCGGGCCTTGGTGGTGACCAGCCAGGAGTCGCCGTGGTCGCTGATCCGCAGCGCTTCGCCCAGGATCTCCTCGGCCACTCCCAGGGAGTAGAAGTTGGCGGTGTCGACCAGGTTGATGCCGGCCTCTGCGCCGCGATCCAGCAGGGCGGCTGCCTCCCGGGCGTCCAGATCTCCCATGTGCTCCATGCCGTGGGCGCCGCCGAAGGGCAGAGTGCCCAGAGCGAGCGGGCTGACACGCAGCCCGCAGGTGGCCGAGAGCGGGCGGTGGAACGCAGTGTCCATGGAGTTCTCCTTCACAGTGCGGATGTGCTCTGTGCCGGCGACGCCATCGGCGCACGGCCACCGCCACGGTAGAACCTGCCCCACGCGCCGGACAAGGGCTTAGGTGCCCGGAGGAGGGCCCCAAGGCTCGACGGCGGCGAAGCCCGAAAAACGCGCGGGGGTCAGAGGCAGCGCCTCATGCGCACCCCGCTGCCGCCCTCCCAGCTGGTCGCGCCGGCCTCCTGGAAGCCATTGCTCTCCAACACACGCCGGGAGGCGGGGTTCTCGTGGGAGACGTCCGCGGTGATGACTCGGAGCCCGTAGGACCGGACCGCGAGCTCACAGATCTTCGCCACCGCCCACGTGGCCACGCCTCGGCCGCTCACAGACTCCGCGACCCGATACCCGAGCGTGGCCTGGCCGGCGTCGACGTCGATCAGATTGATCCGACCGATGATCTCCTCCGCGCATGCCGTCGGCTCCCTCGCCGGCTCGGGCGTCTCAGGGGCGTGGGTGACGATCACGTGGAGCAGATCGGTGCCTGCGGACTGCGCGTCCAGCAGCGCCTGCATGCGCTGGTCGAACTCTTCGAAGAAGGCGTCTCCACGGTCAGGGATGAAGTGGGCGAAGTACTCACGGTTGCGCTCCTCGAAGCGCAGCAGCCGGTCCCGATGCGCTGCGGACAGCGGTTCGATCCTCCAAGCCATGGGCGGCCCCCCCTCCAGCTCTGCACGGCAGGTCATGTCTCCGGCACTGTAGCGGAATCCGGACTGGGCACCCCTGCACGGCGTTGCATCCACAGAAAAACACAGATAAAGTCTGGCAAATCCCACCGAACGTGGGTAGAATCACACTCACAGCGTCCTTCGGTCCGCCCAGGCTCCGTGGCCCAGCCCACGGAGCCGAGCAGCCGGAGGCGCCCCGGAACCAAAACCCCTGCACTCTCACCGCCGAGGACCGGAGGACGCTATGGCCCTGCTCGCCCCGGAGCGCCACGAACGCATCCTGGCCCACCTGCGCACCCACGGCACAGTGACCGTTCAGCAGATCGCCGAGGATCTCTTCGTCACCCGCGAGACCGTCCGGCGCGACCTGGACCAGCTGGAGTCCGCGGGCTCCCTGCGGCGCGTGCACGGCGGCGCGGTCTCCTCCTCCCCCTCCTCCCGCACGGAGACCTCCTGGCGGGACCGCCGCTCCAGCCGGGCCGAGCAGAAGCAGGCCATCGCCCGCGCCGCACTGGAGTTCCTCCCCCCTGCCGGCACCGGCTCCCTGCTGATGGACGCCGGCACCTCCACCGAAGCCCTCGCCGACCTCATCGCCGAGGAGGTCCGTGATGCCGACCCGGCCGGTTCCCGGATGCTGATCACCAACGCCGTGCCCATCGCCCAGAAGCTCAGCGACGTCGGCGCCGTCGACGTCGAGATCCTCGGCGGCCAGGTGCGCGGCCTCACCGGCGCGGTGGTCGGGGAGCAGGCCCTGGCGACCCTGGCCCGCCGTCAGGCCGACGTCGCATTCCTGGGCACCAACGGTGTCGACGCCGCCTTCGGCCTCTCCACTCCGGATGCCGCAGAAGCCGCCATGAAGTCCGCGCTCCTCCGTGCCGCCCGCACCTCGGTGCTGCTGGCCGACTCCTCCAAGCTCGGCCGCTCCACCCTCATCCGCTTTGCCGAGCTGAAAGAGATCTCCGTGCTCATCACTGATGCCGAGCCCGAAGCCGAACTCGCCGAGGCCCTCGAGGCCGCCGAGGTGACTGTCGTCGTGGCGGTGCCACGATGATCATCACCCTCACCCCCAACCCCAGTCTCGACAAGACCGTCGAGCTGGACGCCCCGCTGGCCCCCGGCGCCGTCCAGCGCGCGGTGCGCGCCTCAGCAGAACCCGGCGGCAAGGGCGTGAACATCTCGCGCGCCCTGGTCGCCGCCGGCCAGGAGACCCTGGCGGTGCTCCCCGGCGACGCCGCCGACCCAGTCCTCGCCGCACTGCGCGAGATTCATGTGCCCCACCGAGGACTCGCCCTCGGCGAAGCAGTGCGCACGAACATCACCGTGACCGACCCAGCCGGAACCACCACCAAGATCAACGAGCCCGGCCCCGCCTTCGACACCGTGCGCACCCAGGCCCTGCTCTCCCTGACCCTCAGCAGCGCAGACGGCGCCTCCTGGGCCGCGCTGGCCGGCTCACTGCCCCCCGGCGTGCCCACCGACTTCTATGCGCAGGTCATCACCGGGCTGCGTACCGCCTGCGACGGCCGCACCCCGAAGATCGCCCTGGACTCCTCCGGGCCCGCGCTGGCCGCCGCCGTCGCCGCGGAGCCGGAACTGATCAAGCCCAACGGTGAGGAGCTGCTGGAGCTGGTCACTTTGCTGACCGGTCAGGCGCCGCTCTTCCCCGACGGCACCTCGATCCGGGCCGAGGAGCTGGAGCGCCGCCCCGACGACGTGCTCCGCCTCGTCCGCACCACCCAGGACCACGGCGTCCGCGCCGCCCTGGTCACCCTCGGCGCCCACGGGGCGCTGTTCGTCCCGGCCGAGCCCGAGGCCCAGGTGCTGCGCGCCTGGGGCCCCGAGCTCGTGGCACGCTCCACCGTCGGCGCCGGTGACGCCTCCCTGGCCGGCTTCCTACTGGCCGACCAGCTCGGTCGGAGCACCGCCGACCGTCTCCGCCAGGCCGCGGCACAAGGTCGTGCGGCCGCCGCTCTCCCCGGATCGGTCATGCCGAGCCCGGAAGATCTCGACCTCGACGTCGTCGTCGTGGAACCCCATCCCGCCTGATCCACCGGCCCTTCAGCCGGGCGCATCTGCCGGACCGCCACGAAACACCGCACCAGAACTGCGAGGCCCACGCCATGAACAGCATCATCACTCCGGAGCTCGTCAGCCTTGACGAGATCCGCCCCAGCGACAAGCGGGAGGTCATCGTCTCCCTGGCCTCCCGCGTCCAGCAGGCGGGCCGCACCACGGCCGCCGACTCCCTCATCGCCGACGCCTGGGCACGTGAGGAGAAGTCCGCCACCGGCATGCCCGGCGGTGTGGCCATCCCACACTGCCGCACCTCGGCCGTCCACGAGGCCACGCTGGCCTTCGCCCGTCTGGACGAGCCGGTGGACTTCGGCGCCAAGGACGGCCCTGCCGACCTGGTGTTCTTCATCGCCGCGCCCGACGGCGCCGACAAGGCCCACCTGAAGATCCTCGCCGCCCTGGCCCGTTCGCTGGTGCGGAAGGACTTCGTCGCCACCCTGCGCGAGGCCGCCGACGAGCAGCAGGTGGTGGACCTCGTCACCGAGGCCGTGGCACCGGCGGTGGCCGAGCTCGAGGACGCCGCCGCCTCCCGGCCCGCCGACGCCCCACCCGAGGCACCCGCTGCATCTGCGGTGCCGGCCGCGCCCGCGCCAGGCACTCGGCGGCTGGTCGCCGTCACCGCCTGCCCCACCGGCATCGCCCACACTTACATGGCCGCCGACGCGATCAAGCAGGCCGCCGAGGAGAAGGGCGTGGAGATCCACATCGAGACGCAGGGCTCGGCAGGCGCCACCGCGCTGCCCGCCGACGTCGTCTCGGCCGCCGACGCAGTGATCTTCGCCGTGGACGTCGACGTCCGGGACAAGGCCCGGTTCGCCGGCAAGCCCGTGATCCACGTGCCCGTCAAGCGCGGCATCGATGAGCCCCACGCGCTGGTCGACCGGGCGCTGGCCGCCGTGGACGACCCGAACGCCCCGCGTGTCTCCGCCGAGGAGTCCGGCGAGGAGTCCCACGCCGGCCCCGACGAGAGCTTCGGCAAGAAGACCCAGCGCGTGCTGATGACCGGTGTCTCCTACATGATCCCGTTCGTCGCCGCCGGTGGCCTGCTCATCGCGCTGGGCTTCCTGCTCGGCGGATATGACATCACCGAGGTCGCGGACGACGTCGCGCTCGGCAACACCCTCTTCAACCTTCCCGACGGAGGGCTGCTCACCTACCTGGGCGCGGTGGCCTTCACGATCGGGGCGACCTCGATGGGCTTCCTGGTGCCCGCCCTGGCCGGCTACATCGCCTACGGCATGGCCGACCGGCCCGGCATCGCCCCCGGCTTCACCGCCGGCATGGTCGCCGTGACCATGGACGCCGGATTCATCGGCGGCATCGTCGGAGGTGTCCTCGCCGGTGCCGTGGCAGCAGGCTTCCGCCGTCTGGAGGTGCCCCGCTGGCTGGCCGGCCTGATGCCGGTGGTCATCATCCCGCTGATCGCCACCGCCGTCTCCTCCGGGCTCATGTTCCTGCTCCTGGGCGGACCCATCGCCCAGCTGACCACAGCGCTGGAGTCCTGGCTGTCCGGAATGACCGGCACCGCCGCCGTCGTGCTGGGCATCGTACTGGGGCTGATGATGTGCATCGACCTGGGCGGTCCGATCAACAAGGTGGCCTACTCCTTCGCCGTGGCCGGTCTCGCCGCGGGATCCATCACCGACAACCCGGGCCCGCTGATGATCATGGCCGCGGTCATGGCCGCCGGCATGGTGCCGCCACTGGGCATGGCGCTGGCCACCTTCCTGGACCGGAGCCTGTTCACCGTCGCGGAGCGGGAGAACGGCAAGACGGCGGTCCTGCTCGGTGCCGCGTTCATCTCCGAGGGGGCGATCCCGTTCGCCGCGGCCGACCCGCTGCGCGTGCTGCCCTCGGCGATGGCCGGCGGTGCGGTGACCGGCGCCCTGACGATGGCCATGGGAGTCACCTCCCAGGCGCCACACGGCGGCGCGTTCGTGTTCTTCGCGATCGACTCCTTCGTCCTGTTCGTCCTGGCAGTGCTCGCCGGATCCGTGGTGACCGCCCTCGTGGTCATCGCTCTGAAGCGGTGGACCCGCAGCACCCCGCCAGGAGTTCCGGCCGCCGCCCAGCCCGCGACGGCGACCGCCTGACCGGAGCAGCTCCGCTGCCCCTCGGCCACCCCCCCCCCCGGTGACCGACCCCTGACCCCGCGCCGATGCGGCGGCCCCGGCACACCCCGGGCCCGCCGCATCGGCGTGCTCCCACGCGGGCCGCGTCACAGGCCGTCCCGCGTGCCCAGATCCGCACCGCACCACCTAGGATTCATCCATGAGCTCCCCCGAGAACATCAGCACAGCCCCCGCTCAGCCTGCGAGCACCCTTCCGGGCACCCGGTTCACCGGAGTGGGGGTCTGCCCCGGACGCGCCGTCGGACCAGTGCTGTCCATGCCGGAGCCGGTCGCCGAACCGGAGAACGCCCCGCGCGACTCGGGCCTCAGCGAGGCCAGCGCCGTCGAGTCCCTGGAGTCGGCCACGGCCGCCGTCGCCGAGCAGCTGCGCGCCCGCGCCGCGGAGGCCAGCGGGGACGCCAAGGGGGTGCTGGAGGCCACTGCCATGATGGCCACCGACTCCATGCTAAAGAAGGCGGCGCTCAAACGGATCTCTGGGGGCAAGACCGAAGAGCGGTCCTTCTACGAGGCTGCCGCCGAGGTCACCTCGATGCTCGCCTCCCTGGGCGGGAAGATGGCCGAGCGCCAGCGCGATGTCCGCGACGTGCGGGACCGCGTCATCGCCCAGCTGCGCGGCATCACCCCGCCGGGCATCCCGCACAGCGACACCCCGTTCATCCTGCTGGCTGAGGACCTCGCCCCGGCCGACACCGCCACGCTGGACCCGCAGAAGGTCCTGGCGCTCGTCACCCAGGACGGCGGGCCTCAGTCGCACACCGCGATCATCGCCCGCTCCCTGGACCTGCCTGCGGTGGTCGCCGCCCCCGGAGTGCTGCAGATCGCCGACGGCACCGAGGTCCACGTCGACGGCGCCGCCGGCGTCATCGACACCGAGATCACCGAGGAGCTCCGCGCCGAGGTGGAGGCCCACCGTGCACGCCGCGCGCAGATCTCCGCATTCGACGGCGACGGCCGGCTCGCCGACGGCGCCGCACTGCCGCTGCTGGCCAATGTGGGCAACGGCGCTGACGCGCGTGCCGCCGCGGCGGCGGGCGCCCAGGGCGTGGGCCTGTTCCGCACCGAGTTCCTCTTCTTCGACCGCGACTCCGAGCCGAGCCATGAGGAGCAGGTCTCCGCCTACCGCGAGGTCTTCGAGGCCTTCACCTCCCGCGGCACTGCCGAGGCTCCGGCGAAGGTCGTGCTGCGCACCCTCGACGCCGGCGCCGACAAGCCGCTGCCCTTCCTCACCGATGCCCAGGAGCCCAACCCGGCGCTGGGCGTGCGCGGCTTCCGCACCGAGCACTCCTCCCCCGGGGTGCTGGCCCGTCAGCTGGCCGCCGTCGCGGAGGCGGAGAAGGCCGCCGGGGAGGGCGTCGACGTCTGGGTGATGGCCCCGATGATCTCCACCGCCGAGGAGGCCGCCCAGTTCCGCACGATGGCCGAGCACGCAGGGCTGAAGACGCCCGGGGTGATGATCGAGGTGCCGGCGGCCGCGCTGACCGCCGGCCCGATCACTGAAGAAGTCGAGTTCGTCTCCATCGGCACCAACGACCTCACCCAGTACACGATGGCCTCGGACCGTCAGCTGGGTTCGCTGGCCGCCCTCAACGACGCCTGGCAGCCTGCGGTGCTGCAGCTCATCGGCGCCACCGGCTCCGCCTCCCACGGCCCGGTGGGCGTCTGCGGCGAGGCGGCCGCGGACCCCGCACTGGCTCCGGTGCTGGTGGGACTCGGCGCGACCTCTCTGTCGATGAGTGCCGCGGCCCTGCCTTCGGTGGCCGCCGTGCTGCGCACCGTCAGTCTCGCCCAGGCCGAGGAGCTCGCCGCGGCCGCGACCGCCGCTCGCTCCTCGTCCGAGGCCCGCGCCGCCGTCGTCGCCCAGCTGCCGGCGCTGCAGGAGCTGGGCCTCGCCTGAGGCCCGGCACACCATAAGATGTGTACAGACCTGCGGCGGAGACGCCGCAGGGCATCACGCTCACCCGAGCACGACTCCAGACCAGCAGGAGGAGAACCCATGGCCCAGAGGACCGCAACCATCGGCTCCAAGGCAGGACTGCACGCGCGTCCTGCGGCCGTCTTCGCAGAAGCGGCGAGCGCACAGCCCGTGGAGGTGAGCATCGCGAAGGCGGACAGCCCCGAGGAGACCTTCGACGCAGGCAGCATCCTGGGCCTGATGGGCATCGGTGCCGAGTTCGGCGACCAGGTCGTGCTCACTGCTGAGGGCGACGGTGCCGACTCCGCACTCGACGAGCTGGTGCGCATCCTGGAGACCGAACAGGACGACTGACTCTCATCCTGCGAGGCCACGCAGCCCGACGCACGGAGGCCGGTGCGCGGATCCTGAGGATCTGCGCACCGGCCTCCGTGCGTCTGGGGTCCTGCTCAGCCCCGACGGTGCGCCGGCATCAGTCCCAGAAGTCCACAAGCCGAGAGTCCCGCCCGTCCAGCTCGGCCCAGGGCCTGTCGATGACGAAACGGGCCAGGCCCGCCGTCGGGTAGCGGGAGGCCAGGCGCAGCACCGGATCTTCCTGTGAGTCCACGGAGGCCAGCTCCATGCAGAGGTCCTGCACCGTGGGCAGGTGGCCGATGACCAGCAGCCGTCGCACGGTCTCCGGAGTCTCGTTGATGATGGCGAGCATGTGCCGGGACGAGGCCCCGTAGAGACGACCGTCGAGGTACGGGGTGGGAGCCTTCTCGCCGAGCTCATGGTTGATCCAGAGGCAGGTCTGCCGGGTGCGCATGGCATCGGAGCAGACGGTGGCGTCCGGCATCACCTGGTGCTGCACCATCCGCTGCCCGACGGCGCGGGCCTGCTCCGCGCCATGGATGGTGAGCGTGCGGCCATGGTCGTCCTCGGAGAAGGCGTGCCCGGCCTGGGCGTGGCGGAGGACGAGCAGTTCGACGGAGTCGGTCATGATCTCCTCCCGGGGCGCGTGGCGCCGATCAGATGCTGTATTCGGGGGCGGCCCAGACGGTGACCTCGGGGTGCTCGTAGAACCGGTAGCCCTGGCCGCGCACGGTGCGCACCGTGTTCGCGAGCCGACCCAGCTTGGAGCGCAGCCGACGGATGTGCACGTCGATGGTGCGCTCGTTGGGCATCTGGTCCGCATCGATGTTGCGCCACAGGGCCTGCAGGAGCTCCTCACGGCCCACGGTGCGGGTGCCGTTCTCCACGAGGTAGTTCAGCAGCTCGAACTCCTTGTAGGTGAGATTGAGGCTCTCCCCGTCAAGCTTCACCTCGCGCCGGGAGAGGTCGATCAGCACTCCGGAGTTCGTCGGGGCCTGCGGCGCGGCGATGGGCGCCTCCATGGTGCGGTGCGTGACGGTCGGATCACCGAGCGCCTGCCTCACGACGTCGAGATCGCTGCCCTCTGCGGCGGCCGATGCCATGGCCATCGCGATGTGGACCTGCGACTCCGGGGCGATGGACTCGACGTAGTCGCGCAGCTCACTGGCGATCTTGTGCAGCGAGGTGCCGGCGGCGGTGGCGGTGTCCTCGTCGAGGCCCACGTAGACGACGAACCCGCGGGCGACGACGTCGGGCTGGACCAGCTGGGGCCCTCCCCCGTTCTGGGCCACTACGGGGACCGGGCCGGTTCGGGGCTGCTCGGAGGACCTGGTGCGGCTGGACCTGCCCCGGGCTGCCTGCTCACCGCCGTCGCGCATTCGACGCGCGATCTCCGCACGACGTGCCGCGTTGCGCACGGACACGTGGACATACCCGGGGTTGGGGACCTGACTCGGACGTGCGGACATGTGCTGGTTCTCCCTGGCTACGGGCCGGTGGATTCGACCTCAAGACTCCATGTCATAAAAGAAAAAAGCAAGTAACAAAGCCTGGAATATTCCACATGCTGAGACCATACGGCGTGTTTGTGAGCAGGCTCACGTTTTCAGGGGGCGAATGAGGGCTCGCCAGACCGCGGAGGAAGACTGCAAGCGGCCTCGAGGAACGCCGCAGAACCACCGTCGCAGGCGCCCCGGCGCTGTGGTGGACCGGAGGACAGCAGCGCCGAGCTCCGCCACCCGGACGTCGCCGGGCCTCCAGGCAAGGCGCGAATCATAGCGGCTGCAGCCGGGCGGCGCCTGACCAGGTCCTCCCAGGAGGGCCTGGACTCACTCCGCCAGCCCGTAGAGGCGGTCTCCGGCATCACCGAGGCCAGGCACGATGTAGGCGTTCTCATCGAGCCTCTCGTCGATGGCGGCCAGGTACAGGTCCACGTCGAGATCGCCGACCTCCTCCTCCAGCCGGGCGATGCCCTCCGGGGCGGCCAGCAGGCAGATGCAGGTGACCTCGGCGGCGTTGCGGCGCTTGAGGAATCCGATGGCCTCCGCCAGCGTGCCGCCGGTGGCCAGCATCGGGTCGAGCACGAAGACGTGACGGCCGGTGAGGTCGTCGGGCAGACGTTCGGCGTAGGTGATGATGTCGAGGGTCTCCTCGTTGCGCGCCATCCCGAGGAAACCGACCTCCGCGGTGGGGATCATCGACGTCATGCCGTCGAGCATGCCGAGGCCGGCGCGCAGGATCGGGACCACCAGCGGGGTGGGACCGGACAACTGGGTGCCCTCGGTCTCGGTGACAGGAGTGGTGATGGTGATCGGTTCGGTCGCGATCGAATCGCTGGCCTCATAGGAGAGCAGCATCACCAGCTCCTTGGTGAGCTGCCGGAAGTGGTTCGAGCTGGTCTCCACCCTCCGGAGCTGGGTGAGCTTGTGGGCGATGAGGGGGTGTTCCACGACCTGTACACGCATGCGACCAAACTACCAGGGCGTCGAGCGCCAGTACGCTGGTCCCATGCCCCCTGCCCCGCACCACGATCCGCGTCGCGGCCCGCCCTCCGTGCCCTCCCGGGACCCTCGGGATGCCGCCGTGCAGGCGGAGCTGGTCGGACGCTGCCTCGCCCTGGCCGAGCAGGCCGCCGCCGCCGGGGATGTGCCGGTGGGCGCCGTCGTCGTCTCCCCGGAGGGTGAGATCATCGGCGAGGGCCACAACACCCGCGAGGCCGACGGCGACCCGACCGGCCATGCGGAGATCATCGCGCTGCGCGAGGCCGCACGCCGGCGCGGCACCTGGCGGCTGGAGGACTGCACCCTGGCGGTGACCCTGGAGCCCTGCCCCATGTGTGCCGGGGCCATCGTGCTCTCCCGCATCCGACGGGTGATCTTCGGTGCCTGGGACGAGAAGGCCGGAGGGGCCGGCTCGGTGTTCGACATCCTGCGAGAACCGAGGCTCAACCATTGGGTAGAGGTCCACCCGGAGGTGCGGGCCGAGGAGTGTGCCGCCCAACTGAGCAGGTTCTTCGCGCAGCGTCTGCGGTCGAACCCAGGTGCGGAATGAGCCGGGCAGCTGGTGCGCACGAGATCCCTGCCACGGGAGCCGCCCGGAGGCCCTCACGGGTTGCTAGAGTTGCGCGGTGCCCTCCGCCCCATCTCCCTCCACCGCACCCGGGTCCCGAGAACCGGCCCGCCACGACGCCGAGCTGACCGACTCTCTGGCCCGCGCCGAGGCGCTGATCACCCTGACCCCTGACTACCCGGAGCCGGGCGTGCTCTTCCGTGACATCTCGGCGCTGCTGGTAGACGCCGAGGCCCTGCGTACCATCACCGAGGCGCTGATCGCCCCCTTCGCCGGGACCTTCGACGTCGTCGCCGGGATCGAGGCCCGCGGCTTCCTCCTGGCCGGCACCATCGCCGCCACCTCGGGGGTCGGCATGCTGCCCATCCGCAAGGCCGGGAAGCTGCCGAACCCTGCCGCGAGCATCGAATACCACCTGGAGTACGGCTCCGCGGTGATAGAGGCCCCCGGGGTGCTCGAGCCAGGAGCGCGGGTGCTGCTGGTCGATGATGTGCTCGCCACCGGAGGCACCCTGGCCGCCTCCCGACAGATCGTCGCCGCGCTCGGTGGCGAGGTGGCCGGAGCCGCCGTCGTGCTCGAGCTCGAGGCACTGGGCGGCAGACGCACCGCCAGTGACGTGCACGCGCTGTTCCACGCCGCAGACTGAGGGGCCCCGATTGGAACCGGACGCGCTTCTTCGGTAGCATCTTCAGGTCTGAGGTGACGTGTCCGAGCGGCCGAAGGTGCGACACTCGAAATGTCGTGTACGGTAACCCCGTACCGTGGGTTCAAATCCCACCGTCACCGCCAGTTTGCAGGCCCCTGACCAGGAGTTTCTGGTCGGGGGCCTTCGCTTTGTCTGAGGCTCTGGTCAGTTCACCGCGAAGAACCCGTCGTCCGTGCTGATGAAACCGAGTCGCGCCCGGATCAGGCCATCGCCCTCGTCGGGCACAGCGATCGCGATGTTTCCCTCGGCGGAGCCACCAGTGTAGAGCTCCTGCCAGGTGTCCAGTTCGTCGGGCGGAATCGAGAGCGTGTCGAAGCTGCTGTACGTCTCACCCGAGCCGCTCACGAAGGCGAAGTCGACGCCCATCATAATCATCTCGGAATCCGCTCCGTGATAGGTCACCGTGGTGTGGATCAGCATGTAGGAGGTCCCGTCAGGGGCTGGATCGTTGAACTGATTCTCGGCAAGGACCTGGTCATCCGCCTCCGGGGTGACTTCGTTGATCACCACCTCCCAATCATCGTGGGCGAAGGACTCTCCCAGGGAGAACGGGTCCTCCCGGGTGCCCCGGGGGCCGTCAGCCTCATCCTCGGTGACCTCGTCAGCCTCCTCGACGTCGCCTTCAGCCTCGTCTTCAGCCTCGTCGTCCGGATCCTGCCGCTCGACCTCGGTCTCATCGCCTTCCGCGTCGGCCTCATCGTCGGCCACGTCCTCGCCAGCGTCTTCATCGCCATCGAGGCTCTCGTCGTCCTCGTCCACCTCGGGGGACTCAGGCGAGGGACTCGCCTCCTCGACCTCCGGTGATTCCCCGGCAACCTCGACGGCGGGGTCCTCCTCGACTTCTCGCGCCTCCCCCAACGTCACACAGCCGCTGAGGCTCAGGGCGAGCAGGGTGCAGGTGGCCGCTGTCGCGGTCCGGCGGAGATCGGTCTGCATGGGTCCCCCTCAGGGATCACAGTGCTGTGGAATCCACCCATGCGGGAGACTCTGTCCTCCGGTCTCCATCACGTCTGGAACGGTCTGATCAGCGTAGACCAGCGGCATGGCACGGGTCTGCCTCACCGGGCCGACCAGGACATCCCCTTCTCCGCGAGCGCCTCGGTGAGGATGCGGATGGCCTTGGGGCCCACTCCATGGATGGCCAACAGCTCCTTCGGAGCATGTGAGGCGGCATCCGCGAGGCTCCGGATGCCGTGGGTGGACAGCTCGCGGGCCGCGGTCTTGCCGATCGCGTCGGGAAGGTCGCCCACGGGGCGGACGTCAGGGGTGCTCATCAGTCATTCCTCAGAGTCAGGGGTCGTGTAGAAGCGCGTGGTGCGTCCCGAGGCGGCCGCGGCCGCCTCGGCAGGGGTCCCGGCCGCCTCCGAGGCCCTGCCCCACGCGGCGCTGCTGCCGGCGATGAACTCCTCGGCGCCCGCGGTGGTGACCCAGAGGGTCTGTTCCGCCGGCACCGTGCTGCCGGTGCGCAGGTGATGGGCCAGCCCGAGCAGCGCGAGGTCCCAGCCCACTCCCCCGGCACCTGGACCGTATGTGGACCAGAAGTCCCAGGGGATCAGCCCGCGATGCTCCACGGTCAGCCGGGAGGAGCACTCCGCCTCGGGGCCATGGCTCGCCGATTCGCCGCCGTACGGTTCCGCGGCCTCACAGCGGACCACCACCTGGGAGACGTCCCGGCCGAACTCCCAGCTCAGCTGCATCTCCCCCACCTGGCCTCCGCCGGGCGGCGCACAGCGCTCCACAGTGCCGGTGGCGTTGTCCTGCACGCTGAACCGGCCGCCCAGCCGCAGATCACCGGTGACCGGGGCGAACCATCGAGCCAGCCTGTCCTCCCGCACACAGCACTGCCAGAGCTCCTCCAGGTCCACGGCGAAGCTCTGCCTCACCCGGGTCGTGACGGCGACGCCGCCGTCGGACTCGAGGATCTCCAGCTCCCGGTGGACAGCCTCCAGCTGACCTGCGGCCTCGATGATCCGCTCCCCTGAGCTCTGTTCCGCGTGACCGGCCATGGGGACATTCATCCAGAGGACGGCCTCCGGCGGCAACTCCTCGAGGCCGAAGGACCGACGCTGTTCACCGTGAGGCCTGTTCCTGTTCTCCACATTCTGTTTGGATGGACAACGATCTGAGCACCTGATCTGAGCACCTGATGAGGGAGAACACGTGACCACACCGACTCGGCCTCCCGTGCCGCCGACACCTCGTATCCGCAGCACCCGCGGTTTACGCTTCCGAGGAGCCGCCGGGCTCTCTGCGGGCCTCGCCTTCGCCCTCCTGGCCCCGAGCAGCGCCCTGGCCGCACCCGCCGCCGAGGACAGCACGACCGGTGAGGTCGTCGAGCTGAGCATCGTCGGAGTCAACGACCTCCACGGCCGGCTCGAGCCCGCCGGCGACGTCCCGGGGGCTGCGGTGCTGGCCTGCGCAGTGGACCAGGTGCGCACCGAGAACCCGCACACGGTGTTCGTCTCCGCCGGGGACAACATCGGGGCCTCCACCTTCACCTCCTTCATCCAGCAGGACCAGCCGACTTTGGACTCCCTGGCGGCCATGGATCTGGAAGTCTCGGTGCTGGGCAACCATGAGTTCGACGCCGGCGCCGACGACGTGGACGATCGAGTCCTGCCTGAGGCCGGATTCCCCCACATCGGTGCCAACATCCGCGACGCCGACGGCGAGCACCTCTACGAGCCGTACCACCTCACCGAGGTGGCCGGTGTGACGATCGGCTTCATCGGTATCATCACCGAGGACATGCCGGGCCTGGTCAACCCCGCCGGGATCGAGGGCATCGAGTGGACCTCCATGAAGGAGGAGGTCGGCCGGTACGCCGAGCAGCTGACCAACGGGGACCCGGCCGACGGAGAGGCCGACGTCGTCGTCGTGCTCGCCCATGAGGGCCTGCCCGGCACGGATCCCGCCAGCGCGCAGAGCCGCTCCTTCGGGGAGCTGGTGGATGATCCGCACCCGTCGGTGGACGCGATCTTCAGCGGCCACACCCACCAGTCCTACGCCCATGACCTGGACGGGCTGCAGCTGGTGCAGGGCGGTGAGTACGGGGAGCAGATCTCCCGCGTGGACCTCTCCGTGGACACCAGCACCGGCGAGGTACTCGTGAGCCATGCCGAGACCGTCGACCTGGTGGTCGACGGCGCCCCGATCTGTGAACCGGACGAGCATGTCTCCGAGATCGTCGCCGATGCGGTGGAGGTCGCCGACGAGCTCGGGGCGGAAGTGGTCGCCGAGACCGCCGGCGAGGTGCCGTTCCGCCGCGCGGTGAACTCCGACGGCTCCGAGAACCGGGGCGCGGCCTCCACTGTGGGCGAGCTGGTGGCCGACGCCCAGGTGTGGGCGGTGCGGCAGACCCAGCCCGACGTCGACTTCGCCATCACCAACTCGGGCGGGCTGCGTGCAGATCTGCCCCAGGGCGAGCTCGCCTACCGGGACCTGGCGGCGGTCCAGCCCTTCGCCAACACTCTGGTCACTGTGGAGCTCACCGGAGCGCAGGTGCGCGAGCTCTTCGAACAGCAGTGGCGCGATGACGGCGGCTTCTCCAAGCATGCCCAGTCGGCCGAGGTCAGCTACGTCGTCGACCCCGAGGCACCTGCGGGTCAGCGCATCACCGAAGTGCGGATCGATGACGAGCCGGTGGATCCCGAGGCCACCTACCAGGTGGCGATGAACTCCTACATGGCGGCCGGAGGCGGCGGGGTCGACGTCGTCCTGGAGTCCCCGCAGGCCGTGGACACCGGGATGAATGACCTCGAGGCCTTCGTCAGCTACGCGGCCGAGCAGGAGACCCTGGAGCCCGATCTGCGGCGCCGGGCCGTGGCGGTCAGCTGGGACGGCGACCCGGACGCGGTGCACGCCCCCGGTGATGAGATCTCCCTGGACATCGGCGGACTGGCCTACAGCGCCGAGGACGTCCCCGCCGGAGAGACGCTGCAGGCCGAGCTGGGCGGCGTCGACGTCGGCGGGTTCCCGATCGACCTGTCCACGGTGGACCACGAGGATCTGCGAGGCCAGGCCGAGGTCACCGTGACGGTGCCCGAGGGCGTGGAGGCCGAAGGCGGCATCGCCGAGCTGCTGCTCACCGAGCCGGTGACCGGCACCGAACTGGCCGTCCCGATACGGGTCACGGAGGATCCCACGACTGACGAATCCGCTGACGAGCGCACCGACGACGGGGTGGACGTGGATCGTCCCGAGGAGGACCGGCCCGACTCCGACGACGGCGCCGAGACGCCCGGGGCTGAGACCGAGGCTGAAACCAGGGCTGAGACCGCCGAGGACACCACCTCAGCCGGCAACCTGACCGACGCATCAGGGGCGGCTCAGACGGCTGACCAGCCCGGCAGCGGCGCACCCACGGGCGACGCCGCCACAGGCCCGGACGCTCCGGGCTCCTCTGCGGCGACGCCCGGTGACCCGCTGGCAAGCACCGGGGCTCCCGGCATCCTCTGGCTCGGACTCGGCGCACTCGTGCTGCTGACTGCGGGCATCCTGCTGGTGCGGCGAGGACGGCGCCGCCTGACCGACTGACCCGGCTGAACGCCTCCGAGAGCTGGCCGAAGGGTTCTCGAGCCACCGTGTCAGAGCCCCGCCCTAAACTGTGTGCCGGCGACCGACGATGACGTGGATCACACCCACGGGTCGGCGCACCGGACCACTGAAGACCGCACGACACGATCACCACACGATGAGGACTCCGCCCCATGCATACACCAGGTGACACATCTGCCAGGAGACGCGCACCCCGCGTGCTCGCGGGGATCGCCTCCGCCGGCCTCGCCGCCTCACTGATCATCCCTACGCCCGCGACCGCCGCCCCGGCCGAAGCCTCGACCACCCCATCCGTCGAACGTGCCGAGAGCGTCGTCATCAGCGAGGTCTACACCACCGGTGCCGGCCAGGACGCCGCCTTCGACGAACGGTTCATCGAGCTGCACAACCCCGGAGACGAGCCTGTGGACCTCGAGGGTTGGGCGATGTCCTACCGCCCGGCATCCCGCGGCGAGGACGATCTGACGCCCTCGGGCCACGTGACATTGACTGGCGCCATCGAACCCGGCGGCCACTACCTGATCGCCAACCCCGGTCTGAGCGCCGGTGACGGCGAGGCCCTCCCCGAGCCCGACGCCCGGCTCAGCGGCGGTACCGCCATCCGCGACGGTGTCATTTGGCTGGCCTCCACACCTGAGCGCCTGGACCTCCCTCTCGGCGATGTGCGGGACCATGAGGACGTCGTCGACCTGCTGGGGTACGGAGGAGCGAACACCTCTGAGACCGCGGCCGCGCCGTCGCCGTCAGGCAGTGCCGACGTGCGCTCCATCGCCCGGGTGGACGAGGCCGTGGACACCGATGACAACTCGGCAGACTTTGCCCTCTCGGAGGCCATCACCCCGACCAACAGCGCTGGGGAGCAAGCGGTCCATGAGCCGGAGGAGCCCGAGCGCCAGGAGCCGACGGACCTGGAGATCCATGAGATCCCGCGCAGCCTGGATTCGGCGGAGAACGAGCTACTCGAGCAGCCGGTCACCGTGCGCGGCGTGGTCACGGGCGCCTACCCGACCGGTGGCTTCAACGGGTTCACGCTGCAGACCGAGGGCACCGGCGGAGACCTCGACCTGGAGACCCACGCAGCCTCCGACGGCATCTTCGTCTATTCACCCTGGCGGGCCGACGAGGTGGAGATCGGCGACTTCGTGGAGATCACCGCAGATGTCACCACCTACTCGGGGCAGGTCCAGCTCTCGCTCTACCCGGGCTCCTCGCAGACCCCGGAGCATGAGTTCGCTCTGATCACCGACGAGACGCATGAGGCGGTCAAGCCGGCCGTGGTCGAGATCCCTGAGACCGATGCGGAGCGCGAGGCGCTGCTGGGCATGGTCATCGACCCGCAGGGCACCTACACGGTCACCGACCACTACACGCTGAACCAGTTCGGGGAGATCGGCATCGTCCTCGGCGAGGAGCCGCTGACCACCCCGACCGCAGCCCACAGGCCCGGCCCGGAGGCCGATGCCCTGGCGGAGGAGAACGCCGAGCGGATCATCTACCTGGACGACGCCGCCACCACCGACTTCTCCCGCTCCCCCGGATGGGACGAGGAGCTCCCCTATCTCACTGCTGAGGACCCGGTCCGGATCGGGGCGGAGGTCCAGTGGGAGAACACAGTGATCATGGACCGCCGCTTCGATGAGTGGCGCCTCCAACCCACCGCGCAGCTGACCCCGGACAGCGCCGAGGCGGTCCAGCCGGCTCGCGTCGAGAACACCCGGGAAGGCCGAGACGCCCCGGCCGAGCGTGATGCGGACCTGCGCATCGCGGGTTTCAACGTGCTCAACTACTTCGTCACCCTCGGCGAGGACGAGGAGGGCTGCGAGTACCACGCCGACCGTGACGGGAACCCCACCACCGCTGATTGGTGTGAGGTGCGCGGCGCCTGGTCCACCGAGTCCTTCAAACGCCAGGAGGCGAAGATCGTCGACGCCATCACGACGATGGACGCCGACGTCGTCGCCCTGCAGGAGATGGAGAACTCGGCCCACTTCACCGACGACGCCGACCGCGACCTTGCCCACGAGCGTCTCGTCGAGGCCCTCAACCAAGACCTCGGCACCGACACCTGGGCCTACGTGGCCAGCCCTGAGACCGCACCCGCCCCGGAGGACGAGGATGTGATCCGCAACGGGTTCATCTACCGCCCCGAGGCTGTGGAGCCGGTGGGCGAGTCGGTCATCCTCTTCGACGGGGGCGTGGACGAGATCATGACCCCCGAGTTGGAGGACTTCGACCTGGCCGAGGTCTACTCCAACGCCCGCGAGCCGCTGGCCCAGGAGTTCCAACCGGTGGGCGGTGACGAGCAGGATCGCTTCATCGCCGTCGTCAACCATTTCAAGTCCAAGGGCTCCGCGCCCGACGGCGGACCGAACGCCGACTCCGGCGACGGACAGGGCGCCTGGAACGCCGACCGGGTGGAGCAGGCACGCGCCCTGGTGGCCTTTGCCGACGCGCTGGAGGAGGACACCGGCACCGAGAAGGTCTACCTGATGGGTGACTTCAACTCCTATGAGATGGAGGACCCGCTGCAGGAGTTCCTCGGCGCCGACTACACCAACGTCTCGGCGGAGACCGGCCAGCACAGTTACATGTTCAACGGCCAGGTGGGGTCCCTGGACCACCTCTTCGCCTCCGAAGCCGCCGCCGAGACGATCTCCCAGGCGGAGGTCTGGAACATCAATGCCGTGGAGCCGATCGCCCTGGAGTACAGCCGGTACAACGGCAACGCCTCCGACCTGTTCAGCGCGGACATATGGCGCTCCTCGGACCATGACCCGATCGTGGCCGACCTGCGGTTCGAGGCGACCGAAGCCCCCGGTGAAGGTGACGAGGACGGCTCAGGCGAGGACGGCGGGACCTGGCCCCCGCGCGGACCGGGGAACAACAACGGCCACGGGCATGGCTCAGGCGAGGGTCGTGGCCATGAGCGAGAGGGACACCCCGGCAACGGCCCGGGGAACACCCCAGGACGACGTTGAGCTGGTGAGTTTCCGCCGAAACCCGAGCCCTGCGGGCCGGATTCGGGCGGAAACTCACCAGCTCAACAGGGCTGAGGACCGCTTCAGCGGGACTGCTGGCCCAGCGGAGAGACGATCGCGTCCACCCGCTGGAAGGACTTCAGGTCCGAGTAGCCCGTGGCGGCCATCGCCCGACGCAGCCCGCCCATCAGGTTCGAGGATCCGTCCGTGTGATGGGCAGGCCCCCAGAGGACCTCCTCCAGCGGCGCCACGGTGCCCACCCGGGTGCGGTGTCCGCGCGGGAAGTCGGGGTGTACGGCCTCCTGGCCCCAGTGCCAGCCGCGACCCGGCGCCTCCTCGGCGCGGGCCAGGGTGGTGCCCAGCATGACGGCGTCCGCGCCCATGGCCAGGGCCTTGACGATGTCGCCGGATGAGCCCAGGCCGCCGTCAGCGATGACATGGACATACCGGCCCCCGGACTCGTCCAGGTAGTCCCGACGGGCCGCTGCGACATCGGAGATGGCAGTGGCCATCGGCACGCGGATGCCCATCGCGCGACGAGTGGTGGTGGAGGACCCTCCCCCGAAGCCGACCAGCACGCCGGCGGCGCCTGTGCGCATCAGGTGCAGCGCCGGCGTGTAGCCGGCCGCCCCACCGACGATCACCGGGACGTCGAGCTCATAGATGAACTCCTTGAGGTTCAGCGGGTCACCGTTCTGCGCGACATGCTCGGCCGAGACCGTGGTGCCGCGGATGACGAACATGTCCACCCCGGCCTCCACCACGGTCTGGTAGAACTCCTGGGTGCGCTGGGGAGTCAGGGAGCCGGAGACCACCACCCCGGCCTGCCGGATCTCAGCCAGCCGTGCCTTGATCAGCTCGGCCTTGATCGGCTCCGAGTACAGCTGCTGCAGCCGCCGGGTGTTCTCCGGGGAGATCTCATCCTCAGCGAGATGCTCGATCTCCTCCAGCACCGGGGAAGGGTCCTCGTATCGGGTCCACAGGCCCTCGAGGTTGAGCACACCGAGCCCGCCCAGACGCCCCAGCGCAATCGCCGTCTCAGGGGACATCACCGAGTCCATCGGCGCCCCGATGACCGGGGTCTTGAACGTGTAGGCATCGATCTGCCAGTCCAGGCTTACGTCCTGGGGGCTGCGAGTCCTGCGGCTCGGAACGACGGCGACGTCGTCCAGCGCCCAGGCGCGTCGCCCGCTCTTGGCCAGACCGATGGGGATCTCGTTGCTCAACTGGTGCTCCTTGCTCTCGCAGAGGTTGTCAGAACGTGGTCAGCGGGACCCGTGGGCCCCAAGTCTTCTCCGCCGGTGAATCTGCTCAGCCGACCGGTGCGGTGCGCCAGGACTCTCGGACGTGGGCCGCCGCCCAGAAGCGGTGCTCGTAGACGCAGCCCTGCTCGAAGGCCGCCAGCATCCGGGCGCGCAGCGCCCCGTCAGCACCCTCGTAGAGCTGCTCGAAGATGCCGATGGCCTCCTCCACCGCCTGGTCGAACTCAGGGTCCGAGTAGACCTGCACCCAGCTGCGGTAGGGATGATGGGCCATCGCCTCTCCGATGTCTTCAACGAGGTGTCGGCCCACCTCGGCGTAGACCCAGAAGCAGGGCAGCACCGCCGCGACCGCCACCGCGTGATCGCCGACTGCGGCGGTGGCCACCAGCCAACTGGTGTACCCCTGGGTGGTCGGCGAGGGGCGCGGTGCGTCGTGCTCATCAGCCATCTCGGAGGCCAGGGCGGAGAACTCCGCCGAGCTCATCAGCTCGGCCTGCATGGCTTGCTCCTCGGCAATCGTGTCCGAGGTGGCCCGCGCCCAGAACCGGCGGTGCGCGGCCGACGGAGCACGAGCCGCCAGCAGGGTCATCGCCTGCCCGTATCCGGCGAGGTAGGCCGAGTCCTGCAGCAGATAATGCACGAAGGTCTCAGCCGGCAGGGTGCCGGCGGCCAGCTCGGCCAGGAACTCCAGGGACGAGATCCGCGCCAACGCCTCACGGGAGTGCCGCCAGGCGGTCAGCCCGTGGTCTCCTGCGCACAGCGCCGGCGAGTCCACGTAGGGCGCCGGTCCGATCCGGTGCTGGTCTGCCCCGGGCTGGGTGGTGATCATCAGGCCTGCCGTCAGCGACGCCGGTAGTTGGGCGATTCGACGGTCATCATCACGTCATGCGGGTGAGACTCCTTCAGCCCCGCCGAGGTGATGCGCACGAACTTACCCTTGGACTTCAGCTGGTCGATGGTGTGGGCACCCACGTAGAACATGGTCTGACGCAGTCCGCCGGTGAGCTGGTGGACCACCGCGGAGAGCGGACCCCGATAAGGCACCTGGCCCTCGATGCCCTCGGGGATGAGCTTCTCGTCGTCGGGGACGTCCGCCTGGAAGTAGCGGTCCTTGGAGTAGGAGGTGTTCTTCCCGCGGGTCTGCATCGCTCCCAGCGAGCCCATGCCGCGGTAGGCCTTGAACTGCTTGCCGTTGTAGAAGACCAGGTCACCGGGGGACTCCGCGGCGCCCGCCAGCAGCGAGCCGAGCATCACGGAGTTCGCGCCGGCCACCAGGGCCTTGCCGATGTCACCGGAGTGCTGCAGCCCGCCGTCTGCGATCAGCGGCACACCGGCCGGGATCGCGGCCTTGGCGGCCTCATGGATGGCGGTGACCTGGGGGACGCCGACCCCGGCGACCACCCGCGTGGTGCAGATGGAGCCCGGCCCCACCCCGACCTTGATCGCATCCGCTCCGGCGTCGATGAGAGCCTGAGCACCCTCACGGGTCGCGGCCTGCCCGCCGATGACGTCCACCCCGGCGGCGTGCGGCTCGGCCTTAAGCTTGGCGATCATGTCCAGCACCCCGCGGGTGTGGCCGTTGGCGGTGTCGACCACCAGGGCGTCCACCCCGGCGTCGATGAGCGCCATCGCGCGTTCGAAGCCCTCACCGAAGAATCCGACCGCCGCGCCGACGCGCAGCCTTCCCTCGGAGTCCTTGGTGGCCTGCGGATACTTGTCGGCCTTGTCGAAGTCCTTGATGGTAATCAGCCCGGTGAGGCGGCCGTCGTCGTCCACCAGCGGCAGTTTCTCCACCCGGTGCTCGGAGAAGAGCTGGATGACCTCGTCGCGCGAGATGCCCACCTGGGCGGTGATGAGCGGCTGCGGGGTCATCTTCTCGTAGACCTTGGTGGTCAGGTAGTCCTCGGAGGCGACGAAGCGGATGTCGCGGTTGGTGATGATGCCCAGCAGCTTCCGGTCGGCGTCGACCACCGGCAGCCCGGAAACGCGGTAATGGGCGCAGAGGTCGTCGAGGTCCTCCAGCGTGGCGTCCGGGGTGATCGTCACCGGGTCGGAGATCATGCCGGACTCCGAGCGCTTGACCTGGTCGACCTGCTTCGCCTGGTCCTCCAGGGAGAGGTTCCGGTGGAGGATGCCGATGCCGCCGAGCCGGGCCAGGGCGATCGCCATGGGTGCCTCGGTGACCGTGTCCATGGCCGCGGAGGCCACCGGGGTGTTCAGCGTGATGTTGCGGCTGAACTGCGTGGAGGTGTCGGCGTCGGACGGGATGACGTCAGTGGCGCCGGGCAGCAGGAGGACGTCGTCGTAGGTCAGTCCGACGAAGCCGAAGGGGTCGTGGTCCTCTGCGGGGGTCTCAGTCACGGGGTCTCGCCTCTCCAGGGGGTCGCTCGGGTGCTCGCGGGGCCGTGGCGCCGTCGGGTGCGCCGCCGTCGGTGTCAGGGCCACAACAAGTCTACTGCCGCCGAGATTCCTGTGTGTCCGGCTGACGGCGGGGCCGGGCGGGGCCCATGGCAGGCGTGAGGCGACCAATGTGACAGCATATGAACTTATCTGTTCATATTTCTGAAGATATCGCCCATAGTGGTGTGCAGGCACATCCGCACCACTTCTGCACACACCTTCCTGCAGCGAAAGGCATCACCGCATCATGAGCACCGAAGAGGCACCCACACCCGAAGAGAACCAGAGCTCAGGCCGACGCTCCAGCGGCAAGCTGGCCGTGGCGTTCGTCGCCGTGGCGGCACTGGCCGCCACCGCCGGAGGCGTCGTCACCAGCAGCCTCAGCGGCGGCGACGAGGACGGCTCCGCCTCCGCGGCCCCGGGGGGATCCGGCGAACAGGCCGCCACCGTGGCGAATGTTCAGGTCACCGGCGAGAACCGCGGCCAGGACGAGGTCCACCAGGGCGGCGACGAGGACCTGGAGAACGTCCTGGTCTCCACCGACTGGCTCGCCGATCGCCTCGACGAGGGCGACCTCGCCGAACAGGGCATCGTGCTGATCGACGTCTCCGAGGAGCTGCCCACCTCGGAGCTGACTCCCTACTCCGAGGCCCACATCCCCCAGGCCCAGTACGTGAACTGGTCCACCGAGTTCACCCAGCCCAACACCCGGGAGTTCATCTCCCAGGACGAGTTCACCGAGCTCACCCAGAGCCTGGGCATCGACGACGGCGACACCATCGTCCTCTACGGCGACAGCAACAACTGGTTCGCCGCCTACGCCGCCTGGGTGTTCAAGCTCTACGGCGCCGAGGACGTCCGGCTGCTCGACGGCGGCCTGCACAAGTGGGAAGCCTACGACGAGCGTGAGCTCACCGAGGAGGTCCCCGACGTCGCCGAGGGCACCTGGGAGGCCCAGCCGCAGAACCTCGACATCCGTGCCCTGCAGCCGGAGGTCCTGGAGATCGCCGACGAGAACGTGGACGGCGAGTCTGACACCGCGCTGGTCGACATCCGCTCCGCCGACGAGCACGACGGCGCCGTCGGCGTGGACCCGGCGATCTTCGAAGGCGAGTCCACCTCCATCTGGGGCCACATCCCCGGCTCGGTGAACGTCTCCTGGGGTGAGATCGTCGACCCCGAGACCGGCCAGTTCCTGCCCGCCGACGAGATCCGTGCCATCTACGAGGACGCCGGCGTGGACCTCGACTCCCCGATCGTCACCTACTGCCGCATCGGTGAGCGCGCCTCGCACTCCTGGTTCGCCCTGAACCAGATCCTCGGCGCCGACGCCCAGGTCTACGACGGCTCCTGGACCGAGTGGGGCAACTCAGTCGGCGTGCCGGTGGCCAACAACACCGACGAGCGGGCCGGCCTGTGGGGCAGCGGCAGCGGCTCGTGAGCACCACCGCAGAATCCACGACGACGGAGCCCGCCCGCCGCACCGGCGGCCCGGGCTCCGTCTCGGTCCCCGCCGACCGTCCGCTGGGCTGGACCCGGGCGGACTCGGCGCGCACCGGCGTCGCACTGGGGGTGGCGGCCCTGCTGCTGGGCCTGGCCGCCTGGCTGGCCGTCACCGACGGCGAAGGCCTCGGCGGGTCGAACGCCTCCTTCGCCCTGCTGATCGGCGCCGGACTGGGCATCCTGTTCGAGCGCGGCCGGTACTGCTTCTTCTGCGTGTTCCGCGACTTCTTCGAGAAGGGCAGCTCCCGGGGCCTGTACGCCGTGCTGGTCTCCATCGCGGTGGGGATGATCGGCTACGCCGTCGTCTTCTCCCTGCGGGTGTCCAACCCCACCGGCGGCACGCTCCCCTCGGACGCGCACATCGCCCCGGTCTCGCTGGCCCTGGTGATCGCCGGACTGGCTTTCGGGCTGGGCATGGTCATCTCCGGGGGATGCATCGCGGGGCACCTCTACCGCCTGCCCGAGGGGCATCTTCGCTCGATCCCGGCGCTGGCCGGTGTGGTGGTCGGCTTTGCCGCGGGCTTCCTCTCCTGGGACTTCATGTACTCCGGGTTCATCGCCGGAGCTCCGGTGCCCTGGCTGCCGGCCGGCGGCGGGTACACGGTGGCCATCCTGCTGCAGCTGGGCGTGCTGGCCGGCCTCGGGCTCTGGCTGCTGCGCTGGAACCCACCCGTGCAGGGACGCGGGGATCGCGTGGTCGACGGGACCGAGATCCGCAGGCTGCTCTTCTTCAAGCGCTGGCCCGCCCTGGCCACCGGGGCCGGCGTCGGGGTCCTGGCGGTGCTGGCCTACTACAAGGACCAGCCGCTGGGGGTGACCAGCCAGATCTCCTCGCTGACCCGCACGAGCATGGACTCCGCGGGGCTGCTGCCGAACTTCATGCCTGGCCTGGACGAGCGGCTGGCCGGCTGCGTGGCGCTGGTGGTGCACACCGTGACCACCAACGGCTGGCTGATACTGGGGATCGTGCTGGCCTCCCTGGCGGCGGCGCTGCCCGGTCGCCGAGTCCGTGTGGAGCGGCTCACCGGGTGGAACTCCCTCACCGCGGCGATCGGCGGGGTGCTGCTGGGATGGGGTTCGATGATCGGGCTGGGCTGCACCATCGGAGTGCTGCTCTCCGGCACCCAGGCCATGGCGCTCTCCGGCTGGGTCTTCGGCGTGGCGGTCTTCGTCGCCGCCGGCGTCGGCTTCCGACTGGGCCTGCATCGGCGGGCCAGCCCCGGCGTCTATCGCTGAGCGGAGCACTCCGCATCACCGGAATGGACCGACTCATAGGGCGGTCTTAGCACTCTGCTTGACCGAGTGCTAAGGCCGTCCTAAAGTTTGTGTTGGCACTCGACGTCATCGAGTGCTGATTCGGCGCCGGTGTCACCGGTGTCGGAGCCTGACGGGGCGCCATCCGGCACCGCGACGACGGTTGGTCACTCCCAAGGCGCGCAACAAACCCGGCCTGCGGCACGACGTCGGCGTCACACGACGTACAGCCCTGGCCTGAGCACAGACCCGATTCGACTTCACGCAAAGGAGAGCACTGACGTGTCAGTCTCTATCAAGCCCCTCGAGGATCGCATTGTTGTCCGCCCCCTGGAAGCTGAGCAGACCACCGCTTCCGGCCTCGTGATCCCGGACACCGCCAAGGAGAAGCCCCAGGAGGGCGAGGTCGTGGCAGTGGGCCCCGGCCGCTTCGACGACAAGGGCAACCGCGTCCCGGTCGACGTCTCTGAAGGCGACGTCGTCATCTACTCCAAGTTCGGCGGCACTGAGGTCAAGGTCGGCGGCGACGAGTTCCTCGTCCTGAACGCCCGCGACGTCCTGGCTGTCGTCGAGAAGTGATCGCGGACCTCCGCACACTTCTCGAGACCCGCATCTGACTCGCAAAGGAAGCAACTCACATGGCAAAGCAGCTGGAGTTCGACGATGCCGCCCGGAAGGCTCTTGAGGCCGGCATCGACAAACTCGCCGACACTGTCAAGGTCACGCTGGGCCCCAAGGGCCGCAACGTCGTCCTGGACAAGTCCTGGGGCGCGCCGACCATCACCAACGACGGCGTGACGATCGCCCGCGAGATCGAGGTCGAGGACTCCTACGAGAACCTCGGCGCTCAGCTCGCGAAGGAGGTCGCCACCAAGACCAACGATGTCGCCGGCGACGGCACCACCACGGCCACCGTGCTCGCCCAGGCCCTCGTCAAGGAGGGTCTGCGCAACGTGGCCGCCGGTGCGGCGCCGAGCGAGATCAAGCGCGGCATCGAGACCGCCGTGACCGCGGTGACCGAGCGCCTGAAGCAGAACTCGCGCGACGTCGAGGGCGCCCAGGTGGCCCACGTGGCCGCGATCTCCGCCCAGAACGACGAGGTCGGCGAGCTGATCGCCCGCGCCTTCGACGCCGTGGGCACCGAAGGCGTCATCACCATCGAAGAGTCCTCCACGACGTCGACCGAGCTCGACATCACCGAGGGCATGCAGTTCGACAAGGGCTACCTCTCCCCGCACTTCGTCACTGACGCCGACCGTCAGGAAGCTGTACTGGAGGACCCGCAGATCCTGATCCACCAGGGCAAGATCTCCAACATGCAGGAGTTCCTGCCGCTGCTGGAGAAGGTCCTGCAGGCGAAGAAGCCGCTGTTCATCATCGCCGAGGATGTCGAGGGCGAGGCCCTCTCCACCCTGGTGGTGAACAAGATCCGCGGCACCCTGAACGCCGTGGCCGTCAAGGCTCCCGGCTTCGGCGACCGCCGCAAGGCCATGCTGGAGGACATCGCGATCCTCACCGGCGCTCAGGTGGTCTCCCCCGACCTCGGTCTGAAGCTGGACCAGGTGGGCCCCGAGGTGCTCGGCACCGCTCGTCGTGTGACCGTCACCAAGGACAGCACCACGATCGTCGACGGCGCCGGCTCCACGGAGGACGTAGAGGCCCGTGCCGCGACGATCAAGGCGCAGGCCGACGCGACCGATTCCGAGTGGGATCGGGAGAAGCTGCAGGAGCGGCTGGCCAAGCTGGCCGGCGGCATCGGCGTCATCAAGGTCGGTGCGGCCACTGAGGTGGAGCTCAAGGAGCGTAAGCACCGCATCGAGGACGCCGTGTCCTCCACTCGCGCGGCCCTCGAGGAGGGCATCGTCGCCGGTGGCGGCACCGCGCTGATCAACGCGCTCTCCGCCCTCGACGAGGACGAGAACGTGCAGGCGCTGGCAGGCGACGCCGCCGCCGCGGTGGGCATCGTCCGCCGCGCGCTGGTCCAGCCGCTGCGCTGGATCGCGCAGAACGCCGGCGAGGACGGCTTCGTCGTCGCCTCCAAGGTCGCGGAGCTGGAGCCGAACCACGGCTACAACGCCAAGACCGGCGTGTACGGCGACCTGATCGCCGACGGCGTCATCGACCCGGTCAAGGTCACCCGCTCTGCGCTGCAGAACGCCGCCTCCATCGCGGCGCTGGTGCTGACCACCGAGACGCTGGTCGTCGAGAAGAAGCACGACGAGGACGAGCACTCGCACTGATTGCTCTGATCCGTCTCTGAGAGGGGCCCTGGCACGTCGTCTGACGCGCCGGGGCCCTTCTTGTGTCTCCCCTCCCAGTTGAGCTGGTGAGTTTCCGCCCGAAAGACACGCTCTGGGGCCGTATTCAGGCGGAAACTCACCAGCTCAACTGAGCAGGAGGACGCTCACTCGGGCCACGACGCCGATGAAGTCCTCTCTGAAGTCCACGCGATTCGCCCGCACGACCGTCCACCCGTCCCGGCGGAATGCACCGTCGCGCCACTCGTCGCTGGCCTGCTGCTCGGCCTCGAAGTGATGGGCTCCGTCATACTGGACCGCCACCTTCCGACGGCGGTACGCCAGGTCGGTCACGGGGCTGACGGGATCATCCGGGTCAAGTCTCGCCTGCAGCTCCGGCTCCGGATGGCCGGCCTCGACGAGTCGCAGACGAAGAAGGGTCTCCGGCGGGGAGTCCGCCCCGACGCGCACCCTCTCGAGAGCCTGCCGTGCGGCGACGATCCCCCGGGTGTGGCCGTGCCGCGACAGACACTCCTCCAGCAGCTCACGCGTGCTCCAGGGGTGTTCCCTGCCTTCGAAGACTGCTCGAGGCTCACGGACCAACGCGTCGCCCAGCACCACGAGCTCGTCCGGTCGAAGGTGCGGCATGAGGTCGATGAACACTCGCTCCGGTGAAGCGAGCCGCAGGCCCTCCTGCTCCAGCACCTCCCCCATGGTGTTCTTGATCGGACCGTGCTGACGCACTGCCCCGAGCCCGGCCACAGTCCTGCCCCTGAACCGGCCGCTGACATGGATCGCTGAATCCCGCGCGAAACGCGGAGGGAGGGGCAGGCCGTGCACCCGGGCGGCAGTCGCGTGGCTTAGCCAGAGGCCCGGCGCACGGGAGCAGAGTGCCTGCAGCAGGGCGAGATCGATCGTCTCGGGCGGCACCCCCTCCACATGCGGCCCTTCACCGTGCGGCCCTTCACCGTGCGGCCCACCCACACCCGCGGCGGGTGCGACGTCGGCGTCGCCCGGCACAGGACGATGGCGGTAGATGCCTCGGACGACCCGCTCGATGTCACGGGCCCGGAGTCGCTTCTCCGGCACTCCCGCGGCCAGGGCCTGTTGGCAGGTGAAGATGCGGCCGTAGAGCGACGGCGGGAGCGGGTCAGGTCGACGCATGAGGGCCAGCCTGCCCGATCGGCTTCCGCGGCACAGCCCCACGAGGCGCTTCTGTGGATAACCTTCCCCGGAGACGAGTTGAGCTGGTGAGTTTCCGCCTCAATCAGCCGTAGAACGACCTCTTTCAGGCGGAAACTCACCAGCTCAACGTGGAGGGTGGCGAGGGGTGCTCAGCGCACCGGGACCGGTGCCGGCTGGTCGCCGTCGCCGCCGCTGCCGGGGTCCTGCGGGCCCGACTCGGGGTGGGTGCCGTTGGCGATGGAGTCGGCCCGCTCCTCCCAGAACTCAGCGTTGCGCACGCCCAGGGTGCGCGGGTCGAACTGCGGGTCCTTCCCCGCCTTCATCTGCGCCCGATAGTCCTTGAGCGCCTTGAACGCCGGCTGCTGGATGAGCAGGATTCCCACGATGTTCAGCCAGGCCATGATGCCCACGCCGATGTCACCGATCGACCAGGCCCTGCCTTCAGCGCCCATCGCCCCGTAGAAGACCACGATGAGGATGACGACCTGCAGCACCGCCAGCAGCGCCCGCTGCACACTGGTGCTCTTGACCTTGCGCATCGCGTAAGTCAGGTTCGTCTCGGCCATGTAGTAGTAATAGACCAGCGTCGAGAAGGCGAAGAACGTCAGCGCGATGGCCACGAAGATCGATCCGGCGCCGGCGAAGACCGTGTCCAGCGCGTGCTGGGTGTACGGCGCCCCGGCCTCCGCTCCCTCGGGCAGGTTCGTGGCGTGGTCGATGACGCCGTCGTCGGTCTCCACCTGGAACATGCCCGTCGAGAGGATCAGGAACGCGGTGGCCGAGCAGACGATCAGCGTGTCGATGTAGACCGCGAAGGCCTGCACCAGCCCCTGCTTGGCCGGGTGCGAGACTTCGGTCGCAGCGGCCGCGTGGGGCCCCGTGCCCTGACCGGCCTCGTTGGAGTAGATGCCGCGGCGCACACCCTGGTCGACGGCGTACCCGAGGATGCCCCCGAAGACGGCGTGGGCGCCGAACGCGGAGTCGAAGATCAGTCGCAGCATGGACGGGATCTCGGAGGCGTTGGCCAGCAGGACGATCAGCGCGACGATGATGTAGCCGATGGCCATGATCGGCACCACGGTGGCGGTGAAGTGCGCGATGCGCTTCACACCGCCGATGATGATGATGCCCAGCACGATGGCCAGGAAGACACCGATCATCCAGCGGTCGAGCGCCGGGAAGGCGCTGGTCAGCGCACCGGACATGGTGTCCGTCTGGATGCCGGGCAGGAAGATGCCCAGGGCGATTACGGAGACCACCGCGAAGATCCAGGCGTAGATCTTCAGCGGAACGCCCGCCCAGGTGTGCCGGTACACGCGCTCGAAGTAGAACGCCGGACCACCGCGATACTCACCGGTGCGCGGGTCGCGCTCCTTGTAGATCTGGCCGAGGGTGGACTCCACGAAGGACGTCGCCGCGCCCAGCAGCGCCACGATCCACATCCACATCACCGCACCCGGGCCGCCGGAGGCGATCGCCACGGCCACACCGGCGATGTTGCCGGCACCCACACGCCCGGACAGGGACATCGTCAGGGCCTGGAAGGGCGAGATGCCGTCCCTCGAGCTGCCGCCCTGGACCAGGTTCCGGATCATATTGGGGATCTGGCTGAACTGCACCAGCTTGGCGCGGATGGTGAAGAGCAGACCGGCGCCGAGGCACAGCCACACCAGGGCTGGGCTCCAGACGACAGTGTCCGCCCATTCGATGAAAGCGTCCATGGGTTTCCTTCCCTCATCAACACACTCCTGACCGCGACGCACGGGATGGTGTGGCCTGCAGCCGGCAGCGAGGACGACGGCTCCTGAGTGTTGCCGGCGTCCATGGAGTGTCGGAACTCACGTCGAGCTCCGGTCGCAAAGATTAGCACCGTCCTGTGTCGGCGAGGTGTCACCGAGGACGGCGCGGCGTGATGCCGCTCACATCATGGCACACCGAGTATGAGATCACCGATTTCTGCCGAGACCGACTTCATCGCCCCACCATGACTATGCTGTGCTCCGTGACCAGCCCGACGTCGTCGACTCCGGAACTCCCTGCCCCGGCACCCTCACGCCGCTTCCTGGCATGGGAGGTCATCCTGGTGCTGGGCCTGTCTCTGGGCCGCTCGGCGATCTACGCGATCCTGCAGCTGGCCGAGCGGCTCTCCCTGGCCCCGCTGTCGGAGCAGTCGGCCACCGTGCACTCCAGCCGCTCCCGGCATGAGCTCTTCGACCTGACCTACCAGCTGCTGGACAGCCTCTTCGCCCTGGTGCCGGTGGCCCTGGTGATCTACCTGTTCCTGCTGCACGGGACGAACCCGTTCCGCCGCTTCGGCCTGGACTTGCGCCGCCCTGGACGGGACCTCGGGATCGGTCTCGGACTGTTCGTGCTCATCGGGGCCGGGACCCTGGTGATCTACCTGGCCGGGCGCACCGCTGGGATGACCATGGAGATCGTCCCGTCCGACGTCACCGAACATTGGTGGACGACGCCGGCGCTGCTGCTGGCCGCGGTGCGCCACGCCCTGGTGGAGGAGGTCATCATGATCGCGTATCTGTTCGACCGGGCGCGCCGCCTGTGGCCGGCCCTGGCGTCATCGTCCTCTCGGGTCTCTCCGATGTGGTGGGTGATCGCCGCCGCCGCGTTGCTGCGTGGCGCCTACCACCTCTACCAGGGCTTCGGGCCAGGGGTCGGCAATGCCCTGATGGGACTGATCTTCGGCGCGGTCTATCTCCGGTACGGCCGGGTGATGCCGTTGGTGATCGCCCACTTCCTGCTGGACGCGGTCGCCTTCCTGGCATTCCCGCTGGTGCTTCAGCTCACCGGAATGTCGGGGCTCATCGGCGGATGACCGCGGCCAGCGCCTCGATCGGCTCGCTGATCTGCCGGAAGGACTCGTCGTAGACATCCTCGGGCAGCATGTAGGGGTCGACGACGTCGCCCTCCGGACCCGGCCCCCCGGCCGCCCGGCGGGCCTCATCCAGCAGCGGGACGACGGTGGCGAGCCGGTCCCGGGACGAGGCACCCTCGCCGACCAGCTCGTCGATCCGCTCCTTCACCTCTCCCAGACTCCGCAAGTGTTCGAGCAGCCGGCCCAGTTCACGCACGGTGAAGGTCCGAGCTCGGGCGCCGGGCACCTCGGCGAGGACATCGTCGACGTGCTCCCGGGTCGCAGTGAGGATCAGATCCGCCTCCTCGACCATGGACGCGGTGACCTGCCGGGCGGTGAAACCCCCAGCCTCCGCCCCGTACTCCTCGACGCGGCGTTTCATGGGCGGCTGCATGTCCTCGCCGTCATGGGCGAAGGTGCCCCCGGAGTGCACATGCAGTCCCTCCTCGACGGCGTCGGCGAAGACATGGGCGATGAGCCGCTCCATGGCCGGGGAACGGCAGATATTGCCGGTGCATACGGTCAGCACGGTGTAGTCCTGGGTCATGGTCCTCTCCTGGCGAGGTCTCGCGGATCGATTCTGCTCAGGATCCTCTCATAGGGCCAGGGTCGTCTCGCAGCAGCGCAGGGTGGCGGCCGCATAACCGTCCCCGAAGAGCACCCAGTGTCCGAGAAGGTAGAACAGCTGGTGGGCCGGCACACGATCCTCCCATCCCGGCGCGAGGGGCCACTGGGCCTGATAGCCCGCCACCACGGCATCCAGGTGGGGCAGGCCGAACAGCTGCATCATCGCCACATCCGATTCCCGGTGGCCAGCGTGGGCGAAGGGATCGATGAGCACGCCCTCGACGTCGGCGTCGCGGCCCGGTGAGCCTGCGGCGGCGGGCTCCTCCGGGGAGGCCCGCCGCCACAGCAGGTTCCCGGACCAGAGGTCACCATGGAGGCGCGACGGCGGCTCCGCGTGATCCGTGGCCTGGTCGATCCCGCTTGCGCCGCTTGTGCCACCTGTCCCGCCGCCGTCGAGGTCGCCGGACGCGATGCGGTCCCGGGCGGCACGCAGCACCGGCGGGACTGCCGTCAGGCGCTCCAGCAACGGATCCAGTCGCTCAGCGGCGAGGAAGGAGCCCCAGCTGAGATGCGTCCCCGAGCCCATGGGGAGCAGCTGGCCGGCCGGGCCGAACAGGGGCGGCTCCCCGGGCGGGTGCTCCGGGGGCAGGGCGCCGAAGGCCGTGCCGGCAGGCAGGCTCCGGTGGGTGCGGGCCAGGGCTGCACCGAAGGCCGCGGCTGACATCCGATCGGGCCGGGCCTCGACGATGGCCTCCAGAGTGAGCGCGTGCTCGTCGACGTCGAGCACGCGGGCCACGGCAGCTCCCCCATCCGGCACCGCTTCAGCGAGCCAGCGCAGCCCTGCCGCCTCGATCTGCGGCGCCGCCGCCGTCCCGCTGGCC
The DNA here is from genome assembly GCF_034438835.1 of Nesterenkonia sp. HG001. Lineage (NCBI taxonomy): Bacteria > Bacillati > Actinomycetota > Actinomycetes > Micrococcales > Micrococcaceae > Nesterenkonia > Nesterenkonia sp. HG001. Next base: position 198,524 of record NZ_JAOSZD010000002.1, on the reverse strand, counting down.
TTGCGGAAGCTCATCGCGCCCACCCGAGGACATCATGTTCCTTACTCACGCTGAGCACTCGCGCTCCGTGCTCGCGGACCGGGCGCAACGTGTCCGGGGCGGGGAAGGGCGGGGTGTGCTCCCGAGGCCGAGCGCCCACCACGGAGGCCGCCCCCATCGCGTCCTCGGCCACACGAATACGGTCCGGGCTGACTTCCACGATCCGGACCCGGACCTCGTCTCCCTCGGGCAGCCTCAGCAGCCAGGGACCCGCCAGGAAGGGCAGGCCTCGCCCGTCCAGCGCCTCCTCAGCCTGGAGCCAGTCGACCGGTTCGGTGATCGGCCTGCCGAGGACGTCCACGGCGACGAAGCCGTCCCCGATCATACGGATCCATCCCACACGCTCACCGTCGTTCCGGCGATGGTCGATCCAGTCCTCGTCCATGGCGCCACTCTACTCACGGCCATCGACACTGTCGCCGAGACGGCCACCGTCCCCGCAGGCTCAGAGATCCTCACCCTGACCGCTGTGCTCCCCCGCCGTCGGCGGAATGTCCGGCGATCTCGCGGAGCTCGGCCCTGATGATGTCGAGCACCCACGCGGAGTCTGCCTCCGGCGGCTGATGGAAGACGTGGAAGGCGAGCCCGTCGATCAGCGCGTGGAGCCGCTGCGCCTTGGCGAGGGCCGCCGGAGTCCCGGGCTCTGGGGTCAGCATGTCGACGACGCGTCGACAGAGCCCAGCCAGCCGCTGGTGCGCCTCACCCCGGACCCGATGAAGCTCCGGCACCGCGGCACGTTCAGCCAGGAGGGCGAGGTTGACCTCGAACTCCGCCCGGGTGTCCGGTGTGATCGGAAGGACTTCTCTGATGAGCGCGAGGGCACGGGCATGCGGATCACCGGAGGCCGCCTTCGGGTAGGTGGCATACAGACGATCCGTGGCGCGCTGCACCATGAGCTCGGCGGAGAACTGCACCAGCTCCGCTCGGCTCGGGAAGACATGCCGGAGCGACCCGACGGCGACGCCGGCCCGCTCCGCGACGGTGCGGACGGAGACCGCGGAGATGCCCTGGTCGAGGATCACCTGCCACACCGCCTCCGCGAGCTGGTTCTTGCGCGCGTCACGATCCATGGTCCGAGGCATGGACAGACATTAGCACGACCGTGCTACACTCGCGGCGTCATATATAGCACGACTGTGCTAGAACCGCTGGGCACCCTGCACCACGGACGCCTCTGACGCCGACCCGGAGTCCAAGACCTTCGACTATGACGGCGACACCCTGGAGGTCGCCGACGAGCCCATCGACCTCGCATCCCGCTGATGCTTCTCGGCAGACCCCACAGCGGCACGACCCCGATCACCACGTCACGGAACAGGAGACCCTTCCATGCGCATTCTCATGGAGATCATCGGCATCATTCTGCTCATCAACGGAATCGGCGGCCTACGGAACGACGACTTCGGCCTCCTGGGCCGCTTCGCCGACGGCGCCGCACTCACCGCGCTCCAGGGAGCCGCCGTCCTGACCGGCGCAGCACTGACGGGAGGAAGCCTCTGGGGGCGCCGGTCCGCAAAGACGAGGCGGAAGCGGTCCGAGCCCTCCGATCACTGGACCGACGACGTCCTCGACGAACTGCTGTGACCGGCGATCGGCAGGGAGCTCACACATGAGGCCCCAGACATTGAGGAGGCCCGGGCTGACTGCGCATCCCCTCGATACGCAGACCGCCCGGGCTCCCCAGCTCAACGCGCCACCGGCTCAGTCGCGCTGCTTCTCGAACGATGTGCCGTACGGCTTGTCCTGCAGAAACTCCAGGATGGCCATCTCTCGGGTGTCCGAGGGCAGCTCGTTCGGGTCCTCGAAGAGGCGTCCGGCGGCCCGGTCGGCCAGGTACTGCTTCATCTCCTCCTTGACCTTCGGCGCCAGGATCACGCAGCCGACGACGTTGATGAAGATGCACAGGAACAGGGCCGAGTCGGCGAAATCGATGATGTTGCCGAAGGACACCATGCAGCCGATCACTATCATCACGCAGATGATGGCGCGGAAGATGAGGTCCTTGGTCTTCGACATGCCCACCAGGTAACGCCAGGCCTGGATCCCGTAGTAGCTCCAGGTGATCAGGGTGGAGAATGCGAAGAGCGCCACACAGATCGCCAGGACCACGGAGAATCCGGGCAGGAAGGTCTCGAAGGAGGCGGCCGTCAGGCCCACCGGGTTGTCGTGACCGACACCGATGGCCTCCTCGTACTCGGCGGGCCAGGCGAAGATGATCACCAGTGCGGTCATAGTGCAGACCACCACAGTGTCGATGAACGGCTCCAGGATGGCGTTGAAGCCCTCTGAGACCGGGCGGCGGGTCTTCACCGCAGAGTGCGCGATCGGGGCCGAGCCGATGCCGGCCTCGTTGGAGAACGCGGCACGCTGCACACCGATGATGATCACACCGATGACACCACCGGTGATGCCCTCGGCCGTGAAGGCCCCGGAGAAGATGGCGCCGAACGCCTCACCGATGTTGGTGATGTTCACCGCGATGACGATCAGGCAGGCCAGCACGTAGATGCCGGCCATCGTTGGCACGATCCTCGCCGTGGCGGAGCCGATCCGGCGGATGCCGCCGATGATGACCAGGGCCACCAGTCCCGCGAAGATCACACCGAAGATGAATGCCGAGGTGTCTGTGCCCAGGAAGGCGAACGTCGAGGTGCCGGTCATCTCGTCCAGCGTGCTGCCGGCGGACTCGATGGCGCCGTACGTCTGGTTGGCCTGGAACATGCCGCCGCCGATGATCCCGAACAGCATGATCGAGATCGCGAAGAGGCCGGTGATGATGAGCACCGGCACCCTGCCCAGCTTCCGGAACGCCACCGGCAGGTACTTGAACGGCCCGCCGTGGACGATGCCGTTCTCGTCGATGTGGCGGTACTTGACCCCCAAGGTGCACTCGACGAACTTGGTGCACATGCCGAACAGGCCGGCGAGGATCATCCAGAACGTGGCGCCGGGCCCACCCAGGGAGACCGCGGCGGCGACACCGGCGATGTTGCCGAGCCCCACGGTGCCGGAGACCGCAGCGGTCAGCGCCTGAAAGTGGGTGACCTCCCCCGGGTCGTCCTCAGTGGTCCATTTGCCACGCACGATCTCGAAGGTCACCGGAGCCGTGCGGAACTGCACGAAGCCGAAGTAGATGGTGAATCCGATGGCCGCCACGATGGCCCAGAGGACCACCAGCGGCCCGTCCCACAGGGTGGTCCCTTCCGGGAACGGGGCACCGAGTGGAACCTCCACATTGGTGCCGAAGATCAGATTGACGAAGAACCCGGTGATCTCACCGAATCCTTCGTCGATGGTGTCAGCGATGCCCTGCAGGCCGTTGGCCGGTTCCTCAGCCTCGGCAGCCACAAGGACTGGGCTTCCTATGGACATGTCTCATCCCCCAATGGATGGTAGTGCGAGCCAGATCACATGGATCTTGTGAACCGAGAGTACTACCCGGTCCACGCAACAATCTATAAGCGGGAGATTTCATGCGCTTTGCCGACAGCAATGAAGATGTGTCCTGAATGTTTCCTATGACGTTTTTCTTGCGGCGGTCAGCCTGATCAGGGGTGCTGGGACGACAAAGGCCTCGTGCGGCACCGCAGTGGTGCCGCACGAGGCCTTCTCGGCGTGTCGTGCTCCGACGCCCATTGCCGGGCCTGTCCCGGCAGGGAGAGGCTCGGCTCAGCGCGTGGTCGGAACGTCTGGTTCGGCCGGTTCGACCTGCGCCGGGGCAGACTCCTCAGAGCCGTACTCCCCCACATACTGGGTCCGGACATCCCGGATCAGGAAGAAGAGGAACACGAAGAGCAGGATGCAGATGACCAGGATCACCGGATGCAGCCCCCGTTGAGGGCTGCGGGCCGGCTCGTCGCCGTCCCGCCCCGGGTTCTTCATCCTTCGATGCCCAGCCTGCTCAGGACGATCTCGCGGACCTTGCCGGCGTCGGCCTGGCCGCGGGTCTCCTTCATCACCGGGCCGATCAGCGCCCCGATCGCTTTGAGCTTGCCGCCCTGGATCTTCTCCACCACGTCGGGGTTCTCCGCCATGGCCTTCTCCACGGCCGCGGTCAGCGCGCCGTCGTCGGAGACGACCTCCAGGCCGCGTGCCTTCACGATCTCCTGCGGCGTGCCTTCCCCGTCGATGTGGTGCTCCAGCACCTGACGGGCGATCTTGTCATTGATCCGCCCCTCCTCGATGAGGCCGGCCAGCTCGATGATCGTGGCGGGCTCCACACCCAGGGCGCCGGGGTCGACGTCGCGCGCATTGGCCAGCCGGGAGATCTCGCCCATCCACCATTTGCGCGCCACGGCCGGGCTGGCGCCGGAGGCCACCGTCTCCTCGACCTGGTCCATCAGCCCGGCGGCGACGACGTCACGGAACTCCGCCTCGGAGTAGCCCCAGGCCTCGCGCAGACGACGACGGCGCTCGGCCGGCGGCTCGGGCAGCTCGGCACGGAGCTTCTCGATCCACTCCTGCGTGGTGACGATCGGCAGCAGGTCGGGCTCCGGGAAGTACCGGTAGTCATCAGCGTCGGACTTGGGCCGCCCGGACGTGGTGGTGCGGGTGCCCTCCTGCCAATGGCGGGTCTCCTGGACGATGCTCCCTCCGGCGGAGAGCACCCCGGCGTGACGACGGATCTCGTAGATCACCGCGTGCTCCACCGCCCGCAGGGAGTTCACGTTCTTGGTCTCAGACCGGGTGCCGAACTCTGTAGTGCCCTTGGGCATCAGCGAGACGTTGGCGTCGCAGCGGACGTTTCCACGCTCCATGCGAGCGTCCGAGATGTCCAGGGCCCTGACGATGTCCCGCACGGCGGAGACATAGGCCCGGGCGATCTCCGGTGCGCGCTCCCCGGCTCCGACGATCGGCTTGGTGACGATCTCGATCAGCGGCACCCCGGAGCGGTTGTAGTCCACCAGGGAGTAGTCCGCGCCCTGGATGCGTCCGCTCGCGCCCGCGTGGGTAAGCTTGCCGGCGTCCTCTTCCATGTGGGCGCGCTCGATCTCCACGCGGAAGATCTCGCCGTCGTCGAGCTCCACATCCAGGTGGCCGTCGAAGGCGATGGGCTCGTCGTACTGCGAGGTCTGCCAGTTCTTCGGGGTGTCCGGGTAGAAGTACTGCTTGCGAGCGAAGCGGCAGGTCTCCGCGATGCGACAGTTCAGCGCCAGCCCCAGCTTGATGGCGTCCTCCACGGCCTGTCCGTTGACCACAGGCAGCGTACCGGGCAGGCCCAGGCAGACGGGGTTGACGTTGGTGTTCGGCTCGTCGCCGAAGGCGTTCGGCGCCGAGGAGAACATCTTGGTCTTGGTGTTGAGCTCGACGTGGACCTCAAAGCCGAGGACCGGGTCGAAGCGTGCCATCGCCTCCTCATAGGACAGCGGCGATGCTTCTGCGAGCGTCTCAGTCATGGAAGTCCTCACTCTCCTGCAGTCTGGGCCGCGGGGGTCTGCAGCTCGGGGGCCCGGGCCCAGAGCGGCTCGGCGTCGGCGGTGAGCAGCCGCTCCAGGGCGGCCCCGGCGTGGTAGACCCGGGCGTCCTCGCGCGCAGGGGCCAGGAACTGGATGCCCACAGGCAGCTGCCCGCCGGCTCCGTCGTCGGCCAGTCCGCCGGGCACGGAGATGCCGGGGATCCCTGCCAGGTTCGCCGGGATGGTGGCGACGTCGTTGAGATACATGGCCAGCGGATCGTCGAGCTTCTCCCCCAGCGGGAACGCCACCGTGGGCGACGTCGGCGAGATCAGCACGTCGGCCTTCTCGAAGGCGGCGTCGAAGTCCTGCTGGATGAGCGTGCGGACCTTCTGCGCGGAGCCGTAGTAGGCGTCGTAATAGCCCGCGGAGAGGGCGTAGGTGCCCAGCACGATCCGGCGCTTGACCTCCTCGCCGAAGCCGGCGGCGCGGGTGGCACCCATGACGCGTTCGATGGTGAGCGGGGCATCCGTAGGGAGCACCCGGCGACCGTAGCGGACGCCGTCGTATCGTGCCAGGTTGGAGGAGGCCTCCGAGGGCATGATCAGGTAGTAGGCGCCCAGCGCGTACTCGAAGCTGGGGCAGTCCACCTCCACGATCTCGGCACCGGCCGCGCGCAGCGTGTCCAGGGACTCCTGGAAGCGGGCGAGCACGCCCTCCTGGTAGCCCTCACCCTGCAGCTGCCGGATGACCCCGATCTTCAGACCAGTGACGTCCTGACGGCGGGCGGCCTGGGCGAAGGCGGGGACCTCGTCGACCAGCGACGTGGAGTCCTTGGGGTCATGGCCGGCGATGAGCTCGTGGAGCAGCGCCGCATCCTCGGTGGTGCGGGCCACCGGGCCGATCTGATCCAGCGAGGAGGCCATGGCGATGGCGCCGTAGCGGGAGACCGAGCCGTAGGTGGGCTTGGTGCCCACCGTGCCGGTGACCGCACCGGGCTGGCGGATCGAGCCGCCGGTGTCGGTGCCCAGCGCCAGCGGCGCCTCGAAGGCGGCGACGGCGGCCGCGGAGCCGCCCCCGGAGCCGCCCGGGATCCGGTCCAGGTCCCAGGGGTTGCGGGTGGCCCCGTAGGCCGAGTGCTCCGTGGAGGAGCCCATGGCGAACTCGTCGAGGTTGGTCTTGCCGAGGATCGGCAGCTTCGCGGCGCGGACCTTCTCGATGACGGTCGCGTCGTAGGGACTCATCCAGCCCTCGAGCATCTTCGAGCCCGCCGTGGTGGGCTGCCCGACGGTGACGATCAGGTCCTTCACCGCGATCGGCACTCCGGCCAGCGGGTGGAGCGCCTCGGCGCCCCCTCCCCCGGCGGCACGGATCTTGTCCACCTCGGCGGCGGTGGCCAGCGCCTCCTCACCGGAGACGTGGAGGAAGGCGTTGATTCCGCGGTCTCCGCCGTCCACGGCGGCGATGCGGTCCAGGTGTGCCTGCACCAGCTCGGTGGAGGTGAACTCCCCGGCGCGCATCCCCTCCGCCATCTGGGCGGCGGTCAGTCGGATCATCTCAGTCATGCTGGGCCTCACTCCTCGTCCAGGATCGCCGGAACCTTGAATCGCCCGTCCTGGGCGTCAGGGGCGTTGAGCAGGGACTGCTCTTCGGTGAAGACCTCGCCGACGACGTCCTCACGGAACACGTTGGTCAGCGGCAGCGGATGGCTGGTGGCGGGCACCTCGGCGGAGACCGCCTGGGACACCGTCTTCACGGAGTCGACGATGACGGCCAGCTCGCCGGCCATGGTCGTCAGCTCCTCCTCGGTCATGCTGATATGCGCAAGTTTCGCCAGATGCTCGACGTCGGCACGCGAGATCTCAGACATGCAGCTCCTACGGGATAGTGGCTTTCTCAGAGGGAAATCGAAGTCCGAGCCAGTCTAGTCGAGCCGGAGCGGGCCATGATGCGGGAGCCACACGTCGGCTCAGCCCGCCACAGGCCGCACGAAGGTCGGGAAGCGAGCGTCCTTGCCGTGCACCTCACGGGTGATCACCAGGTCTCGGGCCGGCGCCTCCACGAAGCCCTCGGAGCGGTAGAGCGCATGGGCGGCGGTCATCGAGACCAGACTGCACAGCACCAGGTTCTCGGCCCCCTCCGCCTCGGCGCGGCCGATCAGATGGCGCACCAAGGTCCGGGCGATCCCGCGGCCCTGGAAATCCGGGGCGACGGCGAGCATGCGGAACTCCATCTCCCCGGGGGCGGCCAGCTCGGCGAGCTCATCGCCGGGCCGGGCGATGACCGTCGAGGCGGCGGCGACACCGTCGACCTCGGCCACCAGCAGCTCCCCGTGCGCAGCACGGGAGGCGACGTCGGTCAGCTGGGCGGTGTAAGGATCGTCCGGGGGCAGATGCCCACCCTCGACATAGGCGCCGAGGGTGATCTCGGCGATACGATCGTGCTCCTCGGCACGGGCAGGGCGGATCACGACGTCGGCGCGTGGGGCGGACGCGGCAGCACCGGGGCCCGGCTCAGCAGGCGCCCGCGGGGTGTGGTCCTCTCCGGCGAGCTGGCCCGTCATCCGGCGACGCCGTCCTGAGCCTGCCCGCCCTCCTGCTCCTCGGCCGTGTTCTCCCCAGCGAGGCCGAGCGGCAGGGGCCGCAGCCGGGTGTGGGGCATGCCGATGTCACCCACCACGCACCAGTCCCCGGCCACGGAGCTGTCTGCCACCGCGGGACGACGCACCGGCACGCCCGCCTCCTCAGCGATCAGCGCCGCCGCAGACCAGTCATGCTCCTGGATGCCGAACTCGGCGTAGGCGTCCACGGTGCCGTCGGCGACCATGCAGATGTCCAGCGCCGCGGCACCCAGTCGGCGGAGGTTCCCGAAGCTGCCGAGCATCGCCGAGACCGCGGCGGTCTGCTGAGCGCGCCGGTCGGGGTCGTAGCCGAAACCGGTGGAGAGCAGCCCTGCCGCCAGGCTGCCCTGCGGGCCCTGCAGGCGCACCGGCTCCTGGGCCGGGGAGCCCGGACCCTCACCCTGCAGCCGGTCGGTGAAGGCGCCACGGTCGCGCGCGGCCCACCAGATGCGCCTCAGGGCAGGCGCGTGGACCACACCGGCCACCCAGCGACCCTCAGGGTCCTGCACCGCCACCGAGGTGCCGTAGTAGATGATGCCGCGCACGAAGTTCGTGGTGCCGTCCAGGGGGTCGATCGACCAGCGGTACCCAGTGGCTCCCTGAGGCCTGACGGTGCCGTACTCCTCCCCCGTCACGGTGTCCTCGGGGCGGCGACGCTCCAGCACGGCACGCACCGCCTGCTCGGAGCGCCGATCGAAGTCCGTCACCAGATCGGACACGGAGCTCTTCGTCTCGACCTCGCTCCCGCCCAGCATCAGCCCGGCGGGGGCGACGTCATCACGCTCGGCCAGCACGCCCGCGCCTGCGACGGCGGCCTCCCGGGCGATGTCCAGCAGCTCGTCAACAGTGCTCACTCGTCACTCTCCATACCCTCGTCACTCTCCATACCCTCGTCGGTCTCCAGACCTTCCGGTCCCTTCTTCAACAGCATCTCGAACTGCTCCTCATCGAGCACCGGCACACCCAGCGACTCGGCCTTGTCCCGCTTGGAGCCGGCACTTGCCCCCGCCACCACGAAGGAGGTCTTCTTCGACACCGAGCCGGAGGCACGGCCGCCGCGGGAGATGATCGCCTCCTTGGACTCATCACGGGACCAGTTCTCCAGGCTTCCGGTGACCACCACGGTGAGGCCCTCGAGCGTGCGCGGGGTCTCCTCGTCGACGTCGTCGACCATCCGCACCCCGGCCTCCGCCCAGCGCTCCACGATGCGCTGGTGCCACTCCAGGGAGAACCACTCGCGGACCGCGGCCGCGATGGTGGGTCCGACGCCGTCGATGCCGGCGAGCTCCTCCTCGTCCGCAGCACGGATCTTCTCCATGGAGCCATAGGCCGCGGCCAGCGCCCGAGAGGCGGTGGGGCCCACGTGCCGGATGGACAGCGCCACCAGCACACGCCACAGCGGCTGCTCCTTGGCCTTCTCCAGCTCGGTGAAGAGCGTGACCGTGTTCTCTCGGGGCTTGGAGGGCTCCTTGAGCTCACCCTTGTGGTACTGGGGCTTCGTCCAGAAGTACAGGACAGGCGCGTACCGCCCGGTGCCTTCGAACCTCCCGCTCTCCGGATTCTTCTCCAGCACCTCCCGCCACCGGTAGACGCCCTTGAGGTCCTCGGCCGTGAGGTCGAAGAGATCCGCCTCCTGGCGCAGCACCGGGGCCTGCGGCAGCGGTTCCCCTTGCTCGCCGTACTCCACCTGGGCCCCCGACTCCGCGGTGCGCTCCTCGTCGATGAGCTCCCGAGGCGGGCGAACCTCATCCGGGTCCGGGTTGGTCAACGCGAGGCCGGCCTCTTCCCCGAGGGCCTCGATGTCCAGGGCACCCCGCGAGCCGACATGGATGACCCGCCCGGAGAGCTGGGCGGGGCAGCTCTCGGCGTTGGGGCAGCGGTAGTCGACGTCGCCCTCCTTGGCGGGACGCAGCTCTGTTCCGCAGGCCGGGCAGGTCGCAGGGAAGACGAACTCCCGCAGCGCCTCCTCGCGGCCCTCACGGGCGGACAGCACCGGCCCCAGCACCTCGGGGATGACGTCACCGGCCTTGCGGACGATGACGTCGTCGCCGATCAGCACGCCCTTGGCACGCACCACGTCCTGGTTGTGCAGGGTGGCCCGGGAGACCACCGATCCGGCCACCTTCTTGGGCTCCAGCACAGCGAACGGGGTGACCCGCCCGGTGCGTCCGACCTGCACCTGGATGTCCAGCAGGCGGCTGTGGACCTCTTCGGGCGGGTACTTGTAGGCGGCGGCCCAGCGCGGCACGCGAGAGGTGTGCCCGAGCGCGCGCTGCTGGTCGAGGTCGTCCACCTTGATGACGACGCCGTCGATTTCGTGGACGAGCTCATGGCGCCTCTCCTGGTGCTCGTCCAGGTAGGCCTCGATCTCCTCATAGCTGGTCAGCAGCCTGGTGTAGGGGCTCACCGGAAGGCCCCAGGAGGCGAGCAGGTCATAGGCCTCGTGCTGGGAGCTCAGCACCATGCCTTCCCGCGCGCCGATGCCGTGGACGAACATGGACAGCGGACGCTCGGCGGTCTTGGCCGGGTCCTTCTGGCGCAGCGAGCCGGCGGCGGCGTTGCGCGGGTTGGCCAGCGGCGGCCGGCCGGCCGCCGTGAGCTGGTCGTTGAAGGCGCGGAAGTCCTGGGTGGGCATGAAGATCTCCCCACGCACCTCCAGCTCGGCCGGATGGCCGGTGCCCTTGAGCCGACGCGGGATGTCCCCGATGGTGAGCACGTTATGGGTGACGTCCTCACCGGTGATCCCATCACCTCGGGTGGCGGCACGGACCAGCCGGCCCTCGCGGTAGAGCAGGTTGATCGCCAGACCGTCGATCTTGACCTCAGCCAGCCAGGTGGGCGTCACACCGGGGCGCAGCGCGGTCAGCGAGGCGAGCGCCCGGTCGTACCAGGTGCGCAGCTCGCTGCGGGAGAAGAGGTCCTCCAGAGAGTACAGGCGCTGGATGTGAGTGACCGGTGAGAAGGCTTCGGAGACCTCGCCGCCGACCTCCTGGGTCGGGGAATCGGCGGAGATCAGTTCAGGGTGCTCTCGCTCGATGCGCTGCAGACGGCTGTAGAGCGCGTCGAACTCCGCGTCGGAGATCAGCGGCTCGTCCGCCTGGTAGTAGGCGATGCGATGGCGACGCACCTCCTCGACCAGCTGCTCGTGCTCCTCGCGCAGGGCCTCCGGCGGCGGGGACGAGGCGGGCTCGGCAGCAGACGGATCGACGTGCGCGGCGGCAGGGGTCTCGACGGCGTCGTTCTCAGCGGGCTCGGTCACGGAGACAAGTCTAGAACCTCCTGGTGACACGAGAGGAGGGGCCACGAGCAGACCAGGGCGAGGAAGGTGCCATGGCCATGGCGCACCGGCTGGCGGGCGCCCGCTCGACGCCGCCCCGGCCACCCGACAGGATGGAGCCATGAGCCCTGCCGGCACCGCCTCCTCACCCAGCTCCGACGGCGGACGCCGCACCCAGGGCAGCATGCTGGTGCTCCTGGGGCTGGCATGCCAGCAGATCGGTGCGGCCCTGGCGGTGCTGGTGTTTCCGGCGGCCGGGCCGGTGGGGATGGTCGCGCTTCGCCTGCTGCTCTCGGCGGGGATGCTGTGGGCTCTGGTCCGGCCCCACGTGCGGGGCCTCTCGGCACGCTCCTGGGCTGTGGCGGCCGGCTATGGGCTGGTGCTGGCGGGGATGAACGTGGCTTTCTATCTGGCGCTGGCCCGGCTGCCGCTGGGCACCACGGTCACCCTGGAGATCCTCGGCCCGCTGACGCTGAGCATCATCGCCGGGCGCAGCTGGCTCAGCGCGCTCTGGGCGGTCGCGGCACTGGTGGGCGTGGCGATGATCGGCTGGGACCCCGCCACAGCCCTGGATCCGGTCGGGGTGGCCTGCGCACTGCTGGCCGCCGCCCTGTGGGCGGCCTACATCCTGCTGACCAAACGCACCGGTGAGGAGTTCACAGGACTGATCGGGCTGACCCTCGGGATGACGGTCGGCGGGCTCGCGGTGGCCCCGGCCGCCGTGGTGCTCTCCGGCCCTGCGCTGCTCGACCCGACCATACTGATGATCGGCCTGGGAGTGGCTCTGCTGTCCTCCACGGTCCCCTACGCCATGGAGATGCTGGCGCTGCGGCGCCTGCCGGCGAGCTCCTTCGCGATCCTGCTGGCGCTGGCCCCGGCCATCGCGGCCGCGGCCGGATTCCTGCTGCTGGGACAGCAGCTCTCCGGCTACGCGCTGCTCGGCATGGGCCTGGTGGTCCTCGCGGCGATGGGATCGGTCCGGAGCTGAGCTGCCGGCCTCAGCCGTCGCGGACGTCGACCACGATGACCGTGACGTTGTCCCGTCCGCCCTCGCGCAGCGACTGATGGATCAGCCAGTCCACGGTGTCCTGCGGGGACCGGCCGGCCGCGAGGATGTCGGCGATCTGGGCGTCGGTGAGCTCACCGGTCAGCCCGTCGGAGCAGACGAGCAGCCGCTGGCCGGCCGTGACAGGCGTCAGCGTGTAGTCCCCGCTCAACAGGTCCCCGGCGCCCAGGGCGCGGGTGATGACGTTGCGGTTCGGGTGGTCCCGGATCTCCTCGGCGGTGATGATCCCAGACTCGAACATCTCCTGGACCTGCGAGTGATCCCGAGTGAGCTGACGCAGCGTGCCGTCCTGGTGCAGGTAGGTGCGCGAATCACCGATGTTGAACACGAGCCACTGGAGCTGGTCCTGGGCCTCCACCAGCACGGCCCCGGTCAGCGTGGTCCCGGCCTTGGCGCCGGTGGCCTCCCGGATCCGCTCGTCGGCGTCGTCGAGGAAGGCCTGCAGATCGACCTGGCTGATCGGCCCGGGCGCCGCGTCCCAGCCCTCCGCGAGCGCCTGGACGGCCAAGGCGGAGGCCACCTCTCCGGCTTCATGGCCGCCCATCCCGTCAGCGACGGCGAACAGCGAGTCTGTGACCACCGAGGAGTCCTCGTTGAGCTCCCGGCGCAGGCCGACATGAGAGCCGTACCCGTAGTCCAGGTACAGGCCGCCGTCGGGGCCCGGCTGCTGCTCGTCACTCATGGTCGTCGTCTGCCCTTCACCGAGTGGGTCGTCGAAGGCGCGGCTGTGCGCCAGAACACCAGACCATCATGTCACGGTCAGGTCACGCACCACAGCATTGCGACCTGCCCGCCTGCGGCCGCATCTCGGCTCGTCACCGGGGTCACGGTCTCGCTGCGAAAGGTCGGCCGCCACAGCCGAGGCTCACGCACCCTCCGACTTGCAGAACATTGATTACCTCTATTCTGATAAGGTCACCCTTTGCTGCCATCCCGTCTATTTCGCAACATATTCATGCGCAAAGCTTGCGAGCCACAGTGGAGGAACGATGGACCGCACCGCGCCCGGCACCCGTGAGGCGCCTCCGCCCCGATTCGCCGAATCCCCGAACCGGCTCTTCCTCACCCGCGTGCACGGCACGACCCGACTCTCACCGGGCTTCCTCCGCATCACCCTGCGCAGCGAGTCCCTGCGCCGCTTCGCTCCCCTGGGGCTGGACCACCGGTTCAAGATCCTGCTGCCCTCCGAGGACGACGGATTCGCTCCCGAACTCGCGGAGGATCTGCTCCCGGAGTCCCGGTGGCGCCGACGCTGGCGGGACCTGCCTGCCCGCCGACGGCCCCTGCTCCGGAGCTACACGGTCAGCGCAGCCCGCCCCACAGCCGGAGAGCTCGACGTCGACGTCCATCTCCACGCCCACCCCGGCCCTGCCGCACGGTGGGCGTCCCTGGCCCGTCCCGGGGACGCACTGGTCATCTCCGGCGCCGAAGCGTCACAGAACCGGCTCGAGCGCTGTGTGCAGTGGACACCAGGCGGGGCCCGCAGGGCGTGGATCGGCGGCGACGAGTCCGCCGCCCCCGCGATCCTCGGCATCCTTGCGGGCCTCAGCCGCCCCCACGCGCACGACGACGCCTCCGCTCCTCACCGGCATCTCGGGACCCTGGAGGTGACCGTCACGGCGGAGGCTGAGGATCCCGAGGACGCCGCCTGGATCCGCAGCTGCCTACAGGCCCACACAGAGACCCTCCCCGGCGCCTCGTTCGAGGTCATCTGCCGGCCGGATGCGGCTCGCGGCGAGGCGCTTCATCGTTCAGCGGCACGCTGGCTCACCCGCGAGCTCGGTCCCGACGGTGCGTCGGGGGCCGCCGTCGGCCCTCCGGACATCGCCGACCTCTACGCCTGGGCAGCCACAGAGAGCTCCCAGGTCGCGGCGCTCAAGCGTCGGCTCCGCCTCGCAGGGCTCCCCGCGGCCCAGATCCAGGCGCAGGCCTATTGGACTCAGCGCCCGTCCCGCCCGTCCCTCCAGCCTTCGCCCGAGTCCGGCTTCCCATACCCCGCCGGCTTCCCATACCCCCTCCCACGACATCGAACAGAGGCATGATGACCCACACCGACCTGTCCCGCACTCCAGTCGAGGAGGCCGTCCAGAGCCCCGACCCTGCTCGGCTCCGGCTGATCAGCGTCACGGTCGCCGTCGCGGCGCTCAGCCTGGTCACAGCGTGCAGCGCCTCACCCGAGGAACCCGCCTCCTCCGAGGAGGGCCCCGGAGCCGCCCAGACGAGAACGATCGACCATGCCCGCGGCGAGACGCCCGTGCCCGATGACCCGGAGCGGATCGTCGTCCTGGAGCCGGTCCAGCTGGACACCGCCGTCGCCCTGGGACGGGCGCCGGTGGGTGCTGCCGTGCTGGATGAATCCACCGGTGCCCCCGAATACCTGGGCGACGACGTCGCAGACCTCACCACGGTGGGCACCGTCCCCGAGCCCGATGTGGAACGCATCGCCGCTCTGGAGCCTGATGTCATTCTGGGCACCGAGTCCCGGCACTCCGCGATCTATGACCGCCTCTCCGACATCGCCCCCACCATCTTCATGGAGACCCAGGCGGACCCTTGGGAAGAGAACGTAAAGCTGATCGCCGAGACACTGGGAGATGCCCAAGGAGGACGTGACCTGCTCGCCGACTATCGGGACCGCTGCGAAGAGATCGCCGACGAGCACGACACCGCCGGGGAGACCGCACAGCTGATCCGCCCTCGAGACGCCCGGCTGACCCTCTACGGCCCGATCTCCTTCGCGGGCAGCACCTTGGAATGTGCTGGCTTCACCATCCCCGACCATGACTGGGAAGACATCTCGCTGGACATCTCCCCGGAGAACGTCCGCTCGGGCACCGCCGACCTCGTCCTGGTGACCTCCATCGATGCTGAGGACCCCACCACCATGCCCGAGGCCGTCACGCAGAACTCGGACGCCTTCGAGGACGTGCACCTGGTGGACCAATCGTTCTGGATTACAGGTGTCGGGCCGCTGGGCGGCCAGGTGGTGCTCGACGACCTCGACGCCATCCTCTCCGAGCGGTGACCGCGGCAGTCGGCACGGCCGCCAGGAGGCCCCGCTCGCAGCATCGGCGGAGGGGCGGCAGGATCGCCATTCTGGTCACAGCCGTCCTGCTTCCCGGCGCACTCGTCGCGTCTTTGGCGGTGGGCGCCAATCCGCTGTCGCCCGACACCGTGCTGGCGACGATCACCGGAGGCGGCACCGCCGAATCTCACTACGTGATCCTCGAGCAGCGGCTGCCCCGGACCGCGGCCGCCGTCGCGGTCGGCGCCGGGCTCGGGGCCGCCGGTGCGCTCATCCAGGCCTTCACCCGCAACCCGCTCGCGGATCCCGGGATCCTGGGCGTCAACGCGGGGGCGGCCTTCTTCGTCGCCGTCGGCGTGGGTCTGTGGGGCATGACCGACCCGGTGGCGCACGGTTGGCTGGCCTGCGCCGGGGCCCTCCTCGCCGCCCTCGCCGTCCAGACGATCGGCACCTCCCGGAGAGGGCCGGCCGAGCCGACGCACCTGACGATGGTCGGAGTGGCGGTGGGGGCCGTGCTCTCCGGGCTCACCACCGCGCTGGTGCTGACCCATCCGCAGGCGTTCGACCATATGCGCAGCTGGAACGCCGGCAGCCTCCTGGACCGCGGCTTCGAGGTGAGTCTTCCGCTGATGCCGCTGATCGGGCTGGGCCTGCTGGGTGCTGTGCTGATGACCCCGGCGCTGAACTCCATGAGCCTGGGAGCTGATGTCGCCCGCGCCCAGGGAGTCGCGCCCCACCGGCTGCAGCACCTGGTCCTGGGCTGCCTGACGCTGCTCGCCGGCGGGGCGACCGCGATCGCGGGGCCGATCGCCTTCGTGGGACTCATGGTCCCGCATGTGGCCCGCTGGACCTGGGGCACGGACCAGCGCACGATCATGACGGGATCCATCCTCCTGGGTGCGCTGCTGATGCTCCTCGCCGACGTCCTGGGCCGGCTCCTCGTCCCCGGGGAGATGCCCGTCGGACTGGTGACCGCCTTCGTGGGGGCCCCGGTGCTGATCGTTCTGGTCCGCAGACGTCGGGCGAGCACCCTGTGAGCATCACGCCGGGCCCGAGGAACATGCTGCTCCGCGTCGGCGGAGCCCGCGTCGTGGCGGCACGCCGCGCCCTCACGACCACGGCCATCCTCTGCGCAGCCTCCGGGCTGCTGCTGATCGGCTCGCTGGCCTGGGGCGACTATCCGCTCAGCGTCACCGAGCTGCTCCACGCTTTCGCCGGACAGGAGGACGGACTCACCCGCACCATCGTGATGGAATGGCGCCTGCCCCGCGCCCTGGCCGCCCTGGCCTTCGGCGCCGCACTGGCCGTCTCCGGCGCGATCTTCCAGACCTTGACGCGCAACCCCCTCGCCAGCCCGGACATCATCGGGCTCTCCCATGGATCCTTCACCGGGATGCTGGTGGTCCTGGTGGTGCTCGGAGGCAGCTGGACCGGGCAGCTGGCCGGCGCGCTGCTGGGAGGTCTGGCCGCTGCGGCGATCATCCATCTGCTCGCCTGGCGAGGCGGTCTGCAGGGGTTCCGGCTGATCGTCGTCGGGATCGGAGTGTCCTCGATGCTCGCCTCGACGAACACCTGGCTGCTGCTGACCGCGGACCTCGACACCGCGATGGCAGCCTCCGCCTGGGGCGCAGGGACGCTGAGCCGGCTGCCCCTGCACGCCCTCCCCGCGGCCCTGGCCCTGACACTGATGCTGCTGGGCCTCGGGCTGCTCGGGGTCCCCGCGCTGCGTCAGCTGAGCCTCGGCGACGACGTCGCCCGCAGCACAGGGCTGCGTGTGGAGAGGGCGCGGCTGCTGCTCATCGGGGTGGCCGTCGCGCTGATCGCCGTGGTGACCACGATGTGCGGGCCGATCTCCTTCGTCGCGTTGGCCGCACCGCAGATCGCTCGCCGCCTCGCGGGCACCGCGGAGATCCCCCTGACCACGACCGCCGCCTGCGGGGCGCTCCTCCTGCTGGCCTCTGACGCCGTCGCCCAGCATGTCCTGCCGATGACCATCCCAGCAGGCGTGGTCACGGTGGCGCTGGGCGGCGCCTACCTGATCTGGCTGCTCATCCACGAGATCCGAAGGACCCAATGACGACTCCCTGCCGCCGGAACGTCCAGACCAGCCCCGCCTCCCCGGCCAGGGCCGACCCGCTCGTCGCCGACGCCGTGACTCTCCAACCGGGAGACACTCCGGTCTCGACCGGGCTGAGCCTGGAGATCGCCCGAGGCTCGTTCACCGTGATCATCGGACCCAACGCCTGCGGAAAGTCCACGCTGCTGCGCGCCCTGGCCGGGCTGCTGACCCCCGATCAGGGCCGGATCCTGCTCGACGGGTCCGACCTGCGCCGATGGTCCGCGCGGCAGGCGGCCTCCCGCCTGGGCCTGCTGCCGCAGACAGCCACCAGCCCGGACGGCATCGGCGTCAGCGAGCTCGTCGCCCGAGGTCGGTTCGCACACCAGCGGCTGCTGCGCCAGTGGTCCGCCGACGACCAGCACGCCGTGGACGAGGCGCTCCGCCTCACCGGCACGGAGCACCTGGCCGCACGCCGAGTCGACGAGCTCTCCGGCGGCCAGCGGCAGCGCGTCTGGATCGCCATGGTGCTGGCCCAGCAGTCGCCGACGATCCTGCTCGACGAACCCACCACCTATCTCGACATCTCCCACCAGCTCGAGGTGCTCAACGTCCTGCACGCCCTGCATCTGCAGGGCCGGACGATCGTCGTGGTCCTGCACGACCTCAACCAGGCCGCCCGCTACGCCGACCGGCTGGTGGTGATGCGCCAGGGGAAGATTGTGGCCGAAGGAGACCCCCAGCGGGTGCTGACCACCGAGCTGGTGCGAGAGGTGTTCGAGCTGCCCAACCGCGTGGTGCCGGACCCCGTCACCGGCACCCCTCTGGTGGTGCCCGAGGACACCCGCGCGGGTGCCCCCGCCCCCTGAGGAGGGCTCAGGAGTTCTCGAGCACGATCCCGGTGCCGCCGGCGCGCAGCAGCATATGCGGCTGGACCTCCCCGAACCCGCGCACGATCCGCGGCGGCTGCGGGACCAGCAGGTAGTCGTCGTCGGGCTCCAGGGAGCGAGCCGTCACGGAGTCCACCAGGATGGTGCCGGGGTCTGCGAGCGCGGTGAGCCGTGCGGCCAGGTTGACCGTGGGCCCATAGATGTCACCCATGCGGGAGAGCACCCGGCCCCACACCACCGAGACACGCGCCTGCGGGAGGACGTCGTCGGCAGCGATGCTCTCGGCCAGGGCCAGGGCGATCTCCGCTCCGGCCTCAGGGGTCTCCGCGTTGAACAGCACCTCGTCCCCGACGGTCTTGACCAGCCGGCCGCCGCCGATGGAGATGATCTCCGCACAGGTGGACTCGAAACGTTGCACTGTGTGGGCCAGCGTGCGCTCGTTCATGGTCCGCGAGAGAGAGGTGTAGGAGACCAGGTCCGCGAAGCCGACCGCACGGGCCAGCGGCAGGGGCGAGTCATGCTCGGAGCCGTCCCGACCCAGCGCGGTGGCCGCCAGACCGGACTCCACGCGTACGGTGAGCCGCTGCAGCGCGGCGGAGAGCTGCCGGCGCCAGGTGTAGCCCATCAGCTGCTGGATCGGTCCGATCAGCTCGGGAAGGGTCTCCACCACCTGCGTGCGGGCCTTGGCATCGGAGAGTCGCTGGTTGGCGATCTTGTCCTCCACCAGCGCCTCGATCTGCCACACCACCATGCGATCGGTCATCTGCCCCACGGACCGGGTCAGGGAGATCGCCGTCTCCTCGTTGAGATGTCCTTCACGGACCAGGTCGATCATCGTGGACAGAGCTTCGACGTCGGCGTCGGTGAAGGCCTTGACGTCGTCATCCAGGTTGGGGAATCCCAGGGCGCGCCACAGCCTGCGGGCCGCATGGGTGGAGACCCCGAGCTCGGCGGCCATCTCCCGATAGGTCAGGGTCCGCTCGGCGCCGAGCAGACGATGCTCCAGATCCCGGATGTTGCGGTGCCAGCCCTGCTGCTCGACCGTGGGGATCGGGATGGCGGCCGTCTCGGGGGCACGCTCCCACTCGGGGTATTCGGCGTCACCGAGACCCTCCGGAGTCTCGTCATCGGCAGGGACCTGCTCAGCCTGCTCAGCTTGGCCGGTCTGCTGCGCCTCCTGCGGAGTCGCCGCCGTCGGGGCACCGGCGTCGAGGCGATCGCCCAGGTCCAGGTTCTGCGGAGTGGGCGCGGTCGGGGGCGGACCAGCAGGCCTTGTGGCGGTGGGGCGGGGCAGGGTGATCTCACCGGTGTGGAGGCTGGGTGTCGTCGTCGGCCGTGGGGAGGGGAAGTCGGACCAGTCCGAGCGCGCCGCGGAAAGCTCATCGGCGGAGTAGGGGGCGGCATCTTCGCCGGTGCTCTCGCTGGGAGCGTCGCCCCCCGCGCGGGTCCCTTCACCGTGCTGCTCAACCATGCCTCACACCGTCCGTCCTGCCGAATGGCCGAAGTTCTCCGGCCCGCGCGGAGCCTGCATCCCGGGCTGCTGGGAGTACTGCCGGGCCACGGCCTGCCGGTAGGCCGCCAGCTCCTCCGCCATGACCGTGTGGAGATGCTCGACGTCGGGCATGTCCTCCAGCACGGTGCGCTGCTGCTGTCCATAGGCACCGTGGATGAGCACCAGGTCCCCGGCCAGCTGCATGGACTGCACCCGCGACTGCTTGAGCTGCACCTCGGACATCAGCCCGAGCGGCACCACGACCGGTTGGGGCGCGCCGAGCAGGTTCTTCTGCACCACGCGCAGGGTCGTCAGATAGGTGAGTCGCACCGCCCAGCGCAGCACCGGGCGGAGAGTCCCGAGCACCAGCCACAGTCCGCCGCCCACCCAGATCAGGAAGACCCCGATGTGGCTGTAGTAGCGGATGAACTCAGGCTGGGATCCGCGGGAGACGTAGCCGAGCAGGAAGCTGATCACCGTCACGGCCAGGAGGAGGTTCAGCAACGCAGGGATCAGGGCGCGATGGTGGGCGCGGGTGCGCACGACGACCTGTTCGCCGTCCACGAGCTTCAGCTTCATCGTGAGCCCTCGTCCTCCGCTCTGATCAGGTCAGACACCGGCCAGCAGGGGTTGGGCCGGGCACCGGGCCAGTCTACCTGCGGGCTCAGCCATCGGCCCGTCGCAGGTGGACCACGTCTCCGGCGGAGAATCCGCGGCGTCGTTCCGCGGCAGGGCCGGGAGCCGGCAGCCAAGGCTCCTCGGCGCCGGAGCGGCGGTGGGTGACCTCCACCAGCAGCGAGCCGTCCTGCTCGAGCCCGACCGCGACGCCGCGCGCAGCGCTCCCGCCGGGCAGCTCCACCCGGACCTCCTGGCCGAGCGTGTCCATGGCCCGGCGGATGCGCTCACCCAGGCCGCTGTCCCGGATGCCGGATCCGGAGGCGGCCGTGCGCTCCAGCTCCGCGAGGTTCGCGGCGAGGCGTTCCAGCAGCCCGACGAGCACCTCGGTGCGCAGCCCGGTGATCAGGTCGGTCTTCTGCTGTGCTCCCGGCACGCGCTCAGCAGAGCCGTCCTCCCCGAGGCGGCGCAGTTCAAGGAGGACGGAGGTCGAAGTCGAGGTGGGCAGGTCCCGAGCCTGCAGCAGCACGTTGACCCCCACACCGAGCACCACGGTGATCCCTCCTCGGGAACCGGCAGGAACCGGAGCCAGCACCGAGAGGATCCCGGAGATCTTGCGCCCCGCGACGTGGACGTCGTTGGGCCACTTCAGTCGAGCCGGGATCCCGTGCCCGCCGCGCAGCGCCTCCACCAGGCTGAGCCCAGCGACCAGGGAGATCCAGGGCAGCTGGGGGGTGGGGTCGACGCCGTCCCGTCCAGGACGCAGCACCACGGAGGTGGACAATGAGGTGCGCGGCGGGGAGCTCCAGCCCCGACCGAGCCGACCGGTGGCACCGGTCTGCTCCTCTGCGGTGAGCACCGAGAGGTGGGGCCATGTCTCGGTGAATCCGGGCTCCCCGGCGGCCCGGGTGAGCTGGAGGTTGGTGGAGTCCACGGTGTCGAGCACCCGCAGCTGGGAGTAGGGCCCGGCGCTGACCAGCTCCTCGCGCAGCCGCGCAGTGTCGAGGGGCCCAGCGTCGAGGGGCCCAGTGTCGAAGGGCCCGGTGTCGAGGGGGCGTGCACCGGCGGGTGCCGCCGCCGTCGGGCTGCCTCCAGCGCCCTGATCATGGTCCTGCCCGCTGCCGTCTCCCACTCCGCTCCTCCCGATGATCCTGCGCCACCCTGATGCCCGGAAGATCGCCCCTCAGAGGAAGATGTCCGGGATCAGCTCGCGCCCGTGCTCCACAGCGTAGTCGGAGAGGTCCTCCACCCCCGCGGCGGCGAGCACCTGCTCATCGGTGAGGAACTCCCCGCTGCGCCGTCCGGCCGCACCCGAGAGCAGGGCCAGTGCCGCGTGGGCGACGACGGCGGGGGTCCGCGCCGCGCGGACCATCTCCTCGCCGCCGGGCATGGCACGGATGGCGGCGGTGTCGATGAGCGTGGCGGGCCACAGCGAGTTCACATCCACCCCTGTCCCGGAGAGTTCCTGGGAGAGCCCCAGAGTGGTCATCGACATCCCGTACTTGGCCATCGTGTAGCCCAGATGACGGCCGAACCACTGCGGATCCAGGCGACCCTCGGCGTCGGTCAGCGGCGGCGACAGGGTCAGGACCTGCGCGTGCCGTCCCGCGGCGGCGGCCTCACGCAGATGCGGCATGGCGGTCTTGGAGAGGTGGAAGGTGCCCCGGACGTTGATGTCGTGCATCAGGTCGTAGCGCTTCATGTCCAACGCCTCGATGGTGGAGAGATCGATCGCCGAGGCGTTGTTGATGATGATGTCCACGCCGCCGAGCTCCGCCTCGGTGGTCTCCACGGCACGGACGACGTCGGCGTCCTCCCGCAGGTCCCCGACGATCGCCAGTCCACGGCCTCCTGCGGCCTCGACGTCGGAGACCGCCGAATGCACGGTCCCGGCGAGCTTGGGGTGCGGGGTGTCGGTCTTGGCGAGCATGGCGATGTGTGCACCTCGGCCGGCCAGGGCGACGGCGATGGCGTGACCGATGCCCCGGCTGCCGCCGGACATCAGCACGCGGGCGCCGTCCAGGTCTCGGTCGCCGAGGATCTCAGCGGGGATCCCGGTGAGGGCGTCTGCGGGGGCGTCTGCGGGAGTGGATGCTGCGGACTCAGTCATGCCCCCAATTCTACTCATGGGTAACCCTCATATGTCACCTGCGTCACACTCGCGTTCCGCCCCGGGCCCAGCCTTGTAGGGTTCCTACAGCCGTCGGCCGACCTGAGCGGGCTAGACTGGCCGCTGGATTGTAGAGTTCCTGAAGGATCCGGCAGCGACGCGACCGCGTACCAGCGCACCCTGTGACGCTGCCGTCCGCCGACCGCCGGAGAAAAGGGTTCCCCACGGACGATGAGCACCTCCCCCCGCACTGACGCCCGCGCCAACGCCGACGGCCGCACCGCCCCGAAGCCCGGCGCCGAGCACGATCAGTCCACCACCGCCGGCAAGCTTGCCGAGTTCCGCCGCCGGCGGGACCTCACCCACGCCCCCGCGGGAGAGGCGGCAGTGGAGAAGCAGCATGCCCGGGGCAAGCACACCGCCCGGGAGCGCATCGAGATGCTGCTGGACCCCGACTCCTTCGTGGAGCTCGACGCCCTCGCGGTGCACCGGTCCACCTCCTTCGGCATGGAGAAGAAGAAGCTCCTCGGCGACGGCGTCGTCTCCGGCTACGGCACCATCGACGGACGCATGGTGGCCATCTTCGCCCAGGACTTCACGGTCTTCGGCGGCTCGCTCTCCAAGGTCAACGGCGAGAAGATCGTCAAGGTCCAGGAGTTCGCCGCCCGCAACGGCTGCCCGGTCATCGGCATCAACGACGGCGGCGGCGCCCGGATACAGGAGGGCGTGGCCTCGCTGGCCATGTTCGCCGACATCTTCCGGAACAACGTCCATTCCTCCGGCGTGGTCCCGCAGATCACCCTGATCATGGGCCCCTCCGCCGGCGGCGCCGCCTACTCCCCCGCGCTGACCGACTTCGTGATCATGGTGGACAAGTCCTCGCACATGTTCATCACCGGTCCCGACGTCATCAAGTCCGTCACCGGTGAAGACGTGGACATGGAGACCCTCGGCGGGGCTCGCCAGCACAACACCACCACCGGCACCGCCTCCTACCTGGCCTCCGACGAGGAGGACGCCCTCGAGTTCGTCAAGGAGCTGCTGGAGTTCCTGCCGCTGAACAACCTCGCCGAGGCCCCCGTGGAGCCCCACGAGGACCGCGCCAAGATCGAGGCCGAGGACGAGGCGCTGAACACGCTGATCCCCGATTCGGCCAACCAGCCCTATGACATGCGCGTGGTGATCGAGCAGATCCTCGACGAGGGCCACTTCCTGGAGCTCCAGGCGCTCTACGCCCCCAACGTCACCATCGGCCTGGGTCGGGTGGAGGGCCGCAGCGTCGGAGTGGTCGCCAATCAGCCCGCGCAGCTCGCCGGGACCCTGGACATCGCCGCCTCCGAGAAGGCCGCCCGCTTCGTGCGGTTCTGCGACGCCTTCAACATCCCAATCCTCACCCTGGTGGACGTGCCCGGCTTCCTGCCGGGGACCGACCAGGAGTTCAACGGCATCATCCGCCGCGGCGCCAAGCTGCTCTATGCCTACGCGGAGGCCACGGTCCCGAAGATCACCGTCATCACCCGCAAGGCCTTCGGCGGCGCCTACATCGTGATGGGCTCCAAGAAGCTCGGCGCCGACGTCAACCTGGCCTGGCCCACTGCGCAGATCGGCGTGATGGGCGCCCAGGGTGCGGTGAACATCCTGCACCGCCGGGAGCTGGCCGCCGTGCAGAAGGAGGGCGGCGACGTCGAGACCCGCCGCCAGGAGCTCATCGACGACTACGAGTCCGAGCTGCTCAACCCGTACCAGTCCGCCGAACTGGGCTACATCGACGCCGTCATCGAACCCGCCGAGACCCGCTGGCAGGTCACCAAGGCGCTGCGCGCGACGTACCACAAGCGCGAGGCGCTGCCCGCCAAGAAGCATGGAAACATCCCGCTGTGAACGGGCGGAGCGCACAGGCATCGACGTCGCGGAAGGAGACCCGAGCATGACGGTCGTCCCAGAGGACCCCGGCAGCGAAGAACCGGTGCAGGAGCAGGCTGTCCTGCAGGTCGGCGGCACCCCGCTGAGCATCGAGGAGCTCGCCGCGGTCACCGCCGTCATCGGGCGGCTGGCCACTGCGGAGCCGGTGGCCGACGTCAGCGCCGGCACCACCGGCCCGCGCGACCGCACCCTGCAGCGCCGCCGCCACCTGGGTCTGTGGGGCCGCCCGGGCACAGATTCCTGGCAGCACGCGGCAGGACTGAGGTGACCCGATGAGCAGCGCACATCGTGACCGAGCGCCCCGGCTGATCCTCGCCTCCGCCTCCCCGAGCCGCCGCCAGATCCTCGAGGCGGCCGGCCTCGACTTCGAGGTGGTCGTCTCCGAGGTGGACGAACCCGCCGTCGTCGCCTCCGCCGTGGAGGCGCTGGGGCCGCTCTCCCCCGCCGAGGAGGCCCTCCTGCTGGCCCGCACCAAGGCCGAGGATGTCGCCTCCCGAGGCGCGGCCCGCGGCGCCCTGGTGCTGGGCTGCGATTCGGTCTTCGAGCTCGACGGCGTCGCCTACGGCAAGCCCTATGAGATCGAGGTCGCCGTGGAACGCTGGCGGCAGATGCGCGGGTCCACCGGCACGCTGCACACCGGCCACTGGCTGGTCGACGCCGCGAGCGCCACCCGCACCACCGGCTCCAGCTGGCTGGGGCAGCAGCCCGGCCATGACGGAGAGCTGCAGGCCGCAGGAGAGACGGTCTCCACCCGCATCACCTTCGGCCGCCCCACCGATGAGCAGATCCGCACCTATGCGGAGTCCGGAGAGCCCCTGAACTGCGCCGGCGCCTTCACTCTGGAGGGTGCGGCGGCAGAGTTCATCGAGCACGTCGACGGCGACCGGGAATCGGTCATCGGCGTCTCGCCCGCCGCGCTGGCCCGGCTCCGTGCCCAGCTGGAGGACGGGCCGGTCCCCCAGCCCGGATCCAGCAGCTGAAGTTTTTGCCGCGTCCACCCCGACTACCAGGAGTGCAGAAGAGACCATGACCGAGTTCAGCAAGGTGCTGATCGCCAACCGCGGCGAGATCGCGGTGCGCGTGATCCGTGCGGCCCGCGACGAGGGGCTGTCCACTGTGGCCGTCTATGCCGATCCGGACCGCGACGCCATGCACGTCACCATGGCCGACGAGGCCTACTCCCTCGGCGGGGCCACGGCCGCGGACAGCTACCTGGTGGTCGAGAAGCTCCTGGAGGCCGCCCGCGCCACCGGCGCCGACGCCGTCCACCCCGGCTACGGGTTCCTCTCCGAGAATGCCGACTTCGCCCGCGCCGTCACCCGGGCCGGGCTGACCTGGATCGGACCCACCCCGGAAGCGATCGAGACCCTCGGCGACAAGGTCTCCGCCCGGCAGCTGGCCGAGAAGGTGGGCGCACCGATGGCACCCGGCACCAAGGAACCGGTGAAGTCCGCCAAGGAGGTCATCAAGTTCGCGGACAAGCAAGGGCTGCCCATCGCGATCAAGGCCGCCCACGGCGGCGGCGGACGCGGCATCAAGGTGGTCCGCGAGCACGAGGAGATCGTGGAGCTCTACGACTCCGCCGTGCGTGAGGCCACCGCCGCCTTCGGCCGCGGAGAGTGCTTCATCGAGCGGTTCCTGGACGCCCCGCGCCACGTGGAGACCCAGTGCCTGGCCGATGAGCACGGCAACGTCGTGGTCGTCTCCACACGTGACTGCTCCCTGCAGCGCCGCAACCAGAAGCTGGTCGAGGAGGCCCCGGCCCCATTCCTGAACCGCCAGCAGAACCGGCAGCTCTACCGAGCATCCAAGGCGATCCTGCGCGAGGCGGGCTACACCGGTGCCGGCACCTGCGAGTTCCTGGTGGGCCGGGACGGCACGATCAGCTTCCTGGAGGTCAACACCCGCCTGCAGGTGGAGCATCCTGTCTCCGAGGAGGTCACCGGCATAGACCTGGTCCGTGAGCAGTTCCGGATCGCCCGCGGCGAGCGGCTGGGCTACGACGACCCGGAGATCCGCGGTCACAGCATCGAGTTCCGCATCAACGGTGAGGACGCCGGGCGCAACTTCATGCCCGCCCCGGGCAAGCTCGAGCGCTTCGACCTGCCCACCGGGCCCGGTGTGCGCGTCGACTCCGGAGTGCGTGCCGGCGAGACCATCTCGGGGGCCTTCGACTCCATGGTCGCCAAGCTCATCGTCACCGGCGCCACCCGCGCCCAGGCCGTCCAGCGTGCGCGTCGGGCGCTGGCGGAGATGACCATCGAGGGCATGCCCACCGTGCTGCCCTTCCACCGCCGGGTCCTCGAGGACCCGGCCTTCGTCCCTGAGCTCGCGGCCGAGGAGGGCGGGCACGGACACCGGAGGGCGCCGGCGTCGTTCTCCGTGCACACCCGGTGGATCGAGACCGAGTTCGACAACACGATCCCTCCGTACAATCCGCTCTCCGCCCACGCCGACCCGGATCACGAGGAGGAACGCGCCTCGGTGGTCATGGAGGTCAACGGCAAGCGGGTGACCGTCGGCCTCCCGGCGTCGCTGGCCGCCGGGAAGCTCGCCACCCAGGCGGGCAGGAAGCGACGGCGCAAGTCGCGCAGCACCGCGGCCGCCGGAGCCTCCGGTGACCAGCTCACCTCGCCCATGCAGGGCACCATCGTGAAGGTGCAGGCCAAGAACGGGGACAAGGTCGCCGAAGGCGACCTGATCCTGGTCCTCGAGGCCATGAAGATGGAACAGCCGCTGACGGCCCATAAGGCCGGCAAGATCAAGGGGCTCAAGGCCGAGCCGGGCGCTTCCGTCGGTGCCGGGGAGGTCCTGGCCACGATCGAGGGCTGAGCACGACGCCTCATCCCGTTGACTCCGGAGGGATTGTCCCTAGACATCGCGTCAATGTGTGCCTTCCGACCGTTCCTCCGGGGTCGCGCTGTCTCTGGTCTGGGCAGGGCGGGGCGGGGTCTCCACGTCTCGCGCAAGCTCTCCGAGGATCGGAGACACTGACCTCGACAGGTTCAGCCACAAGTCAGGCGCTGTCGAGTCGACGTGTATTTTCCGGGACAAGTCTTGTGACAGGAACATTCCCGCTTGATGCCTGTGTCGACACGAGAGGAGCTCCCGCTCATGAAAACTCCAGCACGTCTTGCTTGCACGTTCGCCGCCCTCGGGATGATGTCATCGGGAATCGCGCTTTCAGCTCCTGCTGCTTCCGCGTCGAGCTGCCATGGAGTCAGTGACCGGGAACAAGTGGCCGCGAGTGAAGCACATGTCTGGGCTGACTCCTGCGCTGTCGACGGTCTCATCGATGACTACAGGCTCGTGAGTCAGACGACCGGTGACGTCACCTCGATCCTCAAGAACCCCATAGGGACCGTCACCACTCAGGCCTACGGCTGGTGGGCCGACTGGAACGCGAGCAAGCTCGAAGACTGCGCCGCTGCCGGCACTGGGGTCAAGTGGTGGGAAGCCAATGGCATCATCGGCAGCTGCGAAGCACAGTGAGGCTCCAAGGGCCGTCATCGGCGCCTCCTTCGGCGTCTGACTCAATGCCGGGTCCATGGGAACCGGTGAGGATCTCAACCTGTGGCAGATGCTGCTCTTCCTCAGTGTCGGCATGACCCGGATGGGGCTCTTCCCCACCACCACCCGGTACACCGGCTCCGGTGTGCACTACTACACCTGCTCGGGGCCGCGCTGCCCCCTGTTCGCCGCGACCTGGCTGGTCCAGAATCATGGGATCCACCCCGTCGGTCTCTATCTGGCGACCCTCGGGGCGCTCACGCTCACCGCGAGTCCGTGTCGGCCCCTGCGGAGCGCACCGCAGGTGCGACGTCACGTCGGTGCCACAACCCCCAGAAGGAGAGGATGGAGAGTCCCGCGAAGCCGAGCGACAGCACACTCGCCCCCAAGTAGGCGTTGTAGTCCCACACCTCGTCGGGTGCGGAGAAGTCGATGCCGCGGCTGAATCCTGCGCCCCAGAGGAGTCCGCCCATCGCCAGGGTCAGCGCGGTCAACCCCATGATCAGGACGGCGAGGATGACACGTCCGCGGAACGTCCTGCCTCGGTATCGGACCACGCGGCCGCGGCGGGCAAGCCACCACGAAGACAGGCAGGCACATATCAGTGCGACCGCCATGGCACCGAGGGTGTCGCTGAACCTGTGCCACTGGGCGGTGATGGTGTACGCGCCGATGCTGAGGGCCCACGGCGCGGCGAAGAACATCATGATCCCGCGCATCCGGTAGGGCACGACAAGGATGAGCGCGAAGATCACCGTGAGCGCGATGGTGGTGTGGCCGCTGGGAAAACTGTTGTGCGCATGGCCGGCGGCGTCCACCAGTTCTGGCCGAGGCAGGATGAACCGCTTCAAGAGCTGTGTGATCGCCTGGCTCAGGACGATCAGCCCGGCACCCGCGACCGCCAGGTCCACCCTCCTCCGCACCAGCGCGATCGTCGCCACAAGGAGCGTCAGCGCCGCGAGAGAGACCATGGTGATGGCGTGCAGTTCCACGTTGGCGCTGACGAAGTCCTGGCCGCTGACCTGGTCCGCACCGCGCAGCGCGGCGTTCTCCAGGGCCTGGCCCTGTGGCGTCCACACCGCGAGCAGATAGCTGCCTGCCAGCACGACCGCTCCGGCCCAGGATCTCAGCCGCCGAGCTTGGCGGCCTCGGCTGCTCGACGCCTGATATCATCCCAGTCCCCTGCGGCGAGCGCGGCCTGCGGTGTCAGCCAGCTGCCTCCGACGCAGGCGACGTTCTTCAGCTGGAGATACTCCCGCACGTTGCCCAGGCCGATCCCGCCGGTGGGGCAGAAGGTGACCCCGGGCACGGGCCCGGCCACGGCTTTGAGATAGGGCACACCGCCGGCGGCCTCCGCCGGGAAGAACTTGAGCTCGGTGATCCCGGCGTCCAGCGCGTCCATCACCTGACCCAGGGTGGAGACGCCGGGCAGGCACGGGACACCGGAACTGGGGATCCAAGCCAGGAGACTCTGTGAGAGACCGGGAGTCACCAGAAACTCCGCCCCGGCCTCCAGCGCATCCTCCGCCTGCTGCGGATTCAGGACCGTGCCGGCCCCCACCAGCATGGTGGGCACCTCCGCCGCGATGCGGCGCAGGGCCTCAAGTCCCTGGGGTGTGCGCAGAGTGACCTCGATGATCGGCACACCTCCGTCCACCAGCGCCTGCGCCACAGGCACCGCCGCCTCGACGTCGTCGATCGTCACCACGGGGATCACCGGCGACGCCGCCAGGACCTCTCGAGTGTTCTCAACCATCAGCGCTGCTCCTCTCCTCTGACCGGCGTATGATCTCGGATCTCAGGGCCTCGTCACCCGTGCGCAGGATCCTCGCCCATTCGACGATGACGCGCAGCAGCTCATCCCGCGCCTGCAGGTCCTCGAACAAACCCGCGATCCGGAGGACCTCCGAGACGGAGCCCTCAGCGCCCTCTGCCGACAGACCCTGCCGACGCATCTGATCGGCGAGCGGGTCCGCGACATCCTCTTCGCGGCCATGGAGGACGTGGTGGACCCAGGCAGCCACTGCCAACGACGCCCACTGCGGTGTCAGGCCGCTGTCCAGGCACCGTGTGATGGTCTCGCCCAGGCGGGGGCCGATCTTCAAGGAACCGTCGGAGCCGACCTTGGCCGTCGTGTGGCCCAGCGACTCGTTCGCGAACCGGCGGAGCACCTCCTCGCCGTAGGCCTCTCCGTCGACGCCCTGCGGGAGCTCCAGTGTGGGCAGGACCTCCAGCCGATACATCTCGCGGCAGGCACGAGCGAAGGCCTCTTCCTGAACGGCATCGTTGATCGTCGGCGCCCCGACGCACAGCCCCAGGGAGGCCAGCAGGGTATGGCCGGCATTGAGCATCCGCAGCTTGATGTCCTCCCACTGCCTCACCTGATCACTGAACGTGGCTCCGGCGAGCTCCCACTGCGGCCTCCCACCGGGGAAGTCGTCCTCGATGACCCATTGGGTGAAATGCTCACCGGGCACGGCACCTTCATCGGTGAAGCCGAGGGCCCGAGCCGCCTGCTCCACGGTCTCGGCCGTCGGCTGAGGCACCATCCGGTCCACCATCGTGTTGGGGAAGCTCACCGAATCCTGGACCCAGGCCAAGAGCTCCTCAGTCCCGTCCTCGGGCAGGGCCCGGATGAACGAACGCACGGCCTCACGCGTCAGCTCCCCATTCCCAGGGAGATTGTCGCAGGACAGCACAGCCAGTGGCCCGGCATCGCGCCGGTGGCGCAGCTGCAGCCCCCGGACGATCTGCCCGACGGCGGTCCCAGGGGCGCGACCAGCCAGGTCAGCCTGGATCTCCGGGTCGGCGCGGTCGATCCCGTGCCCCGCGGCGTCGAGGCGATAGCCCTTCTCCGTGATCGTCAGGCTCACGATCCGCGTCTGCGGATCGGCGATCAGAGCGACCACCGCATCGGACTCGTCCGGGCCGGAGAGCACCTCGTCGACGCAGGTCACCAGCTGGACTCCGGCGGCGCCGGGGCCGACGTCGACCACGCTGTAGAGCCCGTCCTGCGGGTTCAGCTGCTCGGCGACGGTGTTGGACCGCTGGGTGACTCCGACGATCCGCCACTGCTGACTCGGGTCCTGCGAGCGCAGCTCGGCCAGTTCGGTGTACAGGGCAGTGTGGGCACGGGCGAACGCCCCGAACCCGAGATGGACGATCCGCAGGCTCTGCTGCTCCTGGACGCCTGCGGCATCAGGTGTGAAGGGCAGGAGACCTTCCTCCCGGGCGGCGGAACGACTGAGCCGCGGCATCATGGGGCTCCTTCCTCAGTGATCGGCGCAGTGCGGAGGTGCTCCCGGGTCTGAGCGGCCGTGGGGACGAATCCGGTCCCGCCTCGGCCACCCACCACCAGGGACGCGACGGCGGCACCCCAGCGAACCGCGTCGGGGAGGGCGTCCCCCAGCACAGCACGTGCCGTGGTGGACCCGAGGAACGCATCACCGGCTCCTGTCTGATCGATGACGTGAGGAGCCGGAACAGAGGAGATCCACCGCGTTTCTCCGTCATGGAGCAGGTGGATTCCGTCGGCACCACAGGTGACCGCGACGTTGCTCGCACCCATCGAGGTCAGGGCGCGTGCCGCGTCGTCGGGGGACTCGGCGTCGAGCAGATCCGAGGTCTCACCTGGAGAGGAGGGGGTGACCAGCCAGCTGAGCGGGGCGAGCTCCCGGAGCCGTCGCCGCGCATCCTCCAAGCTGCTCAGCCGGGGACGGTGGTTCGGGTCGTAGACGAATCGCCGGGCGGCGGCAGCCGCGACGTCGACGGCCTGCGCCGCCGTGTCGGAGATCGCTGCTGTGATGCCGCTGGCGATCACCGCCCCCGCGTTCCGAAGGACCTCCAGGTCGAGGTCTTCGGGCGAGAGCGTCGACCCGACGCTGTGCGAGCGGGCGTAGGAGAACTCTCGATTCCCTTCAGGATCGCTGTGGACGAAGTATGCCCCCTGCTGTCCCGGCCGCTGGCACAGCAGGTCTGTGGAGACGCCGAGCTCTTCGATCCTGCGCCGCACGGCCTGCCCGAGCTCATCCTCACTCAGGACTGAGATGAGCCCGACCTCAGCACCGGCCGCCGCCGCAGCGGCCGCCACGTTCAGGGCGTCGCCGGAGACGCCCAGGCGGGCCTCCACGCCGTCGTCGAAGGCAGCCTCCGTGGCCACCTCCACCAGGACCTCGCCGAGGACGACGACGTCATAATGCCTCCGGCCGCCGGGCGCAGCTGCTGTCATGTCGCTCACCAGTCGTGCACCGTCCCGTCCAGTCGACGATTGATCGGCAGATACTTCGGGTCGTAGGGATGCCGCGCGGCGGCCTCCTCGTCGAAGGTGACCCCGATGCCCGGCACGTCCCCGGGGTGCGCGTGCCCCTCGGAGATCGAGTAGGAGACCGAGAAGACCTCATCCGCCGGGGGCCGATGCCCCATATATTCCTGGACACCGAAGTTCGGGATGCTCATGTCGACGTGCAATGCGGCTGCGAACGAGGCCGGGGAGAGGTCTCCGGCTCCGTGGGAGCCGGATCTGACCCCGTAGAGGTCGGCCAGGGCGAAGATCCTGCGCAGGTGGGTGATGCCTCCGGCGTGTGAGACGGAGGCCCGGATGTAGTCGATGAGGCGCTCGGTGATCAGCTGCTGGCAGTCCCAGATGGAGTTGAAGACCTCTCCCACGGCCAGCGGCGTCGTCGTGTGCTGCCGGATGGTGCGGAAGGCGCTCTGGTCCTCTGCCGGTGTAGGGTCCTCGATCCAGAGCATCCGGTGGGGCTCCAGCGCCTTGCCCAGACGAGCCGCCTCGATGGGACTCAGCCGGTGGTGGACATCGTGGAGCAGGTGGGTCCCGTAGCCGAACTCCTCACGGATGGAGGCCACCATCTGCGGCGCGAAGTCCAGATAGGGAGCCGTGTCCCAACGATCCTCCTGAGGGCGGCTTCCGCTCGCCGGCTCATAGACCTCTCCGCCCGGAGCAGGGATGCCGTAGGTCTTCTCCAGCCCGGGGATCGCCGACTGGACGCGGATGGCTTTGAAGCCCTGGTCCAGATGGGCTTGGAAGTCTTCGTGGAGGTCGGCCAGAGTCTCCCCGCTGGCGTGGGTGTAGAGCATGACGCCGTCCCGTGCCGCACCCCCGAGCAGCTGGTAGACGGGCATGTCGGCGGCCTTGCCCTTAATGTCCCACAGGGCCACGTCGACGGCGGCGACGGCGGTCATCGTCACCGGGCCACGCCGCCAATAGGCCCCTCGGTACAGGTACTGCCAGGTGTCCTCGATGCGGCGCGCGTCCCGCCCGATCAGCAGCGGGCACACGTGGTCCCTCAGGTAGGAGGCGACCGCGAGCTCCCGGCCGTTGAGCGTGGCGTCACCGATGCCGGTCAGCCCGTCCTCGGTCTCCACGATCAGCGTGACGTAGTTCCGACCGGGGGAACTGACCGCCACCCTGGCGTCGATGATTCTCATGCTTCAACTCCTCATAGGGGCAGGGGATCGTCGGCGAGAGGCCGCCGATGCCTTGTATGTCAGCACTTGTATACCAGGCGTGTCAAGGCGATCCCTCCCGGGGAGGAAGGCAGGAATCAGTCCTGGGGAGACTCCCAGACGTACGCGGGACGCCGCACCGGACGGGCTGTGCTGTCCCCGACGAAGAGCTCCGGAGACTTCGCGCGGATCGTCTCAATGTCGTCGAACACCACGCGCAGATGAGCAGCCAGTCGTCGCCCCGCCTCCTCGAACCGGCCGGCCACCACTGCATCGAATATCGACCGGTGCTCCTCGACGAAGGAGTCGACCCGTGGCATCTCCTGGATCCCCAGCATGCGGGCCCGATCCAGGTGCCCCTTGGCGCTCGCCACGGTGGACCAGGAGCCTTCATGGCCGGCCAGAGCCATGAGTCCGCGGTGAAACTCCTCATCCAGCACGAAGAAGCGCCGCACATCTCCTCCGACGTCCGACTGGTCCGCAAGGTTCTGCCGCAGGCGCTCCAGCACGCTGTCGTCGAAAGGCTCGACGAGAGTCCGGAGGGAGGCCAACTCCACGGCCTCTCTCAGGAACTGGGCCTCCGCCACTCGGCGCGGATCGACCCGAGAGACGAAGGTCCCGACCTTCGGGAAGACCTCGACGAGGCTCTCCTTGGTCAGCAGGAGGAGCGCCTCGCGGATCGGGGTGCGGGAGACCCCCAGCGCACGGGCCAGCTCATTCTCGGAGATCGCCGTCCCTGGAAGCAGCTCCAGATCGATGATCCTGCCGCGGATCTGGTCGTACACGTGATGTCGCTCAGACCGACTCATACCCTGCTTCACCATTGCCACAGTCTACGACTCACCAGCACTCGCCCATGTCCTCCCAGCCGACTTGACATCCCGATGACTCACGTCACATCATTCTTCCATACTAGTGCTTGAATACAAGTTCGAAGATGAGTCTCGCAGCCATGCAGAGCGGCACGAGACGACCCCACCCGCATCAAAGCACAGAGGAGCCACGTGAAAGCAGCAGTCGTACACGGCACCCAGGACCTGCGCATCGACGAGCGTCCCTCTCCCACTCCGGGCCCCGGAGACGTGCTGATCGCTGTGGAGTGGGGCGGGATCTGCGGATCTGACCTGTCCTACTTCTCTCGGGGCGCCTCAGGTACAGCCGTCCTGCGGCACCCCCTGGTGCTGGGCCATGAAGTCGCCGGGCGCGTGGTGGCTCGAGGGCAGGACGTGCCGCCCTCGCTGGATGGCCAGTGCGTGGCCGTGATGCCGGCGTCCCTGCCGCACGGGGTCGAGCTCGATGACGTGTGGGCGCACCGCAGCAACCTGCACCCCGAACTCCGCTACCTGGGCTCGGCGGCCCATGATCCCCACACCGACGGAGGCTTCCGTCAGCTGCTGAGCGTGCCCGCCGATCAGGCGCTGCCGCTCCCGCACTCGGTCGACACCCGGCGAGGCGCTCTGGCAGAGCCGCTGGCCGTGGCCCTGCACGCAATCAATCGGGCGCGCGAGGCCTCCGGAGCCCTCTTTGAATCGGCCGACGTGGTCGTCAACGGCTGTGGCCCGATCGGCCTGCTCCTCATCGCGGCGTTGACCAGACAAGGAGCTGGGCGCGTCGTCGCCGCGGACATCTCCTCCTCGAGTCTCGCCCTGGCATCACAGATGGGTGCCGACGAGCTCATCGACCTCTCCCAGGGGCTCTCGGCGCCAGAGGCTCCGGTCGTCTTCGAGGCCTCCGGCGCACCTGCGGCGCTCGAAGGCGCCCTCGCAGGCACCTCACGAGGAGGAACCCTGGTCCAGGTGGGCAACCTCCCCAAGAACCCCGCCCCCGCAGTGCTCGGCGATCTGATCTCCCGGGAGATCACCTGGATCGGTTCCTTCCGCTTCCGCGACGAGATGCCAGACGCGATCGAGCTGTTGGGTGACGGCCTCGATGTGGACCCGCTCATGACCCATGAATTCGACCTCTCGGAGGCGCATCGGGCTTTCGAAACCGCGCTGGATCCCGCAGTGGCCTCCAGCAAAGTCATGCTTCGGATCCAGTGACAGCCCCGGCCCGTCAGACATAGAGGAGCCACCATGAAGAAGTCAGCATCCGCGATGGCTGTGCTGGCGATCGTCGTACCCCTCGCAGCCTGCGGCGGAGGGGACGACGAGACCACCACCATCACCCTCGCCAATGTGTGGGACATCGACCACCCGATGTCCCAGGCGGTGGACGAGGTGTTCGCCGCCCAGGTGGAGGAACGCTCGGGAGGCGCACTCCAGGTCGACACCTTCCACGGGGGAACGCTGGGCAGCGAGGATGAGCTGTGGGACAGCGTCCGGAACGGCTCCATCGACGCGGCCATCATCGGCTCCGGGATGAACCAGGAGTATCCCACCATGCTGATCTCCGACTGGCCCTTCCTCTACCGGGATCTCGAGCACGCCCAGACCGTCTGGACGACGTCGGACGTGGCGACAGACCTCGCGGAGGACTTTCACGACCAGTTCTCCTCCACTCAGGTCCTGGCCTGGGGGCCGAACAGCGCCAGGACGTTCTCCTCGAACCGGCCGCTGGAGTCCGTCGAGGACTTCGCCGGTCAACGGATCCGCATGCCCGGGAACCCGATCCACCTCGAGATCGCTGAGCTCTTCGGGGCCAACCCTCAGGTCATCCCGTTGGGGGACCTCTTTACGGCCTTGGAGACCGGTGTGGTCGACGGGCAGGACAACGGAATGGTCACTCTCATCGGCGAGGCACTCTACGAGGTCCAGGACTACGTCTACGAGACGAACCACATCACCGCGGTGCTGCCCTTCGTCACGAACGACCATTTCCTGGAGGAGCTCTCGCCCGATCACCGGGAGATCGTGAGGGAGGGCGCCGCCGACACGGCCGCGGCCGCGTGGCAGAACTATCTCGACGGCATCGAGGACGAGGTCGAGTTCCTGGAGGAGAACGGCGTCACCGTCACCCAACCCACCGAGGAGGAACGGGAGCAGATGATCGACAGACTCGCACCTCTCTACGAGGACCTCTACGACGAGCACGAGTGGGCCGAGGACCTGGTCCACGAGATCGAGGCGGTGGAGTGAGCCCATGACCTTCAGAGCCGCCACAGAACGCGCGATGAGCACCCTCTTCCGCGCGATCGAGATCATGATGGTGATCTTCCTGATCTCTATGGTCCTCTTCGTCTTCCTGAACATGGCACTGCGGTATCTCTTCGATTCCGGACTGGTCTGGTCAGAAGAGATCGCCCGGCTGTGCTTCATCTATCTGGTCTATCTCGGCGCCGTGGGGGCGTTCAGAGAGAACCGGCATCTGGGCATGCACACCCTGTTGGAACGCGTGCCCCTCCCCGCACAGAAGACCCTGTACACCATCGTGCAGCTGATCATCATCTGGGTCATGGTGCTCCTGGTCAGCGGCAGCTGGGACCTGGTGGTGCAGAGCATGGGCGATCGCTGGGTCGCGACCCAGTATCCCCGGCCGCTGATCTACGCCATCGGGCTCATCACAGGTCTTGCCATCTCCCTGATGGCGCTGATGAACATCCTCAGACTGTTCGCCTTCAAGCTGACCGTCGCTGAGCTTCTGGCCATCCCCGATGACGACACCGACCTGCTCCGGCAGGCGGCGAACTAGGACAAGGAGTTCCATGCCTGCTCTGGCACAGATGTTCGGGTACCTCTTCGGTGCCATCGCCATCGGAGTCCCCATCGCCTTCGCCCTGCTCTTCTGCGCGATGGTCACCGGCATGCAGCTGGGCAGCGCCGCAGACTCGCAAGTCATGGCGGCCCAGCTCATGCGAGGCACCGACTCCATCGCCATGATGGCTCTGCCGTTCTTCATCCTGACCGGCGAGCTCATGAATCGCGGCGGACTCACCCACCGCATCATCGACCTCTGCAAGGCCACGGTGGGCCGGGTCCGCGGCGGGCTCGGCTACGTCACGATCATCGCCTGTCTCCTGTTCGGAAGCCTGGTGGGTTCAGCCGTCGCCAGCACCGCGGCGCTCGGTGCCATCCTCATCCCCATGATGGCCAAGGCTGGATACGACCGGGCGAGGTCGACAGCCCTGACGGCGAGTGCGAACCTCGTCACCCCCGTCATGCCGCCCTCGGTCCCGCTCATCGTCTATGGCGCCACTGCGGGGGTGTCGATCCAATCGCTGTTCCTCGGCGGTCTCGCCCCCGCGCTGTACCTGACGCTGACCATGTGCGCAGTGTGGTTCGTCATCTCCCGCACGAAGGAGAACGTGCAGGAGGCGCCGACGGAGCCGCCCACCTTCACCGAACTGTCCAAACTCGCCTTGGGGGCGTTCTGGGCGCTCCTGCTCCCGGTGATCATCCTCGTGGGGCTCCGCGGAGGCGTGTTCACCGCCACCGAGGCCGGCGTGGTCGCCGTCGTCTACGCGACGATCGTGGGTGGAGTGATCTACCGCGAGCTCTCCATCAGGACCCTGTTCGAAGCCCTGCGCTCCACAGCCAAGATGTCCGCGGTCGTGATGTTTCTCGCCGCCGCCGCGCAGGTGCTCGCCTACTACATGACGATCTCCGGCCTGCCCGACATCATCACAGACACCTTCAGCGGGCTGGCCGACAACCCGACGCTGCTGGTCATCAGCCTGATGCTGTTCGTCATCCTCATCGGCACCGTGCTGGACGTCATTCCGACGATCCTCATCGTCACCCCGATCGTGGTGCCGCTGCTGGAGGCCGCCGACGTCGATCTGGTCTACTTCGGCATCATCTTCACCCTCGCCAACGTCATCGGGCTCATCACCCCGCCGGTGGGACCCTCACTCAATGTGGCCTGCGCGGTGGGGAAGGTGAAGATCGACCAGGTGATCAGACCGGTGCTGCCCTATCTGCTGGCGCAGACCTCGCTGGTGCTCCTCATGGGGCTCTTCCCCGAGATGATCATGGTCCCGCTGGAGTGGCTGAGCCCGTAGTGAGACCGCCGCCGGCGCCGCCATCGCCGATCTCATCACGCCTCAGGACTACCCGCCCCTCCCCAAGGCCTGACCAGCAGGCTAGCGGTCTGGCACGAGAAAGGGGTCGAGGAGCCCCGGGGCCGCCTGCACTGCGAACTCCAGGCTCTGCCGCCGTTCGATGTCCGGGGTGTCGTAGCCGCCCTGTCCCGCCGCGGTCATCGTGGAGACCGTGCGCAGATTCAGCCGCCGCTGAAGCAGTGATTCCCGGATCACTATGGTGCTCACCGATGAGCGCTGGAGGACGGTGGTCGCTCGGCTCAGCAGTCCTGAGCGAGTGATGACATAGCGGTCTGTGATCGTGTGCCCCAGTGCTCGGTAGGCGATGACCGCCGCCAGCAGGCTCGCCGGACCGAAGGCCGCCGTCGCCCAGATCACCTCGTAGGGGAGCACGTCGCTGACCGCGAGCCAGATCAGCAGCGCACCGAGGCCGACGGTGAGCCCGCCAGCCCACCACAGTCGACGTCGCAGCGCTCTCCAGGGATGGGGCCTCAGGTGCGCGTGGAAGGGGTTCTCCGGGTCGCCGAGCACCTGTCCAGCGACTTCTCTGGTGCGGGAGATCGGACCGCGGGGCAGAATCGCCGCGGGTTCTGACATCGACCACACATCGAGCCCGGTGGTGAGCACACTGGTGTCGCTCACGCCCATCCAGCGCCACAGCACCGGTTCCGAGATCTGGGCGCCGCGAATCCGATTCTCATCACGGTTGACCTCCCGAGTGGTGAACAGGCCTTTTCGGGTCCGCAGCATGGTGCCGTCTCTGCTGCGGATCCGAGCCAGTTCGAAGTTCCAGTTCTCGGCGAAGTAGTTGATGCCGAGACCAACGGCCCCGAGCGCTCCGACGACGACCACGGCGATGAGTGCTGTGCCGACCCAGCCGATCGACTCCCAGTCGAGCAGCCCGACGACGAAGCCGTAGAGGTCCACACCGACAGTGCTCAGCAGCCAGAGGGCACCCCAGCCCAGCCCCAGAGCCAGGACGTAGGCCCAGATGGTGAACATGTTGTAGATGCACCAGCTCGGTTCGAACCGAGCGAAGATTCTCAGCGGCTCATCTGCTTCGGGAGCAGCTCCCGGGCTCTCATGACCGACCCCGTCCCGCGGCGTCGTCCGGCGGTGCTGTGAGGAGAGTTCCGAGTCCACTGACGTTTCAAGGACTTCTGTGGGTCTTTCACCCTCGCTCAGCAGACTGTGCTGAAGCCTTCGCGCATCCTCAGCGCTGAGGGCGTCCAAAGACAGCGCGGACTCCCCCGCTGAGGCTTGCTGGCCGGCCCCGATGTTGACCACCCGCATCCTCGCCAGCCGGTGACGCAGCTTCGCTTCGACATCCACGCTGCGGATGCGGTCTCGTTGGATCGAGCGATGCCGCCGCAGGAAGACTCCGGTCTTGAGCTCGACGTAGGTCGGCGTCACCCGAAAGCGTGTGAAGACCCACCGCAGCCCATCGGAGACGGCACCCAGGACCCCGAACGCCGCCAGAGCTATCAGCGGCCAGATCTGCCCGGCGGAGGCATCGATCCCGAAGCCCCAGATCGCCACCATCGGCGGCACGATCGACACGATGCTGATGACCAGGTCGACCCAGATGATGCGGACACTGAGCCGATGCCAGGTCGTCGCTGGAGCATCGCGGGAGGCCTGGACTTCGGCTGGGTGAGGCGGCGACAGGCTCATGTGCCGTCCCCGGGGATCTGCTGAGTGGCCTCGGTCAGCTCTTCCGCCAGACGGGCCGCTGTCCTCTGATCAAGGCCGCCGATGTCTATGGCCCCGTAGGACGAGGCTGTGGTGACTCGCAGCGTGGACAGTCCCAACAGCTGCTCGAGCGGTCCGCGCAGGGCGTCCACGGTCTGCACGCGGGCCAGCGGCGCGGCTCGCCATTCCCTCACCAACCAGCCGCTTCGAGCATAGACCGCATCCTGGGTGGTCTCCCAACGGTGGACCCGGTACCGCCAGAATGGCTCCACTGCCACTCCGACGATGAGCAGGAGAGCTGCGGCCAGGACCACCAGGATCAGCCAGGGACGGGCGGCATCCCACCACACGTAGGCCACGATGGCGGCGGCGAGGATCGGCACGGCCAGCACCAGAGACTGCAGCATCCACCACCCGATGGCGCGCTTCTCCACCTGATTCTCCGGCGGGCGCAGGGACAACGCGCTGGGGCCGGCCGCTGATCCCTCCACAGAGGGTGGGTCGTCGATCGTCGAAGTCCGGGGAGCCCCGTCACGGGCGTAGCTGTTCACTCCTTCACCCTAGGACGCGCCTCTGCTCGGGCGCCCCTGCCGATGGTCATGACTTCGGTGCGCCCGCCCGAGGGAGTGTCTCTATGAGGCTTCTCTATCTGCCGACTGCCTCCTCGCGTCGAGGCAGAGGCGATGTCGACCTGTGGGGCCGGAAGACGTGGGGATGGGGCTGACTCCGCTCCGCTGAATGAAGGCCGGCACACCCCCGCCGTCGCCGGTCTCCGGGAGGATCGGAGACTCTTGGCAGGCACAGACGGATCGCGCCATGCCGCCGCCTGCGTTCATCTGGCCGACGAATCGCACCTCGTGCATCACCCAGGACGTCGATCCCCATTGGGCCGGTATCGCGGGCGGACAGAGGGCCATCGACTCGCTACTGACCGAACCACGTCTCGACGCTGTTCAGGTCGAGGCGAATCAAGAGATGCCCTTCTACCACTAGCGGCGCCCAGAATGGCAGTCAGCAGCTCTATACAGTAGGAGCGGAGACGTTGTGATCGGCGAGTCCGAGGTTCACCAAATCCGACGGCAGGAGGAGCCTGAATGAAGCAGTTCACACTGAACCCTCACGGCCTGAACTTAGTGGTGGAGGTCGACCAGGGAGCACTGTTCTGGTACCGAGTACGGCTCATCATAGACAACGATGTCGCCGACGAACGCAACCTCTTCTGGGGAACCACACGGCTCCGGGCGAACCACGCTCAACCTGTGACTGTAGATGTGACGGCAGGTTTTTTCGGAGCCAGGAGAGTCGTTCTCCGCGACGGCACCCAGTCAGTCGCCTTCACCAAGGACCGGTGAGACGACCGCCCCACGTCTATGAAGTCGGTGCGGCCTGATCAGAAACGACCCGGCACAACCGACATCGAGGGCCAGGTGCGCGAGATGCGCATCACGCGCGGGCCCTGAATCAGATCACGCGCCACGTCCTCTCGCGCGAGAGACGGCCACGGATGCGAAAGCAGCGGCAGCTCCGAGAGCCGCTCCCGCCACGAAGGATCGTCCGTCGATGCGGCCGATCTCATCGCTTGCGTAGTCCTTCATCCAGATCCAGTCCAGCATCATCGGATGAGCCACGTACCACTCGGGCCGTTCCTGGACGACATCGCGCAGATAGGCGACCGAGACCTTCCAAGCGAAGGCGATGTCGTGATCGCCAGGAGGAAGGAGACTCAAGGCTTGCTCGTCCGGATCGAAGTGGATGGTGAACGCCTCGACGACCTCGGATGGGTCGTCACCATAGACGACCGTGCGGAAGTTGGACCCGCCCCATAGGAGCCGGTTCAACCGTTTCGCCTGCCGATACGAGAACGAGTGCCAGTTCTCGTTCATCGCTCGATTGCACAGCGCGATGTAGTCCTCGACCAGACTCTCGAGATGTTCGCCCTGACCAACGTGTCGTTCAGACATCCTCGCCTCCTGTGAATGCACCGGCACGCCCCAGTCATGAGCGGCCGATAGCGGTCGGCATCTCATGGCACTCGCCTCACCGGAGGCCTTCTCAGGCCTCGTGGGGGATCGATTGTTCTGGGTCCCCTGTCGGGAGGCAGAAGCCCTGTGCTCGGCCGTTCCGCAGGTCCGACACCCAGCCCTCGATCGCTTGAGATGTCTCGCGGCGGAGACGGGCGATGTGGAAGGCATCGACGGAGTCCGTGAAGGGACCGCCGGATGGGATATCAACATGTCCCATGCCGAGACGCTAACAGACTGTCTCGCGTCGAGGCAGTGTCCCCTTCGCTCCACACTCCGTGGGGCCGCCCATGCTGTCGACTTCACGATGTCGGTCGATGACGGCCGTTCGCGGCCGCGTCTGGTGGCCACCCGCGACACGCCCTCGTCTCACCGGCTGATCGGGATCCAGCGGCGCAGATCCGAGCACTCGAGGAAGCGGGCTGTCACCGAGTGTTCACGGACTATGCCTCAGGCACTGGGGGATCTTCCGACTGATGCTGGTCAGGCTGGCCAGTGCCCTCCCTGGTGGACGGCGTGCTGGGGTGGTCATTGGCGGCTGTTCGGTGGGGCAGACCGGGCTTCCCCTCTCAGTAGTACACCGCCAGCGGTCCGTTCGGCCCCTCGATCACCTGCACGTCGGTGTTGAAGACCCGGCTGAGGACCTCGTCGCGCATGATCTCGGCTGGGGCGCCGTGCTCCACGACCTGACCGTTCTTCATGGCCAGGATCCGGTCCGAATAGTGCGCGGCGAAATTGATGTCATGCAGCACGATCACCACGGTGCGGCCCAGCTCGTCGGCGGCACGCCGGAGCTGCTTCATCATCGCCACCGCGTGCTGCATGTCCAGGTTGTTCAGCGGTTCGTCCAGCAGCACGTACTCAGTGTTCTGCGCCAGCACCATCGCCACATAGGCACGCTGCCGCTGCCCGCCGGAGAGCTGGTCCAGGTAGCGGTCCTCCAGGTCGGTCAGGTCCAGGAAGTCGATCGCCTCGGAGATGTACTTCTCGTCCCCCAGGGTGAGCCGCCCCTTCGAATAGGGGAAGCGCCCGAAGCTGACCAGCTGACGCACGGTGAGCCGGGTGACGAAGTGATTCTCCTGGCGCAGGATCGAGATGATCTTCGCGATGGCCTTGGAGGGCGTGTTCACGACGTCGTGCCCGGCCACTTCGATGCTGCCCGCATCCAGGCTCAGCAGGCGGCCGATCATGGTGAGGATCGTGGACTTCCCCGCCCCGTTCGGGCCCACCAGTGCGGTGACGCCGCCGGAGTCGATGTCGACGCTGACCGGTCCGATCGACACGGTCGAGGAGTAGTCCTTGCTGACGTCGGTCAGGGTGATCACAGGCGGCCCTTTCGCAGGAGGAAGAACAGGAACACGAGCCCGCCGACGAGCTCCACGATGACGGTCACCGCTCCCCCGGCGTCCCAGACGTGGCGCAGCACGAAGTAGCTGGCTGAGAGGACGGCGTAGCCGAAGAGGAATCCCATGGGGAACAGCAGCCGGTGGGAGTAGGTGTCGCCGAACTGATAGGCCAGCGCCGCGGTGAGGAAGCCCAGGAACATCATGGGTCCCACCAGCGCGGTGGCCATGGAGACCAGGATCGAGACCAGCAGCAGGATCTTGATGACCTCCCGCTTGTGGTCCAGCCCGAGGTTGGTGGCGTTGTCCCGCCCCAGGGCGATGACGTTGAGCTTCGGTGCCCAGAGCCAGAGCACGACGGCGACGGCCAGCGCGATCGGGATGGCATAGGGCAGGTACTCGGCCCGGGCGTTGGAGATGTTGCCGAAGAGCCGGGCGGTGAGCACGTCGAACTCGGAGGGGGTGAGCATGCGTTGCATGAAGGCGGACAGCGAGCCCAGCGTGCCGCCGAGCACCACACCGACCAGCAGCATGATGTGGATGTTGGAGAACCTGCCGGACAGCAGCCAGGTGTACAGCACAGTAGCCAGCAGCATCATGACCGCCATCTGGAGGAAGAACTGCGGGACGCCCACCAGCATGGTCACTCCGGCGATGCCGAAGAGGTAGACGAATCCGGTCTGGATGGCGGTGTAGAGGGACCCGAAACCCATGATGCCCGGGGTGATGATGCGGTTGTTGACCGCGGTCTGGAAGGCGATGGTGGACATCGCGTGGCACAGGGCGACGACGGCGATGGTCAGCAGGGAGTCCCGCCGCATGCCGGCGATGAGCCACCAGCCGTCGCTGCCGAAGGGGACCGGGTTGTTGTAGAAGAGGATCCCCGCGGTGGAG
Organism: Nesterenkonia sp. HG001; assembly: GCF_034438835.1. Classification (NCBI taxonomy): domain Bacteria; kingdom Bacillati; phylum Actinomycetota; class Actinomycetes; order Micrococcales; family Micrococcaceae; genus Nesterenkonia; species Nesterenkonia sp. HG001. The sequence goes on along the minus strand of NZ_JAOSZD010000002.1, from coordinate 154,117 downwards.
CCGAGGGAGATCAGGCCCAGCAGGATCATGACCAGCACATAGATGCGCCGGTGCCGCCGGTCGATGATGGCCCCGGAGCGGCGCGTCTGCGCCGAGGGCTCAGCAGGTTTGAACATCAGGTGACCAGTCCTCCCTTGCGGCGCTGACGCAGCAGCAGCCCGATGAACACCACGCCGCCGACCAGGCCCAGCACCATGGACACGGGGATCTCGAAGGGGGCGATGATCAGCCGGCCGACCAGGTCGCAGACCGTGACGGTGGAGATCCCGACCAGGCAGACCCAGGGCAGGTTGCTGCGCAGGTCGTCACCGCGGAACAGCGCCACGATGTTGGGCACCACCAGCCCCAGGAACGGCAGCGTGCCCACCACAGTGGCGGTCACCCCGGTGGCGACCGCGACCATCGCGGTGCCCATGAAGAGCACCAGGGCATAGTTGAGCCCGACGTTGGTGGCCATGTCCTTCCCGAGGCCGGCTGCGGTGAACTGGTCGGCGACGAGGAAGACGAGCACGGTCACGCCCAGCACGATCCACATCAGCTCGTAGCGACCCTGGATCACCCCGGTGAAGGAGCCCTGGAACCAGATGGCCAGGGTCTGGAGGCTGTCGGTCATCAGCGCCAGATACGTGGAGAAGGAGCTGACCACCGCCCCGAGCATGATGCCGATGATCGGCACGATCAGGCTGGACTTCAGCGAGACCCGGCGCAGGAACAGGAAGAACACCATGGTGCCGAGGAAGGCCATGCCCACGGCGGCGCTCATCCGTACGAACAGCGAGGCGGTGGGCGCCAGCCACATGACCAGGATGAGGCCGAGACCGGCCCATTCGGTGGTGCCGGTGGTGGTGGGCTCCACGAAGCGGTTCTGGGTGAGCAGCTGCATGATCACTCCGCACATGGCCATCGAGGCCCCTGCGAGCACGAGCGCGACGGTGCGCGGGATGCGGGTGATGCCGAACATCCAGAAGTTTCCGTCGGCGAACACGTCGAACTGTCCGACCAGCAGGGACAGGACGAGCAGCCCGAGCGTGACGACGACGGCGAGCGAAAACGCCGGGGTCCAGAGCGGGCGACGACGGGAGCGCTCGGCGTCGACGAGGATGTCACGGCTGGTGTGGGCGATGTCCTGCCGCAGCGTGGTGGTCATGGTGGCTTCCAGATCGATGGGGGTGCAGGGGCCGATGCACGGACCGGGGGCGGTGGCGCGGCCGAGCCCCGCCGGCCTGTGGGCCTGCGGGGCTCGGCCGGCTCAGCGGCCGGTTCCCTCCGGAGGGAGGGTCACTCGGCGCTCTCCAGGGCGTCGGCGAAGTCCTCGAGGAACTCGGTGTAGGCCTGGATGTCCTCGGTGAGGTACATGTTCTGCGGCATGTAGACGATCTGATCCTCCTGGACCGCGGTGACCTCCTGCAGCGCCGGGGAGTCAGCGATGAGCTCCTGGGCGGGGGTGTACTCGGGGTCTTCAGGGGCCATGCCGTCACGGTCGAGGACGATGATCCAGTCCGGGTTCGACTGGGCGATGGCCTCCACGGAGATGTCGTCGCCCTCGTGGTCGCTGGACTGGTCGTCGACCTCCAGGGCGGGGACGAGGTCGAACCGCTGGAAGATCGGCGCCACTCCGCGGCCCTCGTTCGGCCCCGCGTAGTTGATGTCTCCGCCGGAGGTGAGCAGTCCCATCACGGTCGACTCGCCGTCGTAGGCGGTCTCGACTCGCTCGATGGCGGCGTCGAGCTCCTCGACCAGCCCGGCCGCGGCGTCCTCGGACTGGAAGACCTGTCCGAGCTTCTCGGTCTGCTCGGTGAGCCCCTCGAAGTAGGTGGACGCGTCGGTGGTGGCCTCGTCGAACTCGAGGATCACGCCGTCCTCGGGCAGCAGGGCTGCGATGTCATCGTAGTACTGGGAGTACCGCTGACCGTTGATGACCAGGTCCGGCTCCGCCGCGACGATGAGCTCCAAGTTGGGCTCACGGTGATTGCCGGTGTCCAGGATGCCCTCGTCCTCGGCGTAGTCCGTGATGCCGGTGCCCATCAGGGAGCGAGCGGCCACCGTGAGCTCCACGCCGAAGTGCTCCAGGGTGCGGAAGGTGTGGTTGTCGAAAGCGCCGACGGAGTCGATGGTCTCGACGTCGATCTCATGGGTCCCGTGGTCGTCCTCGATGGTGATGACGCTCGACTCGGAGGCGACCTCGTCCTCTGCACCGTCCCCCTCGGTGGAACCGGCGTCGGCGTCGGAGCAGGCGGTCAGGGCCAGGGTGGCCACGGCGAGCGCAGAGAGGCCGACGGCGGCACGGTTCCGACGGGGCGCCTGCGCGCGACGACGGCGGCGGCGCGGCACAGTGGTGTCGGTGGCGTCGATGACATCTCCGCCAGCCGGGGCCGGGAGCGTCTCAGGGCTGGTGTTCTCAGCAGCGGTCATGGAACCTTCCTCAAGGTCATGGGCCGGCACCCGGTGCGGGGGCGTCCGGTGGGTGAGTGTGCGATGAGCTCGGAGTGCGACGAGCTGAAAGACGGGAGCCCGAGCACCGCCGGAGATGACATACCCCGGAGCGAATGAACTTAGCCTCGCCTAAGCAAATAAGAACCTATCGAGCTGGCTAATACGCTGCAACTCTGTGACGAGGGGATGACACAGTCCGGCGCCGGCCCGCCTGGCGCTAGGCTGGCGGGGATGCCTGAGACCTCCGCGCTCGCACCGCTGCTCACTCCCCAGGGATGGGAGCTGGTGAACTCGCTGCCGCCCTACGATCCCGACGATGCCGCCCGGCTCAACCAGGAGCTGCGCCGAGCGGGCCATCCGCCCGAGCTCGTGGCCGCCGCCCTGACCCAGTCCCGGCTGCGCCGTGACGCCGCGCAGAAGTTCGGTGACTTCGCCGCCAGGATGCTGTTCACTCCGGACGGACTGCAGCAGGCCACCAGGCTCCCCGTGGCGGCCGCCCACGCCCGTCGGTTCCGCGACGCCGGTCTGACCCATGTGGCCGATCTCGGCTGCGGGCTGGGCGGAGACTCCCTGGCACTGGCCTCGCTGGGCCTGCAGGTCATCGCCGTCGACGCCGATGAGGACACCGCTGCGGCCGCGACCATGAACCTCACCCCCTTCCCTGAGGCGCAGGTGCGGCACACCACGGCCGAGGCGTTCGTCGCAGAGCTGGGCGAGCCGCAGGGCTGGGGCCTGTGGCTCGATCCGGCGCGGCGGGACGCCGCCCGAGGTCACGGGGCCGACGGCGGCGCCCGACGCATCTGGGACCCCGAGTCCTTCTCCCCGCCGCTGAGCTTCGTCACCGCCCTGGCGGCCACCGGCCTCCCCCTGGGCGTGAAGCTCGGTCCGGGCATACCGCATGACCTCATCCCCGCCGATTGCGAGGCGGAATGGATCAGCGTGGACGGCCAGGTGGTGGAGGTCGTGCTGTGGTTCAACGCCCTGGCCCGCCCCGGGGTCCGCCGAGCCGCCACGGTGATGAGTCCCAGCTCCGTGGAGGAGCTGACCTCCGGAGCCGACTTCGAGCAGCATCGCTCCCCCGACGGGACGCTCGGCCCCGAGGGCCTCGCCGGCCTGCTCTGCGAGCCAGACGGCGCGGTGATCCGCGCGGGGCTGGTCGCCGACCTGGCCGAGCGGCTGGGCGGGCGGATGCTCGATGAGCACATCGCCTACTTCGTGCTGCCCGCCGACTCTGCCCCGCCGGCTACGGCCGCGGTGCGCTGCCACCGCGTGCTGGAGACCTTCCCCTACAGCGTGAAGCGGCTGCGCAGCTGGGTCCAGGAGCAGGGGGTGACCTCGGTGGAGATCAAGAAGCGCGGGGTCGACGTCGTCCCGGAGACCCTGCGTCGGCAGATCCTCCCCGGGAAGAAGGGGAGGAAAGCCGGCTCGATGAAGGCCGACTCCCCGACGACCGACGGACCGCAGCACCGGACCCTGGTGATCACTCGGCTGGGCGATCAGCGGATCGTCGCCGTCGTCGAGCCGCTCTGACCCCTTCCCAGCGGCGCCGGAGCGCAGGTGGTCAACAAGCCGAGTGGCCCGCCTCCAGCTCTCCGACCTGCACGGGCAGGGCGCCCGGCGCGGGGGCACCGTCGAGCACGTCCACCAGGGCCTCGAAGCTCTCCGGCGTGCGCCCGTAGAGGGCCACCTGGGTCTCCGCCGGGGCCAGCGCCAGCGGCTCGGGCCGATCCAGGGTCACCACGACGTCGCCGTCGCTGCCCCACGCTCCGGGGGCGATCAGCCGGATGGTCGTCCCACCGTCACCGAGGGTGTGCCCGGAGTCTTCCAACGCCGTGGCGAGCCGGGTACGGTCAGCCTCCTGGCCGCCGTCGATCGAGATGGGGTCCTCCAGGGCGCCGGCTTCGCATCGGCCGGAGACCAGGGTGATGGAGCGCTCGGCCACCGCACGGGCGACCTCCCCGCTCTGGAGGGCGCCGTCGGCCGACGGTTCGGGCAGCTCCGCGTAGGTGGCCTCACCACCGGGGTCCGCCTCTTCCAGCGCCTCCGGCAGCACCACACCGGGGCCGGCGTCGAGTTCTCCTGCCGCCAGGTCCTGCTGCCAGAGCATCAGGGCGATGACTCGCTCAGCGGCCTCGGTGAGCCGGTCCTGGTCCACCCGGCCGGATTCGACGCCGTCGACGATCGCCTGATGGGCGGTGCGCACGTCCGAGGGCATGAGCAGCAGATCCGCCCCGGCCTCCAGCGCCTGCACCGGGGCCTCGGCGGGCCCGGCATGCTGCACTACGGCGGCCATGTTCAGCGCATCGGTGACGATCACGCCCTCGTGCCCCATCTCCCGAAGCTCCGAGTACGAGGCCGCCGACAGCGAGGACGGCACCCCCGGCTCCAGAGCGGGCACGTCCAGGTGGCCCATCATGATCATCGGAGCACCGGCGTCGATGACGTGTTGGAAGGGCGCCCAGTCCCGGGCGGTCAGCTCCTCCCGGTCCGCCGGCTGCTCAGGCAGGGTGTGATGCGAATCCTCGGTGACCCCGCCGTGACCGGGGAAATGCTTGGCGGAACCGGCGACGCCGCCCGCCGCGAGTCCGCGCAGCCCGGCCAGGGCCAGATCGGACACCTGTTCGGGGCCGTCGCCGAAGGAGCGTGAGCCGATGGCGGCATCCTGGTCGCCGATGGTGACGTCCGCGTTCGGCGCGAAGTCCACCGTGAATCCCAGCTGCGCGAGATCGGCTCCCATGGCCTCGTGCCCCAGGGCGGCGAGCTCGTCATAGCCGGCCAGGGCGTCCTCCTCGCCGGTCTCCCCGTCACCCTCCTCGGCGAGGGCTCCCAGGTGCGCGGCCCCGTAGGCCATCGGCGAGGGCCATTCGGTGAGCGGGTCCCCCACGCGGGTCACCAGCCCGCCCTCCTGGTCCACCGCGACGACGGCGGGCCACTCGCGCGCCGACGCCGCGTCCTGCAGGCTCTCCAGCTGCCCGGAGAGCGCCTCGAGATCAGCCTCGGAACCGCTGCGGGGCACATTGTCACCCATGACGATGGCCCCGGCCAGATGAAGCTCCTCGATCGCGGAGGCCATCGAGGAGGCATCGGTGCTCCCGTACTCGCCCACCAGCACCTGCCCGGCCTGCTCCTCGGTGCTGAGCTCGGCCGCAGCCAGAGAAGCGGCCTCGCGGTGCCGCTCCCCCGGCCCGGCCAGCGCCGCCTGTCGAGCCTCGTGGGCTTCCTGGCGCTCGCGGGCGAGCCGGTCCTGCTCGTCCTGCTCCCCACCGGTCTCCGCGCCACCCTCGGTGTCCCCGGCGCCGGGCCCGTCGCCGTCGGTGCCGCCGTCGTCGGTCCCTGCCGGTCCGCAGGCGCTCAGCAGCACCGCCGGGACGAGCAGCAGCGGCAGGACGCCGCGCAGGGAGACGATCTGGTGCCGGGGAAGGGTCCGGCGCCGTCGGGCGGAGAGGACCGTGGAGGAGGGTGTGGCCATGGTCCCAGGGTATCCAGCCTCGGAGGGTGCCGTCAGACCGGGGCCTCACGGGTATCCTGAAGCTCCGCATCCGTCGACCCGAGATCCGAGGAGCCCCGTATGGATCTGCCTTTCGCCCCCTCGGCGCGCTCGTCCCTCGGCCTCGAATGGGAGCTCGCCCTGGTGGACCGCCAGACCGGCGATCTGCGCTCCGTGGCGGAACGGCTGCTCAACGCCTGCCAGGAGGACGCGGCCGCGGACCCTGACATGGGGCTGGAGCCCGACGGTCAGCACCCCTTCGTGAAGCAGGAGCTGCTGACCAACACCGTGGAGCTCATCACCGAGGTCTGCGACGACGTCGCCCAGGGCGTGGGATCCCTACGGCAGACCGCCCAGCACGTGATGCGCTACTGCGACCCCCTCGACGTCGACCTCTACTCCCAGGGCTCCCACCCCTTCGCCCCGCCTACCGAACAGCCGGTCACCGATAAGGAACGCTATGCGGAGCTGATCCGCCGCACCCAGTGGTGGGGACGCCAGATGGTGATCTACGGGGTGCACGTGCACGTCGGCCTGGACGACCGTCGCCAGGCCATGCCGGTGGTCGACGGCCTGCTGAACTTCTACCCCCACTTCCAGGCGCTCTCGGCGTCGTCGCCGTACTGGTCCGGGGAGGACACCGGGTACGCCTCCCAGCGGGCGCTGATGTTCCAACAGCTGCCCACTGCGGGGCTGCCCTTTCAGTTCGAGGAGTGGTCCGGCTTCGAGCAGTGCGTGGCGGACCTCGCGCACACCGGAGTGATCGACGACGTCAGCGAGGTCCGCTGGGACGTGCGCGCAGTGCCGCGCTTCGGGACCGTGGAGATGCGGATCTGTGACGGCTTGGCCACGCTGGAGGAGATCGCCGGGATCGCCGCCCTCACCCAGTGCCTGGTGCACTCCCTGGTGGAACGGATCGAGGACGGGGAGAAGATCCCCACCATGCCTCCTTGGTACACCCAGGAGAACAAGTGGCGCGCCGCCCGATACGGCCTGGACGCGATCATCATCCTCAACGCGGAAGGCGACGAGGAGCTCGTCACCGACCACCTGACCCGCGAGCTGGAACGTCTGGAGCCGGTGGCGAAGCGGCTGGGCTGCGCAGCGGAGCTGAGCCTGGTGGAGGACATGATGCGCGAGGGCCCGGGCTACCTGCGGCAGCGCCAGGTGGCTGAGGCCCACGACGGCGATCTGCGGCAGATCGTGCTGGACTCTGCGGCCCGGACCCGGATGTCGATCAACGGAGGACGCTCGGTCTGAGGGGCTCAGGGCACCCAGCGGTAGCGGTGCTCCGGCCGGCCGGCCTGCCCGTAGCGCAGGGTCAGCTCCGCCCGCCCCTCCGAGCAGAGGTGCTCCAGGTAGCGGCGGGCGGTGACCCGGGCGATGCCGGTGGCCTCGGAGAGCTCGGTGGCGGAGGTGTCCTCCTCCACCGCGCGCAGCGCCTCGGCGACCCGTTCGGCGGTGGCCGAGGTCAGCCCCTTGGGCATCGAGCGGGAGGCCCGTGGGCGCATCGTGGCGAACAGCGCGTCGACGTCGTTCTGGGTGACGGTGGACATCGTCTGCATCCGCTTGCGGGCGGCCGCATAGCGTTCGAGCTGATCCCGCAGCCGACGCAGCGGGAACGGTTTGATCAGGTAATGCAGCGCGCCCAGGGCCATGGCGGTGCGCACATGCTCCATGTCGCGCAGAGCGGTGATGATGACGGCGTCGACCACACCGACCTCCCGCCTCCACACCGGGGCGCGCAGCTCCTCCAGAACCTGGAGCCCGGTCCTGTCCGGCAGGAAGAGGTCCAGCAGCAGGAGGTCCGGTCGATGATGCCGCACCGCCTGGAGCGCCTCGGCACCGGTATGGACCACGCCCACCACGGTGAACCCGGGAAGCGACTCCACCAGCTCCCGGTGGTTGTGCGCCACGCGGACGTCGTCGTCGACGATCAGCACCGAGCACGTCACAGTCGTTCCCCCCCTCTGGGGCCGGGGACGATCCGACGCCGCCGTGCCGACGAGCTGCGGACGCACCGGCAGATAGGCGCAGAACGTGGTCTCGTCCCCGTCCTCCACGGTGACGGATCCTCCGCGGCGCAGGCAGGCCTGATGCACCAGGGCCAGGCCCATCCCGTGGCGGCCGCCCTCGCCCTTGGTGCTGCGCCCGACCCGGAAGATGTCCTCGGCGATCTCTGGGTCCACCCCTGGCCCGGAGTCGATCACTCGGACCTCGACGACGCCGCCCGCCGTCTCCCCCGTCTCGCGTGCCTCGTCCGGCTTCCCTGCGCTCTCGTCCGTGACGTCCCCATGCCGGCGGACCAGCAGCTCCACCCAGCCTTGGGGCCCTGCGGCGTCCATGGCGTTGTCCACCAGGTTGCCCACCACCAGGAGCACATCGTCGCGCAGCTCCTCCGGCTGGCCCTCGGGCAGATGCGAGAGCTCGGAAAGGCTGAACCGGACACCCCGCTCGGCGGCCTGGACCGATTTGGCCAGCACCAGGGCCGCCAGCGTCATGTCTCCGATCCGGGCGGCGATCTCGGCGTCGGCGCCGGAGGTGGCCAGGGACAGCTCGGAGAGGTAGTCCCGGGCCTCATCCACCGCTCCCAGCTCCAGCATCCCGGAGACCGTGTGGATCCGGTTGGCGAACTCATGACGCTGGGCGCGCAGGCCCTGAGTGACTGTGCGGGCGCCGTCGAGCTGGTCGCTGAGCCGGGTGAGCTCCGTCCGATCGCGCAGGGTGACGACGACGCCGCCGTCGGCCTCCCGGACCCGCACCGGACGCCGGTTGCACACCAGGATCCGCCCATGCACGCCCAGGAGCAGATCCTCTCCGGCCTCTGGCCCGCTGAGCACCGCCTCGGCCTCGGCGCTGAGCCCGAGCTGCGCCGGGGTCCGACCCAGATGCGCGGCAGGCAGGCGGAGCAGCTGCCGGGCCGGAGTGTTGGCCAGCACCACACGGCGCTCCCGGTCTAGACCGATGACTCCTTCGCCGATGGCGTGCAGCAGCGCCTCGCGCCCGTCGAGCAGCGCGGTGATCTCCCGCGGCTCCAGCCCATGGGTGTCGGCACGGAGCCGACGAGCGAGCAGGCGGGCCCCGACGGCGCCGGCCCCGACGGCGACCAGCGCCACGGACAGGATCAGCGGGATGGTCTGCATCGAGGCCAGCCGGACCTCGGAGGCAAGGGTCCCCACCGAGACATAGCCGATGACGTCCTCGGCCTCGTCGAGGATCGGCACACGGGCACGAAGGGTGAGCCCGGCATGGCCGTGCTCGACCCCGGTCCAGGTCTCCCCGGCCAGCACCGGCGCCGGGTCCAGGCTGGGCCGCTGACCGATGGCCTCCGGATCCGGGTGGGACTGCCGGATTCCGTGGCGGTCGGCGATCATGATGTATTCGAAGCCGGTCGCCGCGCGCAGCCGCTCCGCCCACGGCGCCAGGACCTCAGCGGGCTCCTCGGTCTGCAGGGCCTCTCTGACCGTGGGCATCACCGCCACCGACTCCGCCATCGTCAGCACCCGCTCCTCGTACTGCTGGCGGGCCTCGATGTACTGGACCACGCCCCAGAGCAGGCTGACCACCGTCACCGCACCGATGAGCAGCGCCATGTTCCACCGGAACAGACGCCGACCCACGGAGACCTCACGCCGAGGGACATGGCGTCGCGTCCCGACAGGCGGGGTCTCAGCTTCCGGCAGCTTCGCGAGCATCGGAGGTTCTCCTCTCGGACCGCAGACAGCGTCATCGTCGACCCTGCGTCGGTGACCAATACGACCACTATGACGCCGGCATGCACAAAACTGTGGCGGGGGTCACATGGGCTCCATGCTGTCACAGAGATCACAGGCGCGACCACGCTCACGCCGCACCCTCGTACACCAGGAGAATCCCATGCTCAGCCTCATCGGTCTGGCGGTGATCGTCACCATGACGACGCTGCTGATCCTCGGGCGCATCGCGCCCATCGTCGGTCTGACCGTCATCCCCGTCACCGGGGCACTGGTCGCCGGCTTCACCTTCACCGAGATCGGCGACTTCTTCGGCGAAGGTCTCAGCTCCGTGCTCGACGTCGCGGTGATGTTGGTCTTCGCCATCCTGTTCTTCGCGATCATGAATCAGGCCGGCCTCTTCGACCCCCTGGTGCGACTCACGGTGAAGCTCACCCGCGGCAACGTGGTCGCGATCTGTGTGGGCACCGTGCTGCTCGCCGCCGTCTGCCACCTCGACGGCGCCGGCGCCTCCACCTTCCTCATCGTCATCCCTGCCCTGCTGCCGCTCTACCGCCACCTGGGCATGAGCCCCTACCTGCTCCTGCTGCTGGCGGCCATGAGCATGGGTGTGCTGAACATGCTGCCCTGGGGCGGGCCGGTGGGTCGGGCCGCCGCCGTCAGCGGCATCGACCCGGTGGAGCTGTGGCGCGGCCTCATCCCGGTGCAGATCCTCTCACTGGTGCTGCTGGTGGTCGCCGCCGTGCTGCTCGGCCTGCGTGAGCAGCGTCGTATCGCCGCGCGCGGCGGCGCCCCGGCCATCCAGGACGACGTCCAGGAGGAGAACTCCTCTGAGACCACCGCGGAGACCCGCGTCGAAGAGCGGGAGCTGGCCGCGGTCGGTGCCGGCTCGGCCGGGACCACCAGCACCGCCGACGCCGCCGTCGGCACCTCGACCGGAGGCCCGTCGGACAGCATAGGCAACGGCACCGGCTCCGCCCGGAACACTCAGGGCTTCGCCGGAGACAACGACGACGTATGGGGCGCCCACGACGACGCCCCGGCCACGCCCCGCTGGCGGATGCTCACCAACGCCGTGCTGGTGCTGGCCATGCTGGCCCTGCTGATCTCGGACATCCTGCCTGCCCCCCTGGCCTTCATGCTGGGCCTCAGCGCTGCGCTGATGGTCAACCACCCGCGGGTCAAGGACCAGATGGAGGCGATCAAGGCCCACGGGGGCAGCGCCGTCGCCACCGGCGCCATCGTGCTGGCCGCCGGCTGCTTCCTGGGCATCATGGACCAGTCCGGGATGCTGGACTCCCTGGCCACCGACGCCGTCGCGATCCTGCCCAGCGCCCTGGTCCCCTATCTGCACCTGATCGTCGGATTCTTCGGACTGCCCCTGGAGCTGCTGCTGAGCACCGACGCGCACTACTTCGCCCTGCTCCCGGTGGTGGAAGGCATCGCCGGTGAGGCCGGCGTCGGCACCCTCGCCGTGGTCTACGCCGTCCTGGTGGGCAACATCATCGGCACCTTCATCAGCCCGTTCGCCGCCGCCCTGTGGCTGGCGCTGGGGCTGGCCGGCTGCGACATCGGCAAGCACATCCGTTACTCCTTCGTGCCGATGTGGATCTTCTCGGTGGTGGTTCTGGTGCTCGCCCTGGCCCTGGGATTCATCCCCTGGAGCTGAGCATCACGCCGACGCCACACTGACGCTGCCCGCTGTCAGGTGAGATGGTCTGGAGCTCCGGGAACTCGAGTCGATGGAGTCAGGTTCCCGGAACTCCAGACCACCTCGCGTCTCGGGCCGCCTCTGCGGCGTCATGGATCATCAGCGCGGCGTGCAGGGAGCTGCGGGACTCACCGTCCTCCAAGGACACCCCGAGGATCTCCTGGATCCGCTCGAGGTGCGTGTACAGGGCCGGGCGGCTCATATGGAGGGCCTGCGCCACCGCGGACTTGTTCCCGGCCAGCCGCAGGTGGGCGCGCAGGACCTCCATGGACCTCCCGCCCCGTCGGATGTCGTCCAGCACCAAGGGCCCCAGCTCGGCCTCGGCGAACCGCTGGACCCGCGGATCATCCCGCAGCAGCGTGGCCAGACCCCGGAAACGCAGGTCGGTGAACGAACGGCACACCTCCGCCGACGCCGGCAGCGCAAGTCCGGCCAGGGCCGCCTGCCCGGCATGCGGCGTGGCGAGGATCGCCTCGACCAGGTCCTCGGCGGGCTCCCCCAGCCCGACCACGAGCCCCGGGGCCGCGGAGGTCTGCTCCACGTGACGGCGCATCTCGCGCCCCAGCACCTGCATCTCCTGCTGCATGCTTCGCCCCGGCCGGGGCCGCAGCGCCAGCACCATGTGCACTGAGTTATCGTCGGCTGTTGAGAGTAGCCCAGTGTGTCCCTGGGAGCGGATCGTGGAGGAGAGCGTGTCATGGAGGCGCCGCGCCCGCGTCCGCCTGGACTCAGCGGCCTGACCGCGTCCTGCGGGGCCGGGCTCGGGCAGACGGGCCACCGCCGCCAGGTAGCCCGGGCCCCGATCCAGGCCCATCGCCGTCGCGCGGGCCTCCGCCTGCAGCGGCCCCACCCGGCCCTCCAGGACCTCCTGGAAGAGATCCCGATGAGCCTGTTGGTGGAGATCCGCTCCACGGTGATCCTGCATGCGTTGCAGGTGCATCGACTGGGCGGCCCGCTCCAGCACCATCTCCACCCGCGCACGGCGCATCTGCGGCTCCACGGCGATCAGCTTCCCCCAGGGGTTCTGCGGATCACCGACGTCCACAGTGCTCCAGGTGGACTCCCGTTCCTGGTCGACGCGCCGGGACTCTTCGGACCATCTGCCCAGCAGCCCGCTGAGCTCTCGCCCGGCCTCCGCCAGCGCCACCACCCGGTGCATGAGGTCCTCCAGCACCACCGGGGCGTCCAGCAGCTCGGCCGTGGTCAGGACGATCCCCTGGGGCGAGGTACGGTGCATGGCCAGCTCGGTGAAGGTCTCGTAGATTCGGCGGGCGAACTTCACCTCGTCGTACTGCTCGGCCACCAACCGGCGGTGGACCTGCTCGGTGATCTCGACGAAGCGGACCTGCCGGCGCAGCACCACCAGAGTGAGCCCCAGCCTGCGGGCCAGGGCGACGAATCCTGCGGGCAGAACCTCCTCCGCCGGCATCTGCGGGTCCTCGAGCAGCTCCACCATGACGCCGACGGCGCCGGCATCGGCCAGGCCACGCAGATAGCGCTCGGGCGCGCTGGAGAGCGCCGGCCCGGTGGTGAGCACCAGTTCTCCGCCGGGCAGCAGGTGCGAGAGATCCTCATTGCCGCTGCTGTGGACCCAGCGGACGGCCCGTTCGAGGCCGTGGGCGCTCAGCACCTCCGGGGCACCGGCGCGCACCACGTCCAGCTCCATGATCTCCGCCAGGGTGACAGCCATTGACACAGTGTAAACAGCACCCGCTCAAGTGCATACAGCATGCGCATCGGCGCCCTCCTTGTGCCCTGCCAGGCTGGACCCAGCAGATCAGCCCCCGGACCCGCTGTCCCGACAGCAGCAAGGAGCACCACGATGGCGAAGACGATCACCCATTGGCTCAACGGCGAGCCCTTCAGCGGCGCCTCGGAGCGCCGGGCTCCCGTGACCGACCCGGCCACCGGGCAGGTCACCGCCGAAGTAGCCCTGGCCGGGGCCGAGGACGCCCGCGCGGTGATCGAGGCCGCCCACTCCGCCTTCCCCGGCTGGCGTGACACCTCGCTGGCCCGCCGCACCTCAGTGCTCTTCGCCTTCCGTGAGCTGCTGAACTCCCGGAAGGGAGAGCTCGCCGAGATCATCAGCGCCGAACATGGCAAGACGGTCTCCGACGCGCTGGGCGAGGTCGGGCGCGGCCAGGAGGTGGTGGAGTTCGCCTGCGGCATCGCCCACCTGCTCAAGGGCGGCCACACCGAGAACGCCTCCACCCAGGTGGACGCCTATTCGATCCACCAGCCCTTGGGCCCGGTCGGCGTCATCAGTCCTTTCAACTTCCCGGCCATGGTGCCGATGTGGTTCTTCCCCCTGGCCGTCGCCGCCGGCAACACCGTGGTGCTCAAGCCTTCCGAGAAGGACCCCTCAGCATCCCTGTGGATGGCCCGCCTGTGGAAAGAGGCCGGCCTGCCCGACGGTGTGTTCAACGTCCTGCAGGGTGACAAGGCCGCCGTCGACGAGCTGCTGACCCATCCGGCCATCCGAGCGATCAGCTTCGTGGGGTCCACCCCGATCGCCGAGTACGTGTATCGCACCGGCACCGCGGCGGGCAAACGGGTCCAGGCCCTCGGTGGGGCGAAGAACCACGCCATCGTGCTCCCCGACGCCGATCTCGACCTGGCCGCGGACGCCATGGTCTCCGCAGGGTTCGGCTCCGCCGGCGAGCGCTGCATGGCGATCTCCGCCTGTGTGGCCGTGGGCCCGATCGCCGACGAGCTGGTCGACAGGATCGCCGACCGCACACGCGGCCTCACCCTCGGTCGGGGCAGTGCCGAACCGGACATGGGCCCGCTGGTCACCCGCGAGCACCGGAACAAGGTCTCCGGCTACATCGACGCCGGCGTGGCGGCCGGAGCCGAACTCGTCGTCGACGGTCGGGGCAGACAGGCAGAAGGCCTCCCCGAGGGACACTGGCTGGGGCCGACGCTCTTCGACCGTGTCACCGAGGACATGTCCATCTACACGGACGAGATCTTCGGCCCAGTGCTCTCCGTGGTGCGTGCCGAGTCCTATGACGAGGCGCTGGCACTGGTCAACCGCAACCGGTACGGCAACGGCACAGCGATCTTCACCCACGACGGCGGCGCGGCGCGCCGGTTCCAGAACGAGGTGGAGGTCGGTATGGTCGGGATCAACGTCCCCATCCCCGTTCCCATGGCGTACTACAGCTTCGGAGGGTGGAAGGCCTCGCTGTTCGGGGACTCCCACGCCCATGGGATGCACGGAGTCCATTTCTTCACCCGTGCGAAGGCCGTGACCAGCCGCTGGCAGGACCCGAGCCACGGCGGCCTGCAGCTCGGTTTCCCGCAGAACGCCTGATCACCGCTTCGCCGACGAGGAAGGACCTCCTGACATGACACCTCGCACCCCCGCCGTGGACACCCATCCGGCCGACGCCCCGCAGCGCGACGTCAGGGCAGACGTCCTCGAGGACGCCCGGACGACTTACGAGCTGGACCGCCGCCATGTCTTCCACTCCTGGTCAGCCCAAGCGGAGCTGGATCCGATGACCATCGTCGGCGCAGAGGGTAGCTACATCTGGGACGGCACCGGCCGTCGTCTGCTGGACTTCTCCTCCCAGCTGGTCTACACGAACATCGGCCACCAGCACCCCGCCGTCGTCGAGGCCATCCAGCGGCAGGCCGCGGACCTGTGCACCGTCGCCCCGCAGCATGCCAACGCCGCCCGGTCACGCGCCGCCCAGCTGATCGCCGAGCGGACTCCCGGGGATCTGGACCAGATCTTCTTCACCAACGGAGGGGCCGACGCGGTGGAGCATGCGGTGCGCATGGCGCGGCTGCACACCGGCCGGTACAAGGTGCTCAGCCGGTATCGCTCGTATCACGGCGGCACAGACACCGCGATCAACCTCACCGGCGACCCACGCCGCTGGCCCAACGACTACGGCTCCTCCGGGGCCGTGCACTTCTTCGGCCCGTTCCTCTACCGCTCGGCATTCCACTCCACCTCGGAGGAGGAGGAGTCAGCGCGCGCCCTGGAGCATCTGGAGCAGACCGTCCGTCTGGAGGGCCCGGAGACGATCGCCGCCATCGTGCTGGAATCCATCCCCGGCACCGCCGGAATCATGATCCCCCCGGTGAGCTACATGCAGGGAGTCCGGGAGCTGTGCGACCGCCACGGGATCATGTTCATCGCCGATGAGGTCATGGCAGGCTTCGGGCGCACCGGCCGGTGGTTCGCCATCGAGCACTTCGACGTGGTCCCGGACCTGCTGACCTTCGCGAAGGGGGTGACCTCCGGGTACGTGCCGCTGGGCGGCGTGGCGATCAGCCGGCGCATCGGCGAAACCTTCGACCACCGTCCCTACCCGGGGGGCCTGACCTATTCGGGCCACCCGCTGGCCGCCGCCGCGGCAGTGGCCACGATCGAGGCCATGGAGGCCGAAGGGATCGTGGAGAACGCCCGGCGGATCGGCGAGGAGGTCATCGGGCCGCGGCTGCGTGAGATGCAGCAGCGGCACCCGTCGATCGGAGAGGTCAGAGGCGCGGGAGTGTTCTGGGCCGTGGAGCTGGTCAAGGACCCCGTCACCCGTGAGCCGCTGGCCCCCTACGGGGGCAGCAGCCCTGACATGGCGGCGGTGCTGGCCGAGTGCAAGGCGCTCGGGCTGCTGCCGTTCGCGAACTTCAACCGCATCCACGTGGTGCCGCCCTGCACCATCACCGAGGCTGAGGCGCGCGCGGGGCTGGACATCCTGGACCGTGCCCTGGAGACCGCCGACGCCGCCGTCGCCGGCTGACACGGGGCCGAGCGCCTGCCTCCGGGCGCCCCGGCAGGGAGCTCAGACGCTGATGCGCTCCACCGGCTGGGAGGAGTCGGCCGGGATGTCCAACGACGACGGCGCCACCCCTGCCGCCACCAGCTGAGCTCCGAGTGCGGCCACCATCGCGCCGTTGTCGGTGCACAGGGCCACCGGCGGGATGCGCAGCTCGATGCCGGCCGCTGCGCAGCGTGCGGCCAGCAGCTCGCGCAGTCGGCGGTTGGCGGCCACTCCTCCGCCCAGCAGCAGCGTGGTGATGCCGTGCTCCCGGGCCGCCCGGACGGCCTTGGACGTGAGCACGTCCACCACCGCCTCCTGGAAGCTGGCGGCGATGTCCGCGGTGGGCACAGGCCTCCCGGCGGCCTCGAACTGCTCCACGGCACGGGCCACGGCGGTCTTCAGCCCGGAGAACGACCAGTCGTGCCGGTGTCTGCCGGGCTGCTCGGCGGTGCCGATGAACTTCGGAAGGGTCAGCCCGCGCGGGAAGCGGAAGGCCTCCGGATCGCCCTGCGCGGCGAGACGGTCGATCGTCGGGCCTCCCGGATACCCCAGACCCAGCAGCCGGGCGACCTTGTCATAGGCCTCCCCGGCGGCGTCGTCGATGGTGGAACCGAGCAGCTCGACCTCGCGGGTCAGTGAACGCACCCGCAGGATCTCGGTGTGCCCGCCGGAGACCAGCAGGGCCCCGGTCCCCGCGGGAAGCTGAGTCACCCCGGTGTGCCGGTCCGATGTCAGGGACCCCTCCAGCAGCGCACCCTCGACCGGTCCGCCCTCCAGCAGCCCCACTCCCACGTGGGCGACCAGGTGGTTGACCCCGTAGAGCGGCTTGCCCGCTGCTAGGGCGAGCCCTTTGGCGGCGGACAGGCCCACCATCAGGGCGCCCGCCAGGCCGGGGCCGGAGGTCACAGCGATCGCGTCGACGTCGTCGAGGGTGACCTCGGCGGTCTCCAGGGCCTGGCGCAGCGTGGGCACGAAGGCCTCGAGGTGGGCGCGGGCGGCGATCTCGGGGATCACCCCGCCGAAGCGTGCATGCTCCTCGATAGAGCTGGACACCGTGTTGGCCAGCAGTCGGGTGCCGCGGACGATGCCCACGCCGGTCTCGTCGCAGGAGGTCTCGATGCCCAGCACCAGCGGTGCGGCCGGGTCGGCAGCGGGGGTCTGCTCAGTCATCATGTCCCTCTCCTCCAGGTTGAGATGGTGTGTTTCCGCCCGAAAGAGCGCCGAGAAGCGTGTGTTCGGGCGGAAACACACCATCTCACCTGAGCACTCAGCGCAGCCGCGAGGCCGAGGTCGGGGCGTCCAGGTCTGTCAGCGGCTTCTGCATGATCAACGCGTCGGCGCCGTCCGGGTAGTACCGGCGGCGGGTATGGATGTGGGTGAAGCCCTCGCGGCGGTAGAGGCCCTGGGCGCCGTCGTTGTCGGACCGGACCTCCAGCAGCACCTGCTCCGCTCCGAGGTCGCGGGCGCTGTCCACCACCAGGTGCAGCATCGTAGTGCCCAACCCTCGGCCCTGGGCCTCGGGCGCCACCGCGATGGTCTGCACATCCGCCAGCGGCAGCACACACATCATCCCCACGAAGCCGATGATCCGCTCGTCGGTGAGCGGATCGTCCTCCACCGGTTCGGTGCAGACCCAGTAGCGGCGGGTCGCCCGCTCCCCCTGCGTGTGGGCGAGCTCCTCGTGGAAGAACTGCTCCGGCCAGGCGTCATGCGGGAAGAGCCGCTGCTCCAGGGCGAGGACCTCCGGGATGTCCTCGGCGACCATGCTCCGCAGCGAGACCGCGGGCCCGGCGCTCATGCCCTCGTCTCCGTCATGCGGTGGCCCTCTTGCGGCGGACCGGCACCTTGGCATCGGATTCCCGCAGGTAGAGCGGCCGGGGCTCGCGGCGGGCCTGGGGCCTGGATTCGGCGAGCAGCGCGAGCTCGGCGGCGTCGGCCGTCCACTGCCCGGCCTCATCAGGAGCTCCCGGGGGCAGGCCGAGCTGCTCGGGATAGAGCGTGACGCCGACCCCGACAGCACCGAGTGCGGGCAGCTCCGCGGCGGGGCCCACATGCGGACCGTCGATCAGCTCGGCGGCCGCCCCCCTGGATCCGCCTGCGTCGGCATCAGGCGCCGCGGCCCGGTACCGGCCCCAGTAGACCTCACGACGGCGCGCGTCGACGGCGACGAGGAACTCGGCATCGGCTCCCAGCCCGTGGGAGATCGCACGCCGGGCCGGCGAGTCGAGGCTGCAGATGCCGTGCAGAGGCATGTCCCAGACCTCGGCCAGGCTGTGGGCGAGCACCAGGCCCACCCGCAGCCCGGTGAAGGGCCCCGGCCCCACCCCGACCACCACGGCGTCCAGCCGGGCTCCGGTGACACCGGCCCGGTCCATCACCTCGCCGACTGCGGAGGCCAGGACCTCGGCATGGGTGGTGGTGGCGTCGGTGCGCCAGCTTGCCAGCACCTCGCCGTCGTGCACGACGGCGGCGGAGGCACCGGCGGAGGAGTCGATCGCGAGAAGCACCCCTCCATGGTAGTGGGTCCGCCGATCGTCGGCCGCCGTCACGCGGCGGAGCCGCGCTCCCTCGGAGGGAATGGCCCGATGCCCGACCATGTTGATGTGGCCATGACCGAGATCTTCCGCATGACGGCGTTCAGCGATCACCCCGACGGGGGCAACCCCGCCGGCGTCGTGCTGGAGGGGGCTGGTCTCACCAATGCCGAGATGCTGGACCTGGCAGCCGAGGTCGGCTTCTCCGAGACCGCTTTCGTCCTCTCCGGTCCGGACAGCGACGGCGCCGCACGGCTGCGCTTCTTCTCGCCGCTGGCCGAAGTCCCCTTCTGCGGGCATGCCACGGTGGCCACGGCGGTGCTGCTGGCGGAACGCACCGGTCAGGATCGTTTCTCCTTCGACACTCCGGCAGGGGAGATCAGTCTCCGCACCAGGACGGCAGACGGGGTCACCCATGCCTCGTTCACGAGCGTGGAGCCGTGGGTGCGGGAGCTGGAGAACCAGACCCTCATCGACCTCCTGACTCTGCTGGGCATCCACCGCGAGGATCTCGACCCGCGGCTGCCTCCGCGGGAGTCCTTCGCGGGCAACCCGCACCCGGTGCTGGCGGTCCGTGACGCCGAGGTCTTTGACAGCTTCGACGTCGACCCCCAGGCGGTGAGGCGTCTCATGGACGCCCAGGGTTGGACCGGGACCGTGACGGTGGTCCACAGGATGGCCCCCACCCCGGGGTCCGAGCCGCCCGGCCCGTTGACCTTCGAGGCACGGAACATCTTCCCGGTCGGAGAGATCACCGAGGATCCGGCCACCGGTTCGGCAGCGGCCTCCGTGGGCGCCTGGCTGCGGTCACTCGGAGCGGTGAGCCCACCGGAGCAGGTGGTGATCCACCAGGGCCGCCATGTGGGCCGGCCGAGCGTGCTGCTCGGGCACGTGCCGGAGGCCGGCGGCATCACGGTCACCGGTACCGCGACGCTGATCCGCTGATCCGCTGAACTGCTGAACCCGAAGAGCGCGAAGGACGCAGCGGGAGCCAGGCTCAGCGGCGGAGGTCCGGCGGGGTCGACCACCGCGGGCCGTACCCGCGCAGCACCGCGTGGCGGGCGGCGCCTCGCGCGTCCTCCTCGGTCTCTGAGAAGTCGGTGATGATCTCCGCGTCGCCTTCCCCTGAGCCCTCGGACTCCGGGGCCACCAGCTCCAGATCCAGCCAGGAGCCGGACTCACTCACCAGCGCGGGCTCGGCCAGGTTCCGCCCCCACTCGACCACGGTGACCGACTCTCGCAGGGTGGCGGCGATGTCGAGGTCCTCGAAGCCGGCGGCGTCGGTGCGGTAGGCGTCCACGTGGACGAGATTGAGGTCGGCAGGCCCTGCCCCGCGGTGGATCCGGCTCAGCACGAACGTCGGCGAGCTGATCTGCCCCTCCACTCCGAGTCCGGCGGCCAATGATTGGGTGAAGGTCGTCTTGCCCGCGCCGAGTCCGCCGGTGAGGATCAGCAGATCCCCGGCTCGCAGGCTCTTCGCGAGGACTCGTCCCAGCGCGGCGGTGTCGTCCAGGTCCTGCAGCTCGAGCCGACTTGTCCAGGCCTCTCCCGGAACCGGCGCGGGAACCCCATCCGCACCCCCGGGCGCGGCGCCGCTCATGGACTGTCCTCCTCCAGGCTCCCGGCACCGGGAAGCCCGACGACGGCGTCAGCCGTCCTGCCGGCCTTGGCCTGACCCGGTTCCGCCGCGGAGGCGGGCCCGGAAGAGTCGGCCACCAGTCGGGGCACCCGCCCGCCGATGCGGGTGATGATCTCGTAGTTGATGGTCTGCGCCGCCCGCCCCCAGTCGGCGGCGGAGATCCCGGAGTCCCCGCCGAAGAGGACCACCTCGTCGCCCACCTGGACCTCGGTGTCCGGATCCTCCAGGTCCACCACGAACTGGTCCATGGCCACCCGCCCCACCGATTGATAGGTCCGCCCGGAGATCTGCACCGGGGCGTGCACCGCGATCCTCGGCACTCCGTCGCCGTAGCCCAGCGGGATCAGTGCCAAGGCGGTCGGGCGGTCCACCCGGTGGGTCAGCCCGTAGCTGATGCCCTGCCCGGAGGGCACACGTTTGACGTTGGCGACCCTGGTGCGCAGCTCCATGGCCGGGCGCAGTCCCAGGTCCTCGGCGGTGCGGTCCGCGAAAGGACTCTGCCCGTAGACGCCGACGCCCACCCGCACCATGTCGAAGTGCGCGTCCGGGCGGGAGAACGCGGCCGGGGTGTTGGCCACGTGGCGCAGCGAGACGCTCAGGCCCGCCTCCTCCGCGACCTTCAGCGCCGCCTGGTAGGCCTCCAGCTGCTCGTCAGTCTCCCGACGGTCGGGCTCATCGGCCACCGCCAGGTGGGTGAAGATCCCCACTACGGACATCAGCCCGCGATCCTGATGCTCGGCGGCGCGGACCACCAGCTCCGGCCACTCGGCCACGGTGCACCCGTTGCGCCCGAGCCCGGTGTCGATCTTCAGGTGCACATGGGCCGGGGTCTGCAGCGCCGACGCCGCGGCGGCGACCTCCTCGAGCTCCCAGCCGGAGATGCCGATGTCGATGTTCTGGGTGATCGCCTCGGCGAAATCGGTCTGCGAGGTGTGCAGCCAGGCCAGCACCGGAGCCTCGATCCCAGCCTCACGCAGCGCCAGCGCCTCGGTGACATGCGCGACGCCGATCCAGTCGGCGCCGGCCTCGACGGCGGCCCGCGCCGCGGTCACCGCGCCGTGGCCGTAACCGTCGGCCTTGACTGCCACCATGAGTTTGGCGGGGCTGACATAGGAGGCGATGGTCTCCACATTGTGACGGATGGCGGCGGGATCGATGATCGCCGCGCGTTCGAAGCCGTCGGGAAGACCCCGCAGCGGTGCGGGCACGCGACCATGCGTGCCGGGGGTGGACATCATGACATCCACTCTACGCGGAGCCGGTGACCTGACCGGGGCGCTCAGCGCATCTTGTCGGACAGCCAGCTTCCCCAGCCGACGGCGGCACCCAGCAGCAGGATCCAGGCCACCTGCAGCACCGGGCTCAGCGGCGCCCAGAGCAGGGCGAAGGTCACCACCGCACCCACTCCGGCCGCGGCGACGCCGGCGGTGACGGCGGTGCCCATCGGAGTGGTCGCCGACATCCACCGGGAGAGCATCCCGAGTCCGGCCCCGAGGAGCCCCGCGACCAGGCTGATCGGGGTCAGCAGCCGCAGATAGGCGGCCATCGCCAGCAGCGTCTCGTCGCCGGCGATGAACCCGGTCATCAGGTCCACGGGCACGGCCACGATGACGATGAGCGCGACGGCGGTCAGCGAGCCGAGGACGCAGAAGATCAGACGGGCGATCGGACGCACGGGCGGGACGGTGGAAGTCATGGCAGGTTCATCCTCGCAGATAGTGGCCCGCGTCAGCGGGTCGGTCCGACCGCGGAAAGCAGCTCCCCGGCGCCGAAGGCCCCACAGGCGTAGGGGTCGAGTCGTTTGGCCGCCTCGGCGTGCAGCCGCACGCCCAGCGCCGCAGTGCGCCACATCGGGGCCGTGGGATCCACTGCGGCGAGGGCACCGATGATGCCGGTGAGCACGTCGCCGGAGCCGGCGGTGGCCAGGCCCGGGGCGTGGACCCGATGCACCACGGTCGGTCCACCGGGCGCGGCGATCACCGTGGAGGGCCCCTTCAGCAGCACGGTCACGTTGAGCCGGGAGGCCAGCTGCTCCACCGCGCTGGCCGGGTCCCGGTCCAGCACCTCGACGAGCTCCTCGTGGCCGGTGTTGACCATGACCCGGCGGAGCTCCCCGGCGTGCGGGGTCAGCAGCACGTTGGGACCCAGGTCCTCGTCGGCGAAGTACTCCTCGTCCAGGTTCGCCAGGGCCGAGGCGTCGATCACGCAGGGGTGCTCCTTGCCCGCCCATTCCACCGCGCGGCCCATCGCCGCGATCTGGAAGACGTCCCGGGAGATGCCCGGGCCGATCGCCGTCGCGGAGGCACGCTCCAGCACCGCAGCGGACTTCCCGGAGGTGGTGACCACCTCCGGCATCATGATGCTCAGCCGTTCGCGGACCTCTTCGGGCGCCTGCAGGGTGACCATGCCGACCCCCGAGGTCACCGCCGCCGTGGCGGTCAGCTGCGCCGCTCCGGGGTACTGCACGGAGCCGGCGATCACATGCAGCACGCCGCGGGAGTACTTGTGGTCCCGCGGGGAGACCCGGGGCCGGGAGAGCGGCTCGGGGGCGTCCGGGGCGTCGGGGGTGGTGGCGCGCAGCCGTTCGTCGCCCACCAGCCAGCGGGCAGGGGTGGGCAGGTGCTCGCCCAGGCCGATGTCGACGGCGCGGATCTGTCCGGCGGCATGGGAGCCCTCCCCCAGCGCAAGCCCTGACTTGATCCCGCCGAAGGTGACGGTCATGTCCGCATCGATCACGTCACCGGCCACCGCGCCGGTCTCCACGTCCACTCCGGAGGGGATGTCGCAGGCGATCACCTGGGTGGACTCGTCGGCGAGGACCTCCCCGAGCCCGGGGATGTGCGGCATCTCGAAGCCCACCCGGGAGCCGGTGCCGATGATCGCGTCGATCAGCGCATCGGTCCCAGTGTCGACGACGTCCACGAGCTTCCCGCCGGCGGCCAGGAACGTCGCCAGTCCGGCCTCATGGGCACGGTCGCGCATCAGCACCGCATGCGTCTCCACCCCGCGGCGCCGCAGCATCGCCAGGGCGTAGAGGCCGTCACCGCCGTTGTTGCCGGAGCCGATGAGCCCGGTGACCTTGGCCCCGTACACGGAGCCGCGGACGGAGCGCAGACGCTCCAGCACGACCTGGGCGAGCCCGTAGGCGGCTCGGCGCATCAACGTCTCGCGGTGTCCTGCCTCCAGCAGCGGAGCCTCCGCCTCGCGGATCTGTCGTCCGGAGTAGAGCGGGATCAGCGGAATCCGTGCGGGTGCACCCATGGGTCAGCCCTTCCCCTCGGCCACGACCATGGCGGTGGCGACGTCGCCGTCGTGGGACAGCGAGAGGTGCCAGCGCACGACGCCGCGCGCCCGCGCGACCTCAGCGACTGTTCCAGTGACCTCCACCTGGGGGGCGCCGCGGGAGTCGAGCACCACCTGGCAGTCCTGCCAGTTCATCCCGGCCGGGGCGCCCAGGGCCTTGGCCACCGCCTCCTTGGCGGCGAAGCGGGCCGCCAGCGAGCGCACCGTCAGCGGGCGCTCCGCCGGGACGAAGAGCCGCTCCCGCAGGGCGGGAGCCTTCTTCAGCTGCTGGGTGAAGCGCGTGACGAGCACGACGTCCACACCGATCCCGACGATCACGGCAGGTCCTCCTTCAGCGGGTGTTCGAGGCGAGGACCGCCGCGCCCGGCTCGCACCGGACGCAGCGGCTCATTCGACGGTGACGGACTTGGCGAGGTTGCGCGGCTGGTCGACGTCGAACCCCTTCTCCGAGGCCAGCGCGCAGGCGAAGATCTGCAGCGGGACGGTGGTCAGCAGCGGCATCAGCAGCGGCTGCGTCTCCGGGACGCGGAACACCGACTCGGAGAACTGCCGCACCGAGTCGTCGCCCTCTTCGGCCACGGTGATGGTCTTCGCACCCCGGGCGCGGACCTCCTGGATGTTGGAGACCACCTTGGAGTGCAGCGAGTCGCGGCCGCGCGGGGACGGGACCACCACGAAGACCGGCTGGCCCTCGTCGATCAGCGCGATGGGGCCGTGCTTGAGCTCACCGGCGGCGAAGCCCTCGGCGTGGATGTAGGCGAGCTCCTTGAGCTTGAGCGCACCCTCCATGGCCACGGGATAGCCGACGTGGCGTCCCAGGAAGAGCACCGAGGGGGTGTCCTTCATGTCCCGGGCGAGCTGCTTGATCTGCTCGGAGCCGTCCAGGATCGTCTGGATCTTGCCGGGGATCTTGTGCAGGTCGGCCAGGATGTCGGAGATCTGGCCCTGGAACAGCTGACCGCGCAGCTGGGCGAGGTAGAGGCCCAGCAGGTAGGCCGCGGCGATCATCGCCAGGAAGGCCTTGGTGGAGGCCACCGCGATCTCCGGGCCGGCATGCAGGTAGAGCACGGCGTCGGACTCGCGGGGGATGGTCGCCCCGTTGGTGTTGCAGATGGACAGCGTGCGGGCGCCCTGCTCCTTGGCATAGCGGACCGCCATCAGGGTGTCCATGGTCTCCCCGGACTGGGAGATGGAGACCACCAGCGTGGTCTCGTCGATGATCGGGTCCCGGTAGCGGAACTCGTGGGCCAGCTCCACCTCCACGGGGATGCGGCACCAGTGCTCGATCGCGTACTTGGCCACGGTGCCGGCGTAGGCGGCCGTGCCGCAGGCCAGCACGATGATCTTCTGGACGTCCTTGAGCTCCTGCGGATCGATGCGCAGCTCGTCCAGGGTGAGACGGCCCTCGGCGTCGGTGCGGCCCAGCAGGGTATCCTCGACCGCCTTGGGCTGCTCGTTGATCTCCTTCTCCATGAAGGTGTCGTAGCCGCCCTTCTCCGCGGCGGCGGCGTCCCAGTCCACGCGGAACCGTTTGCCCTCGGCCGGTGTGCCGTCGAAGCCGATGATGGCGACCGCGTCGGAGGTGATGGTGACGATCTGGTCCTGCTCGAGCTCCACGGCGTCGCGGGTGAAGTCGATGAAGCCGGAGACGTCGGAGCCCAGGAAGTTCTCTCCCTCGCCCAGGCCGACCACCAGCGGCGAGTTGCGGCGGGCGGCGACCACCCGGTCCGGCTGGTCGGCGTGCACCGCCAGCAGGGTGAAGGCGCCGTCGAGCTCCTGGCAGGCCAGGCGCATGGCCTCGGTGAGGTCACCGGCGGCGTCGCCTGCGAAGTGCCGGCCGATCAGCTGGGCGGCCACCTCGGTGTCGGTCTGCGAGTCGAAGGTGCTTCCGTCGGCGAGGAGGCGCTCCTTGAGCTCGGCGAAGTTCTCGATGATGCCGTTGTGGATGACGGCGAGCCTGCCCTCGTCGCCCAGGTGCGGGTGGGCGTTCTGATCAGTGGGGCCGCCGTGGGTGGCCCAACGGGTGTGCCCGATGCCCAGGGTCGCAGGCGTGAGCGGCGCGGTCTCGATCTCCGTGACGAGGTTGGCCAGCTTGCCGGCCTTCTTGCGCGCCTCGACGACTCCCCCGGCGATGGTCGCGACGCCGGCGGAGTCGTACCCGCGGTACTCCAGGCGGCGAAGCCCCTCGAGGAGCACGTCGAGTGCGTTGTGTCCAGCAGTCTTCTCAGGCAGGCCGATGTAGCCGACGATTCCACACATGCGACATAGCGTATCGTGTTCACGTGTCACCGCACTCTGATGAGCATCCGCGCCCCGCGGCTCCGATCCCGACCGAGCCGCATCCCACAGGCCCTCTTCCGGCCGAGGTCGCGGGCACGGCTCCGTGGGCGGGATCACCCCCGATGGCTGCGGACTCCTCTGACCACTACTCGCCCTTCGTCGAGCTGGACCGCCGGGCATGGTCGCGGCTGGCCGACACGATCGAGCAGCCGCTGAACCAGGAGGACGTCGACCGGCTCCGCGGCATCGGCGAGCACCTCTCGCTGGACGAGGTGGCCCAGATCTATCTGCCGCTCTCCCGCCTGCTGTCCATCTATGTGGAGTCGGCCGCCCACCTGCGCGCGGCCACCAACGACTTCCTGGGAGGCAACGCCCGGCGCACCCCGTTCGTCATCGGCGTGGCCGGATCGGTGGCCGTCGGGAAGTCCACGACCGCCCGCGTGCTCCAGGAGATGCTGCGCCGCTGGCCCTCGACCCCGCGGGTGGAGCTGGTCACCACCGACGGCTTCCTCTATCCCAACGCGGAGCTGCGCCGCCGGGGCCTCATGGAGCGCAAGGGGTTCCCGGAGGCCTATGACCGGCGCAAGCTGCTGCGCATGGTCTCCGAGGTGAAGTCCGGCAAGCCCGAGGTGCGCGCCCCGTGGTACTCGCACCTCTACTACGACATCGTCCCGGACAGGGAGGTCGTGATCCGGCGCCCCGACGTGCTGATCGTGGAGGGACTGAACGTGCTGCAGCCCGCCCGGGTCCGCGCCGACGGCACCACCGGGCTCGCGCTGAGCGACTTCTTCGACTTCTCCATCTACGTGGATGCCAAGCCGCGCCACATCGAGCAGTGGTATGTGGACCGGTTCATGCGCTGGCGCACCGGCGCCTTCGCGAACCCGGAGAGCTTCTTCCACCAGTACTCCTTCCTCTCCGACGAGGAGGCGGTGCAGCGCGCCACCGACATCTGGCACCGGATCAACGGCCCGAACCTGCGGGAGAACATCCAGCCCACCCGGTCCCGTGCCCGGCTGGTGATGAGCAAGGACAGCGACCATTCCGTCTCCCGCGTCCTGCTGAGAAAGGTGTGACTCGGTCCCCGTGAGCCCCAGCTCTCCGACATCTCCGCCATCCGCCCGGCAGCCCTCCGGCCTCTCCGCAGGTTCCGGACGCCGACGTCGCCCCTCCCCCGCGGTGATCCGCCGACGTCGACTCCTGGTGGTCGCGCTGCTGCTGGTGCTGCTCGCCGGGCTCGGCTGGGCCGGCGCACGGCTGGTCGGCACGTTCAGCGGGGCAGACGGGGAGCCGGCCTCCGAGCAGGCGGCCGAGCAGGATACCGACGACGGCGAGTCCGAGCCCGCCTCTGCCACTGACGCCGACACTGACGCCGACACTGATGCTGACGCCGACACGGACGCCTCGGGGGGCTCTGAGCCTTCCACTCGCCAGACCGATACCCAGTCTCCCGAGGAGTACTACCCCCGGGTCAGCGACGCGTCCTTCGATCCGGACTCCATCCACGTGCTGGTCAATCGTCTCAATCCGTTGGAGCCGCTGGACTATCAGCCTGATGATCTGGTCACCCCGCCGGTGCGCTCCGTACGGGACGGCATGCTGCTGCGTGAGGAGCCCACCGAGGCGCTGGTGGAGCTGTTCGAGGCCTCGGACGCCGAAGGGCTGCTGCTCACCCTGACCAGCGCCTACCGCTCCCACGGCTATCAGCAGACACTCTATGACGCGCGCGCCGCCGAGATGGGCGTGGAGGGCGCCGACGAGTACACCGCCCGCCCCGGCCATTCGGAGCACCAGACCGGGCTCGCCGCAGACGTGATCGCCTATGACAACCCCACGTGCGGGCTCGGCGCCTGCTTCGGCGACACCGCCGAGGGCATCTGGCTGGCAGAGAACGCCCACCGATTCGGGTTCATCATCCGCTACCAGGAGGGCAGCGAGGACATCACCGGCTACGCCTACGAGCCCTGGCATCTTCGTTACGTCGGAGTGGAGACTGCGGAGGCCGTCCACGAGGAGGCGGTCACCCTGGAGGAGTTCTGGGACGAGCCGGCGGCTCCGGAGTATCCCTCGGACTAGGCGGAGGGCTGAGCGCCCACCGCGACGCGGTCCAGCCGCTGTGCGCTGATGGTGTTCTGCGTCACACTCTGCGCGATCAGTTCCGCCACCGGGAGACAGTCCTGACCTGTCGTGCTTAGAATCAGGCCATGATCAAGGGATTCAAAGAGTTCATCTTGCAGGGCAACGTCGTGGACCTCGCCGTCGCCGTCGTCATCGGAACGGCCTTCGCCGCCGTCGTCAACGCGCTGGTGGAGCACGTACTCATGCCGCTGATCTCCGCGCTCGTGGGAGCGCCGGACTTCGACAGCTTCGCGGTGGTCTCGCTGAACGGGAACGACATCCTCTTCGGCGTGCTGCTGACCCAGCTGATCAACTTCCTGCTCATCGCCGCGGCCATCTACGTGGTGGTCGTGGTCCCGATGAACAAGATCATCGAGGCCCGCAAGCGCCGCCTGGGCCTCGATGACGCCGAGGACGTCGAGGCGGACGTGCAGCTGCTCACCGAGATCCGCGACCTGCTCCAGGCCCAGCAGGCGTCCCGCTGATCCTCGCAGCACCGCGGGGTGCCGGGAACTAGAGCGCCAGCTCGGAGCGGACGACGGCCGCCAGGGTCTCGGACTCCTCGCGGGCGATCTCCGCGGTGGAGGCCTCCACCATCACCCGCACCACCGGTTCGGTTCCGGAGGGACGCAGCAGCACGCGTCCCGCTTCCCCCAGGCGACCTTCGGTCTCCGCGACGGCGGCGAGGACGGCGTCATGGGTCTTCACCCGAGCCTTGTCCACCCCGAAGACGTTGACCAGCACCTGAGGGAGCCGCTCCATGGCTTCCTCCGTGAGCTGGTGGAGGGACTTGCCGGTGGCTGCCACCCGGGCGGCCAGCTGCAGTCCGGTGAGCACGCCGTCGCCCGTGGTGGCGAACTCGGAGAAGATCAGGTGGCCGGACTGCTCACCGCCCAGCGAGTATCCTCCGGCGCGCATGCCCTCCAGCACGTAGCGGTCGCCCACGGCCGTCTCCACCACGGTGATGCCCGCCTTCTGCATGCCGAGCTTCAGTCCCAGGTTGCTCATCACCGTCACCACGAGGGTGTCGTCCTTGAGCTGCCCGGAGGCGTGCAGCGACAGGGCCAGGACTCCCATGATCTGGTCGCCGTCGACGACGGCGCCTGTGTGGTCCACGGCCAGGCAACGGTCGGCGTCGCCGTCGTGCGCGATGCCCAGGTCCGCCCCCTGGGAGACCACGGCCTCCTGGAGCTGCTCCAGATGGGTGGAGCCGCAGCCGTCGTTGATGTTGAGCCCGTCGGGTTCCGCGCCGATGACCACGACCTCGGCCCCGGCGTCCACGAAGGCCTCCGGGGAGCACCCCGAGGCCGCTCCGTGGGCGCAGTCCAGCACGATCTTCAGGCCCTTCAACGAGGTTCCGCCCAGGGAGCGCAGCAGATGGACCACGTAGCGGTCCTCCGCGTCCGCGAAGCGCCGCACGCGGCCGACCTCTCCGCCCACCGGGCGAGGAGGCTCATGCCCGAGCTGCTCCTCGATCTCGTCCTCCAGGGCGTCATCGAGCTTGTGACCGCCGCGTCCGAGGAACTTGATGCCGTTGTCCGGTGCCGGGTTGTGCGAGGCGGAGATCATCACCCCGAAGTCCGCGTCGATGTCCGCCACGAGGAATGCCGCAGCCGGGGTGGGCAGGACACCGGCGTCGTGGACGTCCACGCCGGCGCTGGCCAGGCCGGCCTGCACGGCAGCGGAGATGAACTCTCCGCTGACGCGGGGGTCGCGAGCGACCACCGCCACCGGGCGGCGCCCTGGAGGGGTGCGGCGGTGGCCGAGCACCTCTGCGGCGGACTGGGAGAGGGTCAGTGCGAGCTCGGCGGTCAGCAGGCCATTGGCCACACCGCGGACTCCGTCGGTTCCGAAAAGTCGTGCCATGATGCGGACAAGTCTAGCCATAGCGGAGCTGTGCTCCTGCACCGGCACGCACCGGTCCAGGTCAGCAGGCGAGTCAGGCCGTGAAGTCTGCGGTGCGGGGCGCCCGGCCGAGCACCGCAGACACACGAGGACCCCGTCCGGCATGTGCCGGGCGGGGTCCTCGTGGTGCTCCGCACCGCTGGTTCAGCGGCGTGGGGCGACAGCGTCTGAGATCAGCGCTTCGAGTACTGCGGAGCCTTGCGGGCCTTCTTGAGACCGGCCTTCTTCCGCTCGACGGCGCGCGCGTCGCGGGTCAGGAACCCGGCCTTCTTCAGCGCCGGACGGTTGTGGTCGCGGTCGATCTCGTTGAGCGCGCGGGAGATGCCCAGGCGCAGGGCGCCGGACTGGCCGGAGGGGCCGCCGCCGTCGATGCGGGCGACGACGTCGTAGGCGCCCTTGAGGTCCAGCAGGGTGAAGGGGTCGTTGACCTCCTGCTGGTGCAGCTTGTTGGGGAAGTACTCCTCCAGGCTGCGGCCGTTGATGGTCCACTGGCCGGAGCCGGGCACGATGCGCACTCGCGCACGGGCCCGCTTGCGGCGGCCGATGGCGGCGCCGGGGACGGTCAGCGGGGCGCGCTCGGCCTCGCCGGTCTCCTGGACGGGGGCGGACTCCGAGGTGAAGCTGGTGGGCTCCTCGGAAGTGTTCAGCTCTTCAGTGTTCTGAGCCACGGTTCTCCTTGAAAATGTTCTCGTGTCGGGTGGCCAGGACTACTGAGCGACCTGGGAGATCTCGTACGGCTTGGGCTGCTGAGCCACGTGAGGGTGCTCCGGGCCCGCGTAGACGCGCAGCTTCTTGAGCTGTGCGGCGCCGAGCTTGTTGTGCGGCAGCATGCCCTTGACGGCGTTGTAGACCGCACGAGTCGGGTGACGCTGGATCATCTCGTCGAACGTCATGGACGAGATGCCGCCGGGGAAGCCCGAGTGGCGCCAGTAGCGCTTCTTCTGGCCCTTGTCGCCGGTGACGGCGACCTTCTCAGCGTTGATGATGATGACGAAGTCGCCCATGTCCTGGTGGGGAGCGAAGGTCGGCTTGTGCTTGCCGCGCAGCAGTGCGGCGGTCTGGCTTGCCAGACGACCCAGCACGACGTCGGTGGCGTCGATGATGTGCCACTGAGCGTCGGCGTCGCCAGGCTTCGGAGTGTACGTACGCACGGTGATGATGCCTTCGGTCGGTGTTCTACGGATCAGCGCACTGGACACATGGTGGTGTGAGAAGCACCGTACGTCAGTGGCTGTTTCTTCGCGAGTGCGCCGTCCGGCTTCCCAGGTGAGGGCTGGAAAGATGCCGGGCCCGTGAGTTCCCCTGCTGCTCGTGGAGGCATACGGCCATGCAACTGAACCGCCTCGACACGAGCCCACGCAGGAGTGGACACGCACAACAGCTGTTTACTATACCGGCTGGCATCGACTGCGGCAATGTGGCCGCCCCGGGCCTCGTCAGAGCGTGGAGCCCCGGACGGCCACAGCACCCCCACCGTGGACATCGACTGGGCGATATGGCTGCTTCCACAGCGCTCAGTGCACCCAAGAAGCGGTCATATCGCCCAGTCGATGTGGTGGAGCCAGACTCAGCCGCGGCGGCGGGCCACCAGCTGCTCCACCGGTCCGGCCAGCGCGTGCTCCGCCTCCAGCCCGGTGACCTGCTCCACGAACTCACGCGGGGGGAGGTCGGCCAGCAGGCCCTCCAGCTGGCGGGCCTGTTCATCCTCCGGATCCCGGAAGTCCAGGGCGGCGTCGACGACGGCGAGCAGCCCGTCCGCAGACAGACCCCGCTCCACCGCCTGGGCGGCGGGGCCGATCAGCCGCTCGTGACGGGAGAGCTTGCGCAGCGGCTGACGTCCCACCCGCTGGACGGTGTCCGGCAGGGCCGCATTGCGGAACCGACCCAGGATGGTCCTGCGGTACTCCGTCATGTCCTCGGGCGTGAAGCCGTGCTTGGCCACCAGAAGCGCCGAGGTCTCCTCCAGCGCGGCCGCCACCCCGGCGGCCACGGAGTCCTCGGCGAGGGCCTCGGCGATCCGCTCCTTCCCGGCACGGGCTCCCAGATACGCGGCCGCCGCATGTCCGGTGTTCACGGTGAACAGCTTCCGCTCGATGTACGGGCCGAGGTCGTCGACGAAATGCGCACCCGGGATCTGCGGCAGGGACTCCCCGAACGGTCCCCGCTCGATCGCCCACTCGTAGAAGGGCTCCACGGTGACGTCGATCCCCGCCCCCGCAGGCTGCCCCGGCACGATACGGTCCACCGCCGTATTGGCGAAGACCGCGCGGGTGGAGAGCTGCTCCCAGTCCGCACCCGCGTGCTCACGCATATGCCCACGCAGCGTGTCGGTGGCGCCGATGGCGTTCTCACAGGCCATCACCTGCAGCGGCGCCGCCGCGGGGTCACGACGCCGCAGCCCGGCGAGCACATGCGGAGCGATGAACTTCAGCACGGTGGGCCCGACGGCGGTGGTCACCACCTGAGCAGTGGCCACCTCCTCCGCCACCGCCTCCGGGGATTCGGCGGAGCTGACCGCCCGGAACCCCTCGACCACCCGATCCGTGCCGCCGTCGCCGACCTCATGGACCGTATAGCTCTCCGCGGCGTCCAAGGCCTCCACCAGGGGCGCGATGACGTCGGAGAAGACGACCTCGTAGCCCCCCTCGTGGAGCAGCAGCCCGACGAACCCGCGACCGATGTTGCCTGCCCCGAAATGCGCTGCCTTCATCGATGGTCCTCCTGTCGACTCCATGGTCAGCCCTCGTCCACCACGGAGAGGAGCTCGAGCAGCTCGTCCTCGGTGGCGGCATCCTTGAGCCGCTGGACGGCCTGCTTGTCGGCGAACAGGCGGGCGATGCGGGAGAGGATCTGCAGGTGCTCCTCCCCCACCCCGGCGATGCCGACGACGAAGGTGGCGCGCTGGCCGCCCCAGTCGACGCCATCGTCGTACCGGGCCACCGAGAGGGCGGATGCCCTGATGGCGTCCTTGGCCTCATGGGTGCCGTGCGGGATGGCCAGCTCGTTGCCCATGAAGGTGGAGACGGTCTCCTCACGCTGGTGCATGGCCGCCAGGTACTCCCCGGTGACCGCGCCGGCCGCCTCCAGAGCGGCGGCGGCCTCCGCCATGGCCTCATCGCGGGTGACCGAACCGGCGTGGATGCGGACTCGGTCCCTGCTCAGAATGCCGGAGGCTTCGGGCTGCGCGGACGCCGGCGCCGAGACCTCTTCGGCCGGCCCTGCGCCGACTGCGATGGGCTGGGCGCTGCCGACCTCGGCGCTGCGACGGACGAGTTCGACGACCTCCTCGTACTCCGGAGCGTCCATGAAGCTGTCCACCGAGACGTGGATCGCCTGCGGCTCCTGTCCGCGGGCTCGGTCAGTGAGCTGCTGCTGGGTGATCACCAGGTCGGTGTCACCGGGCAGCGAGGCGACGGCCTTGTTGGTCACGGTGACGCCTTCGATGCCGGCGTCGGCGATCTTTTTGCGGAGCACCGAGGCGCCCATCGCAGAGGACCCCATGCCGGCGTCGCAGGCGAAGATGATCGAGTTGATCCGGCCGGCGGCCTCACCGGAGGCGGCCTGGGCGGCCAGGCCGGCGAGAGCCGCCGAGGACTTGCCCTTGGCGGCCTCCGTGCGGGCCACGGCGTCGGAGAAGGAGTCCTCGCCCTGCAGGTCCCGCTTGCGGCTGGCGAGAAGGATAAACGCGGCGATGGTGAAGCTGACCGCCGCGGAGAGGATCACCGAGAGGGTGACACCGAGGTAGGAGTCCGAGGCGGTCTGGATCAGCACCGCGAAGATCGAACCCGGCGCGGCAGGTGCCCGCAGACCGGCGTCGAAGAGCACATTGGTGGCCACACCGGTGGCACCGCCACCGATGACGGCCAGCAGCAGGGCCGGCTTCATCAGCACATACGGGAAGTAGACCTCATGGATGCCTCCGGCGAACTGGATCAGCGCAGCCCCCGGGGCGGTGGCACGGGCGGCCCCGACGCCGAAGACGGTGAAGGCCATCAGCACGCCGAAGCCGGGGCCGGGGTTGGCCTCCAGC
Source organism: Nesterenkonia sp. HG001 (assembly GCF_034438835.1). Taxonomy (NCBI): domain Bacteria; kingdom Bacillati; phylum Actinomycetota; class Actinomycetes; order Micrococcales; family Micrococcaceae; genus Nesterenkonia; species Nesterenkonia sp. HG001. Next base: position 120,189 of record NZ_JAOSZD010000002.1, on the reverse strand, counting down.
AGGAACAGGATGGACTTGCCCTCCACCGCGGCCTCGGCGATCCCCAGCGGAGTGAGCACCCCGTGGTTGATGGCGTTGTTGAGGAAGAAGACCTTTGCCGGCTCGATGATGATCGAGGTCAGCGGCAGCAGGCCGTTGTCCACCAGGAACCGCACGGCACCGCCGAGGACGTCCATGAGACCGTTGACGATCGGCGCGAGGGCGAAGAAGCCGACCACCGCCATCAGGAACGCCGTGATGCCGGCAGAGAACATGTTGACCAGCATCTCGAAGCCGGCCTTGATCTTGCCCTCCCACAGGGCGTCGAGACGCTTGATCACCCAGGCGGCCAGCGGCCCCATGATCATCGCGCCGATGAACATGTGGATCTCATTGATGTCGTCCACGCCCTCCGGCAGCGCCGCATTGGCCTGCGCGATGAGGAAGTCGGAACCGACGATTACGCCGAAGGTGGCCGTGGCCCCGACGACGGCGCCGCGGATGTCGTAGATCATCTTGCCGCCCTGGACCGCGATCAGGATGGGCAGCAGGTAGTGGATCATCGGGCCGATGATCTCGCCGAACGCATCCGTGGCCGCCGTACCCTCGGTGAACTCATCGACGTTCACGATCACGGCGGTGATGATCCCCCAGGCGATGAGCGCGGGGATGATGGGCATGATCATGCCCGAGAGGAAGGATCCGACCTTCTGGACTCCGACGCGCAGGCCGCCCGGGGACTTCTTCTCCGGGGACTGCGCGACGGGCGACGTCGACGTCGTCGTCATGGCGTGTGCCTTTCGTCAGGTGCCCCAGCGGGGCGAGTGAGATGCAACGGTGCGAGATGCAAGGATTCGAGGATCAGCTCGAGGGTGCGGGACCCGTCGAGGTCGCCGAAGACGTCCGGTGGGAGGAGCGCCACCTCAGCGCCGGTGATCCGGGTGCGGATGTCCTCCAGGGAGGCCTGCAGATGGGGCCCGACCAGGACCAGGCCGACATCGTCGAGGTCCCCGTCCAGTGCGGACTCCGCGCCCGCTCGAGCGGTGTGGGCGAGCCCGGCCCGCTGCAGGGCCCTCCGGACCCGCTGGACCACGAACGTGCTGGACGCTCCCGCGCCGCACACCACCAGGATCTCCATAGATCATCAGCCCCTTCAGCGCCGCCTGCTCCTGAGGACGATTCTCCGTGCGGAGAGAGCCCGGTCACAACCACTGATGTTTCCTCCCCTGCGGAAGCCCCCGGTCACCCGGGCCGGGATGCCGTCTGTGGCGATGCCGGCCGCGGGTAGGGTGGGCGGGGAGCCCAGCCCCGCCAGCACCCGGGAGCAGGGCCCGCTCATCATCCAACCCATGCGCAGGAGGGGGCATGCCATGACCCGGCAGCGCCAGGACCAGCTGGTCGCCCTGCTGCTGCGGGATCGCGGCTGGACCACCGCGGCCGCCTTGGCGGACCTGCTGGGGGTGACCCCGCGCAGCGTGCGTTCCTACATCGCCCAGATCAACGCCCGGACCCCGGACGGCGATGCCGTCGAGTCGGGCCCCTCGGGCTACCGCGCCCACCGCCCGGTGCTGGCCGGGCTGCGCGCGGACCACGCGCAGGAGACCCCGCGGGACCGTCTGCACCGCCTGGTGCGCGTGCTGCTGGAGGCTGAGGACGGCCTCGACATCTTCGCGACGGCCGAGCGGCTGTTCGTCAGCGAGGCCACCGTGGAGGCCGACCTCGCGCGGGTGCGCGGGCTGCTCGACGGCACCGAGCTGCACCTGGCACGCAGCGGCCCCCGAGTGCGGCTGCTGGGCGACGAGCTCGCCCAGCGCCGCCTGGTCTCTCGGCTCGCCCATGAGGAGATGGAGGAGGGCACCTTCGACGTCGAGGCGCTGCGTCGTGCCGCAGGTCTGGGCACGGTGGACAGCGCCGCCTTCGGGGCCTTCACCCGCGAGCTCACCGCGGAACTGGCCTCACTGGGCTGGTACGTCAACGAGTTCGCCGCCGCCGACGTCGCCCTGCACTCCGCCATCGCCGCCGACCGGGTGCTGCGAGGCCATGCCCTGCAGAGCACCCACGGGGATCCGAGCCCGGACCAGCGCCGGCTGACCGCCACCATCGACTCGCTCAGTCGCCGCCACTTCGAGGTCTCCCTGGGCCCCGGGGACCTGCAGCACCTCTCCTCCCTGGTGCTGACCCGCGTGGTCGCCCCGGGCGGAGCCACCCGGGAGCAGGTCCGGCTGGACCCGCAGATCGAGGCCACGGTGCGCGAGGCCGTGACCCATGCCGCTCACGGCTATCTGGTGGACATCGTGGAGGAGGAGTTCATCCGGCGGCTCAGCCTGCACGTGCAGAACCTCGTGCTGCGCTCCCGAGAGCACGCCACGGTCAGGAACCCGCTGACCCGCTCGCTGAAGTCCGCCTACCCGATGATCTTCCAGGTGGCCGTCTCGATCGCCAGCCACGTGGCGCAGCGGCTGGACGTGGAGATCCACGACGATGAGATCGCCTATATCGCCATGCACGTGGGAGGCAGGCTGGAACGCAGCCGCATGGCGGAGTCGGTGCTCACCGCCACGATCGTCTGCCCCGGCTACTACGAGCTGCATGAGCTGCTGCGTTCACGGATCGCCGGGGCCCTGGGGCCCAGCATCGAGGTCATCGGGGTGGAGACCCAGGCGGACCCGGACTGGGCAGCTCTGGACACCGATCTGGTGCTGACCACCATCGAGCCGCCCCAGCGCGACGAGCGGACCGTCACCCTCCCGCCCTTCCTCACGCAGGCGGACCTGGAGCGGATCACCCTGGCCGCGTCTCGGCTGCGCCGGGGACGTCGACTGGCGCGGCTGCGAGAGGAGCTGGAGCGCTACCTCAGCGCGGATGCGTTCATCCGGCCCCTGGACACCACCGACGAGGAGCAGGCCATCCGCCGGCTCGCGGCGCCCTTGGCCGCCCGAGGCATCATCGACCAGAGCTACATCGACCGCACTGTGGAGCGGGAACAGCTCTCCTCCACGGCGTTCACCGAGGCGCTGGCGGTGCCGCACGCGCTGCAGATGACCGCCAGCCGGACCGCCATCGCCCTGGGCATCGCCGAAGGCTCCGTGCCCTGGGGCGACGCCCGGGTGCAGGTGGTGGCCCTGGTGGCGTTCAGCGAGGAGGAGCGTGAGGCCTTCCAGACGATCTTCGAGCAGCTGGTGGAGGTCTTCAGCGAACGTGCCTCGGTGCAGCGCATCCTGCGCCGCGGACAGGACTTCGAGTCCTTCCTCGACGAGCTCGTCGCCGTCATCGACGGCTGATCCGGTCGGCCGCGCCGGCCGGACTCAGCCCTGCTTCGAGTAGGCCCCCTCGGCCATGTCCTCGAGCTCACGCCCCTTGGTCTCCGGGACCCACTTCAGCACGAAGACCAGCGACAGCAGCGCGGAGACGGCGTAGAAGCCATAGGCGAAGACCAGCGACAGCTCCGCCATGGAGGGGAAGATCGTGGAGATCACGAAGTTGGCCGCCCAGTTCGCCGAGGCGGTCAGGCCCAGGGCGATCGCTCGGATGCGGTTGGGGAACATCTCTCCCAGCAGCAGCCACATGAACGGGCCCCAGGTGGCCCCGAAGAACAGCACGAACACGTTGGCCGAGATCAGCGCGACGATTCCCCAGGCTCCGGGCAGGCTGACGATCTCCTCCCCACCGGCGCCCTCGGCGACCGCGGCCTGGGAGAAGGCCACGGCCATCATGGCCAGACCTGCCGCCATGCCGGCCGAGCCGATCGCCAGCGGGATGCGGCGGCCCACTTTGTCCACGATCATGATGCCGACCACGGTGGCGATGATGTTCACCGTGGTGGTGATGACCTGGATGAGGAAGGACTGGTCCTCGGGGATCCCCACCGACTGCCAGAGGGTGTTCGAGTAGTAGAAGATCACGTTGATGCCCACGAACTGCTGGAAGACCGCCAGCCCCAGCCCGACCCACACAATGGGCATGACCTTCCCTGAGGCCAGCAGATCCCGGAGGCGCTGACGGGACTCCATATTGATGGTGCGGCTGATCTCGGAGATCTTCTCGCGCACCTCGGCCTCCCGAGTGAGCCCGACGACCTCGCGCAGCACCTTCGCGGCTCGGGTGTCGTCCCCACGCGAGACCAGATAGCGCGGAGATTCCGGGATGGAAGTGGCCAGCAGCCCGTAGATGAGCGCCGGGACGGACTCGATGATGAACATCCAGCGCCAGGCCTCCACGCCGAACCAGAGCTCGCCGGAGGCGCCGCCGGCCAGGCTGGAGATGAAGGCGTTGGAGACGGCGGCGGCGAAGATGCCGATGACGATGGCCAGCTGCCACAGCGAGCCCAGCCGACCGCGCAGATTGGTGGGCGCGACCTCAGCGATGTATGCGGGTGCGATGACCGAGGCCATGCCCACCCCGATGCCGCCGAGCACACGCCAGATGATCAGGTCCACGGTGTCCACCGCCAGGCCGGAGCCGAGCGCCGAGACGAAGAACGCGGCCGCCGCGATGAGCATGGCGCGCACGCGGCCGAGACGGTCGGAGAGGGCCCCGCCGATCCAGGCGCCGACCATGCAGCCGAGCAGCGCGGAGGAGACCGTGAAGCCGATCAGCACCTCCGAGAGGCCGAAGGTGTCCTGGATGGCGCCGACGGCGCCGTTGATCACGGCGGTGTCGAAGCCGAAGAGGAAGCCGCCGAACGCGGCGACCAGGACGACCCACGTCACGGCGGTGACCGCGGGATCCTGGGATCGGGTGGTGGTGCTCATCAGGAGGTGGTCCTTCGAGTCGACGGGGTCTGCGACCCATGATGCGCGGCCCATGAGCCACGTCGCAGACGGTGCGGAACTGTGGCACCCTACCGCACGCTCCAGAAAGCGCTTCCACTCCCCGCAGGAGCCTCGGATCCTGCCCACCCCGTCCTCCCGGCGGAAGCTGGGGCGACGTCGAGCCGTGACCCCGCCCACTGGGTGGGGAACATCACTTTGATGCACGCCCGGGGCTCGCTGCACGTCTCAGGTGCGGGCCGACCCTCAGGCCGGCGAGGTCGGACGGGTCGCCCGTGTCTGCTCCGCACGTGCGGCGAGCTGTTCCGCCTCCGGGTAAGCCACCGACTCCAGGACCAGTCCATGCGGTGCGGCCAGGCGGACCGCAGAGTCCCACTCAGGGGTACCTAGACGCCGCATCAGCCACCCCGGCTCCCGGCGCCCCTCCCCCACGTCCACGGCCGCGCCGATGAGCGCTCGGACCATGTGGTGGCAGAAGGCGTCGGCAGTGAGCCGAGCGGTGAGCACGCCGTCTTCGCCACGGGCGATGCTGAACTCCTGCAGTTCGCGGATGGTCGTGCCCCGCTCCCGGGGGCGGCAGAAGCTGCCGAAGTCATGGAGCCCGAGCAGCCCGGAGGTCTCCGCCGCCATCAGCGCGTCGTCGAGCCGGGCCCGGTGCCAGGCGGTGTCCCCGCGACGCAGCGGATCACGCCGGGCGCGCTCATCGGCGAGGCGGTACGTGTAGCTGCGGCTCAACGCCGAGAACCGCGCGTCGAAGGTCGGGGGAACCTCCGCGGCGGCACGGACGACGACGGCGCCCTCCTCAGGCGCGAGCACGCCGGCCAGTCGACGCAGGATCGCCGCCTGCGGGGGAATGTCCCGGCCTCGGGAGAGTCCCTCCCACTCGGCGCGCTGCAGGTCCAGGTGGACGACCTGGCCGCGAGCATGGACCCCGGCGTCGGTGCGGCCGGCGACGACGACCTTCACCGGGCGGCGGATCAGGGTGGCCAGCGCGTCGGTGAGCACTCCCTCCACAGTGCGCAGCCCGGGCTGGGCGGCCCAGCCGCGGTAGGCTCCGCCGTCGTAGGCCAGGTCGAGTCGGATCCTCACGTCTGTCATGGCCTCCAGGGTATCGGGCCGGACCGCCGTCACCGCAGACACGCAGGAGCCCCCGATCCCTGCAGGGATCGGGGGCTCCTGGCGCACCGGAGGCCGGTGGAGACGACTCACGAGGCCCTTAGGCCCCGGGGACTCACTTGTCCTCGGTCTCCTCGGAGGTCTCCTCCGTGGTCTCTTCGGCAGTGGGCTCCTCGGCGGCGGCCTCTTCGACCGGAGCCTCCTCGACCGGCTCCTCCTCGACCGGCGCCTCCTCGACCTGGGCGGCGGCGGCCTGCTCGGCCTCCTTCACCACAGCCTGCTTCGGGGAGACGGGCTCCATCACCAGTTCGATGACAGCCATCGGAGCGTTGTCGCCCTTGCGGTTGCCGATCTTGGTGATACGGGTGTAGCCACCCTCGCGCTCCGCCATGGCCGGGGCGATCACGGTGAACAGCTCGTGCACGATCGCCTGGTTGGTGGAGTTCTTGGCGCTCAGCTGCCCGACCACCTTGCGGCGAGCCGCGAGGTCGCCCTTCTTGGCGATGGTGATCAGGCGCTCGGCGTAGGGACGCAGGCGCTTGGCCTTGGTCACGGTGGTGGTGATCGAGCGGTGCTCGAACAGGCTGGCAGAGAGGTTCTGCAGCATCATCTTCTCGTGCGACGGGCTGCCGCCCAGGCGCGGTCCCTTGGTGGGAGTAGGCATGGTCTCGTTCTCCTTGGATGGTGCGCCGCCGGGTCACATCCCCTGCGACGCGCAGATGTTGTCGTGTGCGTCAGTCCCTCAGAACTGCTGCTCGCCCTCGAGGTACTCGCCCTCGCCCGCCTCCTGGAAGCGGGCCGCCGTCGGGTCGAAGCCCGCCGGGGAGTCCTTCAGGGACAGGCCGAGCTCCGTGAGCTTGTCCTTGACCTCGTCGATGGACTTCGCACCGAAGTTGCGGATGTCCATCAGGTCGGCCTCGGAGCGTGCCACGAGTTCACCCACGGTGTGGATGCCCTCGCGCTTGAGGCAGTTGTAGGAGCGCACGGTCAGCTCGAGGTCCTCGATGGGCAGAGCCATGTCGGCGGCGAGGGCGGCGTCGGTCGGCGACGGGCCGATCTCGATGCCCTCGGCGGCGACGTTGAGCTCACGAGCCAGTGAGAACAGCTCGACCAGCGTGGTGCCGGCCGAAGCCAGCGCGTCACGCGGCACGACGGACGGCTTGGTCTCGACGTCGACGATGAGCTTGTCAAAGTCGGTGCGCTGCTCGACACGGGTCGCCTCGACCTTGAAGCTGACCTTCAGGACCGGCGAGTAGATCGAGTCGACCGGGATGCGGCCGATCTCCGAGTCGCCGGCCTTGTTCTGCGAGGCCGAGACGTAGCCGCGGCCGCGCTCGACGGTCAGCTCCAGGTCCAACTTGCCGTCCTCGTTGAGGGTGGCCAGGTGGAGCTCCGGGTTGTGGATCTCCACACCTGCCGGCGGGGTGATGTCCGCGGCGGTCACCTCCCCCGGACCCTCCTTGCGCAGGTAGGCGACGACGGGCTCGTCGTGCTCCGAGGAGACGGAGAGCCGCTTGACGTTGAGGACGAGCTCAGTCACGTCCTCCTTGGCACCGGCGATGGTGGTGAACTCGTGGAGCACGCCGTCGATCCGGATGCTGGTCACCGCGGCGCCAGGGATGGAGGACAGCAGGGTGCGACGCAATGAGTTGCCCAGGGTGTAGCCGAAGCCCGGCTCCAGGGGCTCGATGATGAAGCGGGAACGGTTGTCTGCGACGACTTCTTCGGTCAGCGTGGGGCGCTGTGCAATGAGCACTGGTGGTTCCTTTCAGAGTGCATCCGCTATATGACGCAGTCTCAGCGATGATGATGCTCATCCCCGCCGCGACCAGGGAGGTCGCGGCGGGGATCATTGTCCTGGAGAAGGTCGCTCAGACGCGACGGCGCTTCGGCGGGCGGCAGCCGTTGTGCGCGCTCGGGGTGACGTCCGAGATGGAGCCGACCTCGAGACCGGCGGCCTGCAGGGAGCGGATGGCGGTCTCACGACCGGAACCCGGGCCCTTGACGAAGACGTCGACCTTGCGCATGCCGTGCTCCTGGGCACGCTTGGCAGCCTGCTCGGCGGCCATCTGCGCGGCGTACGGGGTGGACTTGCGGGAGCCCTTGTGGCCGACCTCGCCCGACGACGCCCACGAGATCACGGCGCCGGTGGGATCCGTGATGGAGACGATCGTGTTGTTGAAGGTCGACTTGATGTGGGCCTGGCCCTGGGTGATGTTTTTGCTGGCCTTGCGGCGCGGCTTGCGTGCCGCTGCGCGGGTCTTGGGGGGCATATTCTCTCCGTGACTCAGTTGATCTGATCTGCGTGTGCCGGCCGGTCCGACGGACTCAGGCCGAGGGCATCACGTCGAACTACTTCTTCTTGCCTGCGACGGTGCGCTTCGGACCCTTGCGGGTGCGGGCGTTGGTCTTGGTGCGCTGACCGCGGACCGGCAGACCACGACGGTGGCGCAGGCCCTGGTAGGAACCGATCTCGACCTTGCGGCGGATGTCTGCGGCGACCTCACGACGGAGGTCACCCTCGACGGTGAAGCTGCCTTCGATGTAGTCACGCAGAGCGACCAGCTGCTCGTCAGTCAGGTCCTTGACGCGGGTGTCCGGGGCGATCCCGGTGGCCTCGATGGCCAGGTTGGCGCGTGTCTTGCCGACGCCGTAGATGTAAGTGAGTGCGATCACCGTGCGCTTCTCGCGCGGGATGTCCACACCAGCCAGACGTGCCATATGGCAGTCCTCCTCTTTCTAGTCCGAAGGTCTCAAGCAGTGCGTTCCCTCTGGGACCCTCCCGATGCGGGCGTCGGGGGCGTCCGGCGTCGGAGGTGACGCCGTCAGCGGGTCTCCGGCCTTCGGCAACCGGAGGTGTGTCCGTGCAGCTCATCCACGGACTGCACTGCTATTCATCATTGAGCTGTGGTCGAGCGCGCGGGCGCCCTCACTTCATCGTGTGCAGAATGGTGAGGAGCTCAGCCCTGGCGCTGCTTGTGGCGCGGATTCTTGCAGATCACACGGATCACGCCGTTGCGGCGGATCACTTTGCAGTCAGTGCAGATCTGCTTCACGCTGGGGTGAACCTTCATGACTTTCCTCTTTACTTGTAGCGGTAGACGATACGTCCACGGTTGAGGTCATACGGGCTCATCTCCACCACGACCCGGTCCTCGGGAAGGATCCGGATGTAGTGCTGGCGCATCTTGCCCGAGATCGTGGCAAGCACCACGTGGTCGTTCTCCAGACGCACACGGAACATCGCGTTGGGAAGGGCCTCGGTCACCCGGCCCTCCACCTCGATCACACCTTCTTTTTTACCCATATGCTCCACACCGTTCGCGACTCCCCCGTCTGGTGCCCGCGCGAGGCCGACGGCGCCCGCATATCTGACCGAGGACGGCGCGACGCACCGTCTGGCCCGTGATCATGAGGAATGATGCCGCCGCGCACATGTGCGGGCCGGGAGAATCTGGTTCTGTTTCTGACAGACGCCGCTGAGCCTCGCCGACCTGAGGACCGGGAGCGCATGACGCCCGCCGGTCTGCGGGCACGGCTGAACCACAGAGACAACCAGCAGTCAATCCTACCTGACGCGGGTCGGCCCGGCAATTCAATGGAATCTGAGGGCCTCTGCCACGTGCCCAGCTGATGTCTCGGGTGCCAGGAAGCAGGGCCGGATCAGCTGAGGGGAACGGGGGTGATGCCCAGCGGCTCCAGTTCGGAGGCGCCGCCGTCGGCAGCGGTGAGGACCCAGATCCCGCCCTCATGCCGGGCCACCGAGTGCTCCCACTGGCTGGCACGGCTGCCGTCGTCGGTCACCACGGTCCAGTCGTCGTCGAGCACCCGGGTCTCGATTCCCCCACGGGTCAGCATCGGTTCGATGGCCAGCGCGAGCCCGGGCCTGATCTTCGTGCCCTTCATACCGGTGGCATAGTTGAAGACATCGGGCGGCAGATGCATGGCGGAACCGATCCCGTGGCCGACGTAGTCCTCCAGGATGCCGAGCCGCTCCCCCGGCTGGGAGACCACGTACTCCTCGACGGCCTCCCCGATCTCCCCCACATGTCGGGCGACGGCGAACGCTGCGATCCCCCGCCACATCGCCTGGCGAGTGATCTCCGAAAGGCGCTCGTCCCCGGCGTCGGCGGTGCCCTCGGCAGAGGAGCCCAGGATCACGGTGCGCGCCGAGTCGGAATGCCAGCCATCGATGATGCAGCCGCCGTCGATCTTCAGCACATCCCCGGGCTGCAGGACTCGGCCACCGGGTATCCCGTGCACCACCTCGTCATTGACCGAGGCACAGATGTGCGCGGGGAACCCGTGGTAGTTCAGGAAGTTGGGCTTCGCCTCGTGGGCGGCCAGCACCTCGGCGAAGATCGCATCCAGCTCCGCCGTGGTCCGCCCCGGCTCTGCGGCAGCGACGGCGGCATCGAGCGCCTCACACAGCACGGATCCGGCGGCGTCCATCGACGCGAGCTGCTCCGGGGTCTTCAGCTCCACCCGGGGACGCGAAAACATCAGGAGCGGATCGCTTCCATGATGCGGCTGTTGACCTCATCGATGGCGCCGAGGCCGTCCACCTGACGCAGCAGCCCACGGGAGTCGTACGCGGAGATCATCGGCGCGGTCTCGGTCTGGAAGAGCTCGAGACGACGGCGGATGGCGTCCTCATCGGCGTCGTCCTCACGGCCTTCGATCTCGGCACGCCTCTTCAGCCGCTGGGTCAGCTCCTCGCGGTCGGCGGTGAGCTCCAGGACGACGTCGAGCTCCACGCCCAGGCGAGAGAGCATCTCGTCCAGGGCGGTGACCTGGGTGCGGTTGCGTGGGTAGCCGTCCAGCAGGAAGCCCTCCTGCGCGTCCTCCCAGGAGAGGCGGTCCTCCACCATGCGGTTGGTCACCGAGTCCGGGACCAGCTCACCGGCGTCGACGTACTTCTGAGCCTCCTGGCCCAGCTCCGTCTGGCCCTTGATGTTGGCACGGAAGATGTCACCGGTGGAGATGGCCACGATGCCAAGCTCCTCGGAGATCCTCTTCGACTGGGTTCCCTTGCCCGACCCCGCGGGTCCGACGATCAGCATTCTCGTCATCGCAGCAGCCCTTCGTAGTTCCTCTGTTCCATCTGAGCGTTGATCTGCTTCACGGTGGTCAGACCCACACCCACCATGATGAGGATGGAGGTTCCACCGAACGGGAAGTTCTGGTTGGCCCCGATCAGCACGAAGGCGATGAGCGGGATCAGGGCGATGAAGCCCAGGTACAGCGAACCAGGGAAGGTGATGCGCGAGATCACGTAGGCCAGATAGCCCTCCGTGGGCCGACCGGCCCGGATGCCCGGGATGAAGCCGCCGTACTTGCGCATGTTCTCGGCAACCTCGTTCGGGTTGAACGTGATCGTCACGTAGAAGTAGGTGAAGCCGATGGTCAGCAGGAAGAAGACCGCCATGTAGACGGGGTGGGTGCCGCCGGAGAAGTAGGTCTGCACCAGGTTCGAGAACCAGCCGGGCTCCTCCCCCGGAGCAGGCTGGTTGAACTGCAGATACACCGAGGGGAGCATCAGCACCGAGGAGGAGAAGATGACCGGGATGACGCCGGCCATGTTGACCTTGATCGGGATGTAGGTCGAGGTGCCGCCCACGGTGCGGCGGCCGACCTGACGCTTGGCGTACTGGACCGGCACGCGGCGCTGGGACTGCTCGACGAAGACGACCGCCGTGATGGTCACCAGTCCGATCAGCATCACGATGGCGAACGTCCGCCAGCCCTGGACGGTCCAGATCTCGCCCATCGCGCCCGGGAAGCCGGCGGCGATGGAGACGAAGATGAGGATCGACATGCCGTTGCCGACACCGCGCTCGGTGATCTGCTCACCGAGCCACATGATCAGGGCCACGCCGGAGGTCATCACCAGGATCATCAGGACGATCACCCACAGGGAGTCGTCCGGGATGATCGGGATGTCGCATCCGAGCAGAGCGCCGGAACGCGCCGTGGCAACCAGCGTGGTGGCATTGAGCGTGGCGAGACCGATGGTCAGATAGCGGGTGTACTGGGTCAGCTTCGCCTGGCCCTGCGCACCTTCGCGCTGGAGGTTCTCGAACCGTGGGATGACCACCCGCAGCAGCTGCACGATGATGGCCGCAGTAATGTAGGGCATGATGCCCAGCGCGAAGACTGACACCTGAAGCATCGCACCGCCGGAGAACATGTTCACGAAGGAGTACACGCCTCCTTCGGTGGTGCCCAGCTCAAGGCACTGCTGGACGGCGCCGTAGTCCACCCCGGGGGCCGGGACGAAGGCTCCGATGCGGTAGATCGTGATGATCCCGATCGTGAACCAGATCTTACGGCGCAGGTCGGGCGTCTTGAACACCCTGGCTAGTGCGCTGAACAAGCGTCCTCCTGTGGATGGTGCCTCGGCATGGCGACAGTGCGAAGCCACCGGGGTCCGGCGGCCACACAAGTAGCCATACTAACGTCACATGCGGGGCCTGCGAGAATCCTGCCCGAACCTCAGCCCGTCACCGGGCGCTCCCGGGCGGCTTCAGCGAGGCAGAACGATGCAGGGGCTGACGATGCACGACGGCCCCCGTCGCACGCGACGGGGGCCGTCATACATCAGCGTCGAGCCGTTCAGCCCTGAGCCGGACGAAGGTCCAGCTTCTCGACCGAACCTCCGGCCGTGGTGATCTTCTCCTCGGCGGAGGCGGAGAAGGCGTGAGCCTTCACCTGCACCGCGGCGGAGATCTCACCGGAGCCGAGGACCTTCACGGGGCGGCCCTTCTTGGCCGCACCCTTGGAGATGAGGATCTCCGGAGTCACCTCGCCGCCCTCGGGGAAGAGCTCCCCGAGGGTGGACAGGTTCACCGGAGAGAACTCGACCCGGTTGGGGTTCTTGAATCCGCGCAGCTTCGGAAGGCGCATGTGCAGCGGAAGCTGCCCACCCTCGAAGCCGGCACGGACCTGATAACGGGCCTTGGTGCCCTTGGTGCCGCGACCTGCCGTCTTGCCCTTGGAGGCCTCACCACGACCCACACGAGTGCGGGCCTTCTTGGAGCCGGGGGCCGGACGCAGGTCGTGGACCTTGAGGACGTCGGACCCGGCAGCGTTGTTCTCTGCCATCACTTGGCCTCCTCGACATTCACGAGATGCTTCACACTGTTCAGCATGCCCACGGTGACGGCGTCGGCGTCTCGGACCACAGTGTGGCCGATCCGCTTCAGGCCCAGCGAACGCACGGTGTCACGGTGCTTCGGCGTGGCGCCGATGGTGGACTTCTTCTGGGTGATCTCCAGCTTACGGTCGCCGGGGACCAGGTTCTTGGCGGTGGTGTAGTTGACAGTCACCCTCATGCACCTGCCTTCTGCGCACGGGCCTCGCGGTCCGCCTCCATGGTGCGGAGCATCGGGGCCGGTGCAACCTCGTCGAGGGCCTTGCCGCGGCGTGCCGCCACGGCCTGGGGCTCCTCGAGCTGCTTCAGCGCGTCGATAGTGCCGTGCACGATGTTGATCGCGTTCACCGAGCCCATGGACTTGGTGAGCACGTCGTGGATGCCTGCGCACTCCAGCACGGCACGGACCGGACCACCGGCGATCACACCGGTACCCGGGGATGCCGGACGCAGCAGCACGACGCCGGCTGCGTCCTCACCGGTGACCAGGTGCGGGATGGTGGAGCCGACGCGCGGAACGCGGAAGAAGTTCTTCTTGGCCTCCTCCACGCCCTTCTGGATCGCGGCGGGCACCTCCTTGGCCTTGCCGTAGCCGACGCCGACCATGCCGTCACCGTCGCCGACGACGACCAGGGCGGTGAAGCTGAAGCGACGACCACCCTTGACGACCTTGGAGACGCGGTTGATGGTCACGACGCGCTCGAGGAACTTGTCCCGATCATCGTCGCGGGCGCCGCGGCCTCGGCCCTCGCCGCGACCACGCCCACGGCCACCACGGCCGCCGCGCTCGTCACGACCGCCTCGACCGGAGCCCTTGTCAGCGGCCTGCTGGGTCTCGCCGGCCTGCGGCTGCTGAGCAGCCTGGGCGGCGTTCTCGTTGGCCTCAGTCACAGATGAGTCCTTCACAGTGTTGTCGGTGTTCTCACTCACAGCTTCAGACCACCCTCCCGAGCCCCGTCAGCGACGGCGGCCACGCGACCGTGGTACTTGTTGCCGCCGCGGTCGAAGACCACAGCGCCGATGCCGGCGGCCTGGGCGCGCTCGGCGATCAGCTCGCCGACCTTCTTCGCCTTGGCGGTCTTGTCACCGTCGAAGCTGCGCAGGTCCGCCTCCATCGTCGTGGCGGAGACCAGCGTGCGGCTGCGGGCGTCGTCGACGACCTGAGCCACCATGTGGCGGGCGGAACGGGTGACCACCAGGCGCGGACGCTCGGCGGACCCGCTGATCTTCTTGCGCAGGCGGAGGTGGCGACGGCCGCGGGCAGCGGACTTCGACTTGCCCTTGATACCAATAGCCATGCGTTACTTACCTGCCTTTCCGGCCTTGCGGCGAATCTGCTCGCCCTCGTAGCGCACGCCTTTGCCCTTGTACGGGTCAGGCTTGCGCAGCTTGCGGATGTTGGCGGCGACTTCGCCGACCTGCTGCTTGTCGATGCCGGAGACCGCGAGCTTGGTGGCACCCTCGACCTGGAAGGTGATGCCCACGGGGGCCGTCACCTGGATCGGGTGCGAGTAGCCCAGGGCGAACTCGAGGTCCGAGCCCTTGGCCTGCACCCGGTAGCCGGTGCCGACGATCTCAAGCTTCTTGATGTAGCCCTCGGTCACACCGATGATCATGTTGTTGATCAAAGTGCGGGTCAGGCCGTGCAGCGAGCGGGATTCGCGCTCATCGTCGGGGCGGGTCACCGTGATGGTGCCCTCCTCAACGGTGACGCCGATGCCCTCGGAGAGGGTGCGGTGGAGCTCGCCCTTGGAGCCCTTCACGGAGATCTCACGGCCATCGAGGGAGACCTCGACGCCGGCAGGGATGGTGATCGGAAGACGACCGATGCGTGACATTGTGCTTCGACTCCTTCCGGTTACCAGACGTAGGCGAGGACTTCCCCGCCGACGCCCTTCTTGGCAGCCTGCCGGTCCGTGAGCAGACCGGAAGAGGTGGACAGGATCGCGATGCCCAGACCGCCCAGCACGTGCGGGAGGTTGTTGGACTTCGCATACACCCGGAGGCCGGGCTTGGAGATGCGGCGCAGGCCGGCGATCGAACGCTCACGGTTCGGGCCGAACTTGAGGTCGATGGCCAGGGTCTTTCCGACCTCGGCCTCCTCCTCGCGCCATTCGGTGATGTAACCCTCGGCCTTGAGGATGTCGGCCACCCGCACCTTCAGCTTGGAGCTGGGCATGGAGACCTGGTCGTGGTAGGCCGAGTTCGCGTTGCGCAGACGCGTCAGCATGTCTGCGACTGGATCAGTCATTGTCATGTGGGGCGTGTGCCCTTCCTCACCGCGGTTTCCGATCTCCGAAGGAACTCGTCGAACCCGGACCGGCCGGGTGCGATGGAACCTCTGGTGAAAGGACCTGCGGCGTAGTGTTTACTGTTCGGTCTTGAAGGGGAAGCCGAGCGCCTTCAGCAGCGCGCGACCCTCGTCATCGGTCTTGGCGGTGGTCACCACAGTGATGTCCATGCCTCGGGCGCGATCGATCGAGTCCTGATCGATCTCGTGGAACACCGCCTGCTCGGTCAGGCCGAACGTGTAGTTGCCGTTGCCGTCGAACTGCTTGGGGCTCAGGCCGCGGAAGTCACGGATGCGCGGCAGCGCCAGCGTGACGAGGCGGTCGATGAACTCCCACATGCGGTCCCCGCGCAGCGTGGTGTGTGTGCCGATCGGCTGGCCCTCACGCAGCTTGAACTGCGCGATGGACTTGCGGGCGCGAGTGACCTTCGGCTTCTGGCCGGTGATGTTGGTCAGGTCACGCACGGCACCGTCGATGAGCTTGGAGTCGCGTGCGGCTTCGCCGACACCCATGTTGACCACGACCTTGACCAGGCCGGGGACCTCCATGACGTTGCCGTAGCCGAACTCGACCTGCAGCGCGTCGCGGATCTCGGAGCGGTACTTGTTCTTCAGACGGGGGGTGATCTTCTTGGTCACGCTCTGCACCTCGGTCATCACAGGTCCTTTCCGGAGGCCTTGGCGTAGCGGACCCGCACAGTCTTGGTGCGGCCGTCACGCTCGACGGTCTCCTCCCGGTAGCCGACGCGGGTGGTCTTGCCCGTCTCCGGGTCCACCAGGGCGACGTTGGAGATGTGGATGGCGGCCTCGGACTCGACGATGCCGCCCTCGGTGTTGCCGAACTGGCCGGCACGGAGGTGACGCTTCATCCGGTTGACGCCCTCGACGACGACGCGCTCCTTCGCAGGGTGCACCTCGAGGACCTTGCCCTGCTTACCGCGGTCCTTGCCGCTGAGCACCTGGACGAGGTCGTCCTTCTTGATCTTTGCCATGGGTCAGAGCACCTCCGGCGCGAGAGAGACGATCTTCATGAACTTCTTGTCGCGCAGTTCACGACCCACCGGCCCGAAGATTCGGGTGCCGCGGGGCTCCGGAGTCTCACCCTTGAGGATGACGGCAGCATTCTCATCGAAGCTGATGTAGGAGCCGTCGTTGCGGCGGGTCTTCTTCTTGGAACGGACGAGCACAGCCTTGACGACGTCGCCCTTCTTGACGTTGCCGCCGGGGATGGCGTCCTTGACGGTGGCGACGAATGTGTCGCCGATGCCTGCGTAGCGGCGTCCGGAACCGCCGAGCACACGGATGACCAAGAGTTCCTTGGCACCGGTGTTGTCAGCGATCTTCAGCCGCGATTCCTGCTGGATCACGTGGATATCTCCTGTCGTCTCGCCGGTTCTCGTCGTCCATCCGACGAGCCTTGCGGAACTTCTTCGGGAACACTCCCCCGCCGCTTACCCCCGTGGTCTGTCGCGTCGAGCGCGACCTGTCACTGTCCACGGGGCCGAGGCGGCTCTGGGGGACATGCGCTTTCCTCGACTCCCCCGGCCGGATGGCCGGCGATGAGAGCCCGCGGGATGGATGGTCCCGCTATAAGGGCGCACAAGCTCAATATCATACCTGAAAACAGTTCGGGACCCAACTCACCGCGGTGAGTCGGGTCCCGAACGGTATGACGGCCCGAGGGCCGAGGCCCCCGCGCGGCCTTCCTGCGAGGGAAGGCGGGACGGAAAGTCGATCAGCTGCTGATCACTTGGCCTTCTCGATGATCCGCACCAGACGCCAGCGCTTGGTCGCCGAGAGCGGACGGGTCTCCGAGATCTGCACGGTGTCGCCGATGCCGGCCTCACCGTTCTCGTCGTGGGCCTTGAACTTCGAGTGCCGCTTCATGACCTTCCCGTACAGGGAGTGCTTCCGGCGGTCCTCGACCTCGACCACGATGGTCTTGTCCATCTTGTCGGACACGACGACACCGCGCAGGTTCTTGCGGTAGTTGCGCTCAGTGCCCTGTGCTTCTGTGGTGTTCTCGCTCATGATCAGTCCTCAGCCTTCTCTTCAGTGGACTCCGCCTCCGCGCCGACCACCTCGCGGATGCCCAGCTCACGCTCCCGAAGGACGGTGTAGATCCGGGCGATGTCGCGCTTGACGGCCTTCAGGCGGCTGGAGTTCTCCAGCTGACCGGTGGCGGACTGGAAGCGCAGGTTGAACAGCTCCTCCTTGGCGCTGCGCAGCTGCACAGCCAGCGAAGCGTCGTCCATGGTCGAGAGCTTCTCAACCGTCAGATCCTTCGATCCAACTGCCATCGTCACTCACCACTCTCTCGGCTGATCACGCGTGCCTTCATCGGCAGCTTGTGGATTGCCAGACGCAGGGCCTCTTTGGCCACCTCGTCGCTGACACCGGACAGCTCGAACATCACACGTCCGGGCTTGACATTGGCGACCCACCACTCGGGCGAACCCTTACCGGAGCCCATGCGGACCTCGGCAGGCTTCTTGGTGATCGGCTGGTCCGGGTAGATGTTGATCCACACCTTTCCGCCTCGCTTGATGTAGCGGGTCATCGCGATACGTGCCGACTCGATCTGGCGGTTGGTCACGTAGGCGTGGCTCAGGGCCTGGATGCCGTACTCGCCGAAAGCGAGTTCGGTGCCGCCCTTGGCCTGGCCGCGGCGCTTGGGCTTGTGCGGCTTGCGGTACTTGACTCGACGGGGCATCAGCATCAGCTCTGTCCTCCTTCTGCTGAAGACTCGGCAGTCTGGCCCTGCTGGTCACGGCTGCGACCGCCACGACGACGACGCTCACCGCCACCGGGGCCACCGCCACCGGGGCCTCCACGACCGCCGCGACCGCCCCGGCCCGAAGGCTGGGAGGCCTGCTGGGCCGCGAGCTCCTTGGCGGTCAGGTCACCCTTGTAGACCCAGACCTTGACGCCGATGCGACCGAAGGTGGTCTTGGCCTCGTGCCTGCCGAAGTCGATGTTGGCGCGCAGGGTGTGCAGGGGCACACGACCTTCGCGGTAGAACTCCGAACGCGACATCTCCGCACCGCCCAGACGGCCGGCGCACTGGATGCGGATGCCCTTGGCACCGGCACGCATGGCCGAGGAGATGGCCTTCTTCATCGCGCGGCGGAACGCCACACGCGAAGCAAGCTGCTCCGCCACACCCTGGGCGACCAGCTGAGCGTCAGTCTCGGGGTTCTTGACCTCGAGGATGTTCAGCTGGATCTGCTTCCCGCTGAGCTTCTCGAGCTCACCACGGATGCGGTCGGCCTCGGCACCCCGCCGGCCGATCACGATGCCCGGACGCGCAGTGTGGATGTCCACACGGACGCGGTCACGGGTGCGCTCGATCTCGACCTTGGAGATGCCGGCACGCTCGACGCTCTTGTTCAGCAGCTCCCGGATCTGGACATCTTCCTTCACGAAGTCCTTGTACCGCTGACCAGGCTTGCTGGAGTCGGCGTACCAGTGGGAGACGTGGTCAGTGGTGATGCCCAGACGGAAACCGTTGGGGTTGATCTTCTGTCCCACTACTGATCCCCACCTTTCTCTTCCGGACCGACCACGACGCTGACGTGGCTGGTGCGCTTGTTGATGCGGTAGGCCCGACCCTGGGCACGCGGACGGAACCGCTTCATGGTCGGTCCCTCGTCCACACGGGCCTCGGTGACGTAGTAGTCGTCCTCGTTGAAGGCGACACCGGCCTTGTCGGCGTGCTGGCGGGCGTTCGCCAGCGCGGACGCCACCACCTTGTACACCGGCTCAGAGGCAGCCTGCGGGGCGAACTGGAGAATCGCCAGCGCCTCGTTGGCCTGCTTGCCGCGGACAAGGTCGACGACGCGCCGGGCCTTCATAGGCGTCACACGCAGGTAGCGCGCAATTGCCTTGGCTTCCATTGCTTTCCTTCTCTCGTCTCTCGATAGAAGAGGCTCACGTTCACTCATCCCGATCAGGGGATCAGCGACGCTTGCCCTTCTTGTCGTCCTTCACATGGCCGCGGTACGTGCGGGTCAGAGCAAATTCGCCGAGCTTGTGCCCGACCATCGACTCGGTGATGAAGACCGGAATGTGCTTGCGCCCGTCATGCACGGCGATCGTGTGACCGAGCATGTCCGGGATGATCATGGAACGGCGGGACCAGGTCTTGATGACGTTCTTGGTGCCCTTTTCGTTCTCAGCGACCACCTTCAGATACAGGTGCTGATCAACGAAGGGGCCCTTCTTCAAGCTGCGTGGCATGTCTCCAGGCTCCTATCGCTTGTTCTTGTTACGACGGCGACGCACGATGAGCTTGTCGCTCTCCTTGTTGGGACGACGCGTGCGACCCTCGGGCTTACCGTTCGGGTTCACCGGGTGGCGACCGCCGGACGTCTTGCCCTCACCACCACCGTGCGGGTGGTCGACCGGGTTCATGACCACACCGCGGACGGTCGGGCGGACGCCCTTCCACCGGTTGCGGCCGGCCTTGCCCCAGTTGATGTTGGACTGCTCGGCGTTGCCGACCTGTCCGACAGTCGCACGGCAGCGGACGTCGACGTTGCGCACCTCGCCGGAGGGCAGTCGCAGCTGGGCGTACCGGCCCTCTCGGGCAACCAGCTGGATGGTGGCGCCGGCGGACCGGCCGAGCTTGGCACCGCCGCCGGGACGCAGCTCCACAGCGTGGATCACGGTACCCAGGGGGATGTTGCGCAGCGGCAGGTTGTTGCCAGGCTTGATGTCCGCGTTCGGGCCGGACTCGATGGCGGCGCCCTGCTCCAGCTTGGCCGGAGCCAGGATGTAGCGCTTGGTGCCGTCGGCGAAGTGCAGGAGCGCGATGCGGGCAGTGCGGTTCGGGTCGTACTCGATGTGCGCGACCTTGGCCGGGACGCCGTCCTTGTCCGCACGACGGAAGTCGATCAGACGGTACTGACGCTTGTGACCTCCACCCTTGTGACGAGTGGTGATCTTGCCCGAGCTGTTGCGGCCGCCGGTCTTGGACAGCGGGCGCAGCAGGGACTTCTCCGGGGTGTCCCGGGTGATCTCTGCGAAGTCGGCCACCGACGAGCCACGCTGGCCCGGGGTGGTCGGCTTGAGGTTACGGATAGCCATGTTCTACTTCCTCGATTAAGTGGTCTCCGCCGGGCTCAGCCCTGCGGACCTCCGAAGATGTCAATGTTCCCCTCTTTGAGGGACACGATCGCGCGCTTGGTCGCGTTGCGCTGGCCCCAGCCGAAGCGCGTGCGCTTCCGCTTGCCGGCGCGGTTGATCGTGTTCACGGAGTCGACCTTCACCGAGAAGATCTTCTCCACGGCGTACTTGATCTCCGACTTGGTGGCCTTCACATCGACGAGGAAGGTGTACTTCCCCTCATCGATCAGACCGTAGGACTTCTCCGAGACGACCGGTGCGATGACCACGTCCCGGGGGTCTTTCTCAGTCAGGACGCTCACTTGGACTCCTCCTTCTGGGCGCCCGCCTGCTGCGCGAGGAAGGCGTCGTAGCCGGCCTGGGTGAACACGACGTCATCGGAGACGACGACGTCGTAGGTGTTCAGCTGGTCCGAGTACAGCGTGTGGACCTGGGGCAGGTTGCGGGTCGACAGCGCCGCGACGTCGTCGCTGCGGTCGATCACGACCAGCCAGTTGCGGTTCTGACCGTCCAAGGCGGCCAGCGCCTCGCGGGCGGCCTTGGTGGACGGAGTCTCGGTGACCAGCGCGTCCACGACGTGGATCCGACCATTGCGCGCCCGGTTGGAGAGGACGCCGCGCAGTGCGGCGGCCTTCATCTTCTTCGGGGTGCGCTGCGCGTAGCTGCGCGGAGTCGGGCCGTGGACGATGCCGCCGCCGATCATGTGGGGAGCGATCATCGAGCCCTGACGGGCACGACCGGTCCCCTTCTGACGGAACGGCTTCGCGGTGGTGCCAGAGACTTCGGCGCGAGTCTTGACCTTGTGCGTGCCCTGACGGGCTGCGGCCTGCTGCGCGACGACGACCTGGTGGATCAACGAGACGTTGGTCTTGGCGTCGAAGACCTCGGCAGGGAGGTCGACGGAAACCTTGTTGGCCATGTGGATCATGCTCCCTTCACTGCCGTGCGGACCAGGACGACCTGGCCGCGGGCACCGGGCACGGCACCCTTGATGAGCAGCAGGTTCTTCTCGGCGTCCACCGCGTGGACGGTGAGGTTGTGCGTGGTGTGGCGCTCGTTGCCCATGCGACCGGCCATGCGCAGACCCTTGAAGACGCGGCCCGGAGTGGCGGCGCCACCGATGGAGCCCGGCTTGCGGTGGTTCTTGTGCGAACCGTGGGACGCACCGACACCGGCGAAGCCGTGACGCTTCATGACGCCGGCAAAGCCCTTGCCCTTGGTCTTGCCGATGACGTCGACCTTCTGGCCGGCGTCGAAGGCCTCGACGGACAGGTCCTGGCCGAGCTCGTAAGACGAGGAGTCGGTGGTGCGAATCTCGACGAGGTGACGACGCGGTGTCACACCGGCCTTGGCGAAGTGACCCGCCAGCGGCTTGGTGACCTTGCGCGGGTCGATCTGGCCGTAGCCGATCTGCACTGCGTTGTATCCGTCGGTCTCGTCGGTGCGGACCTGCGTGATGACATTGGAGTCGGCCTGGACGACAGTGACCGGGATGAGGTTGTTGTCCTCGTCCCAGACCTGGGTCATGCCGAGCTTCGTGCCCAGCAGCCCCTTGACGTTCAGTTCGACGCGGGAAATATTGGTCATAGTTCTCTCAGCACCTCCCTGCTTCAGAGCTTGATCTCGATATTGACGTCTGCAGGCAGGTCGAGACGCATCAACGAGTCAACCGCCTTGGGAGTGGGGTCGACGATGTCGATGAGGCGCTTGTGGGTGCGCATCTCGAAGTGCTCGCGGCTGTCCTTGTACTTGTGGGGAGAACGGATCACGGCGTACACGTTCTTCTCCGTGGGCAGCGGCACCGGGCCCACCACCGTCGCACCTGCGCGCGTGACCGTGTCAACGATCTTCCGGGCTGAGGTGTCGATGACCTCGTGGTCATACGACTTCAGCCGGATGCGGATTTTCTGTCCCGCCATGGCGTCTGCCTCTTTCTGGTCAGTGCTTCTTCGTCTGGTCTTCTCGCAGTCCACCGCTGCGGCAGAGCATGACGCTCCCAGAAAAGGCATCGCCCGCTCCTGTCTCAGACAGGCTCCGGCGGCACTCCCCTTCTGCAGTTGTGGACTGCGCATCAGGCAAAGCCGTGATGCACATCCCGGTCAGGCCGAACCCGTCGAGGAGACGGGCTGCTCGGCCTGTCGGGCTCCGACCCCCGCGGTCGGGCGTGTCGCTTTGATGGGCGGAGAACTCCGCACACAGCAGTACACACCGCGTGGGTCGGGCTGGACTACGAACAGATTGACAGCTCGACGGCACCCTGGGGCGCCGGGACTCGGGCTCCTCCTCCAGGCATGACCTGCGGCACTGCCGCTTGTCTGGACCTTCGGAGGGCGCACTCGTCCGTGAGCAACTTGTCCATCCTGACAGAAAAACCCTCGACACGCAAAACGAGAGCCCCCGACGTCCCTGGGGACGTCGGGGGCTCTCGTGCTCCCTCAGCATGCCGCCCGGTCGAGACCGGGTGCAGCCTGAGGATCAGCGGAGGTGATCAGCTCACTTCAGGATCTTGGTCACACGACCCGAACCCACGGTGCGGCCACCCTCACGGATGGCGAAGCCGAGGCCGTCCTCCATGGCGATGGGCTGGATCAGCTCGACGGACATCTCGGTGTTGTCACCGGGCATGACCATCTCGGTGCCCTCCGGCAGGGAGATCACACCGGTCACGTCAGTCGTACGGAAGTAGAACTGCGGACGGTAGTTGGTGTAGAAGGGGTTGTGGCGGCCGCCCTCATCCTTGGACAGGATGTAGACGTTCGCCTCGAAGTCGGTGTGCGGAGTGATCGAGCCGGGAGCAGCCACGACCTGGCCGCGCTCGACGTCGTCACGCTTCAGACCGCGGAGCAGCAGACCACAGTTCTCGCCGGCCCAGGCCTCGTCGAGCTGCTTGTGGAACATCTCGATTCCGGTGACCGTGGTCTTCTGCTTGTCACGGATGCCGACGATCTCGATCTCCGAGTTGATCTTCAGCGTGCCGCGCTCGGCACGGCCGGTGACCACGGTGCCACGACCGGTGATGGTGAAGACGTCCTCGATGGGCATCAGGAACGGCTTGTCCTTGTCACGCTCCGGCTCCGGGATGAACTCGTCGACGGCCTCCATGAGCTCCTCGACGGTCTTGACCCACTCGGCGTCGCCCTCGAGGGCCTTCAGGCCGGAGGTGCGGATGACCGGTGCGTTGTCGCCGTCGAAGTCCTGGTCGGACAGCAGCTCGCGGACCTCCATCTCGACCAGGTCCAGGAGCTCCTCGTCCTCGACCATGTCAGCCTTGTTGAGGGCGACCAGCAGTGCGGGGACGCCGACCTGGCGGGCCAGGAGGACGTGCTCACGGGTCTGCGCCATCGGGCCGTCGGTGGCGGCGACCACGAGGATCGCGCCGTCCATCTGAGCGGCACCGGTGATCATGTTCTTCACGTAGTCGGCGTGACCGGGAGCGTCGACGTGCGCGTAGTGACGCTTCTCAGTCTGGTACTCGACGTGCGAGACGTTGATCGTGATGCCGCGCTCGCGCTCCTCCGGAGCGTTGTCGATCGAGGCGAAGTCACGCTGCTCGTTCAGGTCCGGGTACTTGTCACCAAGCACCTTGGAGATGGCGGCAGTCAGCGTGGTCTTGCCGTGGTCGACGTGACCGATGGTGCCGATGTTGAGGTGCGGCTTGGTCCGCTCGAACTTTGCCTTGGCCACAGGTTCCTCCTATAGAACTTGTTAAGGTCAGAAGACTTGCTATCAGCCGCACATGGAACGAGGCTGAAACTCTCGCAAGTCTACTGGGGCGCATCGTATTTGGTGAAATTCTCCGGATGCCTGACGGGCCGGGCTGGCCTGCTCCCGTGAGGCCGCTGCGACGGCGGGACGAATCCGGAGCTCGTCCCGCCCCCGGCCCGATCCCCCGGCGGCCTGGACGGCCGCCGGGTTCACGGGCGGTGAGCTTCACGAGCGAGGGGTCACCTCACTCGCCGCGGTTCTTCTCGATGATCTCCTCGGACACGGCCTTCGGCACCTCTGCGTAGGAGTCGAAGGACATGGTGAAGACGGCACGGCCCTGGGTGCGTGAGCGCAGCTCGCCGATGTAGCCGAACATCTCGGACAGCGGCACCAGTGCCTTGATGACCTTCACGCCCGCCGCGTCGTCCATGGACTGGATCTGACCGCGGCGGGAGTTCAGGTCGCCGATGACGTCGCCCATGTACTCCTCGGGAGTACGGACCTCGACGGCCATCATCGGCTCGAGCAGCACCGGGTTGGCGCGGCGTGCACCTTCCTTGAAGACCTGGGAGCCGGCGAGCTTGAACGCCATCTCCGAGGAGTCGACGTCGTGGTAGGCGCCGTCCACCAGCTCCGCCTTGACACCGACCATCGGGTAGCCGGCGAGGATGCCGAGGCCCATCGCGTCCTGGATGCCTGCATCCACGGACGGGATGTACTCGCGCGGGATGCGACCACCGGTGACCAGGTTGGCGAACTCGTAGAGCTCGCCCTCCGAGGTGTCCAGCGGCTCGAAGTTGACGAGCACCTTGGCGAACTGACCCGAACCACCGGTCTGCTTCTTGTGGGTGTAGTCGACCTTCTCCACACGCTTCTTGATGGTCTCGCGGTAAGCCACCTGGGGCTTGCCCACGTTGGCCTCGACCTTGAACTCGCGCTTCATACGGTCCACCAGGATGTCCAGGTGGAGCTCGCCCATTCCACCGATCTCGGTCTGGCCGGTCTCGTCGTTCTGGTTCACGGTGAAGGTCGGGTCCTCGGCGGCCAGCTTCTGGATGGCCGTGGAGAGCTTCTCCTGGTCACCCTTCGACTTCGGCTCGATGGCCACGGAGATCACCGGCTCCGGGAAGGTCATCGACTCGAGCACGATCTGATCGTTCGGGTCGCAGAGCGTGTCGCCGGTGGTGGTGTCCTTGAGCCCGATGACCGCGTAGATGTGCCCGGCCTGGATCTCCTCGACCGGGTTCTCCTTGTTCGCGTGCATCTGGAAGAGCTTGCCGATGCGCTCCTTCTTGCCCTTCGTGGAGTTCACGATCTGAGCGCCGGCGGCCAGCTTGCCCGAGTAGACGCGGATGAACGTGAGCTGCCCGAAGAACGGGTGCGCCGCGATCTTGAAGGCCAGAGCGGAGAACGGCTCGTCCTTGCGCGGACGGCGCGTCAGGACCACGTCCTCGTTGTTCGGCTTGTGCCCCTCCATCGCCTCGACGTCTGCCGGAGTGGGCAGGTAGTCGATGACGGCGTCGAGCATAGGCTGCACACCGCGGTTCTTGAACGCGGAGCCGCAGAACACCGGGTAGGCGGCGCCGGCCACGGTGAGCTTGCGGATGCCTTCCTTGAGCTCGTCGATGGAGATCTCTTCACCGTCGAGATACTTGGTCATCAGCTCGTCGTCGGCCTCGGCGACCTGCTCGATGAGCTCGCTGCGGTACTGCTCAGCGCGCTCCTGGAGGTCCTCGGGGATCTCGTGGGTCTCGTACTCGGCACCCATGGTGACGTCACCCTTGGCATCGCCGGGCCAGACCAGAGCCTTCATCTGCAGCAGGTCGACGACGCCGACGAAGTCGCTCTCGGAGCCGATCGGCAGCTGCATCACCAGCGGAGTCGCGCCGAGGCGAGACTTGATGGTGTCGACGGTGAAGTAGAAGTCTGCGCCGAGCTTGTCCATCTTGTTGACGAAGCAGATGCGCGGCACGTTGTACTTGTCGGCCTGGCGCCAGACGGTCTCGGACTGCGGCTCGACGCCCTCCTTGCCGTCGAAGACGGCGACGGCGCCATCGAGCACACGCAGGGCACGCTCCACCTCGACGGTGAAGTCCACGTGGCCGGGGGTGTCGATGATGTTGATCTGGTTGTCGCCCCAGAAACAGGTCACCGCGGCGGAGGTGATCGTGATGCCGCGCTCTTTCTCCTGCTCCATCCAGTCCGTCGTGGACGCGCCGTCGTGAGTCTCACCGATCTTGTGGTTCATGCCGGTGTAGAACAGGATGCGTTCGGTCGTGGTGGTCTTACCGGCATCGATGTGCGCCATGATGCCGATGTTGCGGACCTTCTTCAGGTCAGTGAGCACGTCTTGTGCCACGGTGGATCCCCTTGTCCTCTCAGATCTCTCGATAAGCAGATCTCTCTCAAAAAGGCGGAGCCGTCAGCGGGGCTTCCGACTCCGATCAGCCTACGCGGGCCGCCCACGCCGGTGAAGCCTCGTCCCGCAGGACGATCTCATGACCGGACGCGGACGGGATACGTCGCGCAGGCAGGCGCTCACCAGCGGTAGTGGGCGAAGGCCTTGTTGGACTCTGCCATCTTGTGCGTGTCCTCACGGCGCTTCACTGCGGCACCGAGGCCGTTGGAGGCGTCGAGGATCTCGTTCATGAGACGCTCGGTCATCGTCTTCTCGCGACGATCCTTGGCATAGCCGACCAGCCAGCGCAGCGCCAGCGCGGTGGCACGGCCCGGCTTGACCTCCACCGGCACCTGGTAGGTGGCGCCGCCGACGCGGCGGGAGCGGACCTCCAGTGCCGGACGGACGTTGTCCATGGCCTTCTTGAGGACGCCCACGGCATCCTCGCCGGACTTCTTGTTGACGCCCTCGAGAGCGCCGTAGACGATGCGCTCCGCGGTGGACTTCTTGCCGTCGACGAGCACCTTGTTGATCAGCTGGGTGACCAGCGGGGAGCCGTGGACGGGGTCCTGGACGAGAGGGCGCTTGGGAGCGGGACCCTTACGAGGCATTACTTCTTCTCCTTCTTCGCGCCGTAGCGGCTGCGGGCCTGGCCGCGGCCCTTGACACCCTGGGTGTCGAGGGCGCCGCGGACGATCTTGTAGCGGACACCGGGGAGGTCCTTCACACGACCGCCGCGCACGAGCACGATCGAGTGCTCCTGCAGGTTGTGCCCCTCACCAGGGATGTAGGCGGTGACCTCGACGCCGCCGTTCAGGCGCACACGGGCGACCTTCCGGAGTGCAGAGTTCGGCTTCTTCGGGGTCGTGGTGTACACACGGGTGCAGACACCGCGACGCATCGGGCTTCCCTGCAGGGCAGGGGTCTTGTTCTTGGCAACCTTGGGAGTGCGCCCCTTGCGCACCAGCTGCTGAATAGTAGGCACTATGCGTTCTCCATACGTGGTTTTGGGCTTGACGCTCCGCGGACTCACCGCAGACCGGTCGAGCTGAGGGATGCTGAAGATCCCGCGTACGATCGGTTCTGACACGATCCGCGGGAAAGGCCCCTGGGCGTGCAAATATGTGGCATTCGTTGCGCAACCTCCCCGCAACCCGGACCAAGTCCCTCTGCCACACAGAAACAATCAAGGCAACGATACCAGCTGCCGCACGAAGTGGCTAAACGGGGCAGCCCAGGAGGCTGCGCCCCGCCCGGCCGGCACCCCAGGCGATCAACCCTCACCCACGTCCTCCTCGCCTTCCTCGCCGACCTCGTGATCCACGTCGTCCTCGCCGCGATCCGCAGGCTCGACGGTGATCACCACGCGTCGGTTCTCCGCCCGGCCACCCTCGGTCCCATTGTCCGCCCGGGGCACGTCCTCGCCGAAGCCCTGCGCGGACACCAGGTCCGAATCCATACCGCCGTGATCGGTCAGCCAGTCCACCACCGACTCGGCCCGCAGCTCCGAGAGCTGCTGATTGTCCTCATGGTCGACGGTGGCGACGTCGTCGGTGTGCCCCTCCACACGGACCACGTAGTCGTCGTTGCGGTCTGCGATCTCCGAGGCGATGGCCTCCAGATCAGCCTCGGCGCCGGCGCGGACCTCATGGTCGTCCGGATCGAAGAGCACATCGCCCTCGGTGATGTAGGAGACCTGCTCCTCACCCTCGGTGCGCTCGGTGTGCTCGGCGTCATCGAGCCGATAGGTCTCGAGCTTCTCGGTGGGGATCGAGACCGTGGGGATACTCAGGGTCTCAGCGGTGACGGTCGGCAGCGTCATCGTCGGGGAGCTCCAGCCGTCGCCGGAGCTTCCCCAACGCGTCTCTGACCACTGGGTCTCGGCCCACTGGTGCTCCGACCACCGATGCTCCGACCACCGATAGGCGGCCCAGACGTGGTCCCCGGGCTCGAGGTCGTCCTCGTCGGCCTGGCAGACCTCCTCGGCGACGACGCCCTCGATCTCGACGGCCGGCATCTCGACGGCCGGCTGCACGACCTCCTCCAGCACGGTGCCGTCGGGCAGCCGCACCTCAGGAAGCACGCGCTCCGGCAGCGTGACCGCGGGGACATAGGCGGCGGAGAGTTCGACCCGGGGCAGGCATGCGCCGGGAGCCGTGTGCGCCACGAGACAGCCGGCCTGCCCCACACGCTCCGGGATCAGCACGCCGGGGGCCCCGGGAATCTCAACCTCCTGACCGTCGACGTTGAGGGTCTGGGACGGCACCGGGTCATGTTCGACCTCCTCGACGACCACATCCTCGAGCATCGTGACCGTCCGCCCCTCCCCGGGCTCACAGCCTTCGATATCGATCGGGTCGCCCACGTCGGCGACCAGCAGCTCCGCCTCCTCGGCGCCTCCCCCCTCGCCGTCGACGCCGTCGTGGACGTCATCACCACCCGACTCCCCACCCCCACCCTCCTGCGGACGGGCCTCCGGCTCGCCCTCGACGCCCTGTCCAGCGGACCCTCCCACATCCTGCGTGGCGTCCTGCCGCTCGGCGGGCCGCTCCTCCTGCTGCCCGGTCGACACGCAGCCGGTGAGCAGGGTCAGCACCGCCATGACGGCGAGGCCCCGCCCCACCACAGCCGTCCTTTTCACGTCCCACATGATGCTCCGCTCCCCCTCTGCTCGACCGACGATCCGCAGGAATCCCTGACTGGATTCACTTTTGCAAATCATAGCACCGGAGTTGCTCCCGCAAAACCCCGGCGCTCACGCACGTCATGACGAGCTCTCATGGCCAGACCCTCATCTCTCGTGCGATCCGCCGCTGCCACCCTCCCGCGCTTCATCCATGACCTCTTCCGGAATCTCCCCCGGAACCTCCTGAGCACGTGAGCGACGACGCGCGCGGCGCCGGCGCACCAACCAGCGCACGACCACTGCCACGATGATCAGCACCGGCAGCCAGGGAAGCATCGCCCCGATGACCACCAGCACACCGTCGGCCGCGGCCACGAGGCCGGCCCAGCCCGACTGCAGCCCTCCGAGGAACCCCTCGGCGCGCACCACCGCAGCACGGCCGTCGAGGAACTCGAGCTGCAGGGTGGACATCTCCACCTGATCGCTGAGCCCTTGCCGCTGGGCGACCAGCGCCTCCAGCGAGGCCTGACGCTCACTGAGGCTCGACTCCGCTTGGAGCAGGTCCTCACTGGTGGTGGCCTGCTCCATGATCTCCAGCAGGCGCTCCACCGAGGTCTCCAGCGCCTCGATACGGGCATCCAGGTCCCGCGCGGTGCCCGTGACATCCTGGGCGCGCTCACTGAGGTCCTGCACATCCCCCAGCTCGGCGAGATCCTCGAGGACCTGCCACAGATGCTGGGCCGGGATCCGCAGTGTCAGCGTGGCACTGCCGAGGCGACCGTCGTCGTCGACCTGCTCCCGGCGAGACTCCACGTGCCCTCCCTGGCCTTCGACCTGGGCGATCACGTCGTCGACGGCCTCACGGACCTCGCGGACCTCCACCAGGGCAGAGGCGGTGGTGACGACCTCCCGACCCTCGACGTCGACATCAGCCGGGGGTCCATTCTCACCCGGCGCCGCCGGCGCTGCGCCCTCCACGCCCGCGCGGTCCCCCGCCTCGTGGTCACCTGACTCGTGGTCACCTGACTCGTGGTCGACCATGCCGTGCTCATCACCGCCGTCCGCGCAGCCCGCCAGCAGAAGTGCCGCCAGCATCGCTCCAGCGATCCAGCGCAGCCGCTGCACCCATGCCTCCATGGTCATCCCCTCCGGTCACCGCTCCAGATATTTGCTTTTGTGAAGCCATGATCGCAGGAAGGATCACCGAGGACAATCCCTGACGGCGATCTCCCTCCTCCCGGACCTGCCCTCGCAGGTCCGCCCGGGACGCACGAGAGCCCGGACCCCCATGGGATCCGGGCTCTCGTCTCACTGCTTCAGGCTCCAGGCGTCGGAACCGTCAGCCGCCGCAGGTCAGCGGAAGTCGACCTCGGTGTTGTAGTCATCCAGCGGGATGGCGTGGAACTCGCCCTCGCCCTCCGCACCGGCGTAGTCGAAGCTGGAGCCGTAGAGGCTCGGCCCGGTGAACAGGTTCGCCTTGGCTTCCTCCGTGGGCTCCACCGAGGACTGCGTGTAGCGGTCCAGACCGGTGCCGGCCGGGATGAGCTTACCGATGATCACGTTCTCCTTCAGGCCCAGCAGCGGGTCAGACTTGCCCTCCATCGCCGCCTGGGTCAGGACACGGGTGGTCTCCTGGAAGGATGCCGCCGACAGCCACGAGTCCGTGGCCAGCGACGCCTTCGTGATGCCCATCAGCTCGTCACGACCGGAGGCCGGCTGCTGACCCTCGGCGACGGCCTTCCGGTTCTCCCGCTGGAAGCGGAACCGGTCGGTCAGCTCACCGGGCAGCAGCGCGGTGCCGCCGGACTCGATGACGGTGATGCGGCGCAGCATCTGCCGGACGATGACCTCCACGTGCTTGTCGTGGATGCCCACACCCTGTGACTGGTAGACGTCCTGCACCTCGGAGACCAGGAACTTCTGCGCAGCCCGCGGGCCGAGCACACGAAGCACCTGCTTGGGGTCCACCGCGCCGGCCACCAGCTGCTGGCCGACCTCGACACGTTCCCCGTCCTCCACCAGCAGACGCGCACGGCGCAGCACCGGATAGGCCTGCTCCTCCGTGCCGTCGTCCGGGGTCAGCACCAGACGCAGCTGCTTCTCGGCGTCCTCGATGCTGACCCGCCCGGCAGTCTCCGCGATCGGTGCGACACCCTTGGGCGTACGGGCCTCGAAGAGCTCCTGGATTCGGGGCAGGCCCTGGGTGATGTCATCTGCGGACGCGATACCACCGGTGTGGAAGGTACGCATCGTCAGCTGCGTGCCAGGCTCACCGATCGACTGGGCCGCGATGATGCCCACGGCCTCACCGATGTCCACCGTCTTGCCGGTGGCCAGCGAGCGGCCGTAGCAGAGCGAGCAGGTGCCCACCGCCGACTCACAGGTCAGCACGGAGCGGACCTTGATCTCCGTGATGCCCGCCTCGAACAGCTTCCCGATGAGCACATCGCCGATGTCGGTGCCGGCCTCGGCCAGCACCGAGCCCTCGGTGTCCGCGACGTCGACTGCCAGAGTCCGTGCATAGGCGGAGTTCTCGACGGCCTCGTGCAGCCGCAGCTCCCCGTTCTCATCGGGCAGCGCGATCGGCACCGTGAGGCCGCGCGAGGTGCCGCAGTCCTCCTCGCGGACGATGACGTCCTGCGACACGTCCACCAGACGACGGGTCAGGTAGCCCGAGTTCGCCGTCTTCAGCGCCGTGTCGGCCAGACCCTTGCGGGCACCGTGGGTCGCGATGAAGTACTCGAGGACCGAGAGGCCTTCGCGGTACGAGGACTTGATCGGACGCGGGATGATGTCACCACGCGGGTTGGTCACCAGACCACGGATGCCGGCGATCTGCCGGACCTGCAGCCAGTTGCCTCGAGCACCTGAGGTCACCATCCGGTTGATGTTGTTCAGCGAGTCCATGCCGCTCTTCATCGCGGCGGCGACCTCGTCGGTCGCCTTGGACCAGATCTCCACCAGCTCGGCGTGACGCTCGTCGTCACCGATCAGACCCATGTCATGCTGCGACTGGACCTTCGCGGCCTGATCCTCGTAGGCGTCCATGATGGACTGCTTGTCCATGTCGGAGGTGATGTCCGAGATGGCCACGGTGACGCCGGAACGCGTCGACCAGTAGAAGCCGGCGTCCTTGAGGTTGTCCAGGGTCCGCGCCGTGGTGACGGTCGGGTACCGCTCAGCGAGATCGTTGATCAGCGAAGAGAGCTGACCCTTGTCCGCCACAGTGTCCTGCCACGGGTAGTCCGCCGGGAGGAGCTCGTTGAAGAGCACCTTGCCCAGAGTGGTCCCGATGGTGGCCGGCTGGCCCTCCTCCCAGCCCTCAGGTGCGGGGACCTCGGCCGAGGGGACGAAGCCCTCCACCGTGATCTTCACCGGAGCGTTGAGATGCAGCTCCTTGAGGTCCAGGGCCATCTGCGCCTCGCCCAGGGACGCGAACGCCCGTCCGGCACCGGCCTCGTCCTCGCGGACGGTGGTCAGGTGGTGCAGGCCGATGATCATGTCCTGCGAGGGCAGGGCCACCGGACGGCCGTCCGAAGGCTTCAGGATGTTGTTCGAGGACAGCATCAGGATGCGGGCCTCAGCCTGCGCCTCCGGGCTCAGCGGCAGGTGCACTGCCATCTGGTCACCGTCGAAGTCCGCGTTGAACGCGGCACAGACCAGCGGGTGCAGCTGCAGGGCCTTGCCCTCGACCAGCTGTGGCTCGAAGGCCTGGATGCCCAGACGGTGCAGCGTGGGAGCACGGTTCAGCAGCACGGGGTGCTCGGTGATGATCTCCTCGAGAACGTCCCACACCTGGGAGCGCTGGCGCTCCACCATCCGCTTCGCGGACTTGATGTTCTGGGCGTGGTTGAGGTCCACCAGGCGCTTCATCACGAACGGCTTGAACAGCTCCAGAGCCATCTGCTTGGGCAGACCGCACTCGTGCAGCTGCAGCTGCGGGCCCACCACGATGACCGAACGGCCCGAGTAGTCCACACGCTTGCCGAGCAGGTTCTGACGGAAGCGGCCCTGCTTGCCCTTGAGCATGTCGGACAGTGACTTCAGCGGACGGTTGCCCGGCCCGGTGACCGGACGCCCGCGACGGCCGTTGTCGAACAGCGAGTCCACAGCCTCCTGGAGCATGCGCTTCTCGTTGTTGACGATGATCTCGGGGGCACCGAGATCCAGCAGACGCTTCAGGCGGTTGTTGCGGTTGATCACGCGACGGTACAGGTCGTTGAGGTCGGAGGTCGCGAAGCGGCCGCCGTCCAGCTGGACCATCGGGCGGATCTCCGGCGGGATCACCGGCACGGCGTCGAGCACCATGCCGCGCGGGGTGTTGCCGGTGCCCAGGAACGCGTTGAGGACCTTCAGACGCTTCAGGGCGCGGGTCTTCCGCTGTCCCTTGCCGGTGCTGATGGTCTCACGCAGCTTCTCGGCCTCGGCCTCCATGTCGAAGGTCTCCAGGCGACGCTGGATCGCCTCGGCCCCCATGAAGCCCTCGAAGTACTGGCCGTAACGGGCACGCAGCTCGCGGAACAGCGCCTCATCGCCTTCGAGATCGGAGACCTTGAGGTTCTTGAAGCGGTCCCAGACCTTCTCGAGCTGCTCGATCTGGGCGTCGGCGCGCTTCCGGATCTGAGCCATCTGCTTGTCGGCGCCGTCGCGGGCCTTCTTCTTCTCAGCGGCCTTGGCACCCTCGCCCTCCAGACGCTCGAGGTCGTCCTCGAGGTCCTTCGCGACGGCGGCGATGTCGGAGTCGCGCTGATCGGCCAGGTGCTTGATCTCCTGGTCGTACTCGGCCTGCAGGTTAGGCAGGTCGTCATGACGGCGGTCGGCGTCCACGGTGGTGATCATGTAGGCAGCGAAGTAGATGACCTTCTCGAGGTCCTTCGGCGCCAGGTCCAGCAGGTAGCCCAGGCGGGACGGCACACCCTTGAAGTACCAGATGTGGGTCACCGGGGCGGCCAGCTGGATGTGGCCCATGCGGTCACGGCGGACCTTGGCACGGGTCACCTCGACGCCGCAGCGCTCACAGATGATCCCCTTGAAGCGCACGCGCTTGTACTTGCCGCAGTAGCACTCCCAGTCGCGGGAGGGACCGAAGATCTTCTCACAGAAGAGCCCGTCCTTCTCCGGCTTCAGGGTTCGGTAGTTGATGGTCTCCGGCTTCTTGACCTCACCGTGGGACCAGCTGCGGATGTCATCGCCGGTGGCCAGCGCGATGCGCATGGTGCCGAATGAGGA
This sequence comes from Nesterenkonia sp. HG001, assembly GCF_034438835.1. Taxonomy (NCBI): domain Bacteria; kingdom Bacillati; phylum Actinomycetota; class Actinomycetes; order Micrococcales; family Micrococcaceae; genus Nesterenkonia; species Nesterenkonia sp. HG001. Next base: position 85,797 of record NZ_JAOSZD010000002.1, on the reverse strand, counting down.
TTCGTTGGACATAGTCCTGTATCTCTCTTTTCTCTCTCAAGATTCGTGACGAGATGACTGCTGCTGTCGCCGTCGGTCACCCGACGGCGACAGCGCGGATGAGGTTCAGACCTCTTCGACCGAGCTGGGCTCCGCACGGGAGAGGTCGATACCCAGCTCCTCGGCGGCGCTGAACCCGGATTCCTCCGCGTCACGCATCTCGATCGCGCTGCCGTCCGCGGAGAGGACCTCCACGTTGAGGCAGAGCGACTGCATCTCCTTGATCAGGACCTTGAACGACTCCGGAACGCCAGGCTCCGGGATGTTCTCGCCCTTGACGATGGCCTCGTAGACCTTCACTCGGCCGTGGATGTCATCGGACTTGATCGTCAGCAGCTCCTGCAGCGTGTAGGCCGAGCCGTACGCCTCCAGGGCCCAGACCTCCATCTCACCGAACCGCTGACCGCCGAACTGCGCCTTACCACCCAGCGGCTGCTGGGTGATCATCGAGTACGGACCCGTCGAACGCGCGTGGATCTTGTCGTCGACGAGGTGGTGCAGCTTCAGGATGTACATGTAGCCGACCGAGATGCCGTCCGGGAACGGCTCGCCGGAGCGACCGTCGAACAGCAGGGCCTTGCCGTCGGAGCCGACCAGACGCTCACCGTCGCGGGTGACGTTGGTGGAGGCGAGGATGCCGGTGAGCTCCTCGGCCTCGGCACCGTCGAACACCGGGGTCGCGACCTTGGTGGGGCCGGTCTCACGGGGCAGGTTCGGCAGGTTCTTCAACCAGTCCGGCTCGCCCTCGATCGTCCAGCCCTGCTTCGCCGCCCATCCCAGGTGCAGCTCCATGACCTGACCGATGTTCATACGGCCGGGCACACCCATCGGGTTCAGCACGACGTCGACCGGGGTGCCGTCCGCCAGGAACGGCATGTCCTCGACCGGGAGGATCTTGGAGATCACACCCTTGTTGCCGTGGCGTCCGGCGAGCTTGTCACCGTCGGTGATCTTGCGCTTCTGGGCCACGTACACGCGCACCAGCTGGTTCACGCCCGGGGGCAGCTCGTCGCCGTCTTCGGCGTCGAAGATGCGGACCCCGATCACGGTGCCTGACTCGCCGTGAGGCACCTTCAGAGAGGTGTCACGGACTTCGCGGGACTTCTCGCCGAAGATGGCGCGCAGCAGACGCTCCTCCGGAGTCAGCTCGGTCTCACCCTTCGGGGTGACGCGGCCGACCAGGATGTCCCCGGACTCGACCTCGGCACCGATGTGGATGATGCCGCGCTCGTCCAGCTGGGCGAGCATCTCGTCGGAGACGTTCGGAATGTCCCGGGTGATCTCCTCCGCGCCCAGCTTGGTGTCACGGGCGTCGACCTCGTGCTCCTCGATGTGGATCGAGGTGAGCACGTCGTCCTGCACCATGCGCTGGGACAGGATGATCGCGTCCTCGAAGTTGTGACCCTCCCAGGACATGAAGGCGACCAGCAGGTTCTTGCCGAGCGCGATCTCGCCGAACTCGGTCGAGGGGCCGTCCGCGATGAGCGACTGACGCTCCACGCGATCACCTTCGGTGACCCGAACCCGCTGGTTGTAGGTGTTGCCCTGGTTCGAGCGCTCGAACTTCATGATCGGGTAGTGCGTGATGGAACCGTCGTCGTTCATGACGGAGACCAGGTCCGCGGCCACCTTCGTGACCACGCCGGCCTGCTCGGCGGTGACCGAGTCTCCGGCGTCGATGGCGGCGTACTTCTCCATGCCGGTGCCGACCACGGGGGACTCGGACTCCAGCAGCGGCACAGCCTGACGCTGCATGTTCGCGCCCATGAGCGCACGGTTCGCGTCGTCGTGCTCGAGGAACGGGATCAGCGCCGTCGCCACCGACACCATCTGGCGCGGGGAGACGTCCATGTAGTCGATGTCCTCGGAGCCGACCAGCACGGGCTCACCGGCGCCGCCGCGCTGACGGCAGAGGACATGCTCCTCAGCGAAGGAGCCGTCCTCGGTCAGCGGCGCGTTGGCCTGGGCGATCTGTGCGACCAGCTCGTCATCAGCGGTCAGGTAGTCGACCTCTGCGGTGACCTTGCCGTCGACGACCCTGCGGTACGGGGTCTCGATGAAGCCGAAGCTGTTGATCCGGCCATAGGTCGCCAGCGAGCCGATCAGACCGATGTTCGGACCTTCAGGGGTCTCGATCGGGCACATGCGGCCGTAGTGCGACGGGTGGACGTCTCGGACCTCCATGCCGGCGCGGTCACGGGACAGACCGCCCGGGCCCAGCGCGGAGAGCCGACGCTTGTGCGTCAGTCCGGCCAGCGGGTTGTTCTGGTCCATGAACTGCGACAGCTGCGAGGTGCCGAAGAACTCCTTGATGGAGGCCACGACCGGACGGATGTTGATCAGCGTCTGCGGCGTGATGGCCTCGACGTCCTGAGTGGTCATCCGCTCGCGGACCACACGCTCCATGCGGGACAGGCCGGTGCGGACCTGGTTCTCGATGAGCTCGCCCACCGCACGGATGCGGCGGTTGCCGAAGTGGTCGATGTCGTCGACCGTGACCGGCAGCGCGACCTCCTCACCGTCGCGCAGGCCCTTGATGGACTCCCGGCCCGCGTGCAGCGCACACAGGTAGTGGATCATCGCGACGATGTCCTCCTCGGTGAGGACCGAGGCGTCGGAGTCGGTGAAGTCCTTGTCCACACCCAGCTTGCGGTTGAGCTTGTAGCGGCCCACCTTGGCGAGGTCATAGCGCTTCGGGGTGAAGTACAGGCCCTTCAGCAGCCCCTCGGCGGCCTCCACTGTCGGCGGCTCTCCCGGACGCAGCTTGCGGTAGATGTCCAGCAGGGCGTCGTCCTGGGTCTCGAACGCGTCCTTCTCCAGGGTGGCGCGGATGGAGTCGAAGTCGCCGAACTCCTCGATGATGCGGGACTCGGTCCAGCCCAGCGCCTTCAGCAGCGCGGTCACCGGCTGCTTGCGCTTGCGGTCCAGACGCACGCCGACCTGGTCGCGCTTGTCGATCTCCAGCTCGAACCAGGCACCGCGGGACGGGATGACCTTCGCGGTGTAGATGTCCTTGTCGCTCGTCTTGTCCGGCGTGCGCTCGAAGTAGGCGCCCGGGGAGCGGACCAGCTGCGAGACCACGACGCGCTCGGTCCCGTTGATGACGAAGGTGCCGCGATCGGTCATCAGCGGGAAGTCGCCCATGAACACCGTCTGCTGCTTGATCTCGCCGGTGTTGTGGTTCATGAACTCCGCCTTGACGTACAGCGGAGCCGCGTAGGTGGTGTCGCGCTCCTTGCACTCGGCGGTCGGCATCTTGGGGTCGGCGAACTCCGGCTCCGAGAAGCTCAGGGACATGGTGCCCTGGAAGTCCTCGATCGGTGACATCTCCTCGAAGATGTCAGCCAGCCCGGAGGTGTCGGAGACACCCTTGATGCCCTTCTGGCGGGCGTCCTCCACGCGAGCGGCCCAGCGCTCGTTGCCCACCAGGCGGTCGAAGGAATCGATCTGCAGAGCCAGCAGCTCCGGAACATCGAGAGGCTCGTGAATCTTTGCGAATGAGAGTCGGCCGGCGTATTCAGCGGTCCGGGCCGAGGCAGCGGTTTGAATTGAGGTGCTCGAGGCGACCAAGAGGGATCCTTCCACAGACCTTCGTAGCTTCCTTGGCACGCCTCCCCGTCCCCGCGGACGCGGACGGGTCTGTCCGATCCGACACCGAAGCAGACGTCAGACGGTTCAGTCGTGAGGAGGAGACGATGCAGATGCCCACCGCTATTTGAAGGCACGCGCATAGAGGGGAGGCGCAAAAGTACAGCATAAACGACGAGTGTGCAGACGCGCAACGCCGCATCGCGTCGCGGAGGTCACACACGCCAGCGATGATCAGTCAGGACGCCCGACGCCGGACCGGCGGGGCTGATTCCGAGCGACGAGTCTAGCATCGGCATCGCCGTCCCGCATGATCCGCGCCACGCCACGGAGACTCAGGGCCTCAGTGCCTCCAGATGCCGGACGATCATGCCCGCCATGTCCACTTGAGGATCATAGAGCCACTGCGCCTGCAGCCCGTCGGCGAGCGCCATGAGCGTCCGCGCAGTGACCTCCGGATCAAGGTCGACACGCATCCGTCCGGCGTCCTGCTCCGCGCGCACCGCCCGTGACAGCTCCGCACGGACGCGACCCTGACGCTCCCGGAAGTACTCATGAGCGGCATGCGAAGCATCGGCCGCCTCGGCCTGCAGCCGCGTGTAGAGATGCACCAGGCCCGGCACCTGCGCGTTGTGCTCGATGATCTCCACGAACCGATCCGCGCTGAGCCCGCCGGGCCCGCCCTCGTCCTCCGCGGACCGGCCGGCGTCGACTTCGTCACGAGTGCGGAGCACCTCGATGAACAGCTCCTCCTTGGTGCCGAAGTGGTGCAGCAGCCCGGCCTGACTCAGCCCGACCGCCTCGGCGAGCTCGCGCACCGAGGCGCTGGAGTATCCGCTGCGCGCGATCACCTCCAGAGCCATGCGCAGGATCTCGCGACGCCTGGCCAGCCCTTTGGCATAGGCCCCTCGTCTTCCCATGCCGGTGAGTCTAGGGGTCGCCCGCTGATCCTTGCACCACGAAAACCGAGTGTCGTACAGTTTTCATGGTGAGCGAGAGCACATGAGCGTTCCTCCGCCCCGACCCGTCCCCCGCAGGCCACCCCTGACCGGCACACCAGGAGATCCCCCCATGACCACCAGCTCGACCCCCACAGACCTGCGCGCGGGCACAGCCGCCGACGTCGTCGCCGGCCTCACGCTCGAGCAGAAGGCCGACCTCGTCGTGGGCGCCACTTTCTGGACCACGGCAGCCGTGGACGAGGCCGGCATACCGGCGATCATGGTCACCGACGGCCCCCACGGGCTGCGCAAGCAGGCCGGTGCGGCCGACCACCTCGGCCTGGAGAACAGCGTGCCGGCCACCTGCTTCCCTCCCGCTGTCGCCCTGGGCTCCTCCTTCGACACCGAGCTGGCTGAGCGCGTGGGCGCCGCCATCGGCCTGGAGGCTCGCGCCGAGGACGTCAGCGTGGTGCTCGGACCGGGGATGAACATCAAGCGCTCCCCGCTGTGCGGCCGCAACTTCGAGTACTTCTCCGAGGACCCACTGGTCTCCGGCGAGCTCGCCGCCGCCGTCACCCGGGGCATCCAGTCCCGTGGCGTCGGCGCCTCGCTGAAGCACTTCGCTGCGAACAACCAGGAGCACGACCGCATGCGGACCTCCAGCGACATCGACCCCCGACCGCTGCGCGAGATCTACCTGCGCGGCTTCGAACGCGCCGTCAAGGCCACCCAGCCGTGGACGATCATGAGCTCGTACAACAAGATCAACGGCACCTACGCCTCCCAGGACCCCTGGCTGCTCACCGAGGTGCTCCGTGACCAGTGGGGCTTCGAAGGACTCGTCGTCTCGGACTGGTTCGGCGTCGCGGACCGGCCCGCGGCCCTGCGCGCCGGACTGGACCTGGAGATGCCCACCAACGGCGGTGTCAGCCAGGAGCGGGTGCTCTCCGCCGTGGGAGCTGGCGAACTCGCCGAGGACACGCTCAACGCCTGTGCGGCCCGCGTAGTCGAGCTGGTGCAGAAGTCCCTGCGCGGCGCCGAGACCGAGGTCGAGGCCTGGGACCCGGAGGTTCACCACGGCCTGGCCCGTGAGGCGGCTGCTCGCTCGGCCGTGCTGTTGAAGAACGACGACGCGCTGCTCCCGCTGAATCCCCGGAACTCGGTGGCCGTGATCGGCGAGTTCGCCCGCACCCCGCGCTATCAGGGCGCCGGCAGCTCCCAGATCAGCCCCACCCGCGTGGACGACGCCCTGACGGCCCTCACCGAAGCCTCCTCGGGCGAGGTGCGATTCTCCCCCGGCTTCCGCCTCGAGGGAGTCGAGGAGACTGCAGGGGCCCAGGACGCGGAGCTGCGCGCCGAGGCCGTGCAGGCCGCCCGGGACGCCGACGTCGCCGTCATCTTCCTCGGCCTCCCCGCCGCCGCGGAATCCGAGGGCTTCGACCGGGAGCACATCGACCTGCCCGCCGAGCAGCTGGCCCTGGTCGACGCCGTACTGGAGGCCAACCCGCGCACTGTCGTGGTGCTCTCCCACGGCGGTGTGGTGGCCCTGCCCTTCGCCGAGGAGGTCCCCGCGATCCTGGAGGGCTGGCTGCTCGGACAGGCCGGCGGCTCCGCCACAGCAGACCTGCTCTACGGCACCGCGAACCCCTCCGGCCGACTCACCGAGACCATCCCGGTGCGGCTGGCAGACTCCCCCGCCTATCTGGACTTCCCCGGCGAGCACGGGCACGTCCGCTACGGCGAGGGCATCTTCGTGGGCTACCGCTGGTACGACGCCCGCCAGCTGGAGGTGGCCTTCCCCTTCGGGCACGGGCTGAGCTACACCAGCTTCGCGCACTCCGCTCTGCAGGTGAGCTCCGACGACGCGGGCCTGCACCTGCAGGTCACCGTCACCAACACCGGCGACCGCCCCGGGCGGGAGATCGTGCAGGCCTACGTGGGCCGTCCCGGCTCTGCGGTGGCCCGCGCCCCGAGAGAGCTCAAGGCCTTCGCCGCGGTGGCGCTGGACGCCGGAGAGTCACACACGGTGGAGCTGACCGTGGCACGGGAGGACCTCGCCCACTGGGATGTCCGGCTGGACGACTGGGTGGTCGAGGGCGGGGAGCACGTCGTCGCCGTCGGCGCCTCCTCCCGTGACCTGCGCCAGGAGACCACCGTGGAGGTGTCCGGCGACGAGGTCGCCGTCCCGCTCAGCACGGAGTCCACCCTCGGCGACGCGCTCACACACCCGGTGACCGGCCCGCTCATCCATGACTCGCTGCAGCAGGCCGTGCAAGTCGGCGAGGACGACGTGTTCAGCGCAGAGGGGCTGCTGAGGATGCTCGAGTCCTTCCCCCTGGGCAGGATCAGCGGCTTCGCCGGGGCCGGCCTGGACCGCGAGAAGGTCGCGCAGCTGATCGCCATGACGCAGCAGGGGTGAGCGGATCAGACGCCGGGACGAACCCCACCAGCTGCTGAGCCGACCACCGCCCTGAGGCCGGACCGAACCCCGGCGGCTAGACGATCCGGCGCTGCTCCGCCCAACGGGTCAGCTCGTGCCGGGAGGAGAGCTGCAGCTTCCGCAGCACCTTCGAGACGTGGGACTCCACCGTCTTGACCGAGATGAACAGGTCCGAGGCGATCTCCCGATACGTGTAGCCGCGGGCGATCAGCCGCATCACCTCCACCTCACGGGCGGAGAGCAGGTCCAGCTCTTCGTCTCGGACGTCCTGGGCCGCCGAGGACGTCCCGAACGCGTCCAGCACGAATCCAGCGAGCCGTGGGGAGAACACGGCGTCTCCTGTGGAGACCACTCCGACCGCGTCCACCAGTTCATCTGAGCTGATGGTCTTGGTGACATAGCCTCGGGCCCCGGCGCGGATCACCGAGACCACGTCCTCGGCCTGGTCGGAGACGCTGATCGCCAGGAACTGGACCTCTTCGAGCAGGTCCCGGCAGGCCCTGACCACCTCCGCTCCCCCGCCTCCGGTGCCTCCGGGCAGGTGCACGTCCAGCAGCACCACCTCCGGCCGGTGCTCACGGACCGCGAGGATCGCGGAGTCGACGTCATGGGCCTCCCCGACGACGGCGACCCGCCCGTCCAGCTCCGCACGGAGACCGGAACGGAAGATCGCGTGGTCATCGACGATCACCACCCTGTTGCGGGTCTGCCCGGCGGACGCGGCTGCCTGCTCACTCATGACCGTTCTCCTCCTCGCCGGCGGCATCCACAGGCATGAACAGCTGCACCTCGGTGCCCCGACCGTTCGAGCGGATGCGCGCCTCGCCGCCGGCCCGGCGCATCCTGCCGATGATGGACTCGCGCACGCCCAGCCGATCCTCCTCGATGCCGTCGAGTTCGAACCCTGGGCCCCGGTCGCGGACGAACACCGCATCCTGGGTGGCATCGGACTCCACATACACCGACGCCGGGCCGGCATGCTTGAGCGAATTGACGATGGCCTCGCGGGCGGCACCCACGAGCGCCCGATGGTCCTGACGCCTGGACTCGCCGACGGCGACGACCTCCACCGTGCCGTCGTGCATCTCCTCCAGCTCCGCCGCCGTGGCGCTGAGCCGATCCTTCAGAGTGCCGGACTCGTGTTCCTGCTGACGGTACAGCCAGCCGCGCAGCTGTCGCTCTTGGCTGCGCGCCAGGCGCTCCACCGCCGCCGGATCCTGGCGCTGCTTCTGGATCATCGCCAGGGTCTGCAGCACGGAGTCGTGCAGGTGGGCCGCGATGTCGGCGCGCTCCGCCTCTGCGGCCGCGCGCGTGCGCTCCGTGCTGGCGGTGCGGTAGAGCCGGATGAGCCAGGGGGCGATCACCAGGGCGATACCGGCCAGCAGCATCATCGCCACGATCAGGCCCAGCAGCAGGTCTCCACCGGGCAGGATCCCACCGGCTATGACCAGCAGCGCCACCACCACCAGACCGGCCCCGCCGACGATCTGCCCCAGCGTGCCATGGTCGGTCCCGCCGCGGCCGGTCTTGTCCACCTGGGACCAGGCCAGCAGGACTCCGACCACGAGCACCGCGGGTGGTCCGAAGAGCCGCCAGTTCAGCGGCACCCCCGCCAGGGAGAGGGCCAACAGCGCGGCCGCACCGAGCAGCAGCCCGCCGAGCAGCACCTCTGGGGAGCTGGTGAGGCTGTCGAGAATCCGCCGGATCCGCGCCCCTGGGTCCTCCCCGGCAGAGGACGTCGGCTCACCGGAGCCCTCGCTCGGATCCCCGCCGCCGCCTTCGACCGCCGGCCCCGACAGGCCACGCACTCCGGCCGAAGCCTCGGGCTCCTGCTCGGACGGCACGAAGATCCATAGCCAGCAGTAGAGCAGGATCCCCACACCGCCAGCGATGGCCAGACCGATCATCACGGCGCGCACCACCGGCAGAGAGACCCCAAGGTGCCGGGAGACTCCCAGGCAGACCCCCGCCACCGGAGTTCCCACACCCCTGCGCAGAGGGGGTCGCTCCGTCTCGGTCACCATGGCTCCATCCTGCCACGCCCGCCTGCCCTGATCGCCGGTGCTGCCCGGAATTCCGGGCTTCTGAGGGAAGGATCAGGGTCGAATCAGGGTGAACCCCCATAGCGCGCACCCGGCCTAGAGGAGGAAGCTGGAGCCATGGATGACTCGACCACTCCCCGTGATGAGGAGGCCCGGCCACGGCCGGACGCTCCCGGCCCCCGGCCTGAGGCCGGCCACCAGTTTTTCGACTGGATCCGTTCCACCGGCCTCCACCGCCCGGACACCGGGTGGATCGGCGGCGTGATGGCCCTGCTGGCGGAGAAGCTCCGCTGGGACGCCGCCCTGGTGCGCGGTCTGGGCGTCGTCGCCGTCGTGCTCTTCTTCTCCCCGACGATCCTGCTCTACGGGCTGGCCTGGATCCTGGTCCCGGACCGCGAGGGCCGGATCCCTGTGCAGCAGGCGCTGCGCGGCGACTTCACCGCCGGCCTCTTCGGCGGCGCCACGCTGGCCGTGGTGGGCGCGCTGAACGTCTTCACCCCGCTGAGCATCGCCGGACCGTTCGCCATCCTGGTAAACCTGCTGGTGATCGGCGTGGTGGTGTGGATCGTGGTGGCCCTGGTCCGCGGTCATCAGCGGCGCACCGGCGACGCGCCCGGGGCCGGAGAGTCACAGCGGCCCAAGGACGACGACGCCCGTCAGCAGCACCGTCAGGCCGCTCGCGACGCCCGGCACGAAGCCCGTCGGGAGGCCCGTCAGGCGCGGCACGACGCTCGCCGGGAGGCCCGCACGCAGCACGCAGGGCGAGAGGAGCCCGCCCAGGGAAAAGCACCGGCCGGGAGCTCGTCATCCGTCCGTGATGACGGCCGCCCGGCCTGGTATCCCAAGGAGTCTGCAGACTCGGAGAGCACTCGCCCCGCCACCTCTCCTGACGCTCAGGACGACACCGGCTCCTGCCGATCCACTGCAGTGATGCCGACCCTCGCGCAGCGGGAGGAGGCCAGGCGCCGACGCATGGTCTCCTTCGGGCTGCTGCTAGCCGCGGCCTCCGGCGTCCTGCTGGCAGTGGCGGTGCTGGGCATCCCCGGCACGTCGGCGCTGCTGGTCGGCCTGGTGGGCCTGGTCTCCGTGCTGGCGCTGCTGCACATGGTGGCGGCCCTGCGCGGCAGGCGCGGCCGCGGATTCCTGCTGACCGTAACCACGCTGGCCATGCTGGCCACCTTCTTCCTGCACCAGAACCCAGGCAGCACCCCCACTCTCCACGGCTCCAACGTGGCGTTCGGACAGTACACCAGCCAAGACGAGTCGATGAACTCGGCGTTCGCCAACTCCACCATGGACCTGCGCCACCTGACCGTCGGAGAACCCGGCCAGACCGAGGTCGTCCATGCGGAGCTCAACAGCGCGTTCGCCCGGGTCACAGTGGTGATCCCCGACGACGCGGCCCTGACCGTGGAGTCCCGACAGGCGCTCGGCCGCCTGGACATCCACACCCAGGACGAGCAGCGCAGCGCCCGAGGGATGGACCTCACCGAACACACCGTCGGCGACGCCGATGCGGACCTGCAGATCCGACTGACGGCCAACACCGCCTTCAACCGGGTCACCATCTATGACGCCACGACCTACGCCGAGGAGTCCGTCGGCGCCCCGGCATCCGAGGGCGGCGACCTCGAGGGGGCCGGTCAGGACTCCGTCGACCTCGCCGGCTACCCGGTCCCCGGCACCGCCCCGACCACTTTGGAAGGATCCCCCCGATGACCACCGGACCCCGGGAGCGCGATCAGCACACTCCCTCCGCCGCCCCCTCCCCCACGGGCGCCTCGGCAGGCTCGCCCACCCGTCCTGCGGCCCCGCCCCCGGAGCCCGAGGATGTGGACGCCCTGCTGGCGGACTCGCTGAAGGCGCAGAGCGAGCAGGAGTTCGCCTGGAGGGAGCCGGAACGCCGCCCCCGATGGTACGAGCGGGCCGAGATGGAGCGGAACAGCACCTCGACCTCCGCCTCCCCAGGAGCCGGTGTGGCTGCTCCAGCCTCACACCGGTCTCGGCGGACCGGCGGACGGATGAGGGTCGGGCAGTTCATCGTCGGCGCGATCTGCCTGATGCTCGCCCTCTGGTGTCTGGCGAGCCTCGTGCTGGGCGTGGTCTTCGACCCGCTGCTGGTCGCCCTCGCGGTCTGCGCCGTGGCCGGCCTCGCACTGGTCGGCGCCGGACTGCGCCCCAAGCCCGGCACGCGGATATAGGCCATCCCGGAGGCCCTGACAGCCGTGTGGCTCCGCGGTCTACGCTCTGACGTCGCCCTCACCTCGGCTCACACGTCAGCCGCGTCGGCCTCCTCAGCCTCTTCAGCTTCCTGGGCCTCATCGTCGCTGGAGAACTCGTAGCCCCCGCGGGAGACCTGCATCCAATGGTCACCGGCGACGCAGGTGATCGCCTCCTCGTCGACGGTGCAGGAGATGCCCTCGACCTCGAGGACCTCACCGTAGTCCAGGGTCGGCACCTCGGAGGACTCGAACTCCGGGTACACCGGACCGTCATAGCCGAAGAGCCCGGCCTCGGTCTCCAGCAGCGTGGGGTGCCGATCACGCCCCTGGTCGTCAGGCTCGGGCTCCGCGTCCTCATCGAACGCCATAGAGCACACGACCGCCGGGGTCGCAGCCTCGCCGGAGCGTCCCAGGCTGCACATGTGCCGGCCGCTGGGGGTCTCGAACTGCCAGGCGCGGGCACCCGTGGCCTGACTCTGCTCGTCCAGCGGCACCTCGAAGGCATCCGGATCCACACGATCCCCGCTGAGCTCGCCGTCGAGGTGCTCATCGACCGGGGCATCATCCTCGCCGTCCTCCGGCTCCTCGGCGTCGTCCTCGGTCTGGCCGTCCTCGGTCTGGCCGTCCTCGTCCTGGGTGTCCTCGTCCTGGCCGCCTTCGTCCTGGGCCGCGGGAGTCTCGTCGACCTCACCTTCCGAGTCCTCCGCCACGGCGCAGGAGGTCAGCACCAGGGCGCCGACCCCCATCGCGCCCAGCAGTGCACGCGTCGTCCTGGTCACCATCATCACGTCACCGTCCTTGTCGTCATCGGTCTTCTGGATGATGCTACTGATCCTGGCGGACGGAGACGATGCAGACACCCCGGAACTGGCGCTCAGGTCGGCTCCGTCGATGGTCAACCGGTTCATCTACGGGCCGGCCCGAAGGTGATTCGCCCGCGGGAATGCGTGAGCACAGGCTTGACTAATGGTGACTAAACCGGTCATTTTGTGATCCGAGTCTCAGGGGCTCGCCCTGCGAAGAGAGGACATCACCATGACCGACAATCCATTCTCCCGCCGGAACGCGCTGCGCGCCGCCGGTGCCATGGCGGCCGGCGGGCTGCTGGCCGCCTCTGCGGCGGCCTCCGCTTCGGCCGCCGGGGTGAACCATCCAGGAGGGCGCGGTCAGGGGGCGGGCAGAGCTCGCGGTCGAGGCCGTCCGCCGGGCGGGGTGAAGACCGGACCAGGGATGGTCTGCTACGTGGAGGTCAACGACCACAGCATGACCAACCTCGGGAAGTACAGACTGGCCGAGAGCGGCGCCGACGTGTTCGACATCGGCATCATCTTCGCCTCCAACATCAACTCCGACGGCGACAGGGCCGTGCTGCACCACAACGAGCAGGTCACCGCCGTGCTGGAGAATGTCTCCACCGAGGTCCGTCCGCTGCAGAGACGAGGGATGAAGATCCTGCTGTCGATCCTCGGCAACCACCAGGGTGTCGGACCCGCGAACTTCCAGACCTATGAGGAGGCCGTCGCCTTCGCCGCCCAGCTCGCGGACACGGTCCACACCTACGGCCTGGACGGCATCGACTTCGACGACGAGTGGGCCCGCTACGACCTCGGCCACCCGCCCAACGACTGGTCCTTCCCGTACCTGGTCCACGCCCTGCGCGCCCGCATGCCGGGGAAGATCATCTCCCTGTACTGGTACGGCCCCATCACCGAGACGCTGGAGTACGACGGCATCCATGTCGGCGAGCTCATCGACTACAGCTGGAACTCGATGTACGGCACGTGGCTCATCCCCGAGGTCCCCGGGCTCTCTCCCGAGGAGCTCGCACCGGCAGCGGTGAACATCTCCGCCACGGATGACGCCACGGATCACGCCACCGCAGCCTCCCTCGCGAACCGCACCGTCGCGGAAGGGTACGGCCTCTACAACACCTACGACCTGCAGGCGGACGATGCCTCCGCCTCGCTGACTGCGGTGACCACCGTGCTCAACGGCGAGGCCACGGTCTACTCCGGACGTCCAGGTTGAGAAACCCTCCCCGACACAGAAGAATCCCCGGGAGCGTGTCCTCAGACACGCTCCCGGGGATTCTTCTGCGCAGATGGTCCAGAGGACCTGCGAGAAGCGACCTTCAGGCCGCGATCATCACTTGACGGTGACGGTGGCGCCGGCGCCCTCCAGGGCCTCCTTGGCCTTCTCAGCGGCGTCCTTGTCGACACCCTCGACGACTGCCTTGGGGGCGCCGTCGACCAGCTCCTTGGCCTCCTTCAGGCCGAGGGAGGTCAGACCGCGCACCTCCTTGATGACGCCGATCTTCTTGTCACCAGCAGCCTCGAGGATGACGTCGAACTCGGTCTGCTCCTCAGCAGCCTCGTCCTCGCCGCCGCCAGCCGGGGCGGCACCTGCGACGGCCACCGGGGCGGCGGCGGTCACGTCAAAGGTGTCCTCGAAGACCTTCACGAACTCGGAGAGCTCGATGAGGGACATGTCCTTGAACTGCTCGATCAGCTCGTCGTTGCTCAGCTTCGCCATGGTGGGCGCTCCTTCTTATGTCTCGACGTGCTCCGCCGCGGGTTCGCGACGTGCGCACATGCGGATCTTGGTGGTCACCGCCGCTCCGAAGAGCGACGTGGGGAGGGGCCCGGTACGCCACCGGGCTCTCACCCTCGTGTCACTCGGCTCAGGCAGCCTCTTCCTGCTTGGCCCGCAGTGCGTCGACTGCGCGTGCGATCTTGGAGATCGGGGCCTGGAAGGTGGAGGCAGCCTTGGACTGGGCGCCGATGAAGGCACCTGCCAGCTTGCCGAGCAGAACCTCACGGGATTCAAGATCCGCGAGCTTCTTCATACCCTCCTCATCGAGAGCGGCGCCATCCATGTAGCCGCCCTTGACGATGAGCTGAGGGTTGTTCTTGGCAAAGTCACGCAGCGCCTTGGCGACGTCCACGGGGTCACCGTGGACGAAGGCGATCGCAGACGGACCGGACATCTTGCCCTCAAAGGCGTCGACGCCGGCCTCCTTGGCCGCAATCTCGGTGAGCGTGTTCTTCACCACGGCGTAGTTCGCGTTCTCCCGCACGGACCGCCGCAGAGTCTGCAGCTGGCCCACGGAGAGGCCGCGGTATTCCGTGAGCACTGCGGCGCTGGAGCTGCGGAACTGGTCCACGAGCTCGGCAACGGCGGCAGCCTTCTCAGGATTCGCCATGGCACTCCTTCCGATCAATCGAGCCGGTCAGTCCCACCGGAAACCGTCGGGGCATGAAAAAAGCCCCAGTGCGCAGGCACGGGGCTCGTCAGGCCTCCAGATAGGATTCACTGTGCGGACACAGTACTCCGAGTGGAGGACGGCTCAAGGTGCACCTGCGCAGGTCGCCCGGACGGGCCTTTACAGTTGCGTCGCACCTCGGGCATCATGCCCGACGACCGCGGAGTTCAGTGCCACTGATCTCCGCACGACGACAACGACCGGCGGTCTTTGGTCATCGTTTATCTTACACAGCGCCTCGCGGAGGTGCAAAAACGGCGCAAAAGCACGGAGCCCTGACGCACGTCGCCGCCGACCTCCGCGACCTCGGGCAGCACCTGGACCCCGTGGCCGATCTGTGTCATGGCACACATGCGCCAGGTCGATGTCCTTCACCGAGGGCCCTTCTGCGGCGAGCATGGTGACCACTCGTCACTCGACCAGGAGGACACCGTGATTCCCCAGTCCATGACCACCCGTGCAGCGGCCGTCGCCGCCGCAGGAGCGCTGACGCTGAGCCTCGCCCCTGCGGCGAGCGCCGCCCCGGAGGGAGGGGCCACCGTCTCAGCCTCGTCCCAATCCTCCCACGCGGACGCCGGAGAGCTCGGCGCCCACCTGCTCGACCAGGACCTGACGTGGGAGGACTGCACCTTCCCCGATCTTGAACCGCAGACCCAGGCCGCACTGCAGGAGATCGAAGGGCTCGCCTGTGCGGATGTCACCGTCCCCCGCGACTGGCACGATCCCACCGACGGCGAGATCATCACTGTCCGGCTCTCCGTGACGGACACGGCCGACCCCGAGCGCTCCCAGGGGATCGCCCTGGTGAATCCGGGCGGGCCCGGCGGCTCCGGCCTCCCGTGGGGCGCCGCCATGGCCATGCGATCCCCCAATCTGGCCGAGGAGTTCAACTTCGTCGGCTTCGACCCGCGCGGGGTGGGCCAGTCCACGCAACTGAGCTGTGAGTACCAGCCGGACGCCTCCCATGACGCCTGGGAGGACGGCGCCGCGGCCGTGGCCGGGTGCCTGGACAACCCGCTCACGCCGTTCATCACCACGGAGCAGACCGCCTACGACATGGACTTCCTCCGGGCTCTGCTGAACGAGGACCGCATCAGCTACGTGGGCTACTCCTACGGCACCTGGCTGGGCAGCTGGTACCAGACGCTCTTCCCGAGCCATTCCCACCGATTCCTGCTGGACTCGGCCACGGATCTGACCCGGAAGTCCCTGCAGGAGACCTGGGACCTGCAGCCCCGCAGCCGCGACCGTCAGTTCCAGGACATGCTGCTGCCCTACATGGCCCGCAACCACGAGACCTACCAGCTCAGCGAGGACCCCCTGGAGATCCGTCGCGCCTGGGAGCAGGCCGGCGGCACCCGAGACCCGCTCGGGGCACTCATCACCGCGCAGATCGTCATCCCGGCCATGTACTCCACCGCTGGCTACCCCGGCGCCGCGGACGCCGTCGCCACCTTCATCGCCCTCGACGCTCCGGAGGCCGACGGCGCCGAGGAACTGTCGGCTCAGCTAGAGGACTTCATCGCCGCCTCCGACGGTGTGGCCGTCGACGCCGGCGAGGCCTCGATCGTGCAGGCCCATCTCTTCGAGAAGGCACGCGAGGAGGTCCAGCGCCTCGTCGAGGTCGACCAGGCCGCCGAGACCGGGGAGACCGTCACCTTCGCCGGCACGTTCAACGCGATCCGCTGCCAGGACGGCCAGTGGAACCGGTCCCGGGGCTACTGGGACGCCTGGGTCGCCGACCTGAACACCAAGGCCCCCTACATCGGCCCGTTCATGGGTGCTCCGCTGTGTGCCCACTGGCCCGCGGTGACTGAGAAGCCGAAGCCGCACCAGCGGACCCACCCCGAGACGCTGATCCTGCAGTCTGAGTTCGACGCCGCCACCCCGTACGAGGCTGGCGAGCGCTCGGCGAAGATCATGCCGAACACGTCGCTGATCAGCGTCAACAATGAGGGCACCCACGGCCTGTTCCCCTACGGCACCACCTGCGTGGACGACCCGGTGGAGGCTTTCTTCCTGGATGGCGCCCTGCCGAAGAACGTGGCCTGCGGGGCGCTGCCGCTGCCCGGAGAGGACCAGGCGTACCAGGTCGGCGGTGACATCCACGAGGCCCAGCAGACGGTGAAGGTCAAGATGCGCACCGATGCGGTCAAGGAGGCCAACCGGATGGTCCGCGAGATGCTGATGGAGCAGCACCACGGGGAGTGATCCTCAGACGATCCAGCCCCGGCGCGCGGCCTGCACCCCCAGTTGGAAGCGGGTCCGCGCGCCGGAGTGCTCCAACAGCTGCTGCACCTTCCGGGAGAGGGTCCGGCGACTGATCCCCAGCTCGCGGGACATATGCTCATCGGTCAGACCGGAGGCCATGAGTCGCAGCAGCCGTCGGGTGTGACCGTCGACGTCGTCGAGGCGGGGGATGTCCTCGGCCACGCCCAGGGGCACCGAGGTCGCCCAGATCGAGTCGAACAGGCCGATCAGTGCGGCCAGCAGCGGCGAGGGGTGCACCAGCACCCCGGTGACACGCTCCTCCTCGTTGAGCACGATCAGCCCGAGATCCTCGTCCATGATGCGCAGCCGCATCGGCACGGCCGCGTGGACCCGGGCATCCTCACCCAGGTCCATCGCCTCACCGATCGCCCGCCGGATGTGCGGCGCTGAGGCGGCGTCGCCCCCGTAGACGGTCCGGTACCGGATTCCACGGGGCAGCATCTCTCGCTGGATCGGGCACATCGTCCCCGCGGTGGAAGGCGAATACGGGCCACGATCCAGAGATCTGACCTGATGGCGGACCGCCAGCTGGGAGGAGTCCGCCACCTGCGTGACCGCACTGCGGCCATGGAGCACCTCCACGATCTCCGTGCCGGCCGCACGGGGCCGGTCCCACAGCGTCCCGAGCCGATGCTCCAGATGCAGCACCGCCTCCGCCTGCCTCCGGTGCCGACGCGCCGCGGCCCGCAGGACCTGCCGCGGGTCGTTGAGCAGCCAGACGCCGGCCTCCGCCGTCTCCCCCAGGAGGCCGGCCGCGGCCAGCTCGGAACGCACCTCCGGGGGTGGGCTCACCCGTCGGGTCCCCTGCCCCAGCATCTCCAGATAGGCCTGCCCCGCGGCGGTGGACAGACCCATCTGGTGCAGCTCCTGGGCCTCCACCGCCCGCTGAGCAGCCCTGTTGCTCGTGCCGTCCATGCCGTGGCGCTCCTCTCCGTCCCCTCGGCGAGCTCTCCGAACACGTTACCCGAGCGTCACTGCGACGTATGTCATAGATCTGGAACATCGCTGAAGTACGCTCGGACCCCATGAGGAGGTCGGTCCCACCGGCCGGAGAGGGGCAGATGTGCTCGACGAGCTGGAACTCCGCATCACCGAGGCCCTGCAGTGCGACCCGCGTGCCAGCTGGCGGCGGATCGCGCGGGTGCTGGGTGAGCACGAGCGGCTGATCGCCCGCCGTGGAACCGCGCTGCTGGAGTCCCGCCGCGTCGTCGTCGCCGGGATCCGGCCCGAGGGGCAGAGCACAGTGGTGCGCGGGATCTGCCACCCCGGCGCCCGGCTCACCACGGCCGAGGCACTGGCGATGCGCCCCGACTCCACCTTCACCTACGTACTCAGCGGCGCCTTCGACGTGGTCGCCGAGGTCTTCCGCAGCCCGCGCTCGCCCTCCTACTCCCTGGACGCCTCGATCACCCCTGGGCTCTCCCGGGCCGAGACGCTGCCCATCCTGCGGTACTTCCGCACCATCCGCGGCTGGCGGCTGGGCGCGCTGACCGACGCTGAGATCCGGGCGCTGACCTCCGGTCCCGCTGATGTCTTCCCCGACGGTTCCTGCCACGGGCCCGAGACTGACGTGGACCGTGTCATCCTCGACGCCCTCACCGTGGACGGCCGGATGAGCCACGAAGAGATGGCCCGTCGCGCCGGGGTCTCTGAGTCCACGGTCCGACGCCGGTTCGATCTGCTCCTGGAGGACGGCCGGGTGAACATCCGTGCCCTGGTGGAGCCCGGCGCGGCGGGCCTCCACACCGAGGCGCTGCTGTGGATGCGTGTGCCCCCGCACCGGATCGAGCAGGTGGCCACCGAGATCGCGGCGGATCGCCGGGCTCGCTATGTGGCCGCCGTGGCCGGGGCGTGCCAGGTGGTGGCTGACATCACCGTCACTGATCCGCCCGCGCTGTACCGCTTCCTCACCGAAAGTCCCTGGGCACGGCACGTGGGCGCCCTCGACGTCTCCATGGTGGCCGGTGCCCGCAAGAGGGGCGGTCAGCTCCTCAGGATGCCCGGGGCCACCGAGGACCAACCTGTGGCCCTCTCGTAGGCCCACCCGCACTGCAGGAGCCAGGGGTCGCGCAGATGGTCCGCGCTGAGCTGGACTCCGGTCGGCAGGCCCTCGGCGTCGAAGCCGGCAGGCAGCGCCAGTGTGGGGATCCCGACGGCGGAGAGGATGCTCGCCGAGCGCATCCAGTCCAGGTAGTCCTCCATGGGGCGACCGTCGACCTCCTCGGGCCATCGCAGCGAGACGTCGAAGGGGGCCAGCTGCGCACCGGGGCTGAGCAGGAGGTCGACCTGCTCGAAGCATGATCTCGTGGCCGTGCGCAGCCCGGCGAGCAGCCGTCGGGCTTCGAGGATCTGCTCGACTGTCAGGGCCAGTCCCTGCTCCACGTTCCAGATGACCTCGGGCTTGATCCGCTCCCGGTGGTCCCTCACCAGAGCGCCCAGCGCCCCGGCGAAGTCCAGGGCGCGGGTGACGCGGAAGACCTCGTCGGCGCCCGTGAAGTCATGACGGGACTCGACGACCTCCGCACCGAGCTCCTCGAAGGCGGCGGCGGCCCGCTGCAGAGCCTCACGCATCGCGTGCTCCACCGGCACGTCGAGCCCGTGGTCCAAAGTCACCCCCACCCGCACGCCGGCCAGGTCTCGGGCGCGCGGCTCCCGGCCGGTCAGGAGGAACGCCTCGGGCGGCAGGAACGGCGTCCCAGGAACATCCGAGGTCCCCGCGACGACGGCCCGCATGAACAGTGCGATGTCCTCCACGGTGCGGGCCATCGGTCCGCTGCGCCCCAACCAAGCCTCGACGTTGCCCGGTGAAGCTCCCGGCATCAGCCCATGGGACGGGCGGAATCCCACGATGTTGCACCAGCAGGCGGGGTTGCGCAGAGAGCCGCCCATGTCACTGCCCTCCCCCAGCGGCTGGATCCGGGAGGCCACGGCGGCGGCCACCCCTCCCGAGGAGCCGCCGGCGCTGCGCGTGGTGTCGTAGGGGTTCCCTGTGGTCCCGAAGACGTCGTTGAACGTGTGGGACCCGGCGGCGAACTCCGGCACGTTGGTCTTCCCGGTGGAGACGACACCGGCGCGGCGCAGCCGGGCGATCAACGGGTCGTCGACCTCCGGGACGTGGTCGGCGAAGAGCGGGGAGCCCTGTGTAGTGCGCATCCCGGCGACGTCGTGGGTGTCCTTGTGGGTCATCGGCAGGCCGTGGAGCAGCCCCGCAGGCTCTCCCTTGGAGCGCCTGGCGTCCGCGGCGCGAGCCTCCTGGAGCGCCCGTTCGGGCTCCAGGGCCACCACGGCGTTGAGGTGCGGGTTCACCTCCTCGATCTGCGCCAGATGCGCCCGGGTCAGCTCGACGGAGCTGAGCTCGCCGCGCCCCATCAGCTCCACCAGCCGGGCGGCCCCGTGCTCCAGCAGATCCTCCATATGCCCTCCATCCGTCCAGGTGGTGCCCAGCCTGCCTGCTGAGGTGAGCGATGGACCAGGACTGGCGGAATGCGACATCGGCACCGTCCCATTCCGTGAATCCTTGAATCGCCGCCCCGAACTTCCAAGACTCGACCACACGTTTCACCGAGGGAGGCATCTGGATGAGCACCGCGAGCTCCAATGACATCTGGGCGGTGGCCCAGTCGCCCTGGCTGTGGGTCTGCGCCCTGGTGGTCTTCGCCGTAATCGGCGTGCAGTCCTGGATCTACATCCGTGCGGCCAGGGCCGCCGGAGAGGACGTCGGCATCAGTCGCCGAGACCTGAACCGGGCTTTCCGCTCCGGGGCGGCCGCCTCGGTGGGGCCCTCTCTGGCAGTGGTGCTGGTGGCCATCGCCCTGCTGACGCTCTTCGGCACCCCTGCGGTGCTGATGCGCATCGGGCTGGTGGGTTCGGCAGCCACGGAGACGGCCTCGGCCACCATCGCCGCCAGCAGCATGGGTGCCGATCTGGGCGGGCCCGCTTGGACCCAGGAGGTGTTCGTGGTGGCGTTCTTCGCGATGTGCGTCTCCGGCGGAGCCTGGATGCTGTTCACGCTGATCTTCACTCCGATCCTCAAGCGCGGCAGCCGCCGGATCGCCCGGGTGAATCCCCGGGCGATGGCGATCATCCCCGGCTCGGCCCTCCTGGCCGCATTCATGGCGCTGACCATCACCGAACTGCCCAAGTCCGGGATCCACGTGATCGCCGTCCTCGTCTCAGGTGCCAGCATGGCCGCGATGATGTGGCTCGCCCGGCGCTTCGACCTCGGCTGGCTCAAGGAGTGGGCGCTGGGCCTGGCCATCATCATCGCCCTGGCCGTCATCTACGTGGTCCACCACGGGTACCTGGGCTGATCCGCGCCGCATCGGGACAGGGAGATCAGGAGACCGAGAGGGAGACCATGAACACCGCAGATCTGGCCATGAGCCGCTTCGAACACACCACCGCCCGCTGGGGCCGCGCCACGATGGGCGCCGTCCTGATGGTGTCGCTGGCCGCACCGCTGATCCTGCTCGCCGTCGGGGACTTCGACATCACCTTCAGCCAGCTCCTGACCGCGTATCTGGCCGTGGCCGCCGTCTACCTGGTGCTGGCGATGGTCGAGCCCATCACCTACTTCCCCATCCTGGGGCAGGCCGCCATGTATCAGGCCTTCATGATCGGCAACATCGCCAACAAGCTCCTGCCGGCTGCGATCGTCGCGCAGAACCGCCTGAACGTGCGGCCCGGCAGCCGCAAGGGCGACCTCGTCGCGGTGATGGCCATCTGCGGCGCGGCGGTGGTGCACATCGTCTCGCTGCTGCTGTTCGTCGGGGTGCTGGGCACCTGGCTGCTGAGCGTGGTGCCCGAGCCGGTCATCGAGATCGCCCAGCTCTACATCCTGCCCGCGATCCTCGGCGCTGTCGTCGTCCAGGCCGTCGTCACGGTCCGCCAGGCTCGCAGCACCGGCTTCGCCCTGGTGATGTCGCTGCTGGTGATCCTTGTGCTGGTGCCCCTGGCCCCCGCCATCGGACCCTTCGGCATCGCGCTGGCAGTGCTGCTGACCGTCCTGGCCTCGTGGTTCTTCCGTGGGCCGGCCGGCCCACATGAGGAGGACGGAGACGCCGCCGGCGACCGGCCCGTCGTCCCCGGCGCCGCGGAGTCTGCGGAGTCCGGTGAGCACCGCCCCCCGAGATCCTGAGCGACAGACCACAATCCCACCTGGCACCACCTGAGGAGAGACCACCCCATGACACAGACCCATGCCCTGCCCGGCTTCGCCCTCGATCCTGCGGAGCAGGAGCAGATGCATCAGCTCTACCGGACACTGCACGCCGAGCCGGAGCTCAGCATGCAGGAGCACCGCACCGCCGAGCGCATCGAGGGCATCCTCGACGAGCTCGGCGTGGAGCACTTCCGCTGCGGCGGCACCGGAGTGGTGGGCCTGTTGCGCAACGGGCCGGGGCCCGTCGTCGCCTTCCGCGCCGACACCGACGGGCTGCCCATCGCGGAGCAGACCGGGCTGGCCTACGCCTCCACTGCTCGAGGCAGACTGGAGGACGGCACCGACGTGCCGGTGATGCACGGCTGCGGGCACGACACCCACGTGACCTCGTTGGTCACCGCCACCCGGCTGCTGCTCAGGGAACGCCAGCGCTGGTCCGGCACAGTGGTGCTGATCTTCCAGCCCGGGGAGGAGACCGCGGCCGGGGCGCGGGCGATGGTCACCGACGGTCTCTGGGACCGGGCGCCCCGCCCCGAGGTCGTGCTCGGCCAGCACGTCTCCCCTGACAAGGCCGGCACGGCGCGGCTCAGCCTGGGCCCGGCGATGGCCATGGCCGACTCACTGCGGGTGCGCGTCCCGGGGCGGCAGACCCATGGCTCACAGCCGCAGAACGGACGGGACCCCATCGTGGCCGCCGCGGCGATGGTCACCAGACTGCAGACCATCGTCTCCCGCGAACTGGCGCCCCAGGAACCCGCCGTCGTCACCGTCGGCACCTTCCACGCGGGTCTCAAGGAGAACATCATCCCAGCCGAGGCTGAGTTCACCGTCAACATCCGCACCCTCACGCCGGAGGTGCGCGAAAAGGTGTTGGCCGCGGTCCGACGGATCATCCGGGCCGAGGCCGCCGGAGCGGACCTCGAGGAGCCGGAGATCCGCGAGATCTATGACTTCCCGCTCAACCACAACCACGAGGCGACGGCCCAGACGGTCCTTGAGGCGTTGCGCGGATCCCTCGGGGAGGAGCAGGTGACCGAGTCCGGACCGCAGATGGGCTCGGAGGACTTCGGCTGGTTGGGAGCATCCATCGGGGTGCCCACCGTGTTCTGGTTCTTCGGCGGCACCGCCGACGGCGATCCGGAGGGCCCGGTGAACCACTCCCCGCACTTCGGACCGGTCATGGAGCCCACGCTGAGCACCGGAGTCACAGCCGCACTCGCCAGCCTGCTGCATTGGGTGGGTCAGACCGACTGATTCCTCCCTCGGACAGAGACAGAGAGGACCCCGATGCACCTGGTGCATCGGGGTCCTCTCTGTCTCTGTCCGCGACGTCAGGACGCCGGCGTCTCAGCTCATGCTGATGTCGGCTCAGGCGTCGAGGACGACCTTCGTGACGTTGGGGTCGACCTGGATTCCCGGACCGAAGGTGGTCGAGACGGTCGCCTTCTGGATGTAGCGGCCCTTCGACGCCGACGGCTTCAGACGAAGGATCTCGTCCAGTGCGGCGGCGTAGTTCTCGGCCAGCTGCTTCACGTCGAAGTTGGTCCGGCCGATGATGAAGTGCAGGTTGGCGTGCTTGTCGACACGGAAGTCGATCTTGCCGCCCTTGATCTCGGAGACAGCCTTGGCGACGTCAGGCGTCACGGTGCCCGTCTTCGGGTTCGGCATGAGGTTGCGCGGGCCCAGGATCTTGCCGAGGCGTCCGACCTTGCCCATCATGTCCGGCGAGGCCACGGCGGCGTCGAAGTCGGTCCAGCCGTCGGCGACCTTGGCGATCAGCTCGTCGGCGCCGACGTGGTCCGCACCGGCCTCTTCAGCCTTGGCGGCGTTGTCACCCTGGGTGAAGACCACCACGCGGGCGGTCTTACCGGTGCCGTGCGGCAGGTTGACGGTGCCGCGGACCATCTGGTCGGCCTTGCGGGGGTCGACGCTCAGACGGAAGACGACCTCGACGGTCGTGTCCTTCTTCGACGGGTTGGTCGACTTGGCGAGGGCCACGGCCTCCGCCGGGAGGTACTGGCTGTCCTCACCGATCTTCTCGAGAGATGCCTTGTATGCTTTGCTGCGCTGTGCCATCTGCGGTGTTCTCCTTAGCAGGTGTGGTGTGTCGGACCGCGCTCGGCCCTTCCCACGATGTTCTGTTCAGCCGGGAGGCTGTGTTCAGCCGTCGACGGTGATGCCCATGGAGCGGGCGGTGCCGGCGACGATCTTGGAGGCCGCCGCCAGGTCGTTGGCGTTGAGGTCCTCCATCTTGGTCTGGGCGATCTCCTCGACCTGAGCCTGGGAGAGCTTGCCGACCTTCTCGGTGTGCGGCACGCCGGAGCCCTTCGCCACACCAGCGGCCTTCTTGATGAGCTCGGCGGCCGGCGGGGTCTTGGTGATGAAGGTGAAGGAGCGGTCCTCGTAGACCGTGATCTCCACAGGAATCACATTGCCGCGCTGCGACTCGGTCGCCGCGTTGTAGGCCTTGCAGAACTCCATGATGTTGACACCGTGCTGACCGAGGGCAGGTCCGATCGGCGGGGCCGGGTTGGCGGCGCCTGCCTGGATCTGCAGCTTGATCAGGCCGGCGACTTTCTTCTTCGGGGCCATGTTGAAGCGTCCTTACATGTCGTGCGGTTGCCCTGCTGCCACAGGAGCGTGGACAGAGGGTTGTGGTCACCATGGCGGCGATGACCGGATCGACGCCGCGGGCCAAAGCAACTCGCGACGTCGACAGGCTGTGAAGTTGTGGGATCCCTGCCACGTCGCAGGGAGCACGGAACCTCAGTAGATCTTGTCGACCTGGTTGAAGTTCAGCGTCACCGGAGTCTCGCGCTCGAAGATCGAGACGAGCACCACCAGCTGGCGGCTGTCCGGGTGGATCTCGGAGATCGAAGCCGGCAGCGTGGCGAACGGACCGTCGTTGACGGTGACCGACTCGCCGACCTCGAAGTCCACGGTGACCTCTTCGGCCTGGGCGGCGGCGCCGCCGGCTGCCTGCTCCCCGCCGTCGACCTTCCGCGGAGCGTCGGGCTTGCCCAGTCGGTGCTCGGCGAGCATGTCGAAGACCTCATCGGGGGTCAGCGGGTGCGGGTCGTGGGCGTTGCCCACGAATCCGGTGACACCGGGAGTGTGGCGGACCACGCCCCAGGAGGCGTCGGTGAGCTCCATGCGGACGACCACGTAGCCCGGAATGCGGACTCGGTTGACGACCTTGCGCTGGGTGCTCTTGATCTCGACGACCTCTTCCATGGGGACGTCGATCTCGTAGATGAAGTCCTCCATGTCCTGGGTCTGGATGCGGGTCTCCAGGTTGGACTTCACACGCTTCTCATAGCCGGCGTAGGTGTGGACCACGTACCAGTCACCCAGCTGACGGCGCAGCTTGCCGCGCAGCTCGTCGGCACGCTCCTCGTAGGACTTCTCCTCCTCGGGGACGTCCTCGGTCGCGGTGGCCTCGTCCTCTGCGGAGGAGGCGTCAGCATCGGCCGGCTCAGCATCGACAGCCGCAGAGTCGGCCTCATCGGCGTCTCCCGCCTCGGGCTCAGTCTCCTCCGCGGGGGCCTGCTCGGTCTGCTCGGCACCCTCTTCGGCAGGAGCCTCGGCGCCCGCCTCCTCGACGGCCTGGGCCGCCGCGTCCTCGGCGTCAGCCTCGGTGTGCTGCGAAAGTTCCTGATCAGACACTGTTCTCCTGCTTTCCGTGGTGCTGGCCGGGCCCCGCTCTGGGACGGGCTCCGCGGCCGCTTCGTCTCTCACTTCATCGCTCGTCCTGCCGACGACGGCGACGTCGACGGCTCATTCGCCGGCGCCGTCACCCTCGACTGCGAGGGCCGAGGGCGCCTCCGTGGAGCCGTCCCCGAAGATCAACTCCGCCCCGTTGCTGAACATCCAGTCCAGCCCGGAGACGATCAGGATCACGATGATCACGAAGACCAGGACGACCAGCGTGTAGTTGGTCAGTTCGCGACGGGTCGGAACGACGACCTTCTTGAGCTCGTCGACGACCTGGCGCAGGAACAGCCACACCTTCCCGAAGGGACCTCGCGGATCGCCTCCGTCAGGCGTCGACCCTTGCACGTCAGTGGAAGGCGTCTGGGACACGGAGGGCTCCATCTGGTCGAGGGGACGTCGTGTGATGCTGTGTGCCTGAGATGCCGTCGCGACGACGCTCAGCGCAGGGCAGACAGGACTCGAACCTGCAACCTACGGTTTTGGAGACCGTTGCGCTACCAATTGCGCCACTGCCCTTGGGGTCACCTGAGACCTGACCGACCTATTCTCGCACCGAAGCGCTCCGCCGCAAACTGCGGATCGGATCCCTCCAGGCGGGCATGGCCATGCCAGGTGCACAAGACACCGATGGACAAGTCTACGGGCAGCCGCCGTGGACGGCAAACCGAGCCGGACTTCCCTCGACGGCCGGCGGAGCCCTCCCGGTAATGTGGTGCCCGCAGGTGCGCCTGCCACCCCCGGTCAGTGTCCACACCGTCCACGCTCGCGACAGACAAGGAATCCCCATGACTGCCCCGTCCTCCCGCATCTCCGCCCGCATCGGCGCCATCGCGGAGTCCGCGACCCTCGCCGTCGACGCCAAGGCGAAGGCCCTGAAGGCCGCCGGCGAGGACGTCATCGGCTTCGGGGCCGGCGAACCGGACTTCCCCACTCCGGACTACATCGTCTCCGCGGCCGTGGAGGCGGCCTCCGAGCCTCGCTTCCACCGCTACTCGCCCGCCGCCGGCCTGCCCGAGCTGCGCCAGGCCCTGGCCGAGAAGACCACCCGGGACTCCGGGTTCGCCGTCGAGCCGAGCCAGGTGCTGGTCACCAACGGCGGCAAGCAGGCCGTCTACAACACCTTCGCGACGCTGCTCGACCCGGGCGACGAGGTCATCCTCCCCACCCCGTACTGGACGACCTACCCGGAGGCCATCGCACTGGCCGGCGGGGTGACCCGAGAGGTCTTCGCCGGCCCTGAACAGGGCTACCGGGTCACCGTGGAGCAGCTGGAGGCCGCACTGACGGAACGCACCAAGGTGCTGCTGTTCGTCTCGCCGTCCAACCCCACCGGCGCCGTCCACTCCCCCGAGGCCACCGCCGAGATCGGGCGCTGGGCAGCCGAGAAGGGCCTGTGGGTCGTCACCGACGAGATCTACGAGCACCTGACCTACGACGGCGTCCCCTTCACCTCGATCGCCTCGCTCCCCGAGCTGGCCGACCAGGTGGTGGTGCTCAACGGCGTGGCCAAGACCTACGCGATGACCGGCTGGCGCGTGGGATGGATGGTCGGCCCCACCGACATCATCAAGGCCGCCGCGAACCTGCAGTCCCACGCGACCTCCAACGTCGCCAACGTCTCCCAGATGGCGGCGCTGGCCGCCGTGACCGGACCGCTGGACGCCGTCGAGGAGATGAAGACCGCCTTCGACCGGCGCCGCCGCGCCATGGTGGACGGGCTGAACGCGATCGCCGGATTCTCCTGCCCCACCCCTGAGGGCGCGTTCTACGCCTATGTGGACGTCCGCGGGGCGCTGGCCGGCGGGGAGCGGCCCGCCGAGATCGCCGGACGCACCCCAGAGACCTCCGCCGAGCTGGCCGAGCTGATCCTGGAGGAGGCGAAGGTCGCCGTCGTGCCGGGCGAG
Organism: Nesterenkonia sp. HG001; assembly: GCF_034438835.1. Lineage (NCBI taxonomy): Bacteria > Bacillati > Actinomycetota > Actinomycetes > Micrococcales > Micrococcaceae > Nesterenkonia > Nesterenkonia sp. HG001. Next base: position 58,213 of record NZ_JAOSZD010000002.1, on the reverse strand, counting down.
GCCTTCGGCCCCAGCGGCTACCTGCGGCTGTCCTACGCACTCGGTGACGAGGACCTCGCCCGCGGCCTGACGCGGATCCAGGAGCTGCTGGGCACCGCCTGAGGCCCGCGGCGCGAGCGTCGCGCACGTCGCACCCCTAGACTGGACGCATCCACCTGTCGAGGGCGCCAGGTCGTTCACCCATGATCCGACAGGAAAGGGACGAGCTGCACCATGCGCATCGGACTCCTCACCTCCGGCGGCGACTGCCCCGGTCTCAACGCCGTCATCCGCTCCGCCGTGCTGCACGGCATCAAGAGTTACGGCGACGAGTTCGTCGGCTTCCGCAGCGGCTGGCGCGGCCTCATCGAGGGCGACTACATGGAGCTCAGCCGCCAGGACGTGCGTGGCCTCGCGCGCGAAGGCGGCACCATCCTCGGCACCTCACGCACCCACCCCTACAACCACCCCAAGGGCGGTCCGGAGAACATCCGGAAGGCGATGCGCCGGCACGACATCGACGCCGTCATCGCCATCGGCGGGGAGGGCACGTTGGCCGGCGCCCGACGCCTGGCCGTCGACGGCATCCCGGTGGTGGGCGTGCCCAAGACGATCGACAACGACCTGAAGGCCACCGACTACACCTTCGGCTTCGACACCGCGATCTCCATCGCCACCGACGCCATGGACCGGCTGCGCACCACCGGCGAGTCCCACCACCGCTGCATGGTCGCCGAGGTCATGGGCCGTCACGTCGGCTGGATCGCCCTGCACTCAGGCATGGCGGCCGGTGCGCACGCGATCCTCATCCCGGAGCAGAAGGTCAGCCTGGATCAGATCAACGAGTGGGTCGAGCAGGTCCACTCGCGCGGTCGCTCCCCACTGGTCGTGGTCGCCGAGGGGTTCATCCCCGAGGGCGCGGAGGAGGCCGTGGCCGGCAAGGGCCAGGAGGCTGACGGGCGTCCCCGTCTGGGAGGGATCGGCGAGTGGCTGACCCACCAGATCGAGGAGAGGACCGGGATCGAGACCCGCAACACCACGCTGGGACACATCCAGCGCGGCGGGAACCCGACCGGCTACGACCGCGTGCTCGCGACCCGCTTCGGCATCAAGGCGCTGGACCTGGTCCACGAGCAGGCCTGGGGGCACATGGCCTCGCTGCGCGGCACGGAGATCGTCAAGGTGGACCTGGCAGAGGCACTGGACGGCCTCAAGGAGGTTCCGCTGCCCCGCTACGAAGAGGCCAAGATCCTCTTCGGGCGCTGAACCGCGCCGCGCACCGGCGCGTAGAGTGGCCTCCATGTCGCTGACCGAACAGACCCGGCAGATCGTCAAGCTGGCCTGGTCCCGCATGCTGCGCCTGGAGGACACCGCCCTGGATCTCGGAGACCCCTCCGTGCGGGTGGAGGCGGTGGAGGACGACGCCGCGGCGGTGACGTTCGTGCGGCTCTTCGACCGCACGGTGATCTTCGGGCCCTCCGAGGTGGTGGGCGATGCCCGACGTCTCGACGACGACCTCCTGGCCCAGGAACGCACGCTGCTGGACCTGGCGCGAGCCCACCACGGCGGGGCGCGGGCGCTCGGCGCGGCTCAGCTCTTCTACTGCGAGGAGCCGCCGCAGGTCAGCCCGCCGGCCGGCGTCGCCGTCTCCTTCGAGCCCGAGCATGTCGCCGAGCTGATGGCCGCCTGTCCCGCCGACGACGTGGCCGGCTCCGGGCTGGCCGACGCCGTCTGGGCGGCCACGCTGGTGGCTGACCGGGCGTCCCCGCAGGATCCGCAGATCGCCGAGGAGCAGGTGCTCTCCGCCGCGGGCCGTGAGGTGTGGCAGCAGATGATCGCTCAGCTGGGCGTGCTCTCCCATCCCGAGCACCGCGGTCGCGGGCACGGTCGCTGCATCGCCGCGGTGGCCATGGAGGAGGCGTTCGTGGACGGGCTGATCCCGCAGTGGCGAGCCGCCCTGGAGAATCCATCCTCCCGCCGAGCGGCGATCAGGCTGGGCTTCACGCTCGCGGGCTCACAGACCACCGTCGTGCTGGAATGAACGCCGCGCTCAGCGCGGGCCGCGGAGGAAGTCACCCTGCGGACGGCCGACCGTCTTGCCGGCGTCGGGACGCACGATGACCTCCTGGGCCGCGGCGTAGAAGCTCTCCGCCTCGGCGTCACGCACCACCAGTCGCGCCTCCGGTCCCACGCGGCGCTTCAGCAGGGCCAGCGCGATCGGACCCATCTCGTGATGCCGGGCCACCGAGGTCACGGTCCCGACCGCCCGCTCGCGCTCCATCGACTCTCGCGTGGCGGCGTCGACGTCTGCGGGGGCGAGCACCTCTGAGCCGACCGTCGGCAGGGTGTGCTCGCTGCCGTCGAGGTGCAGGAACACGAGCCGGCGCGGGGGGTGGCCGAGGTTGTGCACGCGGGCGACGGTCTCCTGGCCGCGGTAGCAGCCCTTCGACAGGTGCACGGCCGTGCGGATCAGGTCGAGCTCATGCGGGATGGTCTTCTCGTCCACCTCGTGGGCGAGCCGGGGCCGCCACGCGGCGATGCGCAGCGCCTCGGCGGCGAACGTGCCGGCTGGCCGCCACCCCTGCTCCTCCAGGGAGGCGACGACCTCCATCAGTCGGGGCCGCTCCACCAGGGTCAGGTGCCAGGACCAGTCCACGGCGGGGTGTTCCTCCTCGGCCACAGCGGCGTAGCTGACCGCGCCCTCGCACAGCCGCGGCCAGGGGTCCTCCCAGCGCACCGGCAGCACGCCGGCAGGCTCGGCTTCCTGCGGGAGCGCCGTGGTGGAGCCCAGGACGGCGACCTCTGCGGTGCGTTCGACGATCTCCACCTGCAGCATGAACTTCATCGAGTCCAGCCAGCCCGCCAGCCGCGGGCCATGCGCAGCCTCGGTGATCAGCCAGGCGGTCTCGCCGTCGTCGACGATCGCGGCGTCATGCTCGATGCGGCCGGAGATGTCCAGCAGCAGCAGCTCGCTCGACTCGCCGGGCTTCAGGGCGGCGGTCTGCTGCGAGGAGAGGGTGCTCAGCCAGGAGAGCCGGTCCGGCCCCGAGACGGTGACCACCGCCAGATGGGAGAGGTCGACGACGGCACGTCCCCCCTCCAGGGCGCGCTGCTCCCCGGTGGGGTCTCCGTAGTGGGCCGCGACGCCGGAGTCCTCCCGGCCGGCGGCCACTGCACCCTGGCGCTGCATCAACGGACTCGTGCTCACGGGCGCTCCTTCGAGGTCGGTGCTCAGCGTCCCGGGTCAGCAGCTGACGCTCGGCGATCCAGGATCGCGGAGGCGTGCGGCTCCATATCCCCGTCGGCGCCGCGGATGTCCCAGCGCCAGAAGAGCTGACTGTTCACCAGGCCGAACATGCGGGTGGCCCCGTTGTATTCCGCGGCGTGCTCGCCACGCATCACCGCATCTGTGGCGATCTGCAGCTGCGGCCCCTTGATCTGGCCGAAGTACAGCTCCGTGAGGCTCCCGGGATGAGAGATCGTCGCCGTGATCGGGTAGGAACCGTCCGCGTTGACGAGCTGCTCCACCTCGGAGGCGGTCTTATAGGCGGGCACGACGTCGGCAGGATGCAGCCCGGGGCCGACGTCGGCGTCGGCGCGCGGTCGGTCCAGCGCCCAGAATCCGGACTCCACGCTCAGCGGGCGCAGCCGGGAACCAGACTCGTCGGTGAGCCAGGACTCGGCGCGGTACTCGACGAACTCCAGGCCGGAGTCGCGGAATGTGACACGCTGGGTGAAGGTGGGGTCCGACTCTTCGCCGGAGCCCAGGCGGCCCTCGCCCTCCCAGCTGCCGAGCAGCCAGTACAGCGGAGCCAGCTCAGGCGTGAGATCTGTGGGCAGCTCCATAGGTGCCAAGGCTCAGCGCTGCCCCTTGTACAGGCGGGAGACGACGGTCCAGGAGATGCCGGCGATGACCAGCGTCGCCAGGATCAGCAGCCCGATGAAGAAGATCTCCAGGGCGAGCAGCGAGACGTTCTGCAGTGCGAATTCCATGCCGGAGAGTCTACCCCCGGCATCGGCCCGATGTGGCGTCACCGACACCAGATGACCTTCAGACGAAGAGCAGCCGTTCGGCGAAGTAGACCAGCGCCCCCATGCCCGCGATCGGCGCCGCCCCGACGGCCATCGCGGAGAGCCGACCCTCCGGGGCGCCCTGGACGATGAGGAACCGGCGCATCGCAGCGATCAGCGCGCCGGCGCCCAGCCCCAGCAGCCCGGAGAAGAGCAGCGTCAGCTCCCCCCACAGCAGCGCCGTGCCCAGCGCTCCGGCGAAGCCGCCGAGCACCACCAGCGGCAGCACGAGCGCATCGCGCAGCGGCAGGCAGGCCAACAGCACCGAGACTCCGAGACCGATGGCGGCCAGACCGACCACCGAGAGCTCACCCCCGGTGCCGGTGACGTCGAGCAGGGCCCAGTCCTCGAAGAGCGTCAGCCCCGGCACGGCCAGGACCCCGAGGGCGTCGTCACTGTCACCGATGCCGACCAGCTCCGCGGGATAGCGCAGCCCGGCGACCCAGCCGGCCGCCGTCGTGGAGATGACGACCCCGGCGCTGGCACCCAGCGTGGACTCCAGCCGATGCGGACGGCCGGTGCCGCGCAGCACCTGGATGACGAAGACCGACATCACACCGAAGGCCAGCGCCACCGAAGACCAGAAGAACAGCGACTCCACCTCACGGACGACGGCGGCACCGAGCGCGGCCACCACGCCGGCCAGCAGGATCACCGTGGACAGCGAGCGGCGCGCCGTCACTCCCATCAGCTGCGGCCAGCCCAGGGAGAGCACGAGGCAGATCACGCACACCACCGCGGTCAGGGCGGAGGTGCCCGCCCAGGAGCCCGCGACCAGGGCGATCGTCGAGAGCAGGGCCGAGGCGGCCACCGGGAAGTACTTCACACCAGGACATCTTGCCAGAGGCCCGCATGAGAGCTGCTGTGACGTGGCCCGCGCCCGGCTGACCGGCCAGGCAGATATACTCGACGTCGTGCGATCCCGCGCACTGCTGGCGCTCACGGTGATGATGACACGCTCGAGAAGGGACCCGGATGGCTCAGGTGCTGCTGCTCTCTGACGCCCCCGACGACGCCCTGCCATCCCTCGAGCTCCTCACCCACCGGGTGCGTGTCTTTCCGGCCGAGGCCGCCTCAATCGTGCGGGCCCCCAACGCCGACCTCACCCTGGTGGACGCCCGCCGGAACCTCGCCCACGTCCGTTCCCTGTGCCAGCTGGTGAAGTCCTCCATGCTCACCCCGATCGTGGTGATCGTGGCCGAGGCGGGGCTGCCCACTCTCAACGAGTCCTGGCAGGTCGACGACTTCGTGCTCTCCGACGCCAGCCCTGGCGAGGTCGACGCCCGCATCCGGCTGGCCGCCGTCGAGGTGGAGGAGGAGAACCCCACAGGGGAGATCCGGGCCGGCGGCATCACCATCGACGAGACCACCTACATGGCGACCATCGACGGCCGGCTGCTGAACCTGACGTACAAGGAGTTCGAGCTGCTCAAGCACCTCACCCTCCACCCCGGTCAGGTCTTCACCCGCGACCGCCTGCTCCATGACGTGTGGGGCTACGACTATTTCGGCGGCACCCGCACCGTGGACGTCCACATTCGCCGCCTCCGCGCCAAGCTCGGCCCGGACCACGAGTCGCTGATCGGCACGGTGCGCAACGTGGGATACCGCCTGGTCGTCGACGACGCCGGGCGTGCGGGCCGCGCGGCGCGCACCGGAGACGGCGACGGCGACTGAACCTCCCCCGTACCATCGCAGGAGCCGGGCCGGCGCTGGACCCGAGCCGCGAGGGTTCCCGCCTCCGTTAGAGTGGAGACATGAGCTCCGAGGAGACCCAGATCGCCCCCGAGACGACCATCGAGCTGAGCGGCGGTGCTCCCACCCCGGATCAGGTGGACGCCCTCGTCGAGCTGGCGCACGCCGCCGAAGAGGCCGACGCCAATCCCCCGTTCTCCGAGCAGACCCTGGTGGAGCTCCACAAGGCCGCCGACTCCGGCGCCATGGACGCACCGCTGCGTGTGGCCTATGCCTGGGCGGCACCCGACGAGGGCAGCACCGACCACCAGTACCTGCTGGCCGGGGCCGGCGTCGTCGTCCTGGGTGGTGAGGGCTCCCCGGACGTCCTGGAGCTGGTGGTCCGTCCCAACTGCCGCCAGCACGGGATCGGTGGCCAGCTGGCCACCACGCTCGCCGACGACGTCCTCGCCCCCCAGCCCGGACGCATCCAGCGGGCCTGGGCCCATGGCGAGCACGACGCCGCCGCGCTGCTGGCCGTCCGTCACGGGTGGGCCCCGGTGCGCGAGCTCTGGCGCATGCGGCTCACCTCCCTGGACGAGATCCCCTCCCCGCGGCTCCCGGAGACCGTGACCATCCGCCCCTTCGAGCCCGGCCGTGACGAGCAGGCCTGGCTGCGGGCCAATGCCGCGGCCTTCGCCGACCACCCCGAGCAGGGCCGGCTCACCCGTGAGGACCTCGATGCTCGGATGGCCGAGGACTGGTTCGACCCGGCTGGCTTCCTCCTCGCCGAGGAGGGCGGCCAGCTGCTGGGCTTCCACTGGACCAAGGTCCACCCCGGAGAGGACGGCGGCTCCGAACCGCTGGGCGAGGTCTACGTGGTCGGCGTCGTGCCCGATGCCCAGGGCCGCGGCCTCGGGTACTCTCTGACGCTGGCCGGCATCGAGCACCTGCGCTCGGAGGGGCTGGGAGCGATCATGCTCTACGTCGACTCAGACAACACCGCCGCCGTGGAGCTCTACCGCAGGCTCGGGTTCACCCGCTGGGACGTGGACACCATGTACGCGCCGGTGACCGAGCCCGGGGCGGAGCCCGCCTGACCCTGACCGTGACTGCGTGAGACAGCGAGCACCGATCCGATGAACCCCCGGCCGAGCGCCCCCGCCGAGAGCACCGGCACCAGCAGTGACAGCATCCCCGACTCCGCCGTGCCCCCCGCAGGGGACCCCCTGCGCCGAGTCCCCCGCCGCCGCACCGACGTCTGCGCCGACGACGGCACCGACGCCCAGATCATCGCCGCCGGCGCGCTGTGCTGGCGGCTGCACCGCGGGGAACTGGAGGTGCTGCTCATCCACCGGCCGCGCTATGACGACTGGTCCTTCCCGAAGGGCAAGCTCGACCCCGGCGAGACCATCCCCGAGTGCGCGGTGCGGGAGGTCTCCGAGGAGATCGGCCTGCAGGTGCGGCTGGGCGTCCCCCTGCCGATCACCCGCTACGACGTGCGGAAGAACGGCCGACCCAAGGCCAAGGAGGTCTGGTACTGGGCGGCCCGCATCATCAAAGGCACTCCGACGCCGGACGGCCAGGAGACGGACGAGGTCCGCTGGGTGCCGGTCGCCGTCGCCCACGAGATGCTGACCAACGAGACGGACCGCGAGCCCCTCGAGGAGCTGGAGCGTCTCCACTCGCACATGCGGCTGCACACCAGCCCCTTCGTGGTGCTGCGCCACGCGAAGGCCAAGCCGCGCGCCAGCTGGTCCCGCGCCGAGGGAGAGCGCCCGCTGGCCGCCACCGGCAAGCGGCAGGCCCGGGCCGTGGAACGGCTGCTCACCGCCTGGCGGCCCCGGCTCATCGAGACCAGCCCGTGGAGACGCTGCGTGGAGACCGTGGCGCCCTATGTCCGGCGGCACCGGCACAAGCTCAAGCACCGCAAGTCCCTCACCGAGAAGCGCGCCCAGGAGGACCCCCGCAAGCCGGCGCACCGCACCCGCAAATGCCTGGAGGTCCTGCAGCCCACGGTGCTCTGCACCCACCGTCCGGTGCTGCCGCTGGTGCTCGACGAGCTCCGCGACTGGATTCACGATCCGGCCCTCCTGCAGGCGATGCCCGATGCCGACCCCTACCTGAGCCCCGGGGCGGTGCTGGTCGCCCAGCAGGCGGTGGACCGCAGTGGCGAGATCGTCTCGGTGGAGATCTACGAACCCTTCGAGGACTGACAGCCCTCCGTCAATGACGGTAGTCTCACCTCATGAGCGTCCAGAAGAACGTCCACCCCGCAGCGGTGCTGCGCCGCGATGAAGACCGTGGCCGGGCCGAGCTCTGGGACACGATCGACGGTGCCGAGACCTTCATCGGGTTCGTCGGCTACACGGAGGAGAACATCGCAGGCCAGCAGGTCAAGCGACTGCAGCACACGATCATCAGCCCGCAGCACGGCCGGCGCGGCTATGCCCGCTGCCTGGTCACCCTGCTGCTGGACGAGCTCATCGACGAGGGCTGGTCGTTCATCTCCGAATGCTCCTACATCGACCAGTACCTGCACCGCTACCCGGAGTATCGGAAGCACCAGGCACCGGTCAGCTGAACGCCCCAGGCCCTTGCCTCCGGCCGCTATGCTGGGGGCGTGAGCGATGCGATCCCCACCCCCTACGAGGACCTGCTGGCCGACGTGCTGGAGCACGGCACGCCCAAGTCCGACCGCACCGGCACCGGCACGCGCAGCGTCTTCGGCCGGCAGATCCGCTTCGACCTGCGGGACTCCTTCCCGCTGATCACCACCAAGCGGGTCCACTTCAAGTCCGTGGCTCTGGAGCTGCTCTGGTTCCTGCGCGGGGACTCCAACGTGCACTGGCTGCAGGAGCGGGGTGTGCGGATCTGGAACGAGTGGGCCGACGAGGACGGTGAGCTGGGCCCGGTCTACGGCGTCCAGTGGCGCAGCTGGCCCACCCCCGACGGCGGCTCGATCGACCAGATCGCCCAGCTGGTGGAGTCCTTGCGCAGCGACCCCGACTCGCGGCGTCATCTGGTCACCGCGTGGAACCCGGCCGAGGTGGACCGCATGGCGCTGCCGCCCTGCCACGTGATGTTCCAGTTTCATGTGGCCGAGGGGCGGCTCTCCTGCCAGCTCTACCAGCGCAGTGCGGACATGTTCCTCGGTGTGCCGTTCAACATCGCCTCCTACTCGCTGCTGACGCTGATGCTCGCCCAGCAGGCCGGCCTAGAGCCCGGCGAGTTCATCTGGACCGGCGGTGACTGTCACATCTATGACAACCACCTCGACCAGGTCACCGAACAGCTCTCCCGGCAGCCCCATCCGTCCCCGCGACTGCGCATCACCCGGAAGCCGGAGACGATCTTCGACTACGAGTACGCGGACTTCGAGGTGCTCGACTACCAGCACCACCCCGCCATCAAGGCCCCGGTGGCGGTATGAAAGCACCGCACGAAGCGCTGGGCGGGCAGGAGCGCACCGGCCCTTGGGTGGGGATGATCTGGGCGCAGACCCGCGACGGCGTCATCGGCCGCGACGGCGAGATGCCATGGCATCTGCCTGAGGACTTCGCCCACTTTCGTGCCCAGACCCGTGGCCGCCCGGTGGTCATGGGGCGTCGCACGTGGGAGTCCCTGCCGGAGAAGGCCCGCCCGCTGCCCGGCCGACGCAACATCGTCATCACCGGGGATTCCGCCCGCGCCGCCGAGATCGCCGCGGCAGGGGCGGAGACCACGACGTCGCTGGATGAGGCGCTGGCTCTGGCCGCCGGTCCCGACGCCGAGGGCCGGGTCCCAGAGAAGGTGTGGGTGCTCGGCGGCGGCCGCATCTACACGGAGACCGTGGACCGGGAACTGGCCGACACGGCGGTGATCACCGTGATCGACCTGGACGCCGACGGCGACACCTGGGCACCGCAGCTGCCGCCGTCGCGCTGGGAGCTCTGCGCCGCAGACCCGGCCGAGGGCTGGCACACCGCCGCCAACGGGCTGCGCTACCGTTTCGAGACCCTGTGCCGACGCGACGGCGACATCCCCGCCGAGGACTGAGCCCCGACGCTGCGGGCGGGGGATCGTGACACCGGCCGTGCTGAGCCTTAACGTCGTGTCATGAGCACGATGCACGGCATCGGCGGGGCGGACGACTGGAGCGCCGACCCCCGCAAGATCCGCGCCGAGGCCAGCCGAGCCGAGGAGACAGGCGCTCCCCACCGCAAGGGGTGGAAGCTGGCCCTGGGCGCGCTCCTGCTGCTGGTCGCCCTGGGGTCGCTGGCGGGCGCCGTGGCGCAGTACATCGGGGAGTCCTCCTCCGGATTCGCCGCCGGGGAGTCGCTGGGCATCTACCTGATCGGCATGCTGCTGGGGGGATTCCTGTTCGTGGTGGTGCCTGCCGTCGTCGCCGCCTGGCTCCTCTGGAGCTGGCGTCGCGGGATCTGACCTCGGAGCCTCCTGCGGCACCCCTGACGCGCTCTGGTGACCCGGCCCATACCCCTGCGATGCGCAGGTTCGCTACCCTGGTAGGCATGGCTTCTACGACATCCCCTGCTGTCTCTGCCCTCTCCGCCCTCACCGGCGACACCCCGTCCGTCGGGATCGTCGGCTGGCGAGGCATGGTCGGCTCCGTGCTGATCCAGCGCATGCTCGACGAAGGGGACTTCCAGCACATCGCCCCGGTCTTCTTCTCGACCTCGAACGCCGGCGGGCCCGCCCCGGACCTCGACGGCGCCCAGCCTGGCGAGGACACTCTGCAGGACGCCTATGACATCGACACGCTGGCCAAGCTGCCGATCATCGTCACCGCCCAGGGCGGGGACTACACCCAGGCCGTCCACCCGAAGCTGCGCGCGGCCGGCTGGGACGGCATCTGGATCGACGCCGCCTCCACCCTGCGGATGGCGGAGGACTCCATCATCACTCTGGACCCGATCAACCGGGACGTCATCGACGCCGGTCTGGCCGCCGGCGTCAAGGAGTTCGTCGGCGGCAACTGCACGGTCTCCTGCATGCTGATGGGCCTGGGCGGGCTGTTCACCGCAGGCCTGGTCGAATGGGGCACCGCGATGACCTACCAGGCGGCCTCCGGCGGCGGTGCCAAGCACATGCGTGAGCTGCTGCACCAGTTCGGCGACCTTCACAGCGCCGTCGGCGACGAGCTCGCCGACCCGGCCTCCGCGATCCTGGAGATCGACCGCAAGGTGCTCGAGGCTCAGCGCAGCGGCCTGGACGCCTCGCAGTTCGGAGTGCCGCTGGCCGGCTCCCTCATCCCCTGGATCGACGCGGACCTCGGCGACGGTGTGGCCAAGGAGGAGTGGAAGGCCGGAGTGGAGACCAACAAGATCCTCGGCCGCGGCGACTCGCTGGCCCCCGGCGTGGAGCGCCGCGGGGAGAAGATCCCCTTCGACTCGCTGTGTGTGCGTGTGGGCGCCCTGCGCTCCCACTCCCAGGCGCTCACGCTGAAGCTGAGCGAAGACATCCCGGTCTCCGAGATCGAGTCGATCATCGCGAAGGGCTCGAGCTGGGCGAAGGTGGTCCCCAACGAGAAGGAGGCCACCATGGAGCAGCTGACCCCGGTGGCCGCCACTGGCGAACTGACCATCCCGGTGGGCCGCATCCGCAAGCTCGAGATGGGCCCCGAGTACATCTCGGCCTTCACGGTGGGCGACCAGCTCCTCTGGGGGGCGGCCGAGCCGCTGCGCCGCATGCTGCTGATCGCCATCGGCAAGCTGTGAGCTGTCCAGCCGGGCAGGTCGTTGAACGAGAGGCTCAGAGCTCGCAGCCGATGAGCACCGGCTCCGGGTGCAGCTCGATGCCGAAGCGCTCGACCACACGGTCACGCACCGCGGCCGCCACGGTCAGCAGGTCACCCGCTGAGGCTTTTCCCCGGTTGGTGACCGCCAGCGTGTGCTTCGTGGAGAGCGAGGCGCGCCCGCCCACCAGCTCCGCACCGAAGCCCTTCCCACAGCCGGCGCGATCGATCAGCCAGGCCGCGGAGAGCTTCACCCGGGGCGTGCCGTCGACGTCGGGCAGTGCCGGGAATCGCGGGGCTCCCTCAGGCAGGGTGGAGACCACGTCCTCGCCGACGATCGGGTTGGTGAAGAAGGACCCGGTGGACCAGGTGTCGTGGTCCTCTGCCTCGAGCACCATGCCCTTGCCGGCACGCAGTGCCAGCACCTTGGCGCGCACGTCAGTCAGCGGGGCCCGGCGCTGGTCCTCGGCGGCGTTCACCTCGAGCCCCAGGGAGCGTGCCAGCTCCGCGTAGCGGACCGGCGAAGACGGCGTGTCCTCGCCCCGATGCTCCAGCCGGAACCGCACGGAGAGCACCACATACCGCGGGGAGCCGTGCAGCGTGGTGCGCTTGAGCACCGAATCCCGGTACCCGAAGCCCAGCTCCTCGTTGCTCAGGGTGATCACCTCACCGTGGAGTCGATCCCAGGCGCGCACGTCCACCAGCGTCTGGGACACCTCTGCGCCGTAGGCACCCACGTTCTGGACCGGGGTCGCCCCGGCGGCTCCGGGGATCCCCGAGAGCGCCTCCAGCCCTGCATAGCGGCGCTGCACGGTCCAGGCGACGACGTCGTCCCACTCATGTCCGGCTGCCACGGTGACGACCACATCGCCGCCGTGAGTCTCGCCCGGTTCGGCGCTGATCCCATCGAACGCCAGCTGCAGCACGGCGCCGGGGAAGCCCGCGTCGGCCACCAGCAGGTTCGAGCCGCCCCCCAGCACCAGGAGAGTGTCTTTGCCAGCCAGACGATCTTCCTCCGAGGGCAGCGGATGGCGGGACAACGTCTGCAGCGCCTCGAACTCGGTGTGGGCGACGATCCATTCGCCGGCGGTGCCGCCCACCCGGGCAGTGGTGTGCTCGCTGAACCGCCGCATCAGGCCTCGAGGTCCACGCCGGTGGGGTTGAGCACGCGGCGCAGGAAGTCCTGGGTGCGCGGCTGCTGCGGGTTGCCGATGACGTCGACGGCCGGACCCTCCTCGACCACGCGGCCCTTGTCCATGAAGACCACCCGGTCAGCGACCTCTCGGGCGAAGCCCATCTCGTGGGTCACCACGAGCATCGTCATGCCGGCTTCAGCCAGCTGCCGCATGATCGCCAGCACATCTCCGACGGTCTCGGGGTCCAGCGCGGAGGTCGGCTCGTCGAAGAGCATCAGCTGGGGCCGCATGGTCAGGGCGCGGGCGATCGCCACGCGCTGCTGCTGACCGCCGGAGAGCTGGTCCGGACGCCGCTGGGCGAAGTCCTCGAGCCCGACCCGGCGGAGCTGGACCATCGCCTCGGCCTCGGCCTCGGACGTGGACTGCTTGAGCACCCGACGTGGGGTGATGGTGCAGTTCTCCAGCACGCTGAGGTGCGGGAACAGGTTGAACTGCTGGAAGACCATGCCGATGTGCCGGCGCATGGCGTCGAGGTCGACGTCGGGGTGGGTGGTCTCGAAGGAGCCCACTGTGATGGTCCCGGCGTTGGGGTCCTCCAGACGGTTCACGCAGCGCAGCAGCGTGGACTTCCCCGATCCGGAGGCGCCGATCAGGCAGACGACCTCCCCGGGGCGGACCGTCATGGAGATGCCCTTGAGCACCTCGTTGTCCCCGTAGGACTTGTGGAGCCCCGTGATGGACACTCCTGCGGATGCGCCGTCGGCAGCTGCCGTCGCGGCCGGTTCAGGCTCGGTCATGAGGATCGGGCCTCCCTACTTCTTCTTGGGCGACCGCTGCTCCATGCGGCGAGCCAGGATGGACAGCGGCACGGTGATCAGCAGATAGCAGACGCCGGCGGCCACCAGGGGGGTCAGACCCGCCTGGTAGATGTTGATGCCGTCGCGGCCGAACTTCGTCAGCTCAGCCGCACCAGCGGTCAGTCCCACCACGAAGATCAGCGAGGAGTCCTTGGTCAGCAGGATGGCCTCGTTGGTCAGCGGGGGCAGCACGATGCGGAACGCCTGCGGGATCTGGATGGAGACCATCGCCCGCCACGCCGGCATCCCCAGCGCCCGCGCGGCCTCGACCTGGCCCTTCGGCACGGCCTGCAGGCCGGCGCGCAGAGTCTCGGCGATGTATGCACTGGCCACCAGCCCCAACGCCGAACCGGCGATCTGCAGGGAGTTCAGGTTCCATCCGAAGGCGATCGAGACGCCGAACCCCAGGGCGAGGAACACCAGGATGGCTGGAATGCCACGGAAGAACTCGATGTAGGCCGTCGCCAGCCAGCGGTAGACCGGGAAGCTGGAGAGCTTCATCAGCGCCAGCAGGGTTCCACCGAGCAGGCCGAGCACGAAGCCGACCGCGGTGTACTGCAGGGTGTTGATCAGCCCGACGGTGATGATCTCGGGGAACATCGGGCGGACGCGCTCGATGTCGAAGAAGCTCCGATGGATCGCCGTCCAGTCGATGATGATGATCAGCACGATCACCAGGGCGATGAACAGCCCGGCCTGGATCCCCAGGCTCAGCCGCGCTCGTTGACGGGTCGTCAGTGCCATGAGGGTCAGTCGTCGTCCTCGTCGGCGTCCGCGTCGTCCTCGTCGCTGTCGCCCTCGTCGCTGTCGCCCTCGTCTGGGGTCTCGCCGCCGCCGAACCAGAGGTCCTCGATCTCGGCCATGTAGCCGCCGGACTCCATCTCGGCCAGGATCTCGTCGACCACGTCGATCAGCTCCTGGTTCTCCAGCTGCGCGGCGATGCCGAGCTGCTCTCCGGTGTCGATCTCCTCGACGAACTCGGAGCTGTCATCCTCGCCGGCCTGGTAGCCGAGGATGGAGATGTTACCGATCGCGGCCTCGACCTGCCCGGACTCGAGGCCCTGGATGAGCAGCCCGGAGTCCGGGTAGGAACGGATCTGGTAGCCCTGCTCCTCGGCATAGTCCTCACCGGTGGTGTCAGCCTGGACTCCCACGTTGATCGAGTCGTCGATGTCCTCCAGCGAGCCGATGCCGGCGTCACCGGCGGCGAGCAGGCCGAGGTTGTCATCCAGGTAGGGATCGGAGAAGAGCATGTTCCCGGCGCGTTCCTCGGTGATGGTCATCCCGGAGATCGCCAGGTCGCAGGTCTCGGCGTTGAGCGCCACGCCGGACTGGATGCCCTCGAAGCTGGTCTGCACCACCTCGAGCTCGACATCGAGCACACTGGCGAGGCCCTCAGCGATGTCGATGTCGAAGCCGACGACGGTGCCTTCCTCGTCGTAGTACTCGAAGGGCGGGTACGGCACGTCCGAGCAGACGGTGAGGGTCCCCTCGTTGATGAGCTCGACGTCGTCGACCTCGAGGTCCAGCTCAGCGTCGACCTGGGACTCGGCCTCGACCTCGTCGTCCTCACCGTCGCCGCCGCAGGCGGTCAGAGCCAGGGCGGCGATGGCGGTCACGCCCAGGCTCTTGGCGATCGGGGTGCGGCGTGAGCCGACGGGCTGGGCGAGCGCGACGCTGCGCTCGTCGAACTCGGTCTCAGTGGTGCTGGGCATGAGGTGTCCCCTGTTCGGTGGTGCACGTGGGCCGCTGGGATGCGGTCGCGGCGAATCTGTGTGGCGATTATACGGTGCTGATCGGCTCGCGGGGTCGAACCTGGCGGCTGATCCGGCAGAAGCCTCAGAGCGTGACGCTGACCTGGGACTTCACGAGGACCTTGGTGCCGTCCAGGCTCACGGTGAGGTCGATCCGTGCCGTCGAGGCCTCGACGTCGACCACTCCGACCTTGCCGCTGACGTGCAGCGTGGCCGTCGGGGCGTCCGGAGCACCGGTGTCGGCGTCGGGCACCGGGACCGGCTTGGTGAACCGCGCCTGGTAGTCGCTCACGCGTCCGGGATCGCCCACCCACTCGGTGACCAGGTCCACGGCCAGGCCCATGGTGAGCATGCCGTGGGCGATGACGCCGTCAAGCCCGACTTCGCGGGCGAAGCGCTCGTTCCAGTGGATGGGGTTGTGGTCGCCGGAGGCGGCGGCGTAGCGGATCAGGTCCGCCCGCGAGAGCTGGATCTCGCGGCTGCCGATCTCCTGACCCTTCTCCAGGGTGCTGATCCGGGGTGCGGGGCTCATGCGCTCTCCTCCTCGTCCTCGGCACGCACCAGCAGCGAGGAGGTCACGGTGCTGCGCGCCTCGCCCTCGGCGGTGGTGATCTCGACCCTGGTGGTGACCATGGCACCGGCTCCCATGAGGCGGATGCGGTCCAGGGTGACCTGGGCGTTCAGCGTGTCTCCGGCAAGGATCGGGGCATGGTGGGTGAACCGTTCATCGGCGTGGACCACGCGCGAGAAGTCGATGCCGACCTCGCTGTCGGCGACGACGGCCGCTTCGGCCCGCTGGGCGACCACGACGGCGAAGGTCGGCGGGGCGACCAGGTCACGGTGTCCCAGAGCGGTGGCGGCCTCGACGTCGTGGTGGGCCGGGTGCTCGGACTTGACCGCACCAGCGAACTCACGGATCGCCTCCCGGCTGACCTGGTACGGCGCGGCGGACGGGTAGACCCGTCCCTCCGCCTCGGTGTTGATGCTCACGCTCAGCGGCCTCTCTTCCTCGACGTGCCCGCACGGGCCTGGATGATCTGCTTGGCCTGCCGCTTGCGGAGCAGGATGGAGATCAGGTGGCTGATGATGCCCAGCCCGATCAGCGCCAGCCCGACCCCGCGCAGCGTCGGTTCAAGGTCCGGTCCGACGGCGACGGCCGCCAGCACCACGAGCACCACGCCGAGGAAGGTGGAGAAGATCCCCAGCAGCAGGGTTCGCCGGTAGGCGGGGGTCCCGTTGCTCCACGGGTCCAGGGTCGGTGCGCTCATCGGCCCTATCCTACCGGCCGCGGTACCGGTCCAGGATGATGTCCACCAGCTCCGAGGGGGAGGCCGGCGGATGCTCGATGTCCTCAGGGGCCGGGAGCAGCGGGGCGGTGGTGAGGTCCGCCTGGGCCTTCTCCAGCAGATCCTGGAAGTAACCCGGCGCCAGCAGATAGCTGGCGACGACCACCCGCCCCTCCCCCGCCCTGTCGGTGTGCTGCCTCGCCTCCGCGACGGCCTCGGCCACCGTGGGATTCGCCGCGGCGAGGAAGGCGACCTCCACCTCGGCGTCCAGCCGGGCGGCGAGACGCCGGCCCATCTCGTGGCAGTCCTCCACGGCGGCGGCGTCGGAGGAGCCGGCGACGCCGAGGATGATCGTGTCTCGCCCCGGATCGGCCCCGGCCTCCTCCAGGCGCCGGACGAGCAGCTCCACGAGCCGGTCATCGGGGCCCAGGGCGCCGGCGATGATGACCTCGCGGCCGACGTCGGCGGTCTCCTTCTTCAGGTCCACGTTGACGTGGTACCCGGCGGAGAGCAGCACCGGCACGACGACGGCCGGCAGCTGCGCGGGCAGGTCCGCGAGGGTGGCCGGCACATCGGGATCCTGGACGTCCACATGCCCCAGTCTGACCTCGGCGCCCAGCCGCTGGTCGCGGGCCGCCGTGGCGACGTCGTCGACCAGTCTGCGCACCACGGCCTGCCCCGACGGGTTGGAGGTGCCGTGGGAGATGGCGGCCAGCGCGGGGGCGAGCTCCGTGCTCAGGGAGGGGTCACTCATGGCGGGTCCTTCCGGAAGGTTCCTGCTGCTGACCCCAGCGTAGGACGGATGTGTGACACAGCCGTGAACGCGACGTCTCGCGGCGTCACGGCCCCGGTGAGGAGAACACGACCACCGATTGGGCCCCGATCCTCTGGCCACCGGACCTGCCGGGCTCGGCCTCGCCACCGGAGTCGATCTCGAGGCGCCACTGCAGATCCTCGGGGAGGCTCACCTCCACCGCGTCGCCGAGGTTGAGCACGACCGCGACGGCACCGGGCAGAGCCTCGCCGGTCGGGTCTCCGGCGGCCCCGCGCAGCACCGCGATGATCGTGCGGAGCTCAGGATCCTCCCAATGCTCCTCGGTGGCCGGCTCGCCGTCCGCACTCAGCCAGAGGACGTCCGGGTCTCCCCCGGCGCGGGCGCCCCCGTGCAGGAAGGTCCGCTGGCGCAGAATCGGCAGCCGCCGCCGGACCTCGATCAGGCCGGCGACGACGTCGAGCAGCTTCCGATCCGGTGAGGACCAGTCGATCCAGCCGATCTCGTTGTCCTGCGCGTAGGCGTTGTTGTTGCCGCCCTGGGTGTTGCCGATCTCGTCCCCGGCCAGCAGCATGGGCACACCCTGCGAGACGAGAAGGGTCGCGAGCATCGCCCGCACCCGCCGCGACCGGGCCGCGAGCACGCCGGGATCATCGGTCGGGCCCTCCACGCCGAGATTGTCGGAGTGGTTCTCGCTGTGCCCGTCGCGACCGTCCTCGAGATTCGCCTCGTTGTGCCGCGCGGTGTAGGAGACGACGTCGGCGAGGGTGAACCCGTCGTGGGCCGTGATGAAGTTGACTGACGCCGTGGGGGCACGTCCCGAGTGGTCGAAGGCCGCGGCTGAGCCGAGCAGCCGTTCACCGAGGGCTCTCACCGCGTCCTGATCGCCGCGCCATGCCCGGCGCACGTCGTCGCGGAAGCCGTCATTCCATTCCGACCACGGATGCGGGTATCCCCCGAGCTGATAGCCGTCGGGCCCGAGGTCCCACGGCTCGGCGATGAGCTTGACGTCGGCGAGCACCGGATCCTGCCCGGCCGCCTGGAAGAAGGCCACCCTCGGGTCGAATCCGTCGGGGCCGCGCCCCACGGCGGTGGCCAGGTCGAAGCGGAACCCGTCGATCCCGTAGCGCGTCGCCCAGTGGCGCAGGCTGTCCAGCACGAGGCGCAGCACCGTGGGTCGTTCAGTCGCCACGGTGTTCCCGGTGCCGGTGTCGTCGATGTGCGTGCCATCGTGCAGCCGGTAGTAGCCGGAGGCGTCGAGCCCGCGCAGACTGAGCGTCGGTCCGCCGTCCCCACCCTCTCCGGTGTGGTTGCAGACGACGTCGATGAACACCTCGATGCCCGCCTCGTGCAATGTGTGCACCAGGCCGCGCATCTCGGCGTCGGCGTCGCGGATCGCGTAGCGCGGCTCCGGCGCGTGCCAGGCGATCGGCTGGTACCCCCAGTAGTTGCTCAGGCCCCGCTCGACGATGTGCTCATCGTCGAGGAACGCCTGCACCGGCAGCAGCTCGACGGCGGTGACGCCGAGCGAGGTCAGGTGGTCGATGATCGCGGGGTGAGCGATCCCGGAGTAGGTGCCGCGCAGCTCCTCCGGGACCTCGGGGTGCGTCGCGGTGAGCCCTTTGGCGTGCGCTTCGTAGATGACGAGATCGGCAACGTCATGGCGTGGCCGGTTCGCGGCAGGGTCGGGCCCGGCGGGCTCTCCGAGGACGATCCCCTTCGGCACGGCGGGAGCACTGTCGGGCCTGTCGCGGGCGAGCGTGACTGAGCCGTCGTCGGGTTCCTGCACCCTGGAGTCCGACATGAGCCGGTCCCACCGCGCCGGCGCGTCGAGGGCGCGTGCATAGGGGTCGATCAGCAGCTTCTGCTCATCGAAGCAGAGACCTTGCTCGGGCGCGAAGGGACCGTCGGCGCGGAGGCCGTAGCGTGCGCCCGCCTCGATGCCCCGGACGTGGGCGTGCCAGACGCCGCCGGCGTGGTGGGGCAGCGGGATCCGCTCTTCCTGCTCACCTTCGAAGAGGCAGAGCCAGACGCGTTCGGCATCGGGGGCCCAGACGGCGACGTTCGCGCCCTCTTCGGACAGGGTGATGCCCAGCGGCCAGGGGCGGCCGCGCGAGACACGGTCCTTCACCGCACCAGCTCCTGGAACAGCTGGGCATAGTGCGCACCCGAGGCGGCCCAGTCCACCGGCGTGGTCATCGCGCGGTCGCGCACCTCTCGCCACGCCTCCTGGTCCTGGTAGAGGCTCGCGGCGCGGTCGAGCGCATCCCTGAGCCCTGTGGTGCTGATGTCGGTGAACGTGAAGCCTGTGGCCGTGCCGGACGCGCGGTGCTCGTCCGTGGCGTCCACGACCGTGTCGCGCAGCCCACCTGTGGACGCGACGAGCGGCAGCGCGCCGTACCGCAGGCCGTAGAGCTGCGTCAGGCCGCACGGCTCGAACCGTGACGGCACGAGCACGAGGTCACCACCGGCGAACATCCGGTGGCTGAGCGGCTCGTCATAGCCAATGCGCACCCCGACGGCGTCGGGACGGTGCGCGGCGACCTCGCGGAGGCTCTGCTCATGGCCGGGGTCTCCGGAACCGAGCACGACGACCGCCCCGCCTCCCTCCACGAAGGCGGGCAGTGCCTCGAGCAGCATGTCGACGCCCTTCTGATGGGTCAGGCGTGTGACGACGACGGCGAGCGGTCCGGACGGCTCCGCGAGCCCGAACTCCTTCAGCAGCGAGGCGCGGTTCTCAGCCTTAGGGCCGGGCGACGCGGCCGAGAACGGCGTCGTGTGCGGATCCCGCGCGGGGTCCCATACAGTGGCGTCGATGCCGTTGACGATTCCGTGCATCTCCCCACGATCCCGACGCTCCGCGACGACGCCCTCGAGGCCGAAGCCGAACTGGGGCGTCGTGAGCTCCTCCGCATAGGTGCGGCTGACCGTGGTGAGCCGCGAGGCATGCACCATCCCGGCCTTCAGTGCGCTGACGGCGCCGTGGTATTCGATCCCCCCAGGATGGAAGTCACCTGTCGGCAGGTTCAGACGGTCCAGCTGGTCAGCGTCGAAGACGCCCTGGAACGCGATGTTGTGGATCGTCATCACACTCGGAACAGCGGATCCGGCGTACCTGAGGTACGCCGGCACGAGCCCGGCCTGCCAGTCGTGGGCGTGCACGATGTCGGGGCGCCATCGGTCGCTCGTGCCCTCGATCGCGATCTGCGCGGCGGCCCAGCTCAGCGCCGCGAATCGCAGGTGGTTATCCGGATGGTCGTGATGATCGACGGAGTAGGGACCACCGGGCCGGTCGAACAGGTGGGGCGCGTCCAACAGCAGCACCTCGAATCCGTCGACCGTGCACGCGCGCACACATGCTGGCCCACCGAACAGGTCGTCGCTGCGCCAGATGCGGCGGGATCGGACGACCCTCTCGAGCACGGTGGGGTAGGCCGGCATCAGCACACGCGAGCGCCAGCCGTGAGATTCCAGTGCCCCGGGAAGGGCGCCCACCACGTCGGCCAGGCCCCCGGTCTTCATCAGGGGCGCACACTCCGACGCGACGGAGAGCACTCGACCACGCAGGCGGGGCATAGGGGGTCCTTTCAGGGGCACCAGGACAGACTAGTCGAGCGCGGCGGCGCGGCGGTCGAGCATGTCCTGCGTGATGAGTGTCACCCCTTTCGCGGTGCGCCGGAACCACTTCGCGTCTTCTTCCGGATCCTGACCGATCACCAGGTGGTCGGGGATCCGCACACGGCTGTCGATGACGCAGCGACTCAGCTGCGCATGCCGGCCCACTTCGGCGTACGGCAGCGCGACGACGTGATCAAGGGTCGAATAGGAGTGCACCCGGTTCCCCGTGAAGAGCAGAGAATTGTGCACGTCGGAGCCGCTGATGATGGTGTCCCCTGAGATCAGCGACTGGATCGCCTGCCCCCGACGGTCCTCCTCGTCATGGATGAACTTCGCCGGCGGCGTGTGCTCGGCGTAGGTCCAGATCGGCCACTTCTGGTCATACAGGTCCAGGGGCGGCACGAACTCCGTAAGGTCGATGTTGGCCTGCCAGAACGAGTCGATCGTCCCGACGTCACGCCAATAGGGGCTGGTCTCGAGACCGCTCATGACGCATGACTCGCTGAACCGGTGTGCGTATGCGGCGCCGCGACTGACCAGCAGCGGAATGAGGTCATGGCCGAAGTCATGGCTCGACTCCGCGTCGTTCATGTCGTCCAGGAGCAGCCCGCGCAGGAAGTCCCAGTCGAAGACGTAGATGCCCATCGAGGCCAGCGCGACATCCGGATCGCTGGGAGTCCCGGGCGGGTCGGCCGGCTTCTCGAGGAAGTCGACGATGCGGTCGCGCTCGTCGATGTGCATGACGCCGAAGGCTGTCGCCTCGTGGCGTGGCACGGTCAGACAGCCCACGGTGACGTCGGCGCCCGTCTCGACGTGCTGGCGGAGCATCACCTCGTAGTCCATCTTGTACACGTGGTCGCCCGCGAGCACGATCACGTACTCGACTCCGTAGTCGTCGACGATGTCGATGTTCTGGGTCACCGCGTCCGCGGTGCCGAGGTACCACTTGCCCTCTTCGACGCGCTGGCTGGCGGGAAGGATGTCCAGGTATTCGTTGCGTTCGGCGCGGAAGAAGCCCCAGCCGCGCTGCATATGCCGGATCAGCGAATGTGCCTTGTACTGGGTGGCGATCGCCATCTTGCGGATGCCCGAGTTGAGCGCGTTTGAGAGGGGGAAGTCGATGATCCGCGATTTTCCGCCGAAGTGCACGGCGGGCTTCGCGCGTCTGTCGGTGAGCTCCTCGAGGCGGCTGCCGCGCCCGCCTGCGAGCACGAAGGCCATGGCCTGACTGGTCAGCCGAGTGGGTGCGCCGGGCTCGATCGAGGTGTTCATGAGTATTCCTCCACGAAATAGATGGCCGAGAGAGGGGGAAGAGTGAGCAGGGCGGACTGCGCCTCCTGCACGGTGGGCACGGGCTCAGTCTCCACCGCACCGCCGTGACCCCGATCGCCGCCGCCGTAGGCGGAAGAGTCGGTGTTCAGCGCCTCCCGCCAGCGGCCCGCGACGGGGAACCCGATGCGATAGCCGGTGCGTTCGACAGGCGCGAGGTTGAGCACGACCACCACGTGTGGATCACCGGCGTCGCCCCGCCGGGTCCAGGCGAGGACCTGGTCCTCGGCCGCGTCGACGAGCAGCCAGGAGAACCCGTGACCGTCTGCGTCGTGACGGTGCAGGGCGGGCTGTTCGCGGTAGAGCCGGTTGAGATCCCGGACGACGGCCTGCACGCCGGCGTGACCGGGGTCGTAGAGGGACCCCCAGTCGAGCTCTCCCGAGTGGTTCCATTCGGCGGTCTGGCCGAACTCCTGGCCCATGAACAGCAGCTTCTTGCCCGGGTGTCCCCACATGTAGCCGTAGAACGCCTTGAGGCCGCCGAGCTTGTCGGCATGCGAGCCCGGCATGCGCCCGTACAGGGATCCCTTGCCGTGGACGACCTCGTCATGGCTGATCGGCAGCACGAAGTTCTCGCTGAACGCGTAGGAGAGGCCGAAGGTGAGGTCGTCGTGGTGGTACCGCCGGTGGACCGGGTCCCTGCTGAAGTACGTCAGCGAGTCGTTCATCCAGCCGAGGTTCCACTTGTAGCCGAACCCCAGTCCGTCGGCGTCGACGCGGCGGGTGACCCCGGGGAACGAGGTGGACTCCTCAGCGGTCATCGCGACGCCGTCATGCGCCCCGTAGACCGCGACGTTGGTCGCGCGCAGGAAGTCGATGGCCTCATAGTTCTCCCGGCCTCCGTCGCGATTCGGGATCCACTCCCCCTCCTCGCGCGAGTAGTCGCGGTAGAGCATCGAGGCGACCGCATCGACGCGCAGACCGTCGAGGTGGTACTGGTCGATCCAGTACAGGGCGTTCGCGACGAGGTATCCACGCACCTCGGGTCGCCCGTAGTTGTAGATGAGGGTCTTCCAGTCGGGATGGAAGCCCTGGCGCGGATCGAGGTGCTCGTAGAGCGCCGTGCCGTCGAATCGGGCGAGACCGTGCGCGTCAGTGGGGAAATGGCCCGGCACCCAGTCGGCGATGACGCCGATCCCTCTCGCGTGTGCAGCATCTACGAAGGCGGCGAACTCGCGCGGGGTGCCATGACGGATCGTCGGTGCGTACATTCCCACGGGTTGGTAGCCCCAGGACCCGTCGAACGGATGCTCGCTGACGGGCATCACCTCGATATGGGTGAATCCGAGGTCCACGACGTAGTCGACCAGCTCCGTCGCAAGTTCCAGATAGGACAGCGGGCGGCCCCCTTCGGCCCGCCGCCAGGACCCGAGGTGCACCTCATAGACGCTGATCGGGCTGTCGACCGCGTTGGCCTCGGCTCGTCGGTCGAGCCATTCCTGGTCCTGCCAGTCGTGGGCGTCGAGGCGACGCACCACGGACCCCGTCGCGGGCGGATGCTCACTGCCGAAGCCGACCGGGTCCGCCTTCTGCGGCAGGTGGCCGCCCTCGCGGTCGTGCAGGTCGTACTTGTAGATCGCACCCTCGGCGACGCCGGGCACGAACGTCTCCCACACCCCTGTGGATCCGACCGTCCGCAGCGGATGCGCCTCGGCGTTCCAGTGGTTGAAGTCCCCGACGACGGCGACACGGGAGGCGTTCGGGGCCCACACCGCGAAGTGCACACCGTCCACGCCCTCATGGGTCATGAGATGTGCCCCGAGCGCGTCCCAGAGGCGATGATGCGTTCCCTCCGAGATGAGGTGCTCGTCGAGCGCGCCGAGCACAGGACCGTGGCGGTGTGGATCCGTCTGATGAGCCATCGCCGGGACCTTTCGTCGAGGAGAAGACGGTCACTGCGCCGGAGGGATGTCCCAGATCTCCTTCATGTATTGGCCTATGGCGCGGTCGGAACTGAAGCAGCCGACCCGAGCCATGTTCAGCACCGCCATGCGTTGCCACCGCTGCGGATCGCGGTACGTCCTGTCTACCAGCTCCTGGGAGGAATTGTAAGCGTCGAAATCAGCGGCGACGAGGAACCAGTCGCTGGTCCACAGGTGGTCGAGGAGACTGCCGTAGCGGCCCGGTTCGTCAGGGCTGAACGTGCCCTCTGCGACAGCCTGCAGCACATCCTGCAGCGCCTGGCTCTGCTCGATCGCCGTCCGTGCGTGGTCCGGCTGCTCGCGGCGCGCCGTGACCTCCTCGCCCGTGAGTCCGAAGAGGAAGAAGTTCTCGGCGCCGACCTGTTCGCGGATCTCGACGTTCGCCCCGTCGAGGGTGCCGATCGTGAGCGCTCCGTTGAGCGCGAACTTCATATTGCCGGTGCCGGAGGCCTCCATGCCCGCCGTCGAGATCTGCTCGGACAGGTCTGCCGCAGGAATGAGCTTCTCGGCCATCGTGACGTTGTAGTTCGGCGGGTAGACGACGCGCAGTCTGTCGCGCGTCTCGGGGTCGTCGTTGATGACTCGCCCGACGTCGTTGATCAGCCGGATGATGTCTTTGGCGGCCGCGTAGCTCGGTGCGGCCTTGCCGCCGAAGATCTTGACCCGAGGCACCCAGTCGGCCTCCGGATCCGCCTTGATCCTCTGCCAGCGCGAGACGGTCCACAGGATGTTCAGCAGCTGTCGCTTGTATTCGTGCAGACGCTTGGCCTGCACGTCGATGAGCGAGCCCAGCGGAAGCTCGATCGCGTGCTCATCGGCGAGCCACGACGCCAGGCGCCGCTTCGCCTGGTGCTTGGCGCTCCCGAAGGCCTCCAGGAAGCCGGCATCCTCCGCGTGGTGCTCGAGGTCGCGCAGCCGCTCGAGGTCGGACTCCCAGCCCGGGCCGATCCTCTCGGTGACGAGGTCCGCGAGCGCAGGATTGGCGAGCTTGAGCCAGCGGCGCGGTGTGATCCCGTTGGTGACGTTGATGAGGCGACCCGGCGTGAGCGCCTCGAGGTGAGGGAAGAGGTTCCGGCTCACCAGGTCGGTGTGCAGCGCTGAGACGCCGTTGACCCGGTGGCTGGTCGCGAACGCGAGGTCACCCATCCTGACGTGACCGTGCTCGATGAGATGCACCTCGTCCGCCGCGTGACCGTGGACCTCATGGATCCTCCGGTCCAGCCGTTCGATGATCTGCAGGTGGCGGGGAAGCAGATGGCGCATCAGGTCGACGGGCCACATCTCGAGAGCCTCGGGCAGCAGCGTGTGGTTCGTGTAGCTCAGCACCTGCGTGGCCAGGTCGACGGCGCCGTCGAAGGCGAATCCGTGGTCGTCGACGAGCAGGCGGATCAGCTCGGGACCGGCGATTGCGGGATGTGTGTCGTTCATCTGGATGGCCGCCTGCTCCGGCAGGCGACGCAGGTCGTCCTGCGTGGCGAGGGACCGCCGCAGCACGTCCTGCACCGAGGCGGACGTGAGGAAGTACTCCTGGGAGAGACGCAGCTCCCTGCCCAGATCCGTGGTGTCCGTCGGGTAGAGCACCCGGTTCAGCGTGCGGGCCCAGGTCTCGAGGTCGGCCGCCCCCATGAAGTCGCCGGCATTGAACCGGTCGAGATCGAGCAGGTCGCCGCCCGGGAGCGCTGACCACAGACGCAACGTGTTGACCCACCCGCCCCCGTAGCCGACGACCGGTGTGTCGTGCGCGGCCGCGATGATCCGGGTCGCCGGGCGCCACACCTCGCGCCCGTCGACTTCGTCGAGCTCGCCGCCGAACCGCACCTCGTAGGCCGTCTCGGGTCGCGTGAAGCTGAAGGGATCACCGTGGGAGAGCCACTCGTCCGGGCGCTCGATCTGTCGCCCGTCCTCGAAGTGCTGCCGGAAGAGTCCGCGCTCATAGCGCAGGCCGTAGCCATAGGCCGGACATCCCAGAGTGGACATCGACTCGAGGTAGCAGGCGGCCAGACGTCCCAGCCCCCCGTTGCCGAGCGCCGGATCCGGTTCGTCGTCGACGACGTCGGCGACGTTCACGCCCAGGTCGTCGAACGCGGCGACCACGGCATCACGCAGCTGCAGATTGATGGCGGCATCCTCAAGGAGCCGGCCCGGGAGGAACTCCATGGAGAGGTAGTTGACGCTCTTGAGTCCTTCATCCCGGGTGCGCCGTGCGGCCTCGAGCCACGGGGCCGTCGCCCTGTCGCGCAGCACGTGCGAGAGCGCCACACGCCAGTCGAGCACGCTCGCACGGTCCGGTTCGACGCCGACGGAATACCTGAGATGGTGCAGCAGGGCGGAGCGCAGCTCCGGTAATGTCGGCATGCTCCACAGCTTAGCGCCGGGCTGACCGCGGGCCGTGCTGGATCCCGCGCGGCCCAGGCCTTGAGGCGGGCCTCTGCTGCCGCACAGAGATGACGCGACCCCCGGACCGTGGTGGTCCGGGGGCCGCGTCATCGTCAGGCATCGGTAGCGGTGGCGGGGCTCGATCCCGCGACCTCACGATTATGAGTCGTGCGCTCTAACCAGCTGAGCTACACCGCCACAGAATGAGAAATGCCCGCGCCGCGCGAGATGCGCTGCGCGGGCTCTCATCCAGAGCCCCAACCGGGAATCGATCCCGGGACCTCAGTCTTACCAAGACTGCGCTCTACCACTGAGCTATTGGGGCAACGGCATGAAACTCTACCACCAGCCCTGCCAGCGGCAAAAACCGGGATAGAGAGACGTCCGTCACTGGATCATGCGGGGATTCAGCGCCAACGCGGCTTGCGCTGACGCTCTGCCTTGTCGCCGCCGAAACCGCCCTTGCGGTGCCCGCTGCGCGCACCACGGTCGCCACCACGGTCACCACCACGGCTTCCGGCGCCGGAGTCCTTCTCCAGACGGATCAGCTCGCCGCCGATCCGCGTCTTGGCCAGCGCCTCCCACTGGTCACTGGAGAGGTGCTCAGGCAGCTCCACCAGCGAGTGGGTGTTGCGGATGTCGATCCCGCCGATCTTCTTCGCCGGCAGGCCCGCCTCGTTCGCGATGGCACCGACGATGTGACCGGGTGCCACGCCGTCGCGACGCCCCAGGGCGATCTTGTACATGGAGTTGCCCGGCCCAGCCTCGCGAGGAGCACGCGGGCCCCGGTCGCCCCTGTCGGAGCGCGGACCGCGCTCAGCACGGTCGTCATCGCGCTCCCGGCCGGCACGCTCGGCCTCGCGGACCAGCTCGTCGGAGCCCTTCTCGTCGAGCAGCAGCGGACGCCCGTCGTGGACCATCGCCACCAGGGCGGCGGCCACATCCTCGGCCGGGGTGTTCTGCTCGGACACGTAGGAGCTCACCAGCCCGCGGTACTCCTCCAGGTCCTCGGAGGAGAGCGTCTGAGTGATCCGCTCGGAGAACCGCTGCAGACGCGAGGCGTTCACATCGGCCACCGTCGGCATGGACATCGGCTCCACCTTCTGACGGGTGGCCTTCTCGATGGCCCGCAGCAGGCGCCGCTCCCGCGGAGTCACGAACAGCACGGCCTGGCCGGAGCGTCCGGCGCGGCCGGTGCGCCCGATGCGGTGCACATAGGACTCGGTGTCGAGCGGGATGTCGTAGTTGAACACGTGACTGATCCGCTCGACGTCGAGCCCGCGGGCGGCGACGTCGGTGGCGACAAGCACGTCCACCCGACCGTTGCGCAGGTTGTCCACGGTGGCCTCGCGCAGCTTCTGCGGGATGTCGCCGTTGATGGCCGTGGCACGGAAGCCGCGGGCACTCAGCCGGTTGGCGACCTCTTCGGTGGCCGAGCGGGTGCGCACGAAGACGATGGCGGCGTCGTGCGCCTCGGTCTCCATGATGCGGGTCAGCGCCTCCAGCTTGGAGGAGTGACGGACCTGCACGTAACGCTGGTTGATGGTCGACGAGGTCGACGTGGTCGACTTGACCGAGACCTCCACCGGGTCATTGAGGTAGTTGGCAGAGATCCGGCGGATGGCCCGCGGCATCGTCGCCGAGAACAGCGCAGTCTGCTTGTCAGCAGGAGTCTGCTCCAGGATCTGGTCGACCTCCTCGGCGAAGCCCATGCGCAGCATCTCGTCGGCCTCGTCGAGCACCAGGTGCTGGATCTCGGAGAGGTCCAGCGACCCGCGGGAGAGGTGGTCGATCACACGGCCGGGAGTGCCCACCACGACGTTGGCACCACGGCGCAGGCCGGACAGCTGCGGGCCGTAGGGCGCACCGCCGTAGATGGGCAGCACGGTGAGGCCGTCGATGTCGGCGGCGTAGGTGGAGAACGCCTCCGCCACCTGCAGGGCCAGCTCACGGGTGGGGGCGAGGACCAGCGTCTGCGGGGCGGTGCCCACCTCGCCGGCGTCGGCGGCACGAGCCATGTGGGTCAGGGCCGGCAGTGCGAACGCTGCGGTCTTGCCGGTGCCGGTCTGGGCCAGGCCGACGACGTCACGGCCCTGGTTCAGCAGCGGGATGGTCTGCGCCTGGATCGGCGAGGGGGTCTCGTAGCCGAGCCGCTCGGTGACGGCCAGGACACGAGGGTCCAGGCCCAGGTCCACGAAACGGGGGCCCTCCTGCTTCGGAGCCTCCTGCTCGGGCTCGGCCGGCTTCTCGGCCTGCTCGGGCTGCGACTGGTCCTGCTGCTCGACCTGCTGCGGGGCGTTCTCCGGAGTCTCGGTCTGCTCTGGGCTCTCGACGGAATCGGGGGTGTCCGGCGTCTCAACGGTGGGTGTGCTCATGGGTGAGGCTCCTTCGTCATGATGGGCGGCCTCGAGTCCCCGCGCTCGCCCTCTGCACACGGGCGTCGACCGCCTCTGCTCGACTTCGCGTCAAGGGCAGGGCAGGGTGCACGTGCTCTGGTGGGGCGTGATGGGACGGGGACTCTGCGGCCACTGGTGGGCTCCGGAGTCGACCCGTGAAAACACACACGAACCTCGACAGCTTCCTCAGGCGCCGAACGGATCGGCGCGCACCGATCATCGGTGCAGAGAAGCTGGAGTAGCAAGAGAAGACGGGATCTTCCGGAGAATGCTCTTCAAGTGTAGGGCACGCAGAGGAGATCCCCCGCATCCCGAGACGAACATCACGTCTGCGGGCGCCCCCTCCCCCGGAGTTGAGATGGTGAGTTTCCGCCGGAATAACATCGATTCGGCACCCATTCGGGCGGAAACTCACCATCTCAACGCAGGGTGGGAGGACTGCCCGTATGGGGCTGCCCGACACGCCCGTCAGTCGTTCGGGCGGGCCGCCGTCGGGCTCTTGGCCAAGGCGAGCTCGCGGATCGTCATCTCCGGCGCCTCGGCCACGGAGATGATCTCCACCTGGTCACCGGCACGGACCTCTCCGGGCGTGACGACCCGGAAGTACGTACCAGGCCGCCCAGCCTGCAGGAACCGCTTCACCCAGCCGGGCTGCTCCATCCGCCGACCGAACGTCGCACACGGGATCCGCGGGCGGGTGACCTCCAGGATCAGCCGCTCCCCCACACGCCAGCGCTCGCCCGGGTGGGCGCCGTCGACGTCGAAGCCCTCACCATCGGCGCCGGAGATCCGCAGATTCTCGCCGAAGGTGCCAGGCGGGATCTCCTGGCCCAGCTGCTCTGCCCACCAGGCGGCGTCGGCGGCCGCGTAGGCGTACACGGCCTTCTCCTCGCCCCCGTGATGCTTCCGGTCGGCCTGGACGTCGCCGTGCAGGCCGAGGGTGCGCACCCTGACTGCACCCTCGACGGGGCGCTTGTCGATGCCGGTGATCCCGACAGGGCCGGCGTCGTCGCGGACCAACTGGTCCACCACGCAGACGGCGTCCACGGTGCCGGTCATGCCCAGCCGCTGCGCGGCGGCGGCCAGACAGGCCGGAGAGGAGACAGGGTCGAGACTCATGGACGACAGTGTAGGGACCCGAACCGCAGAGGCATCACGGAGCGTGTCGGCTCAGAGCCCGGCGAGCGCCTTGTCCAGGTCATCGATGAGGTCGGTGACGTCCTCGATGCCCACGGAGAGCCGCAGCAGGTTCTCCGGCACCGCCAGCTCGGTGCCGCGCACCGAGGCGTGAGTCATCTCATGCGGGTAGTTCATGAGCGACTCGATGCCGCCCAGCGACTCGGCGAGCACGAACAGGCGCGTGGCCTCGGCGACCTTCCGCGCGGCGGGCTCCCCGCCGACCAGCTGGAGCGAGACCATACCGCCGAAGCCGCTCATCTGGGTCTTCGCCAGCTCGTGACCGGGGTGGTCCGGCAGCCCCGGGTAGAGCACCCGCTCGACGCCGGGGTGGTCCACCAGGTGCTCGGCGATCGTCTGGGCGTTGCTGCAGTGCCGGTCCATACGCACCCCGAGGGTCTTCAGCCCGCGTGTGGTCAGGTAAGCGTCCAGCGGCCCGGAGACCGCGCCGACCGCGAACTGCTGGAAGGCGACCTTCTCGGCCAGTTCCGCCGCCGCATCGTCGGAGCCCAGCACCACCGCACCGCCGACGACGTCGGAGTGGCCGCCGATGTACTTGGTGGTGGAGTGCACCACGATGTCCGCGCCGAGGGTGAGCGGCTTCTGCAGATACGGGGTGGCGAAGGTGTTGTCCACGACCAGCAACGCGCCGCGGGCGTGGGCGATCTCGGCCAGCTTCGGGACGTCCACCACGGTCATCAGCGGGTTGGACGGGGTCTCCACCCACAGGAGGGTGGCGTCGTCACCGTCGAGCTCGGCGGCGACCCGCTCGTGGTCGGAGAGGTCCAGCGGAGTGTTCGCGATGCCCCAGTCGCCATGGATCCGGCTGATCAGGCGGTAGCTGCCGCCGTAGGCGTCGTTGCCCATCACGATCCGCTGCCCCGGGCGCATCACGGCCCGGATGAGCGCGTCCTCGGCGGCCAGCCCGGAGCCGAAGCTGAAGGCGTGCCCGCCGCCCTCGACGGCGGCCAGCTGGGTCTGCAGCGCGGTGCGAGTCGGGTTGCCCGCTCGGCCGTAGTCGTAGCCGTTGCGCAGATTGCCGATGCCGTCGGGGGCGAAGGTGGTGGAGAAGTGCAGGGGCGGCACCACGGCGCCGAAAACCTCGTCGAGGTCCTGGCCGGCGTGGATCGCATCAGTGGAGAAGCCGCGGGCGCGCTGGGCGCCTGCGTCGTCATGGTGATGGGTCATCAGTCCTCCTCTGCACCGCTGAGGTGCGCCAACAGATCATTGCGGGTGAGCACTCCGACGATGTCGCCGTCCTCAGCCACCAGCAGGGTCGGGTCCCGGCGCAGCTTCGCCAGGACCTGGTCCACGGTCTCGGTGATGCCGACCAGCGGCAGGTTCTCACGCAGGTGGTTGGCCACCTCGTCGCGCGGATCGGCGTGCCCGACGATGAGGTCCTCGGAGAGCCGTTCCACATCGACGATGCCGTACACCTCGCCGATGCGCGCCACGCGTCCGGGCTGGTCGATCACCGGGACGATGTCGATGCCGTAGCGGTTCATCACCGACACCGCATCGCGCAGGGTGGTGGTGCGCGGGATGGAGATCACTTCCGGCAGCGCCTCCCCGACGGTGTCGCGCTTGGCAGCGAGCACGTCGGCGGCGGTCGTCGAGGACGGGTCCTTGGCCCCGGTGCCGGGAGCGGGCGAGGCATCGGTCCCGATGACGCCGTCGCGCACGGCCGCGCTGATCTCCTCCTGGCTGGCCACGCTGATCTCGGTGCCGGTGGAGGTGGACACCACGGCGCCGAAGCCGTGGTCGATCATCCACTGGTCGTTGAAGATCTTGCCGAGATAGCCGCGGCCGGAGTCCGGCAGCACCGCGACGACGACATCGTCGGGTCCCAGCTCAGCGGCCAGCTTCAACGCCGCGGCCACCGCGGTGCCGGAGGAGCCGCCGACCAGCAGCCCCTCCTCGGTGGCGAGCCGCCGCGCCATTGCGAAGGACTCGGCGTCGGTGATGGCATGCTTCTCATCCGGCACGGAAGCGTCGTAGTTCGCCACCCAGACGTCCTCGCCCACGCCCTCGACGAAGTAGGGACGTCCCTCTCCTCCGGAGTAGATGGAGCCGTCGGGGTCCGCGACGACGACTCTCACCGGGCCGGTCTCGCGGTCGGCGGAGACCTCCTTGAGATAGCGTCCGGTGCCGGTGACGGTGCCGCCGGTGCCCGCGCCGACCACCAGATGGGTGATGCGGCCTTCGGTGTCCTCCCAGATCTCCGGACCGGTGGTCTCATAGTGCGAGGCCGGTGCGGCGGGGTTGGAGAACTGGTCCGGCTTGTAGCCCCCTTCGATCTCGGCGGCGATCTGATCGGAGACCCCGTAGTAGGACAGCGGTGACTCCGCGGAGACGCCGCTGGGCCCGACGACGACGTCGGCGCCGTAGGCGCGCAGCACGTCACGCTTCTCCTGGGCGACCTTCGGCACGGTGATGAAGACGCTGCGGTAACCCTTCTGCTGGGCCACCAGAGCCAGTCCCACACCGGTGTTGCCGGAGGTCGGCTCGACGACGACGCCGCCGGGGCGCAGCCGACCGTCGTCCTCGGCCTCCTCGATCATCTTCAGCGCGATGCGGTCCTTGATGGACCCGCCGGGGTTGAGGTACTCCAGCTTCACCAGGACGGTGGCGGAGATTCCTTCTGTGACGCGGTTGAGCTTCACCAACGGCGTGCCGCCGATGAGGTCGACGACGGACTGGGCATATCTCATGCTCTCAGCCTACCGGCGCGGGCGGACATGGCTCCGGGCCGCCGCCCGCGCCGGACTCACGGCGCAACATGTCATGGTGCTGTGCTTCCATGGACGGGTGATCCACCAGCCGAGCGCAGGGAGTCCGGACGGCGAGCTCATCGTCGACCTCGGGACCCCCTACGACCTGCCGCGCAGCCTGGAGATCATTCAGCGCGGGGCCGGCGACCCGGCGTTCCGGGTGGATCCCGTCGCCCACCGAGGCGGCTCTGGAGGCACACCGGGTGCGGGCGCGTGGGCCTGCTTCCGCCTCTGGTCCCCTGCGTCCGCCCTGGAGCAGGGGCAGGCGCTGCTGCGCCTGGACCAGGTCGACGCCACGCGAGTCCGCGCCCGGGCCTGGTGCGCCGGGGCGGAGGCCTCTCCGACGGAGCTCGCCCGGACGGCGCTGGCACGTGTGCCCGCGCTGCTGGGCGCTGAGGACGACTGGGCGGGGTTCGAGCTTCTGCTCGAGGCCTCCGATGACGAGCAGTCAGCCGGGCTGGAAAGGATCCGCCGTCGTCACCCGGGAGTGCGTCTGCCCTCCAGCGGACAGCTGCTGGATCAGCTGGTGACCGTGGTCCTGGAGCAGAAGGTCACCCATGATCAGGCCCGCCACGGGTGGCGACAGCTGCTGCGCCGGCACGGAGAGCGCCCGCCCGGACCGGCTCCGGCATGGATGCGGCTGCCCCTCACGGCCAGGCAGCTGCACGCGGTGCCGTCCTGGGAATGGCATCAGATGTGGGTCCAGCCGCCGATGGCGGCCACCATCCGGCGGGTGGCCGAGCGCGCCTCCGCGCTGCACCGGCTGGCGGGAAGCCCGGCCGGCGTGAGATCCGTGGAAGAGCTGGCCGGGAGACTGACCGCGATCGACGGGGTCGGGCCCTGGACGGCCGCAGAGGCCCTGCAGCGCACACACGGCGCCGCCGACCTGCTGGCCGTGGGTGACTATCACCTGCCCGCCCTGGTGGGCGAGGCGCTGACCGGGAGCAGGACCGACGACGCCGGCATGCTGCGGATCCTGCGCCCCTGGCGGGGGCACCGCCAGAGGGTGGTGCGGCTGATCCGGGTGAGCGGATACCGGCACCAGAAGTTCGGCCCCCGGCTGAGCCCTGCGGACCACCGGAGCCGGTGACGCGCTGCCCGGGCCGGCCCGGCGCTCATCCCTGGAGGGACGCGTAGACGATGAAGTTGTCCTCCAGCTCTCCGGTCTCCTGATTCAGCCCGTCACAGGTGATCAGACGCAGCTCCGGTCCGGCGGTGTTCCCGTAGACGTCCAGCGTGGGGAACTCCTCCTGGACGAACCTGTCGGTCCGATAGACCGTGAACTCGGCGACGGATCCGTCTTCCCGAGGCACTTCGACGGTGTCGCCGACTGCCATGTCCGGAAGGTCGGCGAAGATCCCGGGTCCGCCCTCCCAGGCGTTGCGATGCCCGAGGATGACAGAGGGTCCCACCTCCCCCGGCGTGGGGCTGTGCCGGTACCAGCCCGCCGGCGAACCTGCACCGTACGGTGGGACCTCGATCACGCCGTCGTCCTGCAGGCCCAGCCGCATGACATCGGAGACGACCCCGATGCTCGGCAGCTCGATCGAGACCGGCACGGACGGCTCCATCGCCGGAACGTCCTCCTCCTGAGGCTCCTCCTGCTGAAGTCCGGGCTCCCGACGTTCTTGATCTGGCGTGGCCGTACCTGGAGTTGGCTCCTCATCCTGCGCGGCAGGGGTTCGTTCGGCGTTCAGGGGTTCGGCGTAGTCAGGTGCGGCGGGCGAGGTGCATCCGGCCAGGAGCAGCGCGACCCCCGCCGCACAGGTGGCCAGACCACCTGTGCGGCGGGCGGGGCGCGTCATCGGCATGTCGTCGACCGGCCCTTCTCAGGCGCGGACGGTCCGGCGCCGCACAGCCCAGGCGCCTCCGCCGAGAGCCAGCATGGCCAGCAGACCGCCCCCGAGGGCGAGGCTCGTGCCGCTTTCGGTCTGCACCGGGGCTCCGGTGTCAGCACCGCCGTCGGGCATCTCCTCCATCTGCGATGCCGTCAACGTCCCACAGGCAGCCGGCAGCGTCGCCGCCAGCGGCAGCTCCGGATCCAGGTCGCTCTGCTTCTCAGCCGCCTCCTCCGGCATCAGCTCAGGGTCCACCCCATGGACCACGATGACGGCGTCGCCGTCCTCGATGGAGGTCAGAGTAGCGTCATCGAGCTCGAACGTCCGCTCATAGGAATACTCCGCACCCCCGGGGAACCGGTCCACTGCGAGCCCGGAGTCAGGGCTGGTGTCTCCCTCCGTGGTGAGCGACGTGCCGATGTCACCGTAGAAGTGGTGGCCTTCGAGGGTGCTCACCACTCCGTCGCCGTCAGTGTCGGCCTCGGGCCCGGGACACACGCCCTGTGCCCCGATGTGGATGTGTTGGGCGTGCGGGAAGGGACCGTCCATGAACTCCTCGGCCGCACCGGTCACGTTCATCGTGACGGTGGCCTCCTGGCCGTGGATCTCGATCATGACGTCGCCAGAGGTGCCGCTGCCGTTGAGCTCCTCCAAGGACGTCTGCACGGACCAGGCGTCGTGCTCATGGCTATCCGCCATCGCCGGCGAGGCCGTCAGGGCCAGGCCTCCGAGGGCCAGTGCGGGAACAGCGAACAAGGTGGAAGTGCGCATCATCGTCTCCTCGTGGGTCGCGGGACGCTCGGCAAGCCTCGAGGCCCAGCTCATCGGGTCGGAATGGCTGCTTGCACGTGATGTTCGTCGCACGTCGCGATCCGGATTGGACGAAGTTCCAGAGAGTCGATGACGCCCACCCTCGGACAGACGAAGGGCCAGGCTCTGCGGAGCCTGGCCCTTCGTCATATGGTCTATCCGGGTGTGTCAGGCCTGCTGGCCCTCGGCCTCGTCCTCGGCGATCTGCCGGTGGATCTCCTCCATGTCGAGGCCCTTCACCGCGGTGATCACCTCGGTGAGCTGATCGGCATTGAGCGCCCCCGGCTGGGAGAACACCAGCACCTTCTCGCGGAACGCCATGAGCGTGGGGATGGAGCTGATGCTCGCCGCGGCGGCGAGCTCCTGCTCGGCCTCGGTGTCGACCTTGGCGAAGGTCACGTCCGGGTGCTCCTCGGAGACCTTCTCGTACACCGGGGCGAACTGCTTGCACGGGCCGCACCAGTCAGCCCAGAAGTCCACCAGGAGGATCTCGTTGTCCTCCAGCGTCTTCTGGAAGTCCTGTGCGGTGATGTCGGTGGTAGCCATGGCGGCCACGATACGCGACCGGCGGGCGGCTGTCCGCTCCGCCGTCGTCGTCGCAGAGGCCTTAAGCGCCCCGCGAAACGGCCTGGGCAGACCACGTGCCTGCCCCTGCCCGGACGCGAAGAGGCCCGGACCGCTACACGGTCCGGGCCTCTTCCTCTCGGTGGCAGATGAGGGATTCGAACCCCCGTAGGCAATGCCAGCTGATTTACAGTCAGCCCCCTTTGGCCGCTCGGGTAATCTGCCGTCTGGCCGTCGCCGGCCTTCCGTCGGAGCCCATGGCCCCGAGGCACCAGACAACTTTACCCAAGACCTCGGGATTTTTCGAATCCGCACGTGCAGAACTCCGCAGTAGGCTGGGGCTGCCCCGTTTTTCCGCCATGCCCAGAACCAAGGAGGCTTCGTGGCTGACATCGAAGCCGAGTCATTGGCCCGCTCTCTGACGGAGCGCAGCCCCGCCGGGATCGCCGAACAGGTCCGCGAACTCATCGCAGCAGGAGTCCTCAGCGCCGGGATGCGCCTGCCCACCGTGCGCGACGTCGCCACCGAGATCGGGGTCAGCGTGGGCACCGTGGCCCAGGCCTGGGCACTGCTGCGTGAGGGCGGCCTCGTGGAGACCCGCCGCCGCGGCGGCACCCGCATCATCGAGGGACGCGGCCCGCTGGCCGGAGAGTTCTCCGGGTGGGCCGGCGTCGACCTGCTCTACTGCAGCCCGGACCCCAGTCTGCTGCCCCCGCTGGACGAGCCCCTGAGCAAGGCGCTCAAGCAGCCCGGGATCAACGCCTGGGGCCGAGAGCACATGGTGGCCGACCTGCAGCGCGAGCTCCAGAAGCTGCTCACCGACCAGCCGCGGGAGTTCATCACCGTCAGCTCCGGCACCGAGGCGCTCTGGCTGGCCACGCGCGCCGTCGCGGCGTCCGGAGACCTCATCGCCGTGGAGGAGCCGGCCTCCCCCGGCTACCTCTCGGTGCTGCAGTCCATGGGGCTGCGCGCCGTCGGCGTCGCAGTGGACGAGCACGGGCCCCTGCCGGAGCGACTCGCCGAGGCCCTCGAGGCCGGCGCCGTCGCCTTCGTGCACTCCCCGCAGGGGGCGTTCTCCGATCGCCACGTGCTGACCCCGCAGCGGGGCCTGGCGCTGGAGGGGGCGCTGCAGGCTCATCCGCACGTGGTGATCATCGAGGATGACCCGCTGGGGCCGTTGGCTCCGCCCGAGGTACCTTCCCTTGACGCCCTGTTCCCGGAGCGGACCCTGCGGGTGCTCGGCTTCGAGCGAGCCTTCGGCATGGACCTGCGCACCTCCGCCCTGGCCGGTCCGCGGAAGCTGGTGCAGGCCTGCCTGCGGCACCGCTCCGGAGGGGTCGCGTCGAACTCCCGGCTTCTGCAGCACGCCCTGGTCGAAATGCTGCGTGATCCGGTGGTCTCCCACCGCATCACCTCCGCCCGGGGCCACTACGCGATCCGCCGTGGACTGGCGCTGGAGGCCTTCGAGGCCGCGGGACTGCACGCCCGCGCCGGTGAGCACAGCTGGGCCGTGTGGGTGGAGGTCCCCGACGAACGCTCCGCGGCTCTGGCACTGAGCGGACAGGGCGTGGTCGTCGACGTCGGCTCCGGCAGCTTCGTCACGGAGCTGCCGACGGGCCTGCTGCGCTTCTCGGCGGCACAGCTGCCAGAGGATGACGCCGTGCTGGCCGATCTCGCGCAGCTGGTCTCCCGAGCCGCCTCGGGCGCATTGGACGAGGCCACCTTCGTCTGAGGACGACGGCGGCGGACGCCGATAGACTCGTCCCAGACATCGATCCCGCAGATCAGGAGGACCCATGGCCAAGGATTCCAGCTTCGACATCGTCTCCAAGGTGGACAAGCAGGAGGTCAGCAACGCCCTGAACCAGGCGCAGAAGGAGATCGCCCAGCGGTATGACTTCCGCGGCACCGGTGCCGAGATCGACTACTCCGGGGAGAACATCCTCATCAAGGCCAACTCCGAGGAGCGGGCCAAGGCTATCCAGGACGTCTTCGGCTCCAAGCTGATCAAGCGCGGCATCTCGCTGAAGTCCTTCGACGGCGGAGAGCCGTTCGCGTCCGGCAAGGAGTACCGGATCGAGGGCGCCATCAAGGAGGGCATCGATCAGCCCACCGCGAAGAAGATCACCAAGCTCATCCGGGACGAGGGGCCGAAGTCGGTGAAGGCCACCATCCAGGGGGACGAGCTTCGCGTGACGTCGAAGTCACGGGATGACCTGCAGGAGGTCATCGCCCTGCTGAAGGACTTCGAGGACGCCGCCCTGCAGTTCATCAACATGCGCTGACCCTGCGGCAGGTCAGCCCAGCTGCAGATCCCATTCCCGCGCCAGAAGGCCGCGTCCGGAGTCGGTGAGCGTCAGACCCCGGCCGGCGCGGTGCTTCTGCACCCATCCGACCTCCAGAAACCGGGAGGCGACCGCCGCGCCGAGCGCTCCGGCCAGGTGGTGACGCCGCATGGTCCAGTCCAGACAGGCTCGTGTGGTGGTGCGCCGCAGGCTTCGCACGGCGTCAACGTCGACGCCCAGTGTGGAGATCCCGGCATGGCCGGCCTCGGTGAGCGCGAGCTGGTCACCGACCAGCCACGCACGACGCCGCCACTCCTCGGTGAGTGCGACGCCGAGCCGACCTGCCAGGTGGTCGTAGCAGAGCCGAGCCTCGGCGAGCCGCTCCGCCTGACGGCTCAGCGCATACCCCCGGATCTCCGCAGGATCGCTGATCGCGCCGAGCGCCTCCAGGGCCTCGGCGACCTCCGGACCCGCCAGGGCGTACCAACGGCGCCGGCCTCGCGCCGTGCAGGTGATCATCCCCGCCTCCACCAGGACGGCCAGGTGCTCCGAGGCGGTGGACGGACTCACCTTCGCCGCGCGCGCCAGGTCTCCGGCCGGACGCAGGCTGCCGTCCATGAGCAGGTTGAGCATCGTCGATCGGGCCGGCGCCGCCAGTGCGGCCCCGATCCTCGCGAAGTCTCGGTCTCTCGCCTCAGCCATCTGCCCGTCCTGATCACGTGTGCCGCGCCGATCATGCCCGATGCTGCTGCCATGATGCCAGGCCGTCGTTTCGGTGAGAGCCGAAACGAAGCCGGCCTACGGTGGGGGCATGACCACCACACAGCATGAGTATGAGACCAGACTGTCCTGGCCGGTGTCATCGGACGCCGGCTCCACCGGCGGCGGAGTGCGTGGCTACTCCCGAGACCATGAGGTCACGGTCCCCGGAGTGGAGGGGAGCCTCGCGATGACCGCGGACCCGGCCTTCCGGGGCGACGCCTCCCGCCTCAATCCGGAGCAGATGCTGGTGGCGGCGGCGTCGTCCTGCCAGATGCTCAGCTTCCTGGGCGCGGCCGCACGCGCCGGGGTGGACGTCGTGGGCTATGCGGACACCGCCGCCAGTCGGCTGCTCCTGCAGGAGGCACCTGCGCGTCTGGACACGCTCCGCCTGGACATCACGGTCCAGGTGGCGGCCGGGACGGAGGAGGGTGTCGTCCAAGATCTCGCCCGGCAGGCCCATGAGCAGTGCTTCATCGCGAACAGTCTGGCGATCCCGGTCGAGCTGACGGTCACTGTGGACCCTGTCTGAGCACCCTCACCGACGTTCGTCGTCATCCTCCGACTCTTCTTCGGCACCTCCGGTCCGTTCGGGACCTTCCTGGCCGCGGATCTCGTGGAGGACCTCCTGGAAGAAGTCCCTGACCTCCTCCCAGCGGACGCGGGAGTTGGCGAGGTGCTCTTCGAACCGCTCGATCTCCTCGTGCTGGAGTCGGCGCTGCCGCTGCTCGGCGAGCTCCCTGCGGAGCTCCACCACCGTGGACTCGGCCTCACGGAGGATCTTCTCAAGCTCAGCCTCGAGCTCCCTGACGTGCTCACCATCCTCCGGATGATGTTCGTGGTGTTCAGCGCTCACGCCTCGCCCCTTCGATGTCCGGGGCGCCAGCCGCCCATGGTCCCTGCCACCACTGTGGCGCAGAGTAGACCTCCAGCACAACGGATCCCCGGTGTCGGATCGGAGACCCGCCGCGGGATGCTCAGAAGATGACGGTGGCGAAGATCAGCACCAGCGGCAGCACCACGAAGATGCCCAGCACCCAGACGGCGGCGTAGATCTTCTTCTCCACGGCGAGGTTCGCCAGCCAGGTGGCTCCGCGCGGCGGCAGGTCCCGCAGGAACGGCAGGCCGAAGATCACCAGGGTGGCGAGCACGTTGAAGGCCAGGTGGACCAGCGCGGCGATGAGCGCGTAGTGGGCCTCGATACCGGTGAAGGCGAAGGCGGAGATCAGCGCGGTGACGGTGGTGCCGATGTTCGCGCCGACGGTGAAGGGATACACCTGGCGCAGAGTGAAGGCGCCCGAGCCGGCGAGCGGGACCATCAACGCCGTGGAGGTGGAGGAGGACTGCACCATCACGGTCATCAGCGCGCCGGAGCCGATGCCGCTGAGTGGGCCGCGGCCGATGGCCGCGTTGAAGACCTGCTTGGCGCGGCCGACCATGAGCACCTTCAGCATCCGGCCGATGAAGTTGATGACCAGCAGGATCAGCGCCACGGCCACGATGATCATCACGATGCCGCGCACCGGGTCGGGGATCCAGCTCAGGGAGTACTGGATGCCTTCGGAGAGCGGAGTGGTGGCGGCCTTGACGAGATCGCCGATGCCGCCGAAGAGCGCTGCCACCAGGCCGCCGTCGGTGCCGGAGACGCGATCGGCGAAGAAGGTGGCGATGCGCTCGAGGATGCCGAAGGCCATCTCCAGCGGCAGGAAGATCGCCACGGCCATGAGGTTGAAGAAGTCGTGGACGGTGGCGGCGGCGAATCCGCGCCGGAACTGCTCCCTGTCCCTGATCATGCCGAGGCTGACCAGAGTGTTCGTCAGCGTGGTGCCGATGTTGGCGCCCAGGATGATGGGGATCGCCACAGCCAGCGGGAGCCCGCCGGCGACGAGGCCGACGGTCACCGAAGTGGTGGTGGAGGAGGACTGGGTCAGCGCCGTGGCGGCCACACCGATCATCAGGCCGATGAGCGGATTGGTGGCGAAGGCGAAGAGCGTCTCCGCCTGGTCCCCGGTGGCGGCCTTGAAGCCGGAGCCGATCACGTTGACCGCGGTGATCAGCACATAGACGGCCGCGACCACGGCCAGCCAGTTGATGACGTCGAGAGCACGCCCGGTGACACCGAGACGCTCGAACGGGCTGATGAGACGAGGTGTCTCCTCAGCGGCCTGCGCTGTCGGGCGGCGGGCCTCGACAGACGGCATTGCGGTCATCCAGTCTCCTCCAGCTGAGGGCTGTGGCAGCCCTGACTCACTGTCCTCATCCAGGGTGGGGCCTCTCGACGACCAGAACCACACGTGAAGGTGAACGGAAGGTGAACACTGCCTCTCAGACCCTGTGAACCGCCGCACACCGGCGGTCCGGGAGTGCTCCAGCGACGTCTCGCGACCTGTCCGTCACCGGTTCTCAGTAGGATGGGGGCATGCATCATCACCACGGACGGCTCCGCACGGCGGGCCTGCTGGCCTTCCTCTTCGCCCTGCTGCTCTTCGTCGGCGCGATCGTCACCTACTTCACGAACAGCCCGATCTTCCTGTTCATCTTCGCCGGGATCGGGCTGGTCTCCGTGGGGATCAGCTATTGGAACTCGGACAAGATCGCCCTGCGTGCCATGAAGGCCTACCCGGTCAGCCGGGAGCAGGCCCCGCAGCTGCACCAGATGGTCGAGGAGCTGGCCCAGCGGGCCCAGCAGCCGGTGCCGCGGATCTTCATCGCCCCCAGCCCGACCCCGAACGCCTTCGCCACCGGGCGCAACCCGGAGAACGGCGTGGTCTGCTTCACCGAGGGGATCCTGAACCTGCTCACGCCCCGTGAGCTCCGCGGAGTGACCGGCCACGAGCTGATGCACGTCTACAACCGGGACATCCTCGTCTCCTCGGTGGCGGCCGCCGTGGCCGGCTTCCTGACCACCATCAGCCAGTACTTCATGTTCTTCGGGATGATGGGCGGCGGCCGAAGCAGCAACCAGGGCGGCGGCAACCCGCTGATGCTGGTGGGCGGCCTGCTCGCTATGATCCTGATGCCCATGGCCGCGAGCCTGATCCAGATGGCGATCAGCCGCACCCGCGAGTACGACGCCGATGCCGACGGAGCCGAGCTCAGTGGGGACCCGCTGGCACTGGCCTCGGCGCTGCGCAAGCTCGACGGCGGCATCGCCCGTCAGCCGCTGCGCGAGGAGCCCAAGCATGACGCGCACGCCCACATGATGATCGCCAACCCCTTCGGGCCGCGGTCCAAGCGGATGTTCAGCACCCACCCGCCGATGGAGGAGCGGATCGCCCGACTGGAGCAGCTCGCCGGAGGGCAGCTGCCCCAGGGCTGATGAGCGCCTCCTGATCAGATCGTCCTGATCAGACCCTCGCCTGCACGGCACGGGAGATGCGGACCATCTCGTCACGCGGGACCACCTTGACGCGTTCACGCTCCACCGGTCCGGTGGCGGTGGCCTCCTGGCCCAGGCGGAGCTCGTGCTCGTCCAGCTGCATCCAACCCTCCCAGGTCGTGTAGTGCACGCCACGGGACTCCAGCAGCTCGACGACGGCGTCCTCGCGCGGGTCCTCAGCGGCCGGCAGATGGTGGACGTCCTCCAGCAGGCAGCCGACGGTCTCCAGGGCGTCGCCCTTGGTGTGACCGATCAGCCCCACAGGGCCGCGCTTGATCCAGCCGGTGGCGTAGGTGCCGGGGATGTGCTGCCCGGCCTCCATGACACGGCCGGCCTCATTGACGATGACGCCGCGGCGCTCGTCGA
Source organism: Nesterenkonia sp. HG001 (assembly GCF_034438835.1). Classification (NCBI taxonomy): domain Bacteria; kingdom Bacillati; phylum Actinomycetota; class Actinomycetes; order Micrococcales; family Micrococcaceae; genus Nesterenkonia; species Nesterenkonia sp. HG001. The sequence continues at coordinate 15,361 of NZ_JAOSZD010000002.1, read as the reverse complement.
AGGGCACACCGTCCACCGGGGAGCCGAAGTAGCCGATGGCACGGTAGACGGCCTGGCACTCGTAGTCGAGCAGCTCGCCGGTGCCGCGGACGTTGCCGGTGCCGTCGAGCTCCATGCGTTCGAAGCGCACGCCGACGACCTTCCCGGCCTGTTCCCCGGTCCCTTCGAGGATCTCGACCGGCTGGTGCAGGAAGTGCATGTGCATCCGGCGGGTGGCCTGCTCGGTGCGCTCTTCCTGCTCGACGAGCCAGTTCGCCAGGGTGTTGACCATCGTCTTGACCTGGTTGTTCGACTTGATGGCGTCGTCGGACGCGGCGTCGAACTCGAAATCCTGCTCATCGAGGACGATGTCCACGTCCCGGCAGTGCGAGAGCTCCCTCAGTTCCAGCGGGGTGAACTTCACCTGTGCCGGGCCGCGACGCCCGAAGATGTGGACGTCCGATGCCGGGGAGGACCGCAGGCCCTGGTACACGTTCTCCGGAATCTCGGTGGCCAGCATGTCCTCGGGGTGCTTGGCGAGCACGCGGGCGACGTCCAGGGCGACGTTCCCGTTGCCGATCACGGCGACCGCCTCGGCCTCCAGCGGCCACTCACGGGGGTGGTCCGGGTGGCCGTCGTACCAGGACACGAAGTCCGCGGCGCCGAAGGAGCCCTCAAGTTCGATGCCGGGGATGTCCAGGTCGGCGTCTCTGATCGCGCCGGTGGCGAAGATGACGGCGTCGTAGTGTCGGCGCAGATCTTCCAGAGTGATGTCGGTGCCGACGTCGACATTGCCCAGCAGGCGGATGTCGCCGCGGTCCATCACCTTGTGCAGGGCCTTGATGATGCCCTTGATGCGTGGGTGGTCCGGGGCCACACCGTAGCGGATGAGCCCGAAGGGGGCGGGATACCGGTCGAAGAGGTCGATGCTGAACTCGATGTCGCTCTTCTTCTGCGACTTCGACAGGATGTCCGCCGCGTACACCCCGGCGGGACCGGAGCCGATGATGGCCACACGGAGGGGCCGCTGGCGGGGGTTCTCAGTCACGGACGACTTCCTTTCGGCGCGAATACCACAGAACAGTATGCCGTATTGGTCAACGCCGACTCACCCCAGGCTGTTCCCGACGGGGCCGGATGCGGCCGAACATGAGAGAACTCACATCCTCCCTGAGGTCCGCCTACCAGGATGCACTGACAGTGCAGTAAAGTGCACCTCGTGGACATGAACCAGACTCTGGGCCGACGGATCCGGACGGCACGCCGGCACCGCGGCTGGACTTTGGACCAGCTGGCCGAGGCGGCTGCTGTCAGCCGCCGGATGGTGGTCAACATCGAGCAGGGCTCGACGAACCCCACCCTGGGCACTCTGCTGAAGCTCAGCGAGGCACTGGGCACCGGACTTCCTGCCCTGGTGGAGCCGCCTCGGCGGCCGGTGCAGCTCACCCGTGCTGGCGAAGGTGCGACCCTCTGGCAGGGCGAGCACGGAGGCCGCGGAGTGCTGGTGGCCTCCGGTGACCGGCCCGACGTCGTCGAGCTGTGGGACTGGACGCTGCGTCCTGGCGAGGTGCACCGCAGCGAACCCCATCTGCGCGGCACCCGGGAGCTGCTGCACCTCCTGGAGGGAGAGATGGTGCTCGAGGTCGACGGCGAGCCCCACCACCTCGGTCCCGGTGACGCCCTGGCCTTCCCCGGCGATGCGCCCCATTCCTATGCCTGCACCGGTGAGGCGCCGGCGCACTTCTCGCTCACCGTCCACGAACCCGTCCACGATCCCCGCTCGGAAGGAACCCCATGACGGATCACCCCCACACCGCACTGGACCCGTTGACCGGCGCGGCCGTCTCCGAAGACGTCTTCACCCTGCGCCCCGACTACCGGGCACTGCTGCTCACCGTCGACGACGTGGACGCCGGTCCTGGCGACGAGGCCAGCGAGGCGCTGCTGCGCCGGGCAGAGTCCTCCGCCCGCGAGGAGCTCGCCTCCCGATCCGCCTCGCAGGTGCCGCACGTGGCGGCCTGGCGAGAGACCTACCGCGCCTTCGGCGCGAAACCCAAGAAGACGGCCAGCAGCCTCGAGGCGCTGCTTCGTCGGGCCGCCGGCGACGGGCTCCCCCGGATCAACCGACTCACCGATGTCTACAACGCCGTCTCCGTGCTGCACCGCGTACCGCTCGGCGGAGAGGACCTGCACCGCTACCAGGGCCCGCCCATGCTGGTGCGCGCCACCGGCGAAGAGTCCTTCGAGACCGCTTCCGCCGGGGAACCGGTGATCGACCACCCGGCACCGGGAGAAGTGGTGTGGCGCGACGACGTCGGAGTCACGTGCCGCCGATGGAACTGGAGGCAGTGTCGGCGAACCGCGCTGACGACGTCGACCTCGGCCGCCCTGTTCATCCTGGACGCCCTCGAGCCGCTGGACGATGACGCCTTACACGCTGCCGCGGACGCACTGTGTCAGCACCTGGGCGCCGACTCCTCGGCCCGCCGACTGCTCCCGGGAGGCTGAGCCATGCCGTCCCACCCGCTGACCGGCCTCTCCGCCTTCCCGCTGACCCCGATGCGTCGCTCCGGCACCCACCCAAGTGCCGCCGAGCACCTCGACGAGGAGGCCGTGGCGCACCTGGTCGCCCGCGCCGCCGAGGCCGGGGCGGACTCCGTGACCATGCTGGGCTCCACCGGGTCCTATGCCTACCTGGATCGGGCAGAACGGCGCCGGGTGGTGGAGCTCGCCGTCGCCCACGCTGCGGGCACCCCCGTGCTGGCCGGGGTGGGCGCGCTGCGCACCTCCGCGGTGCTGGACCACGTCCGTGACGCCGAGGAGGCCGGGGCGGCCGGGGTGCTGCTGGCTCCGATCACCTATCAGCCGCTCTCCGCCGACGAGGTGTTCGAGCTCTTCCGCACCGTCTGTGCGCACACAGAGCTGCCGGTGGTGCTCTACGACAACCCCACGACCACAGGCTTCCGGTTCACGCCGGCGCTCTACGGCCGGATCGCCGCGCTGGACGGCATTGCCTCGGTCAAGATTCCGCCGCTCCCCGCTGATCCCGTCGAGGCTCAGGACGTCGTCGACGCCGTGCGCGCGGCCGTTCCGCAGCACGTCACCGTCGGCATCTCCGGGGACCCCTCGGCCGCGCGCGGCCTGCGTGCCGGCTGCCAGGCCTGGTTCTCAGTGATCGGCGGGGTGCTGCCCGAGGCGGCGGCCCGCCTGGTGCGCACCGGCGATGATGCGCACCTGGCACCGCTGTGGCCGCTGTTCGCCGAGCATGGCAGCCTGCGGGTCGCCGCGGCGGCGGCCGAGCATCTCGGGCTCGCCCCAGCGGACTGTCTGCCCCGTCCCGTGCAGGGCCTGGACCCGAACGCCCGGCACCGGGTGGCCGAGGCTCTGGAGGCGCTGACCTCCCAGTAGACTGGCGCCCATGGCGGAGATGCTGGTGGAGAAGTTCAAGGACCTGGTCCCGAAGTACCTGGATGAGAAGTGGACCCCGGAGGAGGGCTACTCCGCCGCGGATCTCGCGGCGGCACTGCGCGAGGCGGAGCTCCCTGAGGGAGTCGAGCTGCCTCTGGTGCTCGAGGAGTTCTACCGTGCCCTGGGCCGCTGCGAGGAGCTCATGGAGGCCTACCACTTCTTCTTCGACCCTGACGAGCTGGAAGTCGAGGACGGGCACCTGCTGTTCCTGGAGGACGAGGACGAGCGCTGGGTATGGGGCATCCCCCTGGACATCCTGGACGTCCCGGATCCGCTGATCCGCCGTCGCAGCAACGCCCAGCACCACTGGAACGACGAGGACGCCACCGTCAGCGAATTCATCCTCGACCTGCTCGAGTTCTCCTTCGAGGAGGACTGATGCCGCTGTGGACCTCCCACGCCCCGGAAGGCTATCCCTGTCCATTCTGCGACCTGGCCCACGGTGACGTCAGCGACCCCTATAACCGGTGTGAGCTCACCGACCTGGTCTTCCAGGACGAGGAGCTCATGGTGTTCATGGCCTGCGACGGCTTCGGCCCCCATGAGGGGCACGCGATGATCAGCCCGATCGCCCATCGGGAGGCGCTCTATGACCTCGACGACCACCTGCTGGCCCGCATCGGGGTCATGTCCCGGGACGTGGCGCTGGCGATGAAGCTGGCCTGGAAGCCCGAGGGCACCTCAGTGCGCCAGCACAACGAACCTGCCGGCAACCAACACGTCTGGCACTATCACCTGCACGTGTTTCCCCGCTACAGCGATGACATGCTCTACCGGCAGGTGCGCCATCCCGTGGCGGTCCAGACCCGCGCCACGAAGGCGCGGCAGCTCGCCGCAGCGCTGTCCGAGGTCCTGGCCGCGAAGCGCAGCTGATCAGCTCTCGCGGTCGACGACGGCGTCGGCGAAGGAGAGCAGCGCCGTCTTCACCGTGGAGTCCGGAAGCCCGGCCAGGGACTCCTTGGCCTGCGCGGACCAGGCATGAGCGACATCCCAGGCTTCCTGGGTCACCGGATGAGCGACGACGGCGGCCACGGCCTCAGCAAGGGCCTCGTCCTCGCCGAGGTCCCCGTCGACCAGGCGCAGCGTCTCGGATGCCTCCTGCTCACCGGCCGCGGCCCGCTCGCGGAGCAGCAGCACCGGTAGGGTGGGGATCCCCTCCCGGAGGTCCGTGCCCGGCGTCTTGCCGGAGGTCTCGCCGTCGGAGGTGAGATCGATGACGTCGTCGGCCAGCTGGAAGGCCACTCCCACGGCCTCCCCGTAGGAGCTGAGCATGTCCGCGACCTCGGGCGCACAACCTCCGAAGGTGGCGCCGAGCCGGGACGCCGCGGCCACCAGGGAGCCGGTCTTGTCGGCGACGACCGAGAGGTAGTGCTTCTGGGGGTCATCGCCTTCGCGCGGACCGACCGTCTCGTGCAGCTGCCCCATGACGAGGCGCTCGAAGGTCCTGGCCTGCACCCGGGTTCCCTCGTCGCCCATCGCGGTCATCAGCTGGGAGGCGCGGGCCAGGATGAGGTCTCCGGTGAGGATGGCCACCGAGTTGCCCCACACCTCGTGGGCGGCCGGGGCACCACGACGCACCGGGGCGGAGTCCATCACGTCGTCGTGGTAGAGCGTGGCCAGATGCGTCATCTCCATGACGACCGCGGCCTCGCGGACGCGCACGTCCGGGCCGTCGCCCAGCAGCGAGGTGAGGATGGTCAGCAGGGGACGGATGCGCTTGCCACCGGCCTCGGCCAGGTAGCGGGCGGAGGTGTTGGCCAGTCCGTCTGAGCTGGACAATGCCTGCAGCAGGCGCTCCTCCACCTCTCCGAGGGCACGGAAGACCTCGGCGGCGAGGGGCTCGTCGTCGGCGAGGGCATCAAACCCTGCCGGCAGTCTCAACGGCAGGGGCTCGGCTGCTGATTCAGTCATCGGAGTCCAGCCTACCGAGCTTGCGGGCGTGGTGGATCGCCACGATGCCGCCGGAGAGGTTGCGGTACTTCACATCCGAGTATCCGACCCCGGTGATCTGCGCAGCCAGCTCTTCCTGATCCGGCCAGGCACGGATGGACTCGGCCAGGTACACATAGGCCTCCGGGTTGGAGGACACCGCGCGGGCCACCGACGGCAGGGCGCGCATCAGGTACTCGTTGTAGACCCGGTTGAACGGGCGGAACGTCGGATCGGAGAACTCCATGACGGCCAGTCGGCCGCCGGTGCGGGTCACCCGCAGCATCTCGGCCAGCCCGGCGAGCGGCTCGGCGACGTTGCGCAGCCCGAAGGAAATGGTGACGGCGTCGAAGGTGTCGTCCGCGAACGGCAGGTCCATGGCGTCGCCTGCGACGAACGTCATGTCCGGGCGGCGACGTTTGCCCACTTGGAGCATTCCGAGGGAGAAGTCGCAGGCGATCGCCTCGGCGCCGGCGGCGACGAACGGCTCGGTGGAGGTGCCCGTCCCAGCAGCCAGGTCTAGGACCCGCTCCCCCGGTCTCACGTCCAGCGCCTCGACCAGCCGACGGCGCCACAGCCGCGTCTGCCCGAAGGACAGGACATCGTTGGTGAGGTCATAGCGGGCTGCGACCTCGTCGAACATCGAGGCGACGTCGGCCGGTTTCTTGTCCAGATCAGCCCGGTTGCCCTGGGCGTGCTGCTCCTGAGTCACCCCAGCATTGTCCCAGATCGCGAGCGGAGGTGCGCACGGCGGGCAGCGACAGGTTCGGCGATAGACTGGCCAGCGCCATGCATGCCCAGTTTCTGCGCGCCGTCTCGGTGACGGTCGCCCTCCCCGATGACGTCGCCCTGACCGACCTGTTGCCCCGGCTCCAGCCCAGCGGCACGTGGGTCCGCCATGGCGAAGGGATCATCGGTCTGGGCGTGGCGGACCGCGCTGCCGCCCACGGCTCCGAGCGCTTCGCCGAGCTCGCCCACTGGTGGGAACGGCGACTCGAGAGCATCACCGAGGATCCGCGTCCGGAGCAGCTGCGCGATGTGCCCGGCTGCGGCCCCACCGCGTTCACCTCGGTCACCTACTCCTCCGACTCTGCCGCAGACTCGGTGCTGGTCCTCCCGGAACTGGTACTCGGCTCAGTGGCCGGCCGGACCTGGGTGACCGTCATCGGCGAACAGTCCGAGGGCGATCTCACCGTCGAGACCGTGCTGGACCGCCATGGGCTCGGCATCGAGGACGGCGTCCTCGCTCCGGCCAAGGATGCCGCCGACACCGCCCCCGAGACTGCCCCCGAGACCGCCCTGCAGAAGGGCACACACCCGGTCTCGCACTATCTGCAGGCGGTGGAGGCCGGAGTGCAGGCCATCGCGGAGCGCCGGCTGGAGAAGCTCGTGCTGGGCCGCGACGTCGTCGTCACCGCCGACACACCGTTCTCCGCGGGCTCGGTGCTGGCCGCGCTGACCCGTGAGTACTCCGACTGCTGGATCTACCGGGCGGGCGAGGTGCTGGGCGCCACCCCTGAGATGCTGGTCACAGTGCGTGGCGAGCGGATGGCCGCCCGCGTGCTCGCGGGCACCGTGGACGGCTCCCTGCCGAATGATGAGGCCGGCGTCCTGCTGATGGAGGACCCGAAGCAACGCACGGAGCATGAGATCGCGGTGCAGTCCCTGCTGACGCAGCTGGCGCCCGTGGTGGAGGTCATCAGCGCGCAGAACCCGCCGACCGTGCTGAGGCTGCCCAATGTGTACCACCTCTCCACCGATGTCACCGGCAGGCTGGTGAAGGACTGCACCGACAGCGGCCGGGTCGGGGCAGAGCCGGTGGCGCCACGGGTCCCACCTGCACTGCTGGTGGCCGAGCGGGCCCATCCGACGGCCGCGATCTGCGGAACACCGACGGCGACGGCGGCCGAGTTCATCGCTCGCCTGGAAGACCTGGACCGCGGACCCTTCACCGGGCCGGTGGGCTGGGTGGACGGCCAGGGCAACGCAGACTTCGGCGTCGCGCTGCGCGGCGGCATCCTCTCCGCGGACCGACGCCACATGCGGCTCTATGCCGGCTGCGGAATCGTGGCCGGCTCCGAGCCGGAGTCGGAGCTCGCCGAGACCTGGGCCAAGCTGCGCCCCATGCTCGGGGCGCTGAGGGCTCAGCCGGTGGGCTGACCCTGTCGATCCGGCTCCGGAGCGAACAGCGCCGCCACGCCCACCACCACCGGAATGGCCGCGAGGATCGCCGCCGTGAGCGCATAGGAGCCGACCAGGTCCAGCCCCAGCGACAGCATCACCGGGCCGAAAGCCGTGGATCCCACCGCCACAGTGGTCACGATCCCGCGGATCGCTCCCAGATGGAGCGTGCCGAAGTACTTGGCGAAGGAGGCAGCCTCCACTGTGCGTACGGCTCCGCCGGAAGCCCCGAGGAGAGCCCCGTAGATGACCCCGGTCCAGGGGTCCGTCACCAGCGTCAGAAAGGCCATCGAGCCCGCGAGCAGCAGCATGGAGGCGGCGACGGCGACCTTCGGCGCCAGCCGATCGGCCAGACCTCCGACACCGATGGTGACCACCAGCATCGCGACCGCCTGCGGCACGAAGTTCGCGGCGGCCTCGGTGGGGCTGAGCCCGCGCTCACCGAGGGCCGCGATCTGATGGAACTGCAAGCCGGTTCCCAGCATCCCGGAGGCTGCGACCCCCGCCGTGATGATCCAGAACATCGGAGCGCGGACGGCCTGGGACGCCGTCCAGTGCAGCTGCGGCGCCGCGGCGGAGATCGATCCGGAGCTCGGGCTGCGCTCCGGCTCGGCCAGCGGGCGCGGCAGCCGCCGGAAGTACAACGCCACAGGGATCACCACGGCCCAGACCAGCAGGCCCTCGATCAGCCAGACGGTGGACATGCCCAGGTGGCGGATCATCCACTCCAGCAGCACCGGGGCCATGGCGATCCCGGCCGACCCCACCGCCGTCTTGATGCCGATCGCCAGGCCGCGGCGCCGCGTGATGTGCACCGCGACCGCGGTGGAGGCCGCCAGTCCGAGAGCCCCCTGCCCGACCATCCGGACACCGATGAAGCCCAGTGTGAGCCCGATGATCTCGGTGACCAGGCTCAGCGCCACCAGCACCGCCCCGAACACCAGCCCGATCGCGACCATCACCCGTCCGATGCCGTACCGGTCCAGGGCGCGGCCGATGAACGGCAGGGCGCACGCTCCCAGCAACGTGGCCACCATATAGCTGGTGGAGAGTGCGTTGCGGGTGATGTCCAGCTCGTCGATGAGCGGGTCGGTGAAGACCGCGATGGCCGCAGTCTGACCGGGGGCGCTCATCACGGTGGCCACTGAGCCGGCGGTGACGATCGCCCAGGGGCGCCCGGGCGACCTGCGGACGGCCGGATCGTGCTCGTGAGTCACGCCGCCACCAGGGCTTCGAGGGTGAGATGCTTCCGGGTGCGCTCGATGCCGAGCAGGTGCCAGCGGTCGCGGAACAGCGCCAGCAGCTGACCGTCGCTGCGCTCCAGCACCTCGACCCCGGCCATCGCCGCCAGCTCCTCGGCCGAGTCGGTGTCGGTGGCGCGGGCCAGCGAGTGCCCGAGAGGCTCGAGCTTCGACGGTGAGCGGAACTCCTCACGCAGCCGGTGCTCGACGACCTCGAACTGCATGGGGCCCACCGCGGCCAGGACGGGCACATGGGTGCCGCGTCGCTCGGAACGCAGCACCTGGATCACGCCCTCGGCCTCCAGCTGGTCGACGCCGCGCCGAAACTGCTTCATCCTTCCCATGTCGGCCGGCCGTGCCACGGCGAAGTGCTCAGGTGCGAAGCGCGGCAACGGGGGGTACACCACGGGTTCGGCCTCGAAGAGCGTGTCCCCGATCCGCAGGGCCGAGGCGTTGACGATGCCGACCACGTCACCCGGGTAGGCGACGTCGACGACATCTCGGGTGCGCCCGAAGGCCAGGTGGGCGTACTTCATGGAGAAGGGCCGTCCGGTGCGCGCCGAGGTCACCGTCATCCCCCGGTGGAAGACCCCGGAGCAGACTCGCACGAAGGCCAGCCGGTCGCGGTGGGCCGCGTCCATTCCGGACTGGATCTTGAAGGTGAAGGCGCTGAAGGGCGCGTCCAGCTGCCGCGGGGCGCCGTCGACGTCGGGGCGTGGCTCCGGCGGCGGGGCGAGCTCGGTCAGGGCGTCCAGCAGACGGGGCACTCCCAGATGGCGGACCGCCGCGGCGAAGAACACCGGTGTGGAGATCCCGGCCAGGAACGTGTCCTGGTCATGGTCTGCCCCCGAGGCCTCGAGCAGCTCGGACTCCTCAAGTGCCTCGGCGAGCTCGGGGAGCTCCTGCGCCACCCGATCGACCTGGTCGGCGTCCAGGTGCTCCTCCTCCGCGGCCTGACGGCCGCCCGGCGTCGCGCGGATCAGCGTGAGATCTCCGGTGCCGCGTTCCACGTAGCCGCGGAAGTCCCCGGCGATGCCTACCGGCCAGGTGACCGGAGTGGGTGTCAGTCCTGTCTCCTCACGGATCTCGTCGATCAGCTCGAGCGCCTCTTTGCCGGGGCGGTCCCATTTGTTGATGACCGTGATGATCGGGATGTTCCGGTGCCGGCAGACCCTGAACAGCTTCATGGTCTGCGGCTCCAGCCCTTTGGCCGCGTCGATGAGCATGACGGCGGCGTCGACGGCCGCCAACACACGGTAGGTGTCCTCCGAGAAGTCCGCGTGGCCGGGGGTGTCGAGGAGGTTCAGCACGACGTCACGGTGCTGGAGCTGCATGGAGGCCGAGGAGATGGAGATTCCACGCTCCTTCTCCATGCCCATCCAGTCCGAGACCGTGGCGGACCGTCCCGCCTTGCCGTGGATGTGCCCGGCCTCGTCGATCGCCTGGGCGTTCAGGGCCAGAGACTCGGTGAGCGTGGACTTTCCGGCGTCCGGGTGACTGATGATGGCGAAGGTCCGACGCCGTGCGGCCTGTCCGCCTGGTGAATCGTCCGGGCGATCGGTCACCGACATGTCCCGCTCCTTCCTGAGAGGTCTGTGAGGCGCTGCCTGCTGCTGCCATCCTCCCAGGTCCGCGCGGCGCTGGACGCCCGGGGAGGTAGGATCTATCGTGAGAACCTACCGCAACGTGAGAGTTCACCCCGACATGCCGGACGCGCCCGGCATCACGTCAGGAGGCCGACGGTGGACCAGCAGGGCGACAGAACCATGCACATCGGCGAACTTGCCGAGCGGACGGGGCTGTCACTGCGCTCCATACGCCACTATGGCGACATCGGGCTGCTGCCGGCCAGCGGCCGCACCGAGGCGGGGTACCGCCTCTTCTCCGAACAGGACCTGCAGCGGCTGCTGCGCATCCGGAGGCTCAAACCCCTGGGATTCAGCCTGGACGAGATCGGCGAGGTGCTCTCCCTCTGGGAGCGGGGCATGGACGCGGGCCGACGCCAGGAGGCCGCGGAGACCCTGGAGCGCCTGCGGACTGAACGTGCCCGCCTGGCGCGCAGCCTGGCAGAAGCTGACGCGATGCTCGCAGACCTGGAGTCCCATCTCAGCACCTGAGACTCTTCTCACATCATTCTGACTCTTCCCTTACGTAAGGGTAGTGTTGTCTCGCGTGAGCCGGGTGTGCCCCGCCCGCCGCTCCTCGCCCATCACACCTGGCGCAGTGTCGCGCCCCGCCGTCCCTTGAAGAGCCGGACACATCTGTGCCCTGCACGTGGCACACACCGGTGTCCCGACCCCAGAACGGAGCCCCATGGCCCCCGCACCCTCACCCGCCGTCGCGCATCCGGAGGAGTCCATCGCCCATCCGGAGGACCGACAGTCAGTCCTGCGGACCCTGAAGTCTCCCCGACTGCTGAAGGTCGAGCTCCTCGCAGGCCTCGTCGTGGCACTGGCCCTGATCCCAGAAGCCATCGCCTTCTCCCTCATCGCCGGAGTGGACCCGCGATACGGGCTGTTCGCCTCCTTCACCATGGCCGTCGCCATCGCCTTCCTCGGCGGACGGCCGGCCATGATCTCTGCCGCGACAGCCGCCACCGCACTGGTCATCGCACCCCTGGTCGAGAGCCATGGGATCGACTACTTCATCGCCGCCGTGATCCTGGCCGGGATCTTCCAGGTCCTGCTGGGCGTCCTCGGCGTCGCCAAGGTCATGCGGTTCATCCCGCGCTCCGTCATGGTCGGCTTCGTCAATGCGCTGGCCATCCTGATCTTCACCTCCCAGCTCCCCGAGCTCATCGGAGTCCCCTGGCTGGTCTACCCGATGGTGGCCGTCGGGCTCATCGTGATCTACCTGCTGCCGCGGATCACCACGATCGTGCCCGCTCCGCTGGTCTCCATCATTCTGCTGACCGTCATCTCGGTGGCTTTCGCCTTCAACGTGCCGACCGTGGGGGACAAGGGCGACCTCCCGGACTCCCTGCCTTCGCTGTTCATCCCTGACGTCCCGCTGACCCTCGAGACGTTCCAGATCATCGCTCCGTTCTCCCTCGGCATGGCCGTGGTGGGACTGCTCGAATCCCTGATGACAGCCAAGCTGGTCGATGACGTCACCGACACCCGCTCGGAGAAGGTCCGCGAGTCCTGGGGGCAGGGCGCGGCGAACATCATCACCGGCTTCTTCGGCGGCATGGGCGGCTGCGCGATGGTGGGCCAGACCATGATCAATGTGAAGGCCTCCGGAGCCCGGACCCGCATCTCCACCTTCTGCGCCGGTGTGTTCGTCCTGATCCTCGCTGTCGCCCTGGGCGACATCGTCGCGCTGATCCCGATGGGTGCCCTCGTGGCGGTGATGATCTTCGTCTCGGTCGCGACCTTCGACTGGCACAGCGTCCGGCTCTCCACCCTGCGCATGATGCCCAAGAGCGAGACCGCGGTCATGCTGGTGACCGTGATCGCCACCGTGTGGACGCACAACCTGGCCATCGGCGTCATCCTGGGCGTGGTGACCGCGATGATCCTCTTCGCACGCCGGGTGGCCCACCTGGCCACGGTGACCCGTCACGTGGACGAGCACTTCGGCGAGGAGGTCGCCAAGTATCAGGTCAAGGGCCAGCTGTTCTTCGCCTCGTCCAACGACCTGTACACCCAGTTCCACTACCGGGACGACCCGGACCATGTGGTCATCGACCTCTTCAGCTCAGAGGTCTGGGACGCCTCCACGGTGGCGGCGCTCGACGCGATCTGCGAGAAGTATGCCAAGTACGGCAAGCACGTGGAGATCGCCGGGCTCGACGGCGCCAGCGCAGCCATGCATCAGCGCATGGCAGGAAAGCTCGGCGCCGGGCACTGAGCCCCAGCGGCTGAGCCGGCGCTCAGGCCTCAGCGGCCGCACGCTGGGCGATCCGGCCGCCGACCAGGACCATCTCCACCTGCCGGGGCGAGAGCCGGTGACGCAACGTGATCTGCCGCTCGCCCTCACTGTCCCCGTCGCCGCCGACGATGGCGGCCGGCACCTCGGATCCGGCCCGCAGCGCCTCGTGCAGTCCCCGCAGCCGCAGCCTGTCACCCTGGGCCATGGTGGCGTAGACGTCCTCGTCGCACTCCAGCGCCAGCACCCCGAAGTTGGCCAGGTTCTGCCAGTGGATGCGCGCGAAGGACCGGGCCATCACCACGCGCAGACCCAGGTGACGCGGGGCGATCACTGCATGCTCGCGGGAGGAGCCCTGCCCGTAGTTCACTCCGCCGAGGATCGCGTGGCCGCCGTCGGCCGCCACTGCCCGATCCGGGTAGGTGGGGTCGACCTGGATGTAGACGAACTCGCTGATCTTGGGGATGTTGCTGCGGTACGGCAGCACGCGGGATCCGGCGGGCATGATCTCGTCCGTGGAGACGTCGTCGCCGACCTTCAGCAGCACCGGCACGTCCAGATCTTCGGGCAGCGGGTCGAACTCGGGCAGCGCGCTGATGTTGCTGCCCTTGACCAGCTCGACGTCGCGAGCCTCCTCCGCGGGCAGGGGCGCCACCAGCATCTGCCGGTCGACGGTGGGAGCCTCCGGCATCCGGGGCACCGGGCAGCTCAGGCCCGGTTCGTCCTCCAAAGTCCGAGGGTCGGTGATGCGCCCGGTCAGCGCCGAGGCCGCCGCGGTCTCCGGCGAGCACAGCCACACGGAGTCCTCATCCGTGCCGGAGCGCCCGGGGAAGTTCCGGGGCATGGTGCGCAGGCTGTTGCGACCCACTGCCGGCGCCTGCCCCATGCCGATGCAGCCCATGCAGCCGGACTGGTGGATGCGACCGCCTGCGGAGATGAGGTCCAACAGCCAGCCGCCACGGGCCATGTCGGCATAGATCTCCCGGGATGAGGGATTGATGTCCAGCGAGACCCGCGGGTCGATCTGCCGGCCGCGCAGGATCTCAGCGACCACGGCGAAGTCACGGAGCCCGGGGTTCGCCGAGGAGCCCGCGACGACCTGGTCGACCTCCTCACCGGCGACCTCATGCACCGGAGTCACATTCCCCGGCGAGGACGGCGCGGCGATCAGCGGCTCCAGGGCGGAGAGGTCGATGTGCTCGGTGACGTCGTAGTCCGCCTGCTCGTCCGCCTCCCACTGGACGAACTGGTCCTCGCGGCCGCGTTCTGCCAGGAAACGGCGCACCTCGTCGTCAGCGGGGAAGACGCTGGTGGTCGCGCCCAGCTCGGCACCCATATTGGCGATCACGTGACGGTCCATCGCGCTGAGCGTCCGGACGCCGTCGCCGTGATACTCGATGACACGGCGGGACCCGCCGGTGACACCGTGGTGCCGGAGCATCTCCAGGACGACGTCCTTGGCCGAGGTCCAAGGCGGCAGGTCGCCCGTGAGCTCCACGCCCCAGACCTCGGGCATGGTCACGTACAGCGGCTCGCCCGCCATCGCCATGGCCACCTCGAGTCCACCGACGCCGACGGCGAGCATCCCCAACGCCCCAGCCGCGCAGGTGTGGGAGTCGGATCCGACCATGGTTGCGCCGGGCCGACCGAAGTGCGCCTGGTGGACCGGGTGGGAGACCCCGTTGCCTGCGCGGGAGAACCACAGGCCGAAGCGACGGGCCCCGGACTGCAGGAACAGATGGTCCTCCGGGTTCTTCTCATCGGTCTGAAGCAGGTTGTGGTCCACATATTGGGCAGAGAGCTCGGTGCGTACTCGATCCAGACCCATCGCCTCCAGCTCCAGCATCACCATCGTTCCGGTGGCGTCCTGAGTCAGGGTCTGGTCGATGGCCAGGGCGATCTCCTCCCCCGGCCGCGGCTCACCCTCGAGCAGATGCGATCGGATCAGCTTCTGCGTGAGGTTCTGAGGCTCGCCCGAGGCGGTGTCCGTGACTGCTGCGGTGGATGACATGTCGGCCCTCCTGCCGTGGATGATGATCCCCGTCAGCACGACCATCTCGCTCGGGCGCGACGTGACACAAGGTCTGCCGACGGCGAGGCGGCGCCTCGGCGGCACAGGGGCCGGCTGCGCGGTGTCACCGCGCGTGGGCAGAAAGGTACGCGTCAGAGGTGCCGCATAGCGTGAGAATCACGGAAGACGACGGCCCGCTTCCGAGGCGTGTCATAGGGGGTGGATAGCGTGGAGGACATGGAGCACCAGCACCGGAACAGCAGAGGAAAAAGAGCCGGCGACGACGACGTCGCTGGCGGCTTGCCTGCACGGATCGCGCACCTGGACGCCGAACCCGAACTCACCACCGGATTCGACCTGCTGCTCGCCTCCCGGAGAGCCGAAGCAAAACTAGTCACCACACTGCTGACCTATCAGGACCGGCGCGAGCGTGAAGCCCTAGCCACCGGACTGGCCTTTCATGAACGCCGCGCCGCCCGCGATGCCGCCCTGCGCGATGCCGCCCTGATCCTGGGCGCCACCGAAGCGGTGACCTCTGGGATCCTCACCGCTGCCCGCACCACCCTGACCAGCCTGCCCACCACCTGGACCGCCTACACCACCGGGGAGATCGACACCCCCAGGATGCGCACCATCGCCCGAGCCGCGATGACCCTGATCCGTCCCACACACCTGCACCACC